>CAZJFH010000001.1:0-14384 GCA_964545205.1 uncultured Rhodospirillaceae bacterium
ATGCCATGACCACCTGCGGTTGGTCGCTTTTGCAGAACTTTCGGAACTCTATCACGCGCCGCTCCCCTCACCCTCCCAGCCTTCGGCTGGGCCCCTCCCTCTCCCGCCTGCGGGAGAGGGTCAGTTGCGCCTCCCCGGAATTCGGCGATGAACCCAAAAAAAACGGGGGGCGCGGCCCCCCGTTTCGGCTCCCTTCGACGGGCGCGCCTCAGATCGGCTGCACCGGACCGACCTCCATCGAGCCCTGCGGGCGCCGCGGCCGGACGGGAATGTTCTCGCTCGACAGGCCGTTGTTCAGCGCCCAGATCGCGGCCTGGGTGCGGTTGGCGGCGTTGATCTTCTTCAGCACGCCCTTCAGGTGCACCTTCACCGTCGCCTCGGTGATGCTGAGCTTCTTGGCGATCACCTTGTTGGGATGGCCGTTGAGCAGACAGCGCAGAATCTGCACCTCGCGCTCGGACAGCCCCTCGAGATCGGCCGAGGCGGTCGTCGGCTTGTGGGTGTCGACCTGGCCGCTGACCAGCAGCGCCGCCAGCCGCGTCGGGAACACCTTCTCGCCCAGCAGCACCAGCTTCAGCGACTGCTTCAGCGCGTCCGGCGAGATGTTCTTGAGCAGATAGGCGTCGGCGCCGGCTTCGAAGCAGCGGGCGAGGTGGTGAATGTTGCGGGTGGTGGCGGCCAGCACCACGAGCTTGAGCTCGGGGAACTTCTCGCGCATCTGGTGCAGCAGCGAGACGTCGTCGTTGCCGGCGTCGAACTCGACCAGCGCCACCTGGCACGTCACGCCGCTTTCCATCTTGGCGATGCCCTCCTGCAGGGCATCGGCCTCGGCGGCGATACTGAAGGAAGAGTTGTCCAGAAGTCTCTTCAGACCTTCACGAAACAGCTTATTGGCGTCAATAAGCAGTATCTCAACGTTTTCCATACATGCCCCCGTAAGCATAGGAAGAGGAGCCAGTCTCGGATCCATTTCTGCTTTCGGTGAGCGGCCGTTGAGCCGCGCCACGTCAGCGATGACTTCTGCGTTCTTTTTTATCCGATTGAGCGCCGATATCCCACCTTCTGTAGGAGGTAGCGCTGGCGTTCATTTTCGGTAGGATGCGGCGGGATTAGGCGCCGGGCCTACCCCCTAGGTTCAGAGTCGGCGCGATTTCGGGCCGCATGCGCGAAAGAAACGCGCCTTCGGCGCCGTGGCGACGAAAAACCCACCGACCGCGCAAGCGCCGCGCCGAACGTGAATTCTGTCTGGCCGGTGACGAATGCTCGAAAGGCGGGGGCGCAACGGGCGTTCGGGCCGCCGCTACGCCTTCGGCGCCGCGTCGGCGCCGACCAGGCGCGAAGGCGTCGCGCGCCTTGGGCATCTGAAACGAAGGGGAAAGTGGGGCGAGCGACCGGATTCGAACCGGCGACATCCAGGACCACAACCTGGCGCTCTAACCAACTGAGCTACGCCCGCCGCCGGAAGAGGACGGTTATCTACCGCCTCAGCCCCCGGCTCGTCAAGCGAAGAAGCGTTTCAGCCGCGCAATCGCCTCGTCGAGCGCCTCTTCGCGCTTGGCGAAGCAGAAGCGCACGAAATGGGTGACGTCGCCGGCCTGGTAGAAGGCGCTGACCGGCACCGCCGCGACGCCGGCGCGGGTGGTGATGGTGCGGCAGAACTCGGCGTCGGGGCCGTTGAAGCCCAGCGCGCGGATGTCGGTGGTGACGAAATACGTTCCCGCGCAGTCGAGCACCGCGAACCCGACCTCGCGCAGGCCGGCGACCAGACGGTCGCGACGCGCCTGCATGTCGGCGGCGAGGCCGTCGAAATAGGAGTCGGGCTGGCGCAGCCCGAACGCCACCGCCGCCTGCAGGCCGGGCGGCGTGGTGAAGGTCAGGAACTGGTGCGCCTTGGCGATCGGCTGCAGCAGCTCGGGGCAGGCGGTGACGTAGCCGACCTTCCAGCCGGTGACCGAGAAGGTCTTGCCGGCCGAGCCGATGCGCACGCAGCGGTTCCGCATCCCCGGCAGGGTCATCAGCGGCACGTGGCGGCGGCCGTCGAAGGTCAGGTGCTCGTAGACCTCGTCGCAGACCGCGTAGGCGTCGAATTCCTCGAGCAGGCCGGCGATCAAGGCCAACTCGTCCGAATCGTAGACCTTGCCGGCCGGATTGGTCGGCGAGTTGAGGACCAGCAGCTTGGTCCTGGGAGAAAACGCGGCGCGCAGCGCCTCGCGCGGCAGCGCCCAGTCGGGCGGCGCGATTCGCACCAGCTTCGGCACGCCGCCGGCGCGCTTGACGATCGGCAGATAGGAATCGTAGAGCGGCTCGATCAGCACCACCTCGTCGCCGGGCTCGATCAGCCCGAACAGGCAGTCGGCCAGCGCCTCGGTGGCGCCCGAGGTCACCATCACCTCCGACTGCCAGTCGACGTCGAGGCCGTAGAAGCGCTTGTTGTGCTCGGCCACCGCCTGACGCAGGTCGGGAATGCCCATCATCGACGGATACTGGTGCGGCCCCTCGCGCGTCGCCCGCGCCGCCGCGTCGAGCACCCAGGCGGGCTCCATGCCCTCGGGAAAGCCCTGGCCGAGATTGACGGCGCCATGCTCGGCCGCCAGCCGCGACATCACCTCGAAGATCGTCACCGGCATGCCCGAAAACAGGCTGTTGCCGCCCTTGCCCGCCATCATGCTCGCATCCCCTCGCCGGTTGCCGATGCAAGCTATAGCGCCGGGCTTGACCTTTTTCAAAGCCGACGCGCGCCGGCTGCGCCACACTGCCGGCGAACCGCATACGAGGACCCGCCGCCGATGACCCGTCTTCTGGCCATAGCGCTTTGCCTGATCCTGTCCGCCTGCCTGTTGCCCAACGACTACGACGCCGAGGTCAGCATCGGCCGCGACGGCACGTATCTCAGCCGATTCGAGGGCGACCTCGTGCAACTGTTCGCGCTGCGCGACCTGAAGGCCGGCCGCATCGACGAGGCCGGCGCCGACGCCGCCTACGCCCAGGCGCTGGCCGAGATCGGCGAGGTCGCCTCGGACACCCGCAAGAGCGCCACCGTGCACCGGGTCGCGATCGAGCGCCGGGGGCGGCTGGCGGCCGAGGCCGTCACGCCGCTGCCCGGCCCGGCGCGGTTCCTGCTGGTCGAGTACAAGGGCGGCGAGGCGCTGGTCGTCACGCCGATGCTGACCGAGTATCAGCGCCGGCAGCTGCAGGGCTTCGGCAGCCCGTCGCGCGGGCGCGTGTGCATCCGCACCGACGGCGAGGTCCTGGCCCACAACGCCGAGACCACGCCCGAGGCGGCCGGCGGCTGCTATGGCTGGGACCTCGATCTGCTGGCCGGCGATTCGATCGAGATGAAGATCAAGCTGTAGGCGCCCCTGCCCGTTCCTTGGGCGCCGCCGCCGCCGCGGATGGCGTCCGCCGGCCGGCCGCCGAGGTCAAGCAACTTGAACCGGCACGGCCTGCACAAATTCGCGGCAAACCCTGCCCATAATTTGCGCACATCGCCGCCGTTCGGCGGAGAGAACCCCCGCCGCAAGCGCACTCGTCGATTGGCACGCCCTGTGCTAAACGGATAACCCGCAAGTGGGGACGCTCCTGTCCCGACGGGAATCGAGAAGCGCTGGGGTCATGAAGAAGATCGAAGCGATCATCAAGCCCTTCAAGCTGGACGAGGTGAAGGAAGCCCTTCACGAGATCGGCCTGCAGGGCATCACGGTGACGGAAGCCAAGGGGTTCGGGCGGCAAAAGGGGCACACCGAGCTCTATCGCGGCGCCGAATACGTCGTCGACTTCCTGCCCAAGGTGAAGATCGAGCTGGTCATCGACGACGCCCTCGTCGAGCGCGCCGTCGAGGCGATCCAGCAGGCCGCCCACACGGGGCGCATCGGCGACGGCAAGATCTTCATCTCCAACATCGAGGAAGCGATCCGGATCCGCACCGGCGAGCGCGGCACCGACGCCATCTGACTGCCCGCGCCGGCGCGAAGGGTCGCGGTCCGGCGCACCCAACCAATCCAACCTGGGAAGCACACCATGTCCGACAAAGCAGCCGTCCAGAAAGTTTTGGAGATGATCAAGGAAAACGACGTCAAGTACGTCGATTTCCGCTTCACCGATCCCAAGGGCAAGTGGCAGCACACCGCCCAGCACGTCTCCACCGTCGACGAGGACCTGCTGACCGAAGGCATCATGTTCGACGGCTCGTCGATCGCCGGCTGGAAGACCATCGACCAGTCCGACATGATCCTGATGCCCGACCTGTCGACCGCGGTCATGGACCCGTTCGCCGCCCAGGCGCAGATGATCATCTGCTGCGACATCGTCGAGCCGGCCACCGGCCAGCTCTATGACCGCGACCCGCGCTCGATCGCCAAGCGCGCCGAGACCTATCTGCAGTCGACCGGCATCGGCGACACCGTGTTCGTCGGCCCCGAGGCCGAGTTCTTCGTGTTCGACGACGTCCGCTTCAAGGTCGGCATGCAGACCGCCTTCTACGAGCTGGACAGCGAGGAAGGCCCCTACGCCTCCGACAAGCGCTTCCCCGAGGGCAACACCGGCCACCGTCCGGGCGTCAAGGGCGGCTACTTCCCGGTGCCGCCGATCGACAGCCAGGTCGACATGC
Organism: uncultured Rhodospirillaceae bacterium; assembly: GCA_964545205.1. GTDB lineage: Bacteria > Pseudomonadota > Alphaproteobacteria > Rhodospirillales > Magnetospirillaceae > CAZJFH01. Next base: position 4,607 of record CAZJFH010000001.1, read on the forward strand.
GCGCCGAGATGCTGACCGTCATGGGCGACATGGGCCTGCCGATCGAGAAGCACCACCACGAGGTGGCGCCCAGCCAGAGCGAGCTGGGCTGCAAGTTCGGCACCATGGTGCAGTCGGCCGACTGGATGCAGATCTACAAGTACGTGGTCCACAACGTCGCCCACAGCTACGGCAAGACCGCGACCTTCATGCCGAAGCCGATCTACGGCGACAACGGCTCGGGCATGCACGTGCACCAGTCGATCTGGAAGGAAGGCAAGCCGCTGTTCGCCGGCTCGGGCTACGCCGACCTGTCGGAGACCTGCCTGTACTACATCGGCGGCATCATCAAGCACGCCAAGGCGCTGAACGCCTTCACCAACCCGTCGACCAACAGCTACAAGCGGCTGATCCCCGGCTTCGAGGCCCCCGTGCTGCTGGCCTATTCGGCCCGCAACCGCTCGGCCTCGTGCCGCATCCCCTACGTCGCCAGCCCCAAGGGCAAGCGCGTCGAGGTCCGCTTCCCCGACCCGTCGGCCAACCCCTACCTGGCCTTCGCGGCGATGCTGATGGCCGGCCTGGACGGCATCCAGAACAAGATCCATCCCGGCGACCCGATGGACAAGAACCTCTACGACCTGCCGCCCGAGGAACTGCAGAACGTCCCGACCGTCTGCGGGTCCTTGCGCGAGGCGCTGGTCAGCCTCGACAAGAACCGCGAGTTCCTGACCAAGGGCGACGTCTTCACCAACGAGTTCATCGACAGCTATCTCGAGCTCAAGTGGGAAGAGGTGTACAAGTTCGAGCACACCCCGCACCCGATCGAGTTCCAGATGTACTACAGCGTCTGATCCCGGACGCTCCGATGCGGCCCCGCCAGCGATGGCGGGGCCGTTTTCGTTTCAGGGCGCTGGATTCGCTGCTCTCGACTGGTGCTCGGCGCCGCTACCGCCCCGCTGCTCGCGCAGCAGGTCGCGGATCTCCACCGGCCGAAAGCCCTGGCGTCAGGCCCGCGGTTAACCCGGAAGGGGCCGCCCTCCGGCCGCCATGCCGCTCCGGCGCTCCCACCGAATTCCGACCTGCCGGCGGCTTTCCGCATGGGCGGCCGACGCCGCCTCCGCCGCGCGCAGCACGTCGCGGATCTGATCGCGCGCCAGCGTGCCGGTGCGCTGGAACAGCCGGGCGGCCGGGCCGCGGCGCGGCAGATAGTCCATGCTGCACGAGAACCCCGACCCGCGCCGGCTGAACGTGCGCACATAGGTGCCGCGCGGCGCCGGGCTGGCCTGCACCACGTGCTGGTGCGAGCCCATCACGTATTCCTGAAACGCCGTCCGCCAGTGCATGCTCGGCTCCCCGACTGTGCCGTCTTCCCCTAGATGGGCAGCGCCGGGGGGAAGTCTACCGCAGTGCAGCATTTTTGCTCGCACACGCACAGCCGACCGTCGGAAGCCTTTACACCCGCGCCGATCCGGCCGGGGCCGGTCGTTGATTTCGCTTCCGAATCGGCCCTGGCACGGGCGGTGCTAAGCGCCGGCCATCCGTGGCGCTCCGCCACCAAGGCAGGAAACAAGACCAATGAACTGGAAGCTGAGCCTCCTGGCCGCCGCCGCCGCCATCGCGCTGGCGCCGTCGGCCGCTTACGCCATCACCATCGACTGGGCCGACTGGACCGCCGCCGGCGCCAATCACGTCGACGGCACGCTGTCGGTCGGCGGCGCGACGGTCGACGTCGACTTCGACGGCGCCTACACCTTCGCGCAGACCGGCACCGGCACCAACTACTGGACCGAGCCCGGCGCCGCCAAGCCCTACACCGGCGGCGCCGTCGACAACGCCCCGCCGGCCGCCGAGATGATCGCGCTGTCGACGGGCGGCACCAAGACGATCACCTTCGGCCAGGCGGTGACCGATCCCTACATCGCCCTGGTGAGCTGGAACGGCAATGTCGTCGACTTCGGCACCGGCATCGAGATCGTCAGCCAGGGCACCGGCGCCTTCGGCACCGGCACGATGGTCCTGAACGGCGCCGAGACCGGGTTCACCGGCAGCGGCGAGGTGCACGGCATCATCCGGCTGGCCGGCACCTTCAGCGCGATCACCTTCACCGACACCTCGGAGCACTGGCACGGCTTCACGGTCGGCGTCGCCGGCCTGGCCGATCCGCCGCCGACCGGCGTGCCCGAACCGGCGACGCTCGGTCTGCTCGGCCTCGGCCTGGCCGGGCTGATGGCCGCCCGGCGGCGGCGTCAGGCCTGATCAGGGGCGCGGCCCCGCCGCCGGCGGGGCCCCGTGCCTACTCCGCCGCCAGCGGCTCGGGCGGCTGGAATTCCTCGACCTCGGCGGCGTTCAGCGGCCAGTGGTCCTTGCCGCGCTGCAGCCAGGCGCCGATCGCCTTGGCGGCCCGTCGCCCCGCCCCCATCGCCAGGATCACCGTGGCGCCGCCGGTGACGATGTCGCCGCCGGCGAACACGCCGGGCAGGTTGGTGGCCTGGGTCTCGGCGTCGGCGACGATGTAGCCGCGGCGGTCGAGCGCCAGGTCGTGGGCCGATTGCGGGATGATCGGGTTGGCCTTGGTCCCCAGCGCGTAGATCACCGTGTCGCAGGCGATCTCGACGAATTCGTCGAGCGGCACCGGCTGGCGGCGGCCGCGTTCGTCGGGCTCGCCCAGGGTCATCTTCTGCACCCTCATGCCGCGCACGTCGCCGGCCTCGTCGGTGAGGATCTCGACCGGCGTGTGCAGGAAGAAGAACTCGATGCCCTCCTCCTTGGCGTGGCGCAGTTCCTCGATCCGCGCCGGCGCCTCGGCCTCGGAGCGGCGGTAGACGCAGCGCACCTCGGGCGCGCCCAGGCGCTTGGCGACGCGCAGGCAGTCCATCGCGGTGTTGCCGGCGCCGATCACCACCACCGACCGGCCCATGGCGATCGGGGTGTCGCTGTAGGGGAACTCGTCGCCGCCCATCAGGTTGACGCGGGTCAGGAACTCGTTGGCCGAATAGACCTGGCCGGCGAACTCGCCGGGGATGCCCAGGAACGACGGCGCGCCGGCGCCGGCGGCGACGAACACGGCGTCATAGCCCATCTCGCCGGTCAGTTCGGTCAGGGTGAAGGTCTTGCCGACCACCTTGTTGGTCTCGAACCGCACGCCCATGTCGCGCAGGCGCTGGATCTCGCGCTCGATGATCTCGCGCGGCAGCCTGAAGCGCGGGATGCCGTAGCGCAGCACGCCGCCGAGCACGTGCAGCGCCTCGAACACCGTGACCTCGCAGCCGTACTTGACCAGGTCGGCGGCGGCGGCGAGGCCGCCGGGGCCGGAGCCGACCACCGCGACCTTGCCCAGCTTGCGCGCGAAGCTCGGCCGGTGCGACACGAACAGATGGGCGTGGTCGCCGACGAAGCGCTCGAGCCGGCCGATCGCCACCGGCTCGTAGTTTTTGAACTTGCGGGTGCCGCAGCGCGCCTCGCACTGGCTCTCCTGCGGGCAGACGCGGCCGCAGATCGACGGGAACAGGCTGGAGTCGTGGATGGTCGCCAGGGCGCCGTCGATGTCGTGCACCAGCAGGCGGCGGATGAAGCCGGGGATGTCGACGCCGACCGGGCAGCCGGCGACGCAGTCGGGCTTGACGCACTGGATGCAGCGTTCGGCCTCGCGGTAGGCGTCGGCATAGGTGTAGCCGAGATTGACCTCGTCGAAGCAGGCGGCGCGGATCACCGGGTCGCGCTCGGGCATCGGCACCTGGAACGGCTCGACGGCGGCCAGCTTCTTGTAGCTGCGCTTGCCCTCGACCAGCAGCTTCTGCTCGAGATGGCAGACGTGGTCCTGCTCGTCGTTGGCGCGCTGCTCCTGGCTCTTGAAGCGCTTCTGGCGGGCCAGCAGCTCCTTGAAGTCGATGCCGTGGGCCTCGAAATCGGGGCCGTCGACGCAGGCGAACTTGACCTGGCCGCCGACGGTGACCCGGCACGAGCCGCACATGCCGGTGCCGTCGACCATGATGGTGTTCAGCGACACCAGGGTGCGGATGCCGTGCGGGCGGGTGGCCTCGGCGCAGGCGTGCATCATCGGCAGCGGCCCGATCGCCACCACGGCGTCCGGGCGCTCGCGGGCGATCAGCTCCTCCAGCGCCTGGGTGACGAAACCGGCACGGCCGTAGCTGCCGTCGTCGGTGCAGACGATCAGCTCGTCGGCGCAGGCGCGGAAGCGGTCCTCCCAGAACACCAGGTCGCGGTTGCGGAAGCCCATGATCGCGGTGGTGCGGTTGCCGGCCTCGTGGAAGGCGCGGAGCTGCGGATAGATCGGCGCCACGCCCAGGCCGCCGCCGACGAAGACCACGTGCCCCAGCTTCTCGACGTGCTGCGGCAGGCCGAGCGGGCCGACGAAGTCCTCGAACGTGTCGCCGGCGTGATAGCGGTCGCGCATCTCGCGAGTCGTCTTGCCCAGGGCCTGGACGACCACCGTGACGGTGCCGGCCGCGCGGTCGAAATCGGCCACGGTCAGCGGAATGCGCTCGCCGCCGTCGTGCAGACGCAGCATGACGAAATGCCCGGCCTGCGCCGCGTGGGCGACGTCCGGGGCCTCGATCTCCCACAGGAAGGTGGTGTCGGAAAAACTCTCGCGTCGAAGAATACGGTACATGCGTCGTCCCCCCCTCGCCGCCGCGCGCGGTCGTTGGGGGGAATCTTGCACCCGCGATGGGGGCTTTGTCACCGCCCGAGCCCGTATGGCTGCAATGCGGCCAATGCGGTCTTCGCCCCGCCCCCGGAGCATGCCGCCGTTCAGCCGCCGGCGTTCCGGTGCCCGGAAGACGTCGGGCGCGCGGCCGTCGACCCGCGCGCCCGCCGCTCCTCGGCCGTCGGCCTCACTTCCTGCCGGTCGGCAGGTAGTCGGCGACCATGTCCTTGACCGTCTGGCGCAGCATGCTGACGGTCTCGGGATCGCCCTGCCACAGGGTCGAGATGAACGCCTTCATGTGCTTGGGCTGGATGTGCGGCGGCAGCGGCGGCACGTTGGGATCGGTCATGACCTCGACGACGCAGGGCCGGTCCGCCGACAGCGCCTCGTCGAAGGCGGCGGCGAGCTGGTCGGGCGAATCGACGAAGATGCCCTTCAGCCCCAGCATGCGGGCGTAGTTCGCGAACGGGAACTCCGGCACCGACTGCGAGCCTTGCCACTTCGGGTCGCCGTCCTGGGCGCGCATCTCCCAGGTCACCTGGTTGAGGTCGCCGTTGTTGAGCACCAGCACCATCAGGATCGGGTTCTGCCACTTCTTCCAGCAGTGGGCGATCGAGATCAGGCCGTTGATGCCGTTCATCTCCATCGCGCCGTCGCCGACGGTGGCGATCACCGGGCGGTCAGGATAGGCGTATTTGGCGGCGATCGCATAGGGAACCGCCGGCCCCATCGTCGCCAGGCCGCCCGACAGCGACGCCATCATGCCGCGGCGGATCTTGAGGTCGCGGGCGAACCAGTTGGTCGAGGATCCGGAATCGGCGGTCAGGATGCACTGATCCGGCAGCTTCGGCGAAAGTTCCCAGAACACGCGCTGCGGATTGACCGGCTTGGCCTCCATCATCGCGCGTTCTTCCAGCACCTGCCACCAGCGCGCCACGTTCTTCTCGATCTCCTCGCGCCACGAGCGGTCCTTCTTGTGCTCGAGCAGCGGCAGCAACGCCTGCAGGGTCTCCTTGGCGTCACCGACCAGGTTGACCTCCATCGGGTAGCGCAGGCTGAGCATGCGCCCGTCGATGTCGATCTGCACGCCGCGCGCCTTGCCTTCCTCGGGCAGCCACTCCGAGTACGGGAAGCCCGAGCCGATCATCAGGAAGGTGTCGCAGCCCATCATCATGTCGTAGCTCGGCCGGGTGCCGAGCAGGCCGATCGAGCCGGTCACGAAGGGCAGGTCGTCGGGCAGCGCGGCGCGGCCGAGCAGCGCCTTGGCGACGCCGGCGCCCAGGCGTTCGGCGACCTGGATCACCTCGTCGGGCGCGCCCAGCGCGCCGGCGCCGATCAGAATCGCCACCTTCTTGCCCTCGTTGAGCACCGCTGCCGCGCGCTGCAGGTCGTCCTGCGTCGGCAGCACGCGCGGGGTGGTGAAGCCGACGCCGCTGTGGACGGTGCCGTGGGCGTGCGGCGGCGTCTCGACCGCCTTCATCTCCTGCACGTCCTTGGGCATGATGATGCAGGTCGGGCAGCGCTCGGATTTGGCGATGCGCATCGCCCGGTCGATCAGGTGCCGCACCTGGGCCGGCGAATTGGCCTGGTGCACGTACTCGCCGCAGACGTCCTTGAACAGCGAGATGAGGTCGACCTCCTGCTGGTAGTGGCCGCCCATCGCGCTGCGCGCCTGCTGGCCGACGATCGCCACCACCGGCGCGTGGTCCAGGCGGGCATCGTAGAGGCCGTTGAGCAGGTGGATGGCGCCGGGACCCGAGGTCGCCAGGCAGATGCCGGCCTCGCCGGTGAACTTGGCGTGTGCCGTGGCCATGAAGGCCGACAACTCCTCGTGGCGGACCTGGACGAAGCCGATCTTGTCCTTGGCGCGCTCCAGACCGCCGATCAGGCCGTTGATGCCGTCGCCGGGATAGCCGAAGACGCGCTTGACCCCCCACTGGTGCATTCGTTCCCAGAAGAAGTCGCTGACGGTGTTGGACATGCTGAGCCCCTCTCGAAATTCGCCGTTCGCCCCAACGCGGGCCTTGCCCTTCTGCCAACAGCGGCGCCGGGGAGATGTTGCCGTCTCGATCGGAACAACAGGGGGATGCGGCCGTTGTTCTGGGCACGGTGAACGGCCCGCCGGCACGACTGGCCGCGGCCTGGGCTTCTACGCGCGCAAGGGGCGGCGCGGCTCGCGAAGAGCCGCGCCCGCGGGACCGGCGCTCCGACGGCGGCGGCGGAGCGACCGACTCGTCTTAACCGCCGCGAACCGGGCTGGCGGGCGGCAGATCTTCCTCGAGAATGCTGATCAGCAGCGAATACGACACCTCGCCCTCGTCCTCGTCCCGATGCAGGACGCCGATGAACTCGCCGCCGACATGAACCTCGACCGGCTGACCGCGCTTGGCCGGCGGCGCGACCGAGATCTTCTCGTTGCCGAACGTGCGGCGCAGGTGGTCCTCCACCCGGGCGATCTCGTTCGGTGTCATACGTCTTCTCCATTCGGTGTTGGTCGGAGGCAATATGGGCACGAAACGCCGCCGGAGAAAACCCGAAGGTGAGCGAAAAATTATTCTTGCATCTCGGTACTGATTTGCGTATTTAGGAGGGGACGTGACGTCTTCTCTTGGAGAAGCCTCCTACCACGGAAACCACTCGGGGCCGGCACCGCGCCGGCCCCTTCTTTTTTCCGCGCCCCTAGAAGGACGCCGCGCCGCCGCGCGGCGGCGCCATGACGAAATCGGCGCCGGGATCGTAGCCGGCCGACAGCACGACGCCGTATTGCGGCGTCTGCGGCACGCTGGCCGTCACGTCGGCGCGGACCTGCTCGAACAGGTCGATGGCGCCGCCGGCCTTCTGGCCGGCGGTCGCCAGGCCCCTGGCGAGAGCGGCGGCGAAGGGCGAGTTGACGTCGCCGTCCATCACCGGCTCGTTGCCGCCCGACGACATCGCCATCACCGCGCGCCGGCCCGCCGCCCGGATCGGGTCCTTCAGCAGCTTGTCCTTGACCGCGGTCGCCTCGCGGGTGAAGGCGCCGGAATAACAGCTGTCGGAGACCAGCATCACCTGCTTGGCCGGCACCCGGTTCAGCAGCCGCCCGACATCCTGGTTCGATATCCAGTTCGCGGCGCTGGAGACCTGGGCGTCGGCGGGCAGCCAGTAGCCCATGCCGGTGTCCTCCATCGCGTAGCCGTGGCCGGCGTAGTAGACGACGACGCTGTCGCTCTCGGTCAGTTCCTCGCCGAGCTTGCGCAGCTCCTCGACGAGCTGCGCCCGGGTCGGGTTGCGCACGATCCGGGTCTCGTAGCCCAGCATCTGGTTGAGCTGGCCGGCGATCAGCTCGGCGTCGGCGGCCGGGGTCTCCAGGCGCGGAATCATCTGCTCGTCGTAGTCCTCGACCGCGAACATCAGCGCCACGCGCCGGCCCTGCGGCAGGTCGGTGGCGGCGGCGGCGCGCGGGCTCTGGACCTCTATCGCGTAGCTGTCGGTGACCTGCTTGTTCTCGATCACCTCGACCTTGAGGTCGTTGTCGCCGGCCTTCAGCGGCAGTTCGGTGCGGATGGTGCCGTCGTCGTCGACGAAGGCCCAGCGCCCATTGATCCGCGCCTGGCTGTCGGGAGTCGGCGGCTCGACCTGGGCCTCGACGATCGCCAGGCCGCGCGGGCTGAACCCGGACAGCGCGATGCCGCCCAGCGGCAGATCGATGCCGGCCGGCGGCGGCGCCGTGTCGGAGGTCGTGCCGGGTCCGGTCTCGTCCGCCGGCGCGCCACCGTCCGACGGCGCCGACGGCGCCGGCTCGGCGGCCGGTGCCCCGGCGGGCGCCCCGCCCGGCCGGCCGAACACGCTGGCCGCCTCCGGGTTGGCCTTCAGCTCGGCCAGGGCGCCCTGGAACAGTTGCGTGCGCTGCTCGTGCTGGACGCGCTGGAACAGGTTCAGGTAAGTGCGCTGGACCTCGGGCGCGAAGCCGCCCTGGTTCAGGGCCTGCCTGACCTCGGCCTGGCGCACCGAGCCGGTGCGCAGCGTATTGTCGAGCAACGCGCCGACCGCCGCCGCCGCCGGATTGTCGCTGCGCGTCAGGCTGTTGACGATCTCGCCCGCCGAAACCGATTCGAACACCGCCCGCACCTGGGTGTCGCCCAGCCGCCCGCCGCCCGAGATCGCGACCACCGTCTCGTGCAGCGAGCCGCCGCCGGAAATGGTCTCGCGCACGGTCTCGGCCGCCGCGACGACCTCGGGTTGCTCGCGCACCGCGGCCGCCGGATTGGCCGGCATCGGCGCGCCGCCGGGATCGGCGTCGGGCGCGTCGCCTGTCGGCAGTTCGGCCTCGTCGTCGATGCCGGCCAGACTGGTCGGCTGGCCGCCCTCCTGCTCCTCCTCGTCGCCGCCCTGCTGCTCCGAATCGCCGCCGGAGAGGGCCGCGAGCAGGTCGTCCCCACCGGAGTCGGTCCCGGGTGTCTGCGGGTTGCCTGTCTGGTCGAGCGCCCGCGTCACCGCCTCGGCGGCGTCGGTCGCGACCGCGTTGATGGTGAACTTTCCGTCGACGAACGTCAGCGTGTAGTTCGTGCTCGCCGCCAGCGTGCCGCTGCCGATCCTGTAGGTCCCGACGGACTCGCCGGCGGTGCGGGTGAGGCCGCCGGTCAGCGCGTCGGTGCCGATCAGGCTGCCGGCCGTCAGGCGATAGCGCAGCAGCGGATCGGGTTGGCCGACGGTCTTGCTGGCGCTGTCCGCGGCGACGGTGATCGAGCGCGGCAGGATGTCGGCGTAGAGCGTCTCGCCGGCCAGGCTGTAGTTGGCGGCATCGGCGCCGCCCAGTGAATAGCTCACCGCGACCGGCTTGTCGGCGCCGGCATTGGCGTCGGCGAAGCTGCCCGAAGCCCCGACGGTCAGCAGGTCGCCCGCGACGGCCCCCGACAGCGATCCGACGGCCACCGTGGCATCGGTGGTGCCGTCATAGACCTTGTCGGCGACAGAACTGCCGAGAATGCTCAAGCCCAGCACGCCGATGTCCGCCGTCGTCGAACCGCTGGTCGCGGCCAGCACGTAGTTGGCCGCGTCGGTTCCCGACAGCGCGAAGCCGCTGATGCTGACGGCCTTATCGGTGCCGACGTTCTTGTCGGCGAAGGCGGCGTCGTAGCCGATCGTCAGCGTGTC
>CAZJFH010000001.1:14484-143915 GCA_964545205.1 uncultured Rhodospirillaceae bacterium
CGGCGCTGGTGGTGCCGTCGTAGACCTTGTCGACGCCGGCGTGGCTCAGCGTCAGCGTGCGGGCGGTGATGTCGGCGGTGGTCGACCCGCTGGTCGCCGCCAGCACGTAGTTGGCCGCGTCGGTTCCCGACAGGACGAGGCCGCTGATGCCGACCGTCTTGCCGGTGCCGACGTTCTTGTCGGCGAAGGCGGCGTCGTAGCCGATCGTCAGCGTGTCGCCGCCGATCCGGTCGTCCGTCACGGTGACGACGGCGCTGGTGGTGCCGTCGTAGACCTTGTCGACGCCGGCGTGGCTCAGCGTCAGGGTGCGGGCGGTGATGTCGCCGATGGCCGCGCTGAGCGTCGTGCTCGCCACCTGATAGCCGTAGACGTCGGCGCTCCCGTCGCTGCCCGAGGCGACGGCCAGCCCCGAGACGCTGACGGTCTTGCCGGTGCCGACATTCTTGTCGTCGTAGACGGCGGTGGAACTCAGCGTCACGGCGTCGCCGTCGATCAGCCCGCTGATCGAGTAGTTGGACTGGTCGGGGCTGGCGGCTGCGGTGCCGTCGTAGACCTTGCTCACCGAGCCGGTGAGCGAGACGGTCAGCGTCGGCGCCAGGCTGTAGAGCAGGCCGTTGCCGCTGCCCAGCACCGTCGTCGTGCCGTAGACCGCATCGTACTGCTTGAAGTCGTGGACCAGCCCGCCGCGGGTATCGTCGAGCGGGCTGGTCGACCACACCTGCCAACTGCCGTTCGCGGCGCTGAACACGCCGGCGCCGGCATCGTTGACGAAGTTGCGCGCCGCCGCGACCACGATGGCGTCGCCGCTGGCCGTGGAGCCGACGGTGGCGCCGGACGACAGCACCACGTCCCGGGTCGCCGACAACACCACCCCGCCGTCGCCGGCGACGCTGCCGGTCACCGTCAGGTCGGCCGTCGCGCCGGAGATCGCCAGCGAGACGCTGCCGCCGGATTCGACGGCGGCCACGTCCATCGCCGCACCCTCGCTCACCGAGACGTCGCCCGCCGCCGTGGTGGTTCCGGCGGCGTCCAGCGTGCGCAGGGTCAGCGCGCCGAAGGTCGAAGCGGCGTCGTCGAGGGTGATCGCCGTCCCGGTCACCCCGTAGGTGATGAAGCTGGCGGCGCCGCCGATCGCGAGGCTGCCGGAATCGGTGATGGCGCCGTCGGCGCCGAACGATGCCGCGCCGCCGGTCTCGACCAGCGCCAGGTCCATCGCCCCCGCCTCGTGGACCGAGATGTCGCCGGCAAGCACGGTGACGCCATCCGAGTCCACCGTGCGCAGGCTGAGCGCCCCGAAGGTCGAGCCGGTTTCGTCCAGGGTGATCGCAACGCCGGAGACGCCCTCGGTGAAGAAGCTGGTCGCCCCGGCGACGCTCAGCGTTCCCGAGTCGGTGATGCCTCCGGTGGCCCCGAAGCTGGCGGTGCCGCCGACCTCTGCGCCGGCAAGGTCGAGCACGCCCGAGGCGTAGACCGACACGTCGCCGGCCGCGACCGCCGTGCCGGCCGCGTCGAGCGTCCGCACGATCAGCGCGCCGAACGTCGACCCGGCGGCGTCCAGCGTGATGGCGGTGCCGGTGACGCCGCGGGTGGTCAGGCTCAGCGTGCCGGTCAGCGTCGACGCGGCGGCGTCGTCGATGGCGCCCGTCGCGGTCAGGGAGACGTTGCCGTCGGTTTCCGCCAATGCCAGGTCGAGGGCCGCGTTCTCGAACACCGAGATGTCGCCGGCGACGACCGAAATGCCTTCGCCGCTTATCGTGCGGAAGCTGAGCGCGCCGAAGCTCGAGCCGGTCTGGTCCAGGGTGATCGCCGCCCCGGTGACGCCGTAGGTGGCGAGCTCGGTGGCGCCGGCGATGGTCAGCGTGCCGGAATCGGTGATCGCGCCCGCGGCCTCCAGCAGGGCGGTGCCGCCGATCTGGGCCGCCGCCAGGTCCATCGCCGCGCCCTCGAACACCGAGACGTTGCCGGCGGCGGTCGCCGTCCCGGCCGCATCCAGCGTGCGCAGGCTGAGCGCGCCGAAGGTCGACCCGGTCTCGTCCAGGGTGATCGCCGCGCCGGCGTCGACGCGCGTCGTGAAGCTGGCGGCGCCGCCGATGGAGAGCACGCCCCAGTCGGCGATGGCGCCGCCGGCGGTGACCTGCAGATTGCCCGAGATCGACAGCGCCGGCAGATCGATCGCCTGGGCGTCGAAATGAAGCGTCAGGTTGCGCAAGGACGTGCCGGCGAAGCTCGGCAGCACCGCGCCGGCGTTGGCGTTGCGCAGCTCGAAGTCGCGGATGTTGGCGACGGTGCCGGCGATGCCGATGCTGCCGCCGATGTCGTTGGCATACCCGGCGAGCATGATGTCGGCGTTCGCGGCGCCGCCCACCAGAGTCAGGCCCGAGCCGGTCAGCGTCCACGCCCCGGTCTGGGCGAAGCCGCCGGCTCGCAGCTCCAGGCCGTCGTCGAAGGAGAACGCGCCGCCGGTCAGCAGCCCCGAGCCGTCGGCGCGGCCGATCGTGACCGCGGCGGGCACGTCGTTCTGCAGGTATCCGAGCTCGGTGGCGCTCAGCGCGAAAGCGCCCGCGCCGCCGGCCAGGCCGATGGTGCGGCTGGCGGTCGACGGCTGCAGCGTGCGGGTGCCGGAGCCGCTCCAGTTGGCCGAAAGGGCGAGGTCGTCGGCCGTCACCGTGATGTTGTTGGCGCCGTGCGAGACGGCGCCGGCGAAGCTCGCCGTGCCGGTGCCGGCGTCGATGTTGAGCCCGTCGGCCGTGACTCCCACCGCGCTGGCGAAAGCGACTCCGACCGCCGTCACCGCGTTCCCGAGGCTGGCCTCCCCGTCGAAGGTGGCGCTGCCGCCGACCACCGTGATCGGCTGATTGACCGCGATGGAGCCGTTGATGAGACGGACCGAATCGTCGAACGTGACCGCGTCGGCGATCTCCATGCCGCCCGAGGCGGCGGTGCCGGCGGAGTCGTCGCCGATGCGGATTTCGCTGAAGCCGTCGGCGAAGGCCGCGATGTCGGCGAGCTCGAGCCCGAACTGATTGCTGGTCCAGGCCGACCCGGCGACGAACATGTAGTCGGTGTCCGTCGCCGGGCGGATGTACACGGTTCCGCTTCCGGTGATCGTGTCGGCGGCGTCGAGCACCAGGTCGGCGCCGACCAGCTCGAGGAAATTGGCGCCCGCGGCGATGGTGGCGCCGGTATTCTGCGTGATCGTGCCGGTGGCGATGAACCGCAGGTCGGCGGCGGCGATCACGTTGCCGGAGATGTCGATCGAGGCGCCGATGAAGCGGACCTCGCTGCCGGCCTTGTACGTCGCCGCGTCGACGAAGATCTGCGAAAGGCTGTCGCCGTCGAAGGACAGCCAGCCGGCCGGGTTCAGCGCGTCGAGTTCGCCGTCGTCGAGCCACAGATCGGTGGCCGCGCCGATCGTGCCGAGCACGATCGGCCGCTCCGACGACCACGGCCGGATGGTGATGTTGCCCCCGGTCGAAGTGACCGAGTCGGCGCCGCCCAGCATGTCGACGGTGTCGAGATAGAGGTTGATGTTGCCGCTGGTGGTGACACCCTGCAGCGTCGCCGAGCCGCTGGTGATCGACAGCGCGCTGAGGGCGGTCGTCGCCCCGGCCGGCCCCAAGGTGACGCTGCCACCGGCTCCCCCGCCGTCGGCCACCGTGTCGATGGTCAGCACGAAACCGCCGTCGACCGCCCGGCCGGCGAAGTCGATCGCGCCGGCCGGCGCGTTGCCGCCGGCGGGGTCGGTGTCGATCAGCAGGTCGCCGCCCAGGGTGACGTCGCTGACCCCGGCGAAGCTGACCGCCGCGCCGTTGGTCAGCCACTGGCCCGAGATGGTCAGCGGTCCGCCGCGCACCGACAGGGTGTAGGTCTCGGCCGAGATGTCGACATTGGCCGCGTCGCCCATCGTCACCGCGCCGGTGCCGCCGGCGGCGCCGATCGTCACGACGCCTTGCGAGTCGAGTGCGGCCAGTTCCGCGGCGTCGATGTTGAACCCGCCGCTTGAACTGACGATGCCGATGCTGCGCGACAGCGTGGACGGCTGCAGGGTGATGTTGCCGGCGGTGATCACGTCGCCGATGGCGACGTCGTCGGCGGTGACCGTCAGGTTCTCGGTGCTGCCGCCGGTCACCGCCCCGGAGAAGCTGGCCGTGCCGGTGCCGGCGTCGATGACCGCGCTGCTGGTCAGCGAGACGGTCGACAGGAAGCTGGCGCCGGTCGCGGTGACGTCGGCGGCGAGCGAGACCGGGCCTTCGAAGGTGGCGCTGGCGCCGTTGACGGTGACGGCGTTGGTGACGGCGATCGTGGCGGTGTTGAGGAACCGCACCGGATCGTCGAAGCTCACGGCGGCGGCGACGGTGAGGCCGCCGGACGCGGTGCCGCCGCCGGAGGGCTCGTCGCCGATCCGGATCTCGCTGAAGCCGTCGGCGAAGGTGGCCAGTTCGGCGAGTTCGAGGGCATAGTCGCCTGCCGTGGCTTCCGCCGCGCCCAGGATGATGGGACTGCTGCCGGTATACGGCCTCAGCCAAAGCGTGGAGCCGCCCGAAATCGAATCCGCGGCTCCGTTCAGGTGCACCGCGGCCCCGACGAAAGACAGGTAGTTGCTTCCGCCATCGACCGTGGCGCCGGCGTTCTGGGTGATGCTTCCCGAACTGACGAAGCGCAGCGGCGCCAGTCCGCTGACGGCGCCATCGATGGTGATCGACGTGCCCAGGATCTGCACCATGCTGCCGCCGTCGTAGCTGGCGGCATGGACGAACACCGGCGAGCGCGTCGAGTGGCCGTAGGCGGCGTAACCGGCGGGATTGATCGCGTCGAGTTCGGCGTCTTCCAGCACGAGCTCGGAACTGGCGCCAGGGTCCCCCAGCCTGATGGCCCTGCCATTTGTCAGCGGCCGAATCCAGATGTTGCCGGCGCCTGTGGTGGTCAGGGAATCGACGCCGCCGTTCAAAGCGACGTCGTCGACGAAAAGATCGATGCTCGCGGTGGTGCGAACCGACTGCAGCGTCGCGGAAGCGCCCGTGATCCACAACGCCGTCAGCGCGGTGCTCGCGCCGACCGGGCCCATCGTCACGGCGCCGCCGGCGCCGCCGCCGTCGGCGGTGGTGTCGATGGTCAGGGTGCGCGCGCCGTCCACGGGGGTTGTGCCGAAATCGACCAGTCCCGCAGCGGCACTGCCGCCGGCCGGATCCGTGTCGATGGCGACGTTGGCTCCGAGCACGACCTCCGCGACGCCGGCAAAACTCACACCCGCGTTGGCCACCCGGACGTCGCCGTTCAGCAGCAGGACGCCACCGTTCAGGGTCAGGTCCGGCGGCGGCGTGGTTCCGCCGACCGGCCCGAGCGTGATGTCGCCGGCCCCGCCGCCACCGTCCGCGGTGGTGTCGACGGTCAGGGCGAAGCCCCCGTCGACGGGCACCGACCCGAAGGTCACCGCGCCGGCACTGCTGCTGCCGCCGACCTGGTCGGTGTTCAGTGTCACGTTCGCGACGAGGCTCACCGAGCCCGCCGCCGAAAGATCGAGCGTGCCGCCGCGGGTCGAGACGTTGTTGTTCAGGACCAGGCCCGTCGCCTCGATGCGCAGGCTGCGTGCGCTTGCGGCGGCGCCGACGGTCACGGTTCCCGTCGAGGTCAGGAACACGTCGCCGTCGCCGTCGATGCCGGCCAGCGGCCATCCCGCGAGATCGACATCGGCGATGGTGACGTTGCCGTCGACGCTGACGTAATTGTCGTTCGTGCCGGACGCCGGACCGATCTCCAGGCTGCTGGTGCTCAGCGCGATCGGCGCGCTCGACGAGCCGATGCCGAGGCAGCTCGCCATGTAGCAGTCCAGCGACGTGCTCGCCGCCGTGACCAGCGACGTGGTGGTGCGGCGGATCGAATAGCCGGCCCCGTCCTCGAGATAGAGGAACGCATGCCCGGCGCCGGCGTTGACGTTCGAGACGGTCAGGTCGCCGCTGGTGAACCCGGTGCCGCCGAGAGCCCCGTAGGACAGCTTGAGTTCGACATTGCCGTGCGTGCCGCCCCCGGTCGTGTCGATCGTCACGCCGTCGGCCATCGTGATCACGGCGCGGCTGTTCGAGGTGCGGTACAGGGGATCCGCGTTCGGCTCGTTGCCCCAGACGTCGAAGCTGCCGCGCAGCCGCACGTCGGCGTTGATGATCACGCTGCGGCCGGCGTTCAGCGTCAGCCCGAAATCGCCGGTGTTCGCCGTCGCGTCGACGATGCTGTCGATCGTGATGTCGTTGGAGGCCTGCAGGGTGACGTTGGCGAGATTGAGCCAGCCGACGAGATCGCCCGGCATGATCCAGGTGGTGAGGCTGGGATCGTCGGAATACTGGTCGACCTGGCTCGATATCGTCGCCTGGAAATCGGCGCCCGGATCGGCGTTCGAGATGATGATGTTGGCCGGGTCGAGCAGCCAGGCGCCGGTCAGGCCGGCGGGCGCCGATGCGTCGACGCTGCCGGTCACCGACAGCCGGCGAAGGCCGGAGGTCTCGACCTTGCCGCCGTCGCCGCCCTGGGCGCCGCCGCGCGCCGAGATGGCGCCGTCGAAGCTGGTGCGGTCGTCGGCCCACAGCACGACCGTGCCCCCGTCGCCGGCCAGGGTCGCGTCGGCGGCGATGCTGGCGCCGGCCGCCATTTCGGTGCTGGCCGCGCGCCGGATCTCGCCCTTGCCCTGCCAGTCGCCGCCGACCAGCGCGGTGCCGCCGCCGGCCTGGCCGGAGACGTCGATATCGGCGGTCTCGCGCAGCCGGACGTGCTCGCCGAGCACATGGACCGAGCCGCCCGTCTCGCCGGCATCGTCGCCCGCCGCGTCCAGCGTCCCGCTGACCGCCACGGTGCCGGCATCGCCACCGCCGAGCACGATGGCGCCGGCGGTCTGGGTCACCGTGCGCGCCTGGACGATGCCGCTCATGTCGACGACCTTGTCGACGACGCCCTTGGCCGCCGCGGCGGTGATCTCGACGCGGCCGCCGTCGGCGTAGATGGTACCGGCCTGCTCGACCGCCGCCAGGGCGCCCTCGGGCAGCTGCCGCGCCAGTTCCTCGGTCAGGGTCAGGTTGAACAGGCCGTCGCCGTAGAGGTCGAGGGTGAACGCCGCGCCCGAGGCCAGCCTCACCGTGCCGAGATTGGCCGCGATGACGCCGCGGTTGACGACGTGCGGCGCCACGAAACCGGCCAGGGCGCCTTCGGGCACGCGGATGGTGCCCTCGTTGACGATCGACGCGACGGGGCCGCCCGAGCGCTCGTGGAACACGTAGCGGCCGGCCAGGAAGTCCTCGTCGCGGATGTCGTGGGTCGTCGCCATCAGCCCGGCGACGTCGACGACGGCGTTCCGGCCGAACACGATGCCGTTGGGATTGACCAGCCACACCTGGCCGTTGGCCGAGAGGTTGCCGAGGATCGACGACGGATCGCCGCCGACCACCCGGTTGAGCGCGATCGACGACGCCGACGGCTGCACGAACCGGGTGTGTTCGCCGGCGCCGATCGAGAACGAATTCCAGTTGATGATCGCCTTGTCGCTGCCCTGGCGGATTTCCAGCTGCCCCGGCGCCGGCGCCGAGATCCTCGCCTGGCCGGCCGTCACCACCCCGCCCTGGGGATTGGCCAGCGCCGCCGGCACCGCCATGCACAGGCTTCCGACCAGGGCCGAACTGGCGAGAAGGTCGCGGCGGGCGGGACGGCGGAACGGGCGGGACATGGCCTTGGCTCCTGGATCAGAACACGTAGCGGAGGCTGAGACTGAAGAAGACGCGCCAGTCCTTGTCGCCTTCTGCGGCCGGCGGCCGGGTCAGCGGCTTGTCGAACTCCAGGCTGGCATGGGCCAGCCCGAGCAGCCCGAAGCGCACGCCGGCGCCGGTCGAGGCCAAAGCGTTCCAGCCGTGGTTCTGGCCGGCTTCGTAGTTGTAGACGGCACCGTAGTCGTAGAACGAGAACAGCTGCTGGTAATCGACGCCCTCGACGATCAGCGGCGGGACGTACTGCAGCTCGGTGCGGGCGGCCCAGCCCTTGTCGCCGGCCAGTTCGGACGGATCGTAGGCGCGGCCGTAGCCGCCGCCGCCGACGCCGAACTCGTGCGAGGACAGCAGCCGGTGCGGCGCCCATTGGCCGTCGGCGGCGACCACCAGCGCCACGCCCTCGATCAGCGGCTGGACGTGCTGCACCGAGGCGGTGATCTTGCTGAAGTCGACATGGCCGCCGGCGCGGCTGGCGGTGGCGGAATCCTGCTCGCTGGCGCCGAGGATCGGCAGGCCCTGGTGATAGCCGAGCTGGACCAGGTTCGAACCCGTCCACGGATCGGCGAAATCCCAGCTCAGCCCGGCGCTGAGCACCCGCAGCCGGTCCTCGGAGGTCACGGTGCCGGCGACCTCGGTCTCGGAGTTGCCGGCGCTGAAGCCGATGTCGCCGCGCAGCGTCTGGCTGCGGCCGCGCAGGAACGGGTGCGAGACGCCGATGCGTCCGGTGGTGTTGAGCGAGCGGACGTCGAGCGTCGAGATCGACCCGCCGGGATAGGACCAGTTGCGGCGGATGCCGGCGCTGATCACCGTGCCCTCGCTCCCGACGGGGACCGCGGCCGAAAAGTCGAGAAGCTGCAGCTCCTCGCTCTGCGGCGTCGTCACCCAGCGCAGGCCCAGGCGCTCGTACCAGCCGGTCAGGTTCATCGCCTCGGCGGCGAAATTGAGCTGGTAGGGCCCGACCTCCTCGGTGCCGCGATTGTCGATGCCGGCCGACAGCGCGGCGACGCTACGCTCGAGCACGATGGTCATGATGGTGCCGCCGGGCTGGCCCTCGGCCGGCTTGAGCACCGTGCGCGCCGAGACGCCGGGCAGCTCGTTCATCAGCAGCACGTAGCGCTCGAGATCGTGCATGCGCGCCGGCCGCTGCCGCGTCAGGCCGTGGCCGTAGGCTTCCAGCAGGCCGCGCTCGTCCGGCGGCAGCACGCCCTCGAACACCACCTCGGCGATGTAGCCTTCGACGACCTGCAGCCGCACGACGCCGTTCTCGATGCGCTGGGCCGGGATCACCGCCTGGGACAGGGCGTAGCCCTGTTCGCGGTACAGGGCGGTGATCGCGTCGCGCAGGGCGTAGATTTCGGCCAGACTGACCTCGCGGCCGAGCAGCGGCGCGAGCAGCGGCCGCAAATCCTCGGCGCCGATCGCCGTGTTGCCGTCGACGACGACCTCGCTCAGCGCGAACAGGATCTTCTCGGCCTGTTCCGGCGGCGGCGCCGCGTCGGGCGCGGCGATCACCACCGGCGGCTTCGACTGCGGCGTCGGCTGCTGCTCGAAGCGCTGCTCGATCCGTCCCGGTTCGGCCGAGGGCGGAACGACCTGCGCAAGGGCGCCCGGCGCGAGCATCGCGCCGATCATCGCTCCCCGAAGCAAGGCGCCGCCAGCCACGGCTGTCGCAGCCGGGCCGCGCCGACTTTCCGGCGCAGTGCAACCTGCCATTCCCCCTCCGAAGACGCGATTATCGCTCGCGCTGTTAAACTATCCGAAAGTTGGCACTGGAGAAAGCCGTATGTCGCTGCTGATAAGCGGCTGGAATTAGCCGACGCGGTAGCCGCTGCGCTCAATAATGGAGAAGAAACCGCGGCACCGCTCTCCAGGCTGGCCGCAGGCGCCGCAGCCACCCGGCTGGGCGGGGTGGGCCTGCACGTACTCGCCGTAGCGCCGCGGGCAGGGAATGAAGAAGGCGCAGTCCTCGCCGCCGGTGGTGCGCTGGCGCGGCTCGGCCCGCCGGTCGGGTCCGAAATAGGTCCGGGTGCGCACGAACATCGGCGGCCGCAGCAGCGCGATGCGGACCTTCTCGGCGATCTCGTTGGCCGTGAACGGCTTGCGGATGAAGCCGTTGGCGCCGAGGTCGGCAGCGTCGCGAACGTTCTTCAGCCCGCTGTAGCCGCTGACCAGGATGACCGGGATGAACGGATGGGTCGCGGTCTCGCCGCTGCGAATGACGCGGAGCAGGTCGAGCCCGTTGAGCGGCGTCATCATGATGTCGGAGATCACCATGTCCGGCGCGACGCCGCTTTCGAGCATGCGGCAGGCCTCGGCCCCATCCTCGGCCTCGTGCACGATCCGCACCCCGAGCGCGCCCAAGGAGTCCCGGAGCAGATGGCGAACGTGCCGGCTGTCGTCGACGACCAGCACCTCGTGACGCATGCCGGTCGCCTCGGCCGTCGTCTCGATGGCCAGGGCGGTGCTCCCGACCAGCAACTGGCTTTCCGCCATCCCCATTCGCCTCTCGCCCGGCGCGAACACGCCGTCAAGATGATCCCCAAAGCCGCGCGGCGGCCGCTTCCCCCGGCGAGTCATAGCGCGGCGAAGGCCGCGGCAGAACCCATGACTAAGGCGGAGGCGATCTCCGCCGAAAGTCTGAGGAACAGGCCCGACGGCAGAGTCGGCGCGCGTTACAGCCTCGGGCGCCGAGCCGCGAAGCGGCGCGGATTCGGGCCATCGGCACGCCTCTTGCTTGAAGCAAGGCGTTCGTCAGCCGATCGATTCAGGATTACCGCCATGATCAAAGCCATCACCACCGCCATCGCGATCGCCGCCGCCGCGACCGGCGCGCAGGCCGCCACGGTCGAGGTCGACGCCTTCGCCAACAGCACCGGCGGCTCGGGCATGCCGCTGGACACCGGCATCGAGTTGCTGATCGGCGACCAGCTGT
The DNA here is from genome assembly GCA_964545205.1 of uncultured Rhodospirillaceae bacterium. Taxonomy (GTDB): domain Bacteria; phylum Pseudomonadota; class Alphaproteobacteria; order Rhodospirillales; family Magnetospirillaceae; genus CAZJFH01. The sequence continues at coordinate 25,159 of CAZJFH010000001.1, forward strand.
CGATCAGCGTCGACCCCGACGACATGTGGTCGGCCGGGCCGGGGGACCGCACCTCGAACGCCGACGGTCTCGGCAATCCGTTCGGCGGCGATTACGGGACGTATTCGTTCGATGGCGCCAGCTTCCTCTACGGCTCGCTGGTCGGCCGCATCGACGCCGGCGGCTGGTTCCTTGTCGGCACCAGCCTCGACACCACGGCGAGCAGCGCCGGCACCCTGTACCTGGCCTACTGGGACAGCAACAACGCCGACAATTCGGGCTCGGTCTCGGCCGAGATCGCGGTCACGCGCGACGCGGTGCCCGAGCCGGCCACCGCCGCCCTGCTCGGCCTCGGCCTCGCGGCGCTCTACGGCGCCCGCCGCCGGCGCTGAGGCGCGGCCGGCCGCCCCGACTATGCGGCGGAGGAGCGAAAGACGCTGACGCGGCGCGCCCAGTCGTCCCGCGCCGAGAGATCGTGGAACGAGATCGCCAGTTCGCCCTCGGACGTCAGGATGAACAGGTAGTGCCAGGTCCATCCCGCCAGGCTGCGGCGATCGCTGCGGCAGCCCAGGATCGCGGCGGGGTTCAGCAGCCGGGTCCGCCGGCCGGACGCCACCACCAGCACGCCGCCGCGGTCGTCGATCGCGATGCCGCAGGATCCCGAGACATGGACGCGCGAGGGCTCGAAGGCCAGTTTGGCATCGGCCACCGCCCGCCGCATCCGCCGCAGCATCACGCGACCGCCGGCGTCCACCGCCGCGAAACCGAATCTGCGCCCCAAGGCGTTGCCGGCCATCATGACCAGCACCAGGCATGCCACCAGGGCGGCCGTGTCGACGACCGTGAAAACCATCCCCCGCGCCCCGCCCGCTATATGCGTTTATCATTATGTAACCGCAGGGTGAAGCGCGTCGTCAAGCGAAATGTTGCATTTTGCAACGCCGCCGCCGTGCGCAATGCAACGCCTCAGTCGTCGGCGACGCGGTCGGCCTCGTAACGCTTCAGCTTTCGCCACAGCGACGCCCGGTCGATTCCGAGCACGCGGGCGGCAAGGCTCTGGTTGCCGTTGACCTCCTCGAGCACCCACAGGATGTATTCGCGCTCGCGCTCCTCCAGGGTCTGCAGCCGGCCGCTGCGCGTCCGGTCGGTGTTGCGCAGACTGGGGGGCAGATGCGCCGCCTCCAGCACGGCGCCGTCGCAGGTGGCGACGGCGCCGCGGATCACGGTGTCGAGCTCGCGTACGTTGCCGGGATAATCGTACGCGGCCAGCAGTTCCAGGGCGTCGTCCGAGATCGTGGTCACGGCGTGGCCGGTGTCGGAATTGGCCTTGGCGAGGAAATGGACGGCCAGCAGCGGGATGTCCTCCTTGCGCTGGGCCAGCGGCGGCAGCGACAGCGTGACCATCGCCAGCACGAGCTGAAGGTCCTGGCGAAAGCGGCCGGCGCGGACCAGTTCGCCCAGTTCGGCGGCGGTGCTGGCCAGGACGCGCCCCGCGGGACGCTCGGCGCCCTCGCCGCCGGGGCTTTCCAGCGCCGCCGCCAACCGGGCTTGCAGCGGCGGTGGCAGGGCCTCGATCTCTTCGATCACCAAGGTGCCGCCATCCGGGCCGAACAGCATCGCCTCCAGGGCCGCCGCGTCGTGCGCGCTGCAGCGGACCAGGTGGCACGGGTGCTCCGATCGCGGGCCGTGCCGGTGGATGTAGCGCGCCAGGGCGCGGCGCCCCGTGCCCTGCTCGCCGACGATCAGCACCGGGCAGTCCAGTCCGGCCACCTGGCGGGCGGTACCGAGCAGCCGCTGCAGGGGCGGCATGCGGGTCAGGAAGGCTTCCTCGCCCGTCTTGCTCTCGGCCAGCGCGGCCAGTTCCTGGCGGCGGTGGACGCGGTCCATGGCATCGGCGACGACACGCCGGACCTCGTCGAGGCGATAGGGCTTGGCGATGAAACTGAATGCGCCCTCGCGCATGGCCTCGACGGCGGACTCGACTGTGGCATAGCCGGTGATCATCACCACCTCGGTGCCCGGGCAGGTGTCACGGCAGGCCTTGAGCACCTGCATGCCGTCGACGCGCTCCATGCGCAGGTCGGTCAGCACCATGTCGAACGGCTCGCGGCCCAGCAGCGACAGCGCGTTGCCGCCGGTCTGCGAGCAGGTGACCTCGTAGCCTTCCTTCTTGAGAAGATGCTCCAGGTTGCGCAGGGCCACCTTCTCGTCGTCGACCACCAGCACGCGTCCCGTCGCCATCACGCCCCCTTGTCTCGCACTGCCGCAGCCTCCTTCTTCCCCCCATCGGGCAGCGCGATCAAGAACCTCGTGCCCTGGCCCGGCGTGCTGTCGACGGAAATCCGGCCGCCGTGCTTCTTGACGACGTCGTGCACGATGAACAGGCCAAGCCCCGACCCCTTGCCGATGTCCTTGGTGGTGAAGAACGGATCGAAGATGTGCGGCAACTCGGCGGGGCCGATGCCGCAGCCGTCGTCGGTGACCTCGATCGCCGCCTCGTCGGCCTCGGCCCAGGCGCGGACGGCGACGTGGCCGACCGGAGCCGCGGCCTCGGCGGCGTTCTTGATCAGGTTGAGCAGCACCTGCTGCAGGCGCTGGCGGTCGGCCGAGACGTCCAGGCTCTGCGGCACGTCAACCGAGATGGTCACGCCCGTCGCGGTGTGGCCACGCACGAAGGCCAGGGTTTCCTCGACCAGCGGCAACAGCGCCACCGGCTCCTTCATGAAGCGCTGATGGCGGCTGAAATCGAGCAAGGAGGCGACGATGCGCCGCGCCCGCTCGGTCTGCTCGTCGATCTGGCTCAGCTGGTCGTGCAGGAACTCCGGCTCGGCGGTCCCGATTTCCTCCAGCAGGATCTGGCACGACGAAGAGATGTTCGACAGCGGATTGTTCAGCTCGTGCGCCACGCCCGACAGCAGAACGCCCAGCGAGGCCAGCTTCTCCGAGACCAGCATCTGCTGCTGCCGGAGCTCCAGCTCGCCCAGCACGTGATTGAACGCGTCGACCAGCGATTTGATCTCGCGATCCGCGGTCGGCAGGTCGATGCGGCTGAGCCGGCCGCCGGCCACGCCCTCGACCTTCTCCTGGATCGCGGCGAGCGGCCGCGTGACGCTTCGGTACAGCATGACACCGGCGGCGAGCATCGCCAGGACGCCGCCGCCCATGGCCAACAGCACCATGGCCTGATTGGCGTCCATCGCCCGGTGCAGGGCCTGGCGGCGCTGCTCGGCGAGGCGCTGGGCCAGGGCCGTGACGCCCTTGCCCACAGCGCGCAGGAGCGTCTCCTGGGCGGCCACGGCCTCGGCGTCGGCGCGATCGAGCGCGGCATAGCGGGCCATCAGCTCGCCGTAGGTCTCGAGATTCTGGCGCAGTTGCGCCGCGAGCTGCGGCTCGCTGGCCAGGGCCAGCGCCTCGGCATGTTCGCGCACCGCACGCTCGACTTGCTCGAGGTATTCGCTGTTCTGGGCGAGATCGCGCTCGTCCTGGTACAGGACGTAGTTCTTCTCGAACCGCCGCATCTCCATGACCGCGTCGACCAGCGCGAACACCGCCTCCTCGGTGGCGATGCCCTTCTTGAACCGGTACAACTCGTAGACGGTCAGCGACGACAGCGCGACGACGAACACCCCCAGCGCCGTAAGGCCGACGACGATCCGTTGCCGCAGCGAGGCCATGGCGTCCTGCCGCTCAGCCGCGCACCACCAGCACCGCGCAGGGCGATTTTCCCACCACCCGCTCGGACACGCTGCCCAGCAGCACCTTGCCGAAGCCGGTGCGGCCGTGGGTGCCCACGACGATCAGATCGCCCCGCCGGTCCGCGGCGACCTCGATGATCACCTGGTCGGCCTCGCCCGGCAGCGACTGGCCTTCGACGGTCAGCCCCTCTTCGCGCAGCAGCGCCACCGTGCGCGCGACGGCTTCCCGGCCCTCCTGCTGGCGCCGCTCGGTGTGGCTGGGCACCAGGGCGGTGACCACGGTGATCGGCGCCTCGCAGCAGGCGGCGATCTTGGCCGCCGCCACCGCCGCCGCGTCGCTGAAGCGCGAGCCGTCGGTGCCCAGGACGATGTGCCGCCGCCACATGCCGGCGGCCTGCGGCACCACCAGCACGCTGCACGGCGCCGCGCCGATCACCTTGGCCGTGGCGTCGCCCACCATCAGCCGGGCCAGGCCGCGACGGCCGCGACGGCCCATGACGACGAGATCGACGTTCAGCTCCTCCGCCTGCGCGACGATCTCGCCGTGCGGCACGTCGCCGTGGCGCAGATGCGTCGAGCAGCCCAGCCCGGCCCTTTCCGCCTGGTCCTCGACCTCGTCCAGATGCTGCTTGGCCTCGATCGCCGCGCGCCGGACGAGCTCGGGCGCCAGCGCCTCGTATTCGGGATTGGTGCGCACCATGGTCATGACGTGGAGATGGGCGCCGCTCTTGGCCGCCATGGCGATGGCCACCCGCACGGCGCCGGCGCTGAAATCGGAGCCGTCGGTCGCCACCAGAATCCGTTCGAACCGCGCCAGCGGCGAAAGCTGTTCCCCCACGCACGTCCTCCCACGTTGGCCGCCGGACTAATGGCCGACGGCAAGGATCCCGGAAGCGCCCAGCAGCAGCACGGCCACCTCGCCCACCAGAATGGCACCGAACAACAGGTCGTGCGACCGGAACGTGGTCGGCAGGATGCGCAGATAGCAGAAGATGGTCACCGCCGACAGGAAGGCGATGCCGACGAAGTTCATGAAGTCGCCGAGATGCACCAGGGCGAGCCAGCTCCAGCCGGTTCCGGCGCCGACCTTGGCCAGGTACTCGTTCGCCGGCATCGACCAGTGGACGGGCAGTTCCGCCAGCGGCACCAGCGGCGGCACGACGCCCAGCACATAGAGCGCGAAGGTCGCCACCAGCAGCCCGAAGCCCGCCTTCATGCCGATGTCGAGCACCGCCGCGTAGGCGAGCTGCTGTTCGGCGGCCAGGCTGTCCGGAACGGACTCCTCGACCCGGGCGGAAATCTCGGCCGGCGCGACCGGCGAGGAAGACAGTACTTCGGCCATGGCGACGTTTCCCCGTGTCTCTGGTTCAGATTCCAAGCCCCTTGAGCAAGGCGCGGCTTCCGGCCAGCAGCAGCATGCCGATGACCACCTTGCGCACCACGGCGGCGTTGGTGCGCTTGAGCAGCCGCACGCCGACCACCGAGCCCATCATGATGCCGATGATCGACGGCACCGCGATCATCGCCAGCACCGCGCCCTGGTTGATGTAGACCCAGGCGGCGGCGGTATCGACGATGGACAGCATGAACTTGCTGGTGGCGACCGAGACCTTGAGCGGCGCCCCCATCAGCAGGTTGAGCACGGGCACGTTGGCCCAGCCGGCGCCCAGGCCGAACATGCCGGCCATGAGGCCGATGGCGATGAACAGGACCAGGCCCTGCGGCGTGCGATGCACCCGCCAGTCGATGTTCCGGCCGCTGTAGGCCTCGTGATAGATGCCGTGGATGCGCAGCGCCGCCGCCAGCGGGTCGGGCCGCGCCACCTCGGGATATTCGGACTTCCTGGCCACCATCATCAGGCCGACGATGCCCAGGATCGTGGTGCCCAGCGCCAACTGGACGACGTTGACCGGCAGGGCGAGGCCGATCATCGCGCCGACGATGGCCGAGGCCGAGGCGATCAGCGCCAGCGGCATCGCCAGCCGCAGATTGGCCATGCCGCTGCGCAGCAGCTCCGGCCCCGCCGCCAGGGCGCCCGCCAGCGCCACCAGCAACCCGGCGCCGCGCACGAAATCGAGATGAAAGGGAAAGAAGCCGCCGACGATCGGCACGAACAACACGCCGCCGCCGACGCCGCCCAGCACCGCGACGATGCCCAGGCCGAAGGACACCACGAACAACAGCATCGGCCAGCCCCACCAGGGCATTCCGGCGCCGGTCTGCGCGGGGTGGTCGGCGAAGGCGGGATCGGCCGAGGCGAGGACGAGGGCCAGGACGGCCAGCGGCAACACGGTGCGACGATTCGACACGACCCCCCCCTGATCGACGGCGCGGCCGTTCGGCCGTTCATTAAATTAGAGGCTACTGATTAAACCAGAGGGCGTCAAGGGACATTGTTGCATTTTGCATCACCCTGGGTGTGGCATATTTCGGCAGGGCGCGGCGCGGCGGCGCGAGATCCCGGCGCTTTCGCGATCGGCATCCGGGGGAGCACCTGCGGACGCGTTGCCTCACCGCCGCATGACGCGATGGTCATGGCGGTGATCGGGGCGCAGCGGGCCCCCGGTCAGCGGCGCCGCAACACGCTGCGGAGACGGGCCGCGAGTTCCGGCAGATGGACCGGCTTGACGAGGTAGTCGTCGGCGCCGAGGTCGAGGCCGGCGACCCGGTCGGCGCGGCTTCGGCGGTTGGTGACGAACAGCAGGCCGGAATCGCCCGAGCGAACGAGGTCGGCAACCAGCCGGAACCCGTCGCCGTCGGGCAGGTTGACGTCGAGCACGATCGCGTCGAAGGCGCCACGCGCCAACGCGTCGCGCATCTCGCCCGCGCTCGCCGCCTCCTGGACGAGGAAGCCGTTCTTGCGCAGGAAGGCTGCGAACAGCGCCCGCGTCGCCGGTTCGTCCTCGACGATCAGCACCTCGGGCAGCCGCCCTTCCGCCTGGGTGCGCTTGCGTCGAATGCTGCGGTACAGGCGCTGGGTCTCGTCCTCGGGATCGATCCCGAGTTCGGCCCTGATGCGCGTCGAAAACGCCTCGCAATGCCGCAGGGCCGCCGCGTCGTCGCCCCTCTCCGACAACTCCCGCATCAGCGCGCGGTGGGCCTTCTCGTCCCAGGGATCGAGGCCGATCCGCTGGCGCAGCACCGCCAGCGCCCCGGTGGTCTCGCCGGTGCCGTCGTGGCAGTCCGACAGGCGCGAGAGCACCTCGGCCACCCCCCTGTCGGCGTTCTCGCGCCGGATCGTCAGCCAGTGCTCGAACGCCTCGTTGTCGGGCAACGCGATGTCCTCGAAGAACGGGCCGCGGCGCAGGCCGGCACGCTGGAGGCAGTCGGCGCGGCAATGCCGGCGCTGGTCGGGATCGTCGGGGCAGGCCATCGGCCGGGTCAGCGCGTCGAGGTCGAGCCAATGCCCGCCGCCGGCGGCGAGGGCCACCGTGTCGCGCCCGATGCGCAAGTGCGGACCGCCGTCCTCGTCCAGCATCAAGGCCTTGCGCAGGGTGCTCAGGGTCTGACGCAGGTTGTGCAGCGCCTTCGACTCGGGCGCATCCGGCCACAGCAATGCGGCCAGCTCCGTCCGCCGGTGCGTTCGCCGGCCCTCGACCGCCAGATAGGCCATCAGGATCAGCGCCTTTTTCGGCAACTGCACGGGCTTCCCGGCCAGCGCCAACGCGACCGGACCCAGTACGGAGACCTCAAGCCGAGGCATTCTTGACGATCGACCAGTGCGAAACCAGGACGACATGTATAGCATGATCAACCGTAGATGTAAGAAATCCGTCCGGAGCAGAGATTTTTCGGCATGAAACCGCACCTGCCGGCAATCGCCGGATGGCTGACCACCCTCGTCGTGGTCCTGTTCGGGCTGTCGCTGCCCGCCGGCGCCGCCCGTTCCGCCCCGGATCCGGACCGTCCGGTCGCGCGTGACGGCGTCATCGACCTGCGCGAGTGGTCGTTCCAGGACCGCGGCCGCGTGCTGCTGAAGGGCGAGTGGCTGTTCCACTGGCGGCAACTGCCTGGCGACGCCGCCGCGCTCGCCGGCCTGACCGGCGGCCGGCCGGTGCGGATGCCGGCCCATTGGAACGGGCAGAGCATCGACGGCGAACGGCTCGGCGGCGAGGGCTTCGCCACCTACCGGCTGGTCCTGCTGCTGCCTCAGGCGGCCGCGCCGCTGGCGCTGACCCTCCCCGAGATCAAGTTCGCCTACGATCTGTGGCTCGACGGCCGCCGGGTCCTGCGCATGGGCCGACCGGGGCGCAGCGCGGCCGAAGAGGTCGCGTTCGCGGCACCCGCGGTCGTCGACCTGCCCGCGGGTCCCGGCCGGGTCGAACTGGCCCTGACGGTGTCGAACCACTACCACTTCGAAGGCGGCCCCGGGGTCGGGCCGATCAGCCTGGCCCTGCGCGACGAGGCCCATCTGCATGACCGGATGCGGACCTCCTATGCCTGGTTCCTGGCCGGAATCGCGACGATGGTGGCGGCGTTCCACCTGTTCATGCTGCTGCAGAGCCGCCGCGACGCAAGCAACCTGCTGCTGGGCCTGATGGGCCTGATCATCGCGGCCCGGACGGTGACCACGGCCAAGCTGCAGTATCTGGTGATGCCGGACTTCCCGCCGATCGTCTCGACCACGTCGGAGTATGTCGGCATCTTCCTGTTGCCGGCGCTGATGGTGGGGCTGCTGCACGTTCTGTTTCCGCGCGAGGTCCGGCGCCTGCCGACGATGGTCCTGGCGACGGTCTGCGGCGCCTGCGCGCTTTACGCGCTGTCGACGACGCCGGCCGCCTTCACCCGGCTGCGCGACCCGTTCCACTACGTGCTGATCGGCGGCGTCCTGTACGGCTTCCTCGGCGTCGCCTGGGCCACCTGGCGCCGGCGGCCGTTCGCCCTCGCCATGCTGGTCCCGGTCGGGCTGTTCCTGGCCAGCATCGTCAACGACGTGCTGCTCTACCGCGGGCTGCTGAACACCGTCGACCTGATCCCCACCGGCTTCGCGGTGCTGGTCGCCGGCCAGGCGGTCGTCCTCGGCGGCCGCACCCGGCGGCTTCTGATGGCGGAGAGTTCTCTGACCCGGCAACTCGCCGAAGCCAACAGCACGCTCGAGGAGCGCATCGCCCAACGCACGGCGGAACTCCGCCGGTCGGTGGACACGCTTCGCCGCCGCGAAGAGGAGCTGGAGGCGGCCAACCAGGCCAAGTCGCGCTTCCTGGCCACCGTCAGCCACGAGATTCGCACGCCGATGAACGGCGTGCTCGGGGTCATCGAACTGCTGCAGTCGACGAAGCTGGACCGGCGCCAGTCCGAGTTCCTGGCCGTCGCCCGCGATTGTTCGGACACGCTGCTGATCCTGATCGACGACGTTCTCGACATGTCGCGGATCGAACGGCGGCGCCTGTCGCTGCGCGAGGCCGACTTCGACCCCAGACGGCTGGTCGAGGGCGTTCGCGGCCTGTTCTGGAGCCAGGCGATGGCCGCCGGACTCGAACTGACCGCGGCGGTGGACGCCGCGGTGCCGCCGGTGCTCAGGGGCGACGCGCCGCGCCTGCGCCAGGTGCTGGTCAACCTGGTCGGCAATGCCCTCAAGTTCACCGAGACGGGCGGCATCGGGATATCGCTGCGCGCCGACGCAGACGGCTGGCTGTTCGAGGTGCGCGACACCGGCGTCGGCATCGCCGAGGACGAACGCGAGCGCATCTTCGACGCGTTCGGACAGGGCCGCCACGGCAGCGAGCGGGGCGGCCTGGGCCTCGGCCTGGCGATCTCGCGCCAGCTCGTCGAGGCCATGGGCGGCCGGATCGCCTGCGGCCCGACGGCGGACGGCGGCAGCGTGTTCTGGTTCGTGCTGCCGCTGCCCGAGGGCCGCACCCGGCCCGCCGCGCCGGCCCGGTGCCGACGGCCGTTGCGGCTGCTGCTGGCCGACGACGTCCACGCCAACCGCATGGTGATGGCCGCCCTGCTCGAACGCGACGGCCATGACGTGACCACCGTCGACGACGGCGCCGAAGCGGTCGCCGCCGCGGCCGAACGGCGGTTCGACGCCATCCTGATGGACGTCCGCATGCCCGGCATGAACGGCGTCGAGGCGACGCGGCGCATCCGCGCGTTGCCCGACCGCGACAAGGCCGGCGTGCCGGTCATCGGCGTCACGGCGCAGTTCTTTCCCGAGGACCAGGACGGCTGGCTGGCGGCGGGGATGACCGCGGTGATCGCGAAGCCGGTCAGCCCCGACCGGCTGGCGGCCGTGCTGGAGCGCGCGGCGCCGCGGCAGACCGACGGCGGCGGCGGCGAGCTGATCGACCGCGAACACCTGCTGATGCTCATCGACAGCCTCGGCCCGCAAGAGCTGTCGCGCCTGCTGCAGGAACTTCGGCGCTCGCTGGCCGAGGGCTCGGCGGCGGTGCGCGACGGCCTGGCGCGCGGCGCGGCCGACGCGGTGGCGCAGGCCGCCCACCGCATCGCCGGCAGCGCCGGCAGCTACGGACTGCCGCGGCTCGCCGATCTGGCCATGAGCATCGAACGCTTCGCGGCGACCGGCGACCTTGCCGGGGCGGCCGGGCTCGCCGGCGGGCTGGACGGGGTGGTCGCGGACTCGCTGGTCGCGATCGAGCGCGACGAGACCGCGAAGCCGGCGGGAGAGCCGGCATTGACGATGGCTTGACGGTGGCCGACTACCCTGGCCTCGAGCGCGGGTGAGGCGGGGGCTTGGCAGCCCGGCCGCCGAGAACCACCGCGTACGGGGAGGTACGAATGTACGCGACGCGGGCCGACAGCGACCTCAACCTGCTCGGGCTGAGCTGGGTTCGCACCATCTGGTTCATCAACAACATCCGCATCAAGCTGGTGTCGACCGCCGTGGCGGGGTTGATCGGGTTCATTCTGGTGGCGGGCTCCTATGGCGCCGTGACCGGCCTCACGCGGTTGGTCGAATTGCACGACATCTGGCACCGCTTCGACGTCGGCACGGCCAACAAGATGACCCTGCTCGGCGAGCTGCGGCAGCATCTCGGATACGGCGGCATGATCGACGGCTACCTGCGCCACCGCGCCGGCGGCGGCGCCGCCCACCTCCAGGCGTTCCGGACCTCGCTGGAGCGGCTGCGCGCGGTGGTGCCGGCCTATCGCATCGCCGGCAGCGACGATGCCGAACGGGCGGCCCTGGACCAGATTCTCGCCGCCGCCGCCGCCTACGAGGCCGCCGTGCAGGCCGGGCCGCAAGCCGCCGTGCCGGCCGAGGTCGACGCCGCCGCCATCGCCGCGCTCGACCTGCTGAGCGGCCGGCTCTCGGTCGCGCGCCGCGACGACGCCGACCGGGTGGAAGCGTCGGTCGACCAGATGACGACGACGATCGTCGTCGTGTTCGTGGGCAGCGGCGCGCTGCTGGTCGTGCTGGCGGTGTTCCTGACCTGGTTCACCCGTTTCCGCCTGGTGGCGCCGATGTACAGCCTGCGCGACGGCATGGTCGAGCTGTCGCGCGGTCGCCGCGACATCGCCATCGGCTATCTGGAGAAGCAGGACGAAATCGGCGACATGGCCCGCGCGCTGCAGGTGTTCAAGGACAACGCCGAGCGCGCCGAGCGCATGAAGGCCGAGCACGAGGCCCAGAAGCAGGCCGCCGAGGCCGAGCGCCGGCACGAGATGCTGCAGTTGGCCGACTCGCTGGAGGACAAGGTCAAGTCGGTGGTCCACCGGGTCGCGGCCGGCGCCGACAACATCAAGGCCACCGCCGAGAGCATGTCCAGCCACATCGGCGGCGGCGCCAACCGTTCGCTGGGGGCGGTCGAGGCGTCGCAGGCCTCCTCGGCCAAGGTCAACGAGATGGCCGAGGCGGCGATCGGGCTTGCCGGCTCGATGGAAGAGGTGCTGCGCGGGGTCAACGAGTCGGTTTCGGTCGCCGGCCGCGCCGTCGCCCAGGCCGGCCAGAGCGAGGCCGAGGTGCGCTCGCTGGCCGAGGCGGCGAGCCGCATCGGCGAGGTGCTGGCGCTGATCAACGACATCGCCGAGAAGACCAACCTGCTGGCGCTGAACGCCACGATCGAGGCGGCGCGGGCCGGCGAGGCCGGCAAGGGCTTCGCCGTCGTCGCCTCCGAGGTCAAGACCCTCGCCAATCAGACGACGCGCGCCACCGAGGAGATCGCGGCGCAGATCGACGCCATCCAGAGCGCGACCAACGACACGGTCGCCTCGATCCAGGGCATCGGCGGCGCCATCCGCGAAACCAGCGAGGTCGCCAGCCGCATCGCCGAACTGGTGGTCAACTACGGCTCCTCGACCCGGCGCATCGCCGAGGAAGCCCGCGAGGTCAGCCAGCAGACCGAAAGCGTCTCCGAGAACGTCGTCTCCATCGCCCACACCTCGGCGAGCTCCTGCGGCGCCTCGATCCAGGTGATCTGGGCGGCCGACGACCTCTACGCGCCGATCCGGGTGCTGGAGGACGAGGTCAACGGCTTCCTCGAGACGATCCGCAAGGGCGGGTGAAGGCGCTCGCATGCTGTACCAGGCCATGGGCCGGCTGGCGGAGGCGGAGCCGCTGTACCAGCGGGCGCTGGCGATTGTGCGGAAGCGCCATCGCCGCCAACCTCGCGGGCCTGCACGCCGAAAGGGCCGGCAGCGCGGCGGGCGGGTAGGCGTCGGGGCTCCCGACGGCCTTGTAACTGGTTCATCGCCGAAATTCCGGGGAGCGGCAACGACTCCCCCTCTCCCGCCTGCGCGAGGGGGACGAGCCCGGCCGGTAGGCCGGGAGGGTGAGGGCGGCGCTCCAGCGCCCGTTTGGCGCTCAGGCGCGGCCCCCACCCCGGCCCTCCCCCGCAAGCGGGGGAGGGAGCAGAAAGGCTCCCCGGAATTCGGCGATTAAATTACGGCTCGTCGTCCTTGAACATGCGGTGGCCGCTGATCATCGTGCTGACCATGCTCTGGCGCGACATGATGTCCTCGCGCACCGTCATGTAGACGTGGAAGATCGCGAACATCACCAGCACCCACATCCCGGCATGGTGCCAGGTGCGCAGGTCCTGGGTGTTCGGGAACAGCACGATCACCCATTCGAAGGCGCGGAACATGAGCGCGTCCTTGGGCCCGGCCTCGGCGTACATCGCGAAGCCGGTCACCACCTCGAACAGCCCGGGGACCAGGAAGAACACGAACAACGCCAGATGGGCGAGCGGATTGTGGCCGGCGAACTTCTTCGGCCGCTTCACCAGGAACAGCATCCAGCCGATCTGGTGCAGCAGGTCGTTGGTCCAACGCCGGCTCCAGATCGGGATGTAGAACATCTCGCGGGCGTACTGGTTGCCGACAAACGCCCAGTACAGGCGCACCAGCATTCCGACGCCGAGCACGTAGGACGCCGCGAAGTGGACGAAGCGGATGTAGCCCATCAGGTAATACTCGCTGGCCTCGCCGGCGATCGTCGGCAGCGGCGCCGCGATCAGATACCCGGTGAGGCACAGCACCATCACCGCGGCGGCGGTGATCCAGTGCCAGATGCGGACCGGCGCCTCGAAGATGTAGAGCGACGCACGGCCCGCCTGATCTGCGTGCGCCAGGCCTTCGAGATCCCGGGACGATGAACCGTCAGGCATGCTGCCCCCCTTGGGTTTCCATCGCGAGCAGCCGCGCCAGTCCGGCGAGGCCGTCGGCGACGTCCTCGGGCTGCGCCTTGGCGGCCACCGGCAGGTCGCCGACCTCGATGCTGTCGATCAGCAGCTTGTCGTCGGCATTGAAGTAGCGCACCCGCCACACCCGGTGCACGCCGGTGGCGGCGAAGCGGCAGACCCCATGGCCGGCCGCCTCGCCGTGGATGGCGCCGTGCCCGAGGCAGGCGTCGAGATGGGCGAGATCGTCGGCGTTGATCGGCAGGTTGGTCAGGCTGATCACGCGCTCGCCGCCCTCCTTCAGGCTGGCCGCGATCTCGTCGAGCAGCAGCGGCGCCGTCAGTGCCGTCTCCGGCGCCGGCCGCCGGTCGGGGGCGTCACGCAGCACCTCGCGGCAACACCGCGTGACCGCGGCCGGCACCTCGGCCACCTCGACGCCGTGCCGCACCACCGTCCCGGTCACGCCACGCAGGCGCCAGATGCCCGGAAAGACGCTCTCGCGCACCTCGATCCCGGCGCCGAGCGAGACGGCGATGTCGCCGTCGCCGAGCAGATCGTCCAGGCGAGCCGCCTCGGCCGGGGAAAGCACGCCGAGGTCGCGCGGCCGGCCCGGCGCCATGCGCGAGAGCTCTTCGAGCAGGTTCATGCCGCCCCCCATTCCGCGAGGATCGCCAAGGCCTGGTCGACCGCCGCGCCGACGCAGCCGGCGACGGCCGCGGACATCTCGTCGCCGAGCCCGACCGTCGCCACCTGGGCGCCGACCAGGGCCACCGCGCGCGGCGCCCAGCCGCCGAGCTCGGCCAGCGCGAGCAGGTCGGGCACGCCGCCGTCATGCGCCGACATCCGGCAGGCCGCCACGAAGCTCGGCACCGCGGCGTCGTTCATCACCGTCAGCCGGCCCGGCGCGCCGCCGACGTCGACCGCGTCGAACACCAGCAGCCGTGCCGCCTCGCTGATGTAGGGCAGCAGGTAGATGCCTTGCGTGCCGCCGTCGAGCAGAACCACGTGTTCGGGCAACCGGCCCCGCGCCTGCAGGGCCTCGACCGCGCGGACACCGAAGGCGTCGTCGCCGCACAGCAGGTTGCCGACGCCCAGCACCAGGACCGTCTCGGTCACAACACCTTGACCTCGGCGACGGTGCGCCCGTCGGGGTCGAGCACGTGGGTGGCGCAGGCCAGGCACGGATCGAAGCTGTGCACGGTGCGCAGGATCTCCAGCGGCTGGTCGGGCACCGCCAGCCGCGTCCCCAGCAGGCTCGCCTCGTAGGGCCCGATATTGCCGGCGTGATCGCGCGGCGAGGCGTTCCAGGTCGTCGGCACCACGCACTGGTATTCGGCGATGCGGCGGTCCTGGATGCGCAGCCAGTGCCCGAGCGCGCCGCGCGGCGCCTCGGACATGCCGACGCCCTTGGCCTCGGCCGGCCAGGTCTCGGGCTGCCAGCGGTCGGGATTGGCCGTGGCGGTGTCGCCGGCGCGGATGTTGGCCATCAGCCCGTCGAAGATCGTGCGCATCTTGTGCGCCGCCCACGAGGCCTCCAGGCCGCGCGCCGCCGTGCGTCCGAGGGTCGAGAACAACGCCTCCAGCGGCAGGTCGAGGTCGGTCAGCAGCTTGTCGGCCGGCTCCTTGAACTCGGGCAGGCCCTTGGCGTAGCCGATGACGTAGCGGGCCAGCGGCCCGACCTCCATCGCATGGCCCTTCCAGCGCGGCGCCTTGATGAACGAGTACTTGGCGTCCTCGTCGATGCGCCGGATGTCGGTCTTGCTGCCCTCGCTGTTCGGACCGAGCTCGAAATTCGCCTCGGTGACGCCGTCGAACGGATGGCGCCCGGCGGCCTCGTCGGGATAGCGGTACCAGGAATGGCTGACGAACTCCTGGATCTCGTCGGGCGCCCGCGGATCGACCTCCCGCACCTCGGCCAGGTTGCCGTCGACGATGGCGCCGCGCGGCAGCAGCAGGTTGGCGTCCGACCAGTCGTTGGCGTGCAGCGGCACGTCGCCGTAGGACAGCATGTTGCGCCCGGCCAGGCCGCCGCCGATCTTCGCCCAGTCCTTGTAGAACCCGGCGATCGCGACGAGGTCGGGGATGTAGACCTGGTCGATGAAGGCGATGGTCTCGTCGATGACGCGGTCGACCAGCGCCAGCCGCTCGATGTTGATGGCGCCGACGGCGCCGGCGCCGTCGATGTTGATCGGGCACGGCACGCCGCCGACGATCCAGTGCGGATGCGGGTTCTTGCCGCCGAACACCGCCTGGATCTTGACGATCTCCTTCTGGAAATCGAGCGCCTCGAGATAATGCGCCACCGCCATCAGGTTGGCCTCGGGCGGCAGCTTGTAGGCGGGATGGCCCCAATAGGCGTTGGCGAACGGGCCGAGCTGCCCCGACTCGACGAAGCGGCGCAGCCGGGTCTGGACGTCGGCGAAATAGGCCGGCGACGACTTCGGCCAGCGCGAGATCGAGCGCGCCAGGGCGCTGGTGCCGCCGGGATCGGCGCGCAGGGCCGAGGTCACGTCGACCCAGTCGAGCGCATGCAGGTGGTAGAAGTGCACCAGGTGATCCTGGGCGTACAGGGCCAGGTGCATGAGGTTGCGGATGGCGTTGGCGTTCTGGGGGATGTCGATGCCGAGCGCGTCCTCGACCGCCCGGATCGAGGCCAGGGCGTGCACGCCGGTGCAGACGCCGCAGATGCGCTGGACGAACGCCCAGGCGTCGCGCGGGTCGCGCTCCTTGAGGATGATCTCGAGGCCGCGCCACATCGTGCCGACGCTGACGGCGTTGCGGATCACGTCGCCCTCGTCGAGATTGACCTCGATGCGCAGGTGGCCTTCGATGCGGGTGATCGGGTCGATGACGACGCGGCGGCCGCTCGCATCCAGGTCGAAGCCGTTGGGGGTGCGGATGGTCGCCATCAGCCGTCGCTCCGCTCGCCGTCGTTTCGTCGCTGCGCCAGGCGCCGGACCCCGCTGGCGCCGGCATGCAGGGCGACCGCTCCGGCCGCCGCCGCCGCCGCCGCCGCGCCGATCGCGTCGGCATTGGCCTCGACGCCGAACTCGTTGATGCCCATCAGGCGCTCGTAGAGCGGCCCCTTGTCCCAGAAGTCGACCTCGGAACAGCCGATGCAGCCGTGGCCGGACTTGACCGGGAACGACGTGCCCTCGTTCCAGCCGGTGGTGGCGCAGGCGTTGTACGTGGTCGGCCCCTTGCAGCCGAGCTTGTACAGGCAGTAGCCCTGGCGGGCGCCGTCGTCGTCCCATTTCTCGACGAACTGGCCGGCGTCGAAATGGGCGCGGCGGTAGCACTTGTCGTGCACCCGCTGGCTGTAGAACATCTTGGGCCGCTTCTGGCGGTCGAGCGGCGGCAGCCGGTCGAAGGTCAGCGTGTAGGCGAGCACGCCGGTCATGACCTCGGCGATCGGCGGACAGCCCGGTACCTTCACGATCGGCACGTCGGGCAGCACCTTGTCGATCGAGACCGCCTGGGTGGGGTTCGGCTTGGCCGCCTGCACGCAGCCCCACGAGGCGCAGGTCCCCCAGGCCAGCACCGCCTTGGCGTGCTTGGCGACGTGCCGGAGCTGGTCGAGGAACGGCTTGCCGGCGACGATGCAGTACATGCCGTCTTCGGCCAGCGGCGGATTTCCTTCGACCGCCAGCACGTAGTTGCCCTTGTACTTGCGCATCACCTCCTCGATCACGGCTTCCGCCTGGTGGCCGGCGGCGGCCATCAGCGTCTCGTCGTAGTCGAGCGAAATCATCGACAGCACCACGTCCTTGGCCAGCGGATGCGCCGAACGGATGAAGGATTCCGTGCAGCAGGTGCATTCCGACCCGTGCAGCCACAGCACCGGCGTGCGCGGCTTGCTCTGCATCGCCGTGGCGATGTCGGCGGCCATCGCCGGGGGCAGGCCCAGCGACATCGCGGTGAAGGTGCAGAAACGCAGGAAGCTCCGCCGGCTGATTCCCTGCCGGCGAAACGTCTCGTAATAGGTGTCGCCCGTCACGTCTCCCCCCTCGCCGCTCACGGTCTCTCGCCGTGATTTCGAGACGCTAGCGCGGCGGCGTCAAAGCATCGTCAAACCGCATCCCGCGGCGGGCCGGATCGCCGAACGCCGCGCCGGGGCGCATCAGCACTAGGGGCGGGACGGTTGCTTGCCTATACTGCGGGGATGCCCAAGACCCTGCGACTCGCCGTGACCGGGTTGAGCCGTGCCGGCAAGACGGTGTTCATCACCAGCCTCGCGCACAATCTGCTGTCCGCGGCCAACGGCGCCCGGAACATGCCGAACCTCGATGCCGCGCGCGAGCGGCGGCTGACGGGCGGCACGGTCAAGCCGCCCCGGGACGAGGGCGTCCCCGCCTTTCCGTACGAGCGCAATCTCCACCATCTCGGCAGCGGCGAGGGCTGGCCGCCGCACACCGAGGCGATCAGCCGCCTGGAACTGGGCCTGCGCTTCGACTCCCGCCATTGGCTGGGCCGGCGGCTGGGGCGCGGCGCGCTGGCGCTCGAGCTGATCGACTATCCTGGCGAATGGCTTCTCGACCTGCCGCTCAAGGACCTGAGCTTCGCCCAGTGGTCCCGCCAGGTCCTGACCGACTGCGCCGAGGCGCCGCGCGCCGCTCGGGCCAGGGAGTGGCTCGACTGGATCTGCGTGCACGGGCCCGACAGCGCGGCGGACGAGACCGTGGCGCGGCGGGCGCACGAGCTCTATCGCGCCTTCCTGCTGGCCTGCCGTGACGAGGAGGGGCTGTGTTTCCTGCAGCCCGGCCGGTTCGTGCGGCGGGGCGACATGGCCGAGCTTCCCCTGCTGCGGTTCTGCCCCCTGCCGCCGGCCGAGGGCGACAAGTACAAGGCCGGCAGCCTCGGAGCGCTGATGCAGGAGCGCTACGAAGCCTACAAGAGCAAGGTGGTGCTGCCGTTCTTTCGAGACCACTTCCGCAAGTTCGACCGCCAGATCGTGCTGGTCGACGTGCTGTCGGCGCTTCATGGCGGCTGGCACGTGTTCAGGGATACCGCCCGGGCGCTCGACGTCGTCTCGCGCGCCTTCGTGTACGGCAAGGGCTCGTTCTTCACCAACTGGTTCCGCCCGAGCATCGATCGCGTGCTGTTCGCCGCGACCAAGGCCGACCACGTCACGCTCGAGCAGCGACCGCAACTTCGGGAGCTGCTGCGGCATCTGGTCACCCGGCCGGCCGGAGGCGCGAGCTACGACGGGGCGGCGGCCAGCTTCCGGGCGCTCGCCTCGGTCGTCTGCACGGTGGACGAGCGCGCCGTGATCGACGGCCAGCCGGTGAACGTGGTGGTCGGCAATCTCCTCGAGGACGGACGCCGCGCCCAGGTGTTCCCCGGGCAGATTCCGATAGAGCCGCCGGGACGCGATTTCTTCCTGAAACGCTTCGTCGGCTATCCGCGGTTCCTGCCGCCCCGTTTCGCCGAGGCCGCCATCGGCGGCATTCCGCATTACGGACTGGACGACGCGGCGCAGATTCTGATCGGGAGTGAACTGCGATGAGCGATGGCCGCACTCCGGAGCATTGGCCCAAGGTGATCGTCAGCGACGACACCAGCCGCGTCTCGGTCCCGATGCCGAGCGCCGCACCGGACGCGCCGCCGCCGCCGACGCCGCGCCGCCGGTCGCCCTGGCGCTGGGCGGTCGGAGGCCTGCTGCTGCTGCTGGTCACCGGACTGCTCGTCGATGCCCTGGGCTGGGTGGCCGCGGCGTTCGCCCTCGGCACCGGCTGGGGCGTCGCCGCTTCGGTGCTGCTGGCGCTGGGAATCGCCGGGCCGCTTTACTGGCTGGGCTACGAACTGCGCGGGTTCGCCCGGCTGCGGGTGCTCGACGACATTCACCTGCGCGCGGCCGCCGAACTCGACCGCGAACAGGCCCTGCGGCTGGTGGAGCAGAGCATCCGCCTGCTGCCGGCCCCCACCGGCGAGGCCGCGTTCCGAGCCGCCCTGGCGCCGCACCACGACGGCCCGAGCGTGCTCAACCTGGCCCGCGGCACCGTGATGAGTCCGGCCGACCAGCGCGCCACGGTGCTGGTGCGGCGCGCCGCCCTGCAGGCGGCGGCGATGACGGCGCTGTCGCCGACGGCGCTCACCGACACGGTCCTGTTCGTCGCCCGCGCGCTTCGCCTGCTGCGCGACATCGCCGAAGCCTACGGCCAGCGCCCCGGGCTGGCCGGCACGCGCCACTTGCTCGGCCGGATCGCGCGCGAGGCGGCGACGCTGGGCGCCGCGGACCTGGTGCTGCACGGCGCCGCCGCGGAGGTCGGCGGCGGCCTGCTCTCGAAGCTGTTCGCCGGGCTGGGCGGCGGCGCCGTGGCCGGCCAGCGCATGGCGCGGCTGGGCTTGCTGGCGATGCGGGTATGCCGGCCGATCCCGTTCCTGGACACCGAAATGCCAACCGTGATCGGGCTGCTGGAGCCTCGCCCCGAGCGGTAGGAGGCGGCGCGGCGGGACCGGAGCATTCGTCGACGACGCCACGCGCCGCCTTCGGGCGCGGGCGCCCTTGCTTGCGCGACAGGTATCCATTTCGGCCTATGGTGGCACGATGCGCGCCATCTAACATGGTTTGCAGACGATACAAGGTTCGTGGATGCCCCCGACAGATTCACAGCGGCCCAGGCCAGTCCGGCGCCGATCGAGCCTGCGGCTGCTTCTGCCGGCGCTTTTGCTGCTCGCCTTCCTTCCCGGTTTCGCCGCCTTCGCCTACCACGTCGCCCACCGGCTTGCCGAAGAGCGCGCCGCGGCGCTCGCGCAGTTGTCCGAAACGGTTTCGGATGTCGCCGCCGACAACGGCCGGCTGCTCGGCGAGACGCTCTATTTGCTCAAGGCGCTGGCCATCACCCCGGCCGTGCGCAATTTCACCGCCGATCCCGCGGCGTGCGGCGCCGTCATGGCCCGGGTGGTCGCCGAGAACCCGCGCTACGCCTTCGCCGGCGTCGTCGCCGCCGACGGCTCGGTCGTCTGCTCCGGCCTGCCGGTCCGGCCCGGGGTTCATGTCCGGGACCGCACATGGTTCGCGCGGGTGATGGCGAGCCGGGAGTTCTCGGTCGGCGACCTGGCGGTCGGCAAGGGCAGCGGCCGGGCGTCGGTGCATCTCGCCTATCCACTGCTCGAAGATGGCCGCTTCCTGGGCGCGATCAACGTCGCCCTGGACGTGGAGTGGCTGAACCGGCACCTGTCCAAGCTCGACCTGCCGCACGACACCGTGGTGTCGGTGGTCGATTCGCGAGGCACCGTCGTCGGCCGCCATCCCGGCGGCGCCCGCTTCATCGGCACCGTGATACCGCAAGATCACCTGGTGCGCCGCATGGCGGCCGAGGATTCCGGCACCTTCGAGGCCGAGGCACTGGACGGCCGCGAACGGCTGTTCGCCTTCGCCAAGCTTGGCCGGCAGTCGACCGGAACCCTGACGGTGGTCCTCGGCCAGGACGAAGAGACGGTGGTGCGGCCGGCCGAGAAGGATCTGCGGTTCGGCGGGCTCGGCCTCGGCCTGGTTGCGCTGCTCGGCCTCGGCGCCGCCGCGGTCTCCGGGCACCAGTTGATCGGCCGCCCCTCGGCGCGTCTGGTCGAGGCGGCGCGCCGCCTCGGCAGTGGCGACATGCGGGCGCGGGTCGGCGCGCTCGACGCGGGCGCGGAACTGGCGACCGTGGCGCAAGCCTTCGACGACATGGCCGACCGCTTGGCCCGTCACGAATCCGACCTGCGCCGGGCCCGCGACGCCGCCGAGGCGGCGAGCGTATCGAAGAGCCGCTTCCTGGCCGCCGCCAGCCACGATCTGCGCCAGCCGTTGCAGTCGCTGTTCCTCTCGGCCGAGGTGCTGAACCTGCGCAACGCGGATGGGTCATTGGCGCCGGCGCTGCGGCACATGAACGACTCGCTGGAGGCGATGAAGGAGATTCTCGACAAGCTCCTCGACATCTCGAAGCTCGAAGCCGGCATGCTCCCGATCACCCGTGCCCCGGTCGGCGCGGACACGGTGCTGGAACGCCTCGCCGCCGGGTACGGCCCGCGTTTCGCGGCGCAGGGCCTGCGACTCCGGTCGGTTCCCTGCGCCGCCGAGATCGAAACCGACCGCATCCTGCTCGAACGCATCCTCGGCAACTTTCTCGACAACGCGTTGCGCTATACGCGTTCCGGTGGCGCCGTGGTCGGATGCCGCAGGCGCGGCCCGGTTCTGCGGTTCGACATCGTCGACAGCGGGATAGGCATACCGGAAGGGCAGCAGGAACTGGTGTTCGAGGAATTCGTGCAGTTGCACAACGCCGAGCGCGACCGGGCCAAAGGACTCGGGCTCGGGCTGGCGATCGCCCAGCGCATAGCAGGCGCACTCGGCCACCCGATCGAGCTGACCTCGCGTCCCGGCCGCGGCTCGCGCTTTTCGGTCACGGTTCCGCTCGCCCGTGCCGATCGCCGCCTCCATGAGGTCGGCGCAGGAGAAGCCCAGCCAAAAAGCTGAGCCCTTTCAAACCCCTCGCCGGCCGGCATTTTTGATTCATCGCGGATTGGCGGAAAAGACGTTCGCAGCGCTCCCGCGTCATGCCCGCGCAGGCGGGCATCTATTTTCCAGAGGCGGTTCGGAGCACGGGCGGGCGCCTCTGCGAAGAACACCCGAGGCCTCTGGAAAATGGGCCCCCGCCTTCGCGGGGGCGACGGTCCGGGATCCCCGCCAATCCGTGATGCGGCGCCTGGCGGGAGAGGGAGAGAAGGAAGCGCCCGTGGCTCTCCCCGGAATTCGGCGACGAAAACAAAAAAAGCCCAGCCGAAAAGCTGAGCCCTTTCAAACACCGGCAGCGCGGACCGCGCTGGCGTCCCCAAGGGGACCTGGGGACCACCGGAACGTTTACAACCACATATCAAAGCGTTAGCTTCGACAAGGGTTTAAGCCCCTGTGACCTGTGCCACATGGGTGTGCCACACGGAGCCGAATCTTGGCGCTTTTTAAGCGAGGAAACACCTACTGGATCAAAGTCCGCGTGCCGAAAGACCTGCGCGAGGTCTACAGCGGCGATTTCGTCCGCGAAAGCCTCGGCACCACCAGACGGCGTGATGCTCAGGTCAAGCATGACATCCGTGCGGGCGAGATCAAGTGTGGCTTCCAGCAGCGCCGGGACGAAGCGCGTGGGATCAAGACCTATGATCGGGAAGACCTCCGTGCCTGGGCGCGGATGGCGGCATACCGCCCCGAGCAGGCATTCCTCAAAGCGGTGAACCCACTTGGTTTGGCGAGCGGCACGGGCCAAACGATTTCCGGCCTGCGCGAGGAACTCGCATCGGTACCGCGCCTTGCCGTCGAGAACGCCGACGAGTTCATCGAGCGGCGGGAACTTGCGCTCCCCAAGGACTCGGAGAGCTACGCCTATTTCCTCGGCTGCGTTCGCAACTACCTCACCGATCAGATCACGCTCGACCTTCGAGTGCTGCTGGGGAGCCAGCAACCGGAGTTCATCGCGGTCAGACCGCCAGACACCCCCTCCCCGTTCACCACGACGCCTTCGCCCGAGAACGAGGACGATACCAGCAATCTGGGAGGTGCCGGCAAGACCACACTGATCGAGGCCGTGGAGCGGTTCAAGTCGGCTGAAGGATGGCGCAAGCGCACCCCGAAAACCCAGGCTGCCTATGGGGAAAGCTTTAGGCTGCTGCTTCGGTTCCTGACCGAAACCCGATACGTCCATACGATCCGGCCCGGCGATGTCGAGGCCTTTCGGGAAATCCTGAACGCATTGCCGGTGAACTGCCCAAAGCAAGGTGACCTGCGAGACGCCATTCGTGGGCCGGAGGAGAAGATCGCCAGTGGCACCAAGAACCGGCACATCACCGCAATTAGGCAGCTTTTCGGGTTCCTTAAGAAGCAGTGGTTCATCCGCTACGATCCATCCCTGAGCCTGTCCCGATTCGACGGCAAGCAGAAATGGATCAGGGTTCCGTTCACCGAGGCAGACCTCAAGGCGATGTTCCTCGGTGATACCCTGCATCGGGGCGACCACGAAAGCGTCTACCACTGGCTCCCCTTGCTGGCCCTGTTCACGGGCGCTCGGCGCAACGAACTGTGTCAGCTTCAGCCCGGCGACATCGTACAGCATCAGGGTGTATGGTGCCTGCGGATCACCACGGATTCCGAGGACGAAGCAGAGTCAAAGAGCCTGAAGACGCATGGTGCACAACGCCTCGTCCCACTGCATCCCATGCTCCTGAAGCGGTTTGGGTTCCTCGAATTTGTCGCCCGAAACAGACAGAATCCCAACGGACGCATCTTCCGCGAGCTTACCTATACGATGGTGAACCAGTGGGGCGGAAAGTTCGACAAGAGCTTCCACCGCCGTCTCGCAGAGATCATCACGCGCCGCAAGGGAAACACCACAAAAGGCTTCCACAGCTTCAGACATCTCGTCAACGACAAGCTAGGGGAGGCACGGGTCGAGTACGGTGTCATTGACGCGCTACTCGGATGGAGTTCTCACGAGCGGTCCGTAGCCATGCGCGATCACTACGGAGACCGGGAGACGCCGTTCCGAAAACTGGTGGAGGCGGTGAACTGCCTGGAATATCCGTGGCTCTGAGTCGCGCAATTTATGAAATGGCAACTCGGGCCGCCTAAGCTCGGGACATGCACCTTAAGGCACTCATCGACCATTTCGAAGGAATCGCGGCGGAACTGCGGCAGCAGGGCAAAGAGCGGATTGCTGCTCACGCCGAGAATGCCGTGCGTGGCCTGCGGGAGAAACAGGCTGCGGATCAGCACTGGATCGAAATGGCGCGCCCGGAAGCGGCAGAACAACCGGATTACGCGTTGCTCACGGCGGCTGTTCCTGGCCGTTGAGGCTCAGGAGCATCCTCGTCCCACTCCGAGACGCAGAAGCAGGTCTGGCACCAGCAATACCGCTGCCCATCCGCTTCAACGATCTGAAGCTGAGCCATTTCGCGACATGCCGGACAACGGTCCATGAACTTCGGCCACATGGGCGTATCATGAGCGGGTTGACACATGCGAGCAACAATAGGCCTTACTTTTTGTATGGTCAATCCGTTCATGCCGCGCGCCAACATGGGCACTCCGGTTCGTCTGGCTGAAGTCAGCGGGCATAGTCCGACCGGCACCGGGAACAACCCGTTCGCTTACTACGCGCGGCTTTCGGCTCGTGGCAGCATGATCGTAAAGAATCCAAGGGGACCGCTGTGAACGATCACGACCGCCGGAATGCACTCGCTGTGTACTCGATGTCGATAGATGTTGCGCAGGCGATGGCGAAACAGACGGCAGAGGTGTTCGAAGGACGGTGCTATGGCCCGAAGGTCGCGAAGGCTCCGTCGCCGGGCAGATTGCCGGAAATCGTCGCAACGGTCAGCGAAAATTGGGCGAAGTTCGACTGGCGGCCGGCTGCCGTGACTGGTGCCATGGCGCAACGCTGCCTTCTTTGCCGTAAAGTCGAGGACTGTCGCTGCCGGCTTTTGGTACACCACGTCCATTTGCTGTTGGCGAACGCCGGACGAGCTTCAGCCGATCTTCTCCGGGATGACCGCTCTCGGGAACTGAACTGATATCTTCAGTGGAACGCACCCCAGTGACTTAGGGCTGCTCAGCGCCTCGGCCACCATGCCGGGCCGGCGATCACGTCCCGGTACCAGAATGGTGCCGCTAGCTCGGGTTCGAGAATGGCGTCGGCCGGGAACACCAGTTGCTAGATGGCAATGGTCTCGGACCGCACCAAAATCGTACCACAGCATCGGATCGCCCGGTGGAGGCCACCGGGAATAGCCTGGGCCGGTGCAGGCCGGCTGGGGCTGAGGATCATGTCATCGGTCACGAACACCATCATGATCGACACGGTGAGAAACACGCGACCTCTGATCTCCGCTAATCGTTTACGTGCTGAGAACCCGAGGTGAAGATGACAGCCGAGAAGCAGCCGCGTGAGCGCACAGGGCAGGCAGAAGCCGAGCGCGAACTTCAGAAGCTCCGGGGCGAAGGCGGTGCCTTCGTTGAAGCCGTCGAGGCAACGCGCATGCCGATGGTGGTGACTGACCCTACGGTCGCGGACAACCCGATCATCTACGCCAATGCCGCATTCCTGGAGATGTGCGGCTACGACATGGACGAGGTGCTGGGGCAGAACTATTACTTCCTCACGGGACACAAGACCGATCCCGAGATCGTCCGCCACATCGAACGGGCGATGACGGCCCGCGACCACATCCAGATCGAAGTGCTGCTCTATCGCAAAGATGGCCGCGAAATCTGGGTATCGCAGTTCGTAAGTCCGCAGTGGGAGGAAGGGCGCGTCGTCCGACACTTCGCCTCGTTGATCGATATCACCGACCGCGTGACCGCTGAACACGAACTGAAGGAAATGGCTCAAAGCCTGGAGCAGCGGGTCGAGCAGCGAACACGTCTTTTGCAGGAAGCGAAGGGAAAGTTGGAAGCGGAGGTCGAGCGCCGTTCCAAGCTGGAAAGCGTCTTACGGGATGCTCTTGATCGCAATGAGGAGACACTTCGACAGAAGGACTACCTGATCAAGGAGATCAACCACCGCACCAAGAACGCCATCGCCACGGCGGCATCGCTGCTCCGCATCCAGGCGCTCAACAGTGAGCGCTCCGAGACCCGAGAAGCATTATTGACGGCGGAGAACAGGCTGGCGCGGATCGCCGAGGTCCATGCCATGCTTTACCAGGGCAATACCCCTGACCAGATCGACTTCACCGAATACCTGAGGCGGCTCGCGCGCAACCTGATCACCTCGATGGAATCGGTGCCTGGGCAGGTTGATCTGCGTGTCGATGCCAACGAGGTGGTGTGGGGGCCGGACGTGGCGATCCCCCTCGGCCTGATTGCAACCGAAGCCATCACCAACAGCATGAAACATGCCTTCCCCGCCGGTCGGCCCGGAACAATCGGCATCCGACTGAACGCGATGAAAGACGGGATGATGCGGCTGTGCCTTGAGGACAGCGGTGTAGGCCTGGGATCGACACGACGTGCCGGGGCGCTCGGGTTGAAGCTCGTGGACGCCTTCGCGCAGCAGATCAAGGGCAAGGCGACGGTGACATCGCGCACCAACGGCGGCGTCATGGTGGAGGTCATCTTCCGCGACCCCAGCGTTGCAGCTTGAGATGGTCAGATCAGCCGCATAGCGGGAGCGAGGTGAGGTGCAGGTCTCATCCGCAATCCGTCTATCTGACCTTCCATGTTTTTGAAGTGATCCCAGATCATGGAGATTGGTAGCACCTCAGCGCCGAGAGGTGAAAATGTGCGACGTCCTGCTGGTGGACGACGAACCCGTCGTGCTTCGTGGAATGGCGGCTGTATTGGAAATCTGCGGCGTGACCCCCCATACGGCGGAAAGCCGGGAACAAGCACTCGATCACCTGCGCGGGGGGCTCGACCCAGTAGCCATCATTGCGGACTTCCGTCTGCGCAATGGCGAGACAGGCATACAGGTGATCGAGCAGGGGCGTCAGTTGCTCGGCAAAGCCGTTCCTGGTCTGATCATCACTGGCGATACCGCCCCCGATCTGGTAGCTCGCTTCAGCGAGTGTGGCGTCCCCGTGCTGCACAAGCCCGTAGGGCTGGCGGAGCTTCTGACGAAGCTCGACGATTTAATTGGTGATCGGTGCCATGGGCTGAAATTGACAGCCTGAACTCACTGAAAATCTCCGCATCCGAGGATCGAACGTGGTTCTGCCGCTATTTTCGGAACGGTAACTGATTGGCGGCAGGCAGAACGGGTCTCTTCACCTGGACATCAGCGACGATGGCGTCGGTATGCCCGCAGCACCGGCGCGCAAAGGTCTAGGAAGCAAATTCGTGCCGCTGTTGACCGAGCAGATGAGGGGGAGTGGCGGGTCGATTCTGAGCCAATGAAGGGAACGGCCCTCCGCATATCGATCCCCTGGAGGACCGCTACGCCGCCATCGGCACGATAATGCAGAAGGCGGAGCCCTTGCCCCTCACGGAGCGCACAAGAATTCGGTGACCGAGAACGCTGGTCAGCCGCCGCACAATAGACAACCCTAGACCCAGACCCAGGCTACTGTCCCGAGAATCGTTGTCGATTTGGTAAAATTCCTCAAAAATCATACTAATCTTCTCGGCATCTATGCCTATCCCGCTGTCGTGGATTTCGATCAGGCATTCGTGGCCACTTCGGCGGGCCCCCACCAGCACTTTGCCGCTGTCGGTATAGCGGATGGCATTGGCGATCAGGTTCCGGATCATTGTTGTGAGCAGCGCGGGATCGCTCTCGACGGTCAGCGAAGTTGCGACCGATTTCAGCACCAGCCCCTTGGCTTCGGCGAGTGGTGCCATCTCCGTGACGATCCCTTCGAGCAGCGGCATCAGTCCAAACGCCTGCTTTTTGCTGCCCACCAACCCAAGATCGATCTTGGCCACGTTCAAAATTTCGCCGAGTAGCCCACCCATGTGGTCAATGGTTGTCAACATGTGATCGAGCGCAATTCGAGACTGCGGGCCGACGTTGGGGTCGGCGCGCACTACCGAGGCGAACAGAGATAGCGATTGAAGAGGTTGGCGTAGATCGTGGCTGACTGCGCTGATAAGGCGCGATCTCGACATCGCCGCCTGTTCTGCCGCCGTCCGAGCAGCCTGCAATTCGTCGCGGATTCGCCGCTGCGCGGAGACATCGCGCAGAGAAACCTCGATTGCCCACTGTCCATGCCAATGGACTCTGGCGACAGCCACCGCCACCGTGATCTCGACGCCATCGCGTCGTTTCCAAATCTGTTCGACTATCCCATCCTCGTGACCGGACCGAAGGGTCCGCGCAATTCGCCGGTTCACCAGGGAGTGGAAATGCGGATGGATGAACTCCAGGGGAGAAAGTCCAATCAGGTCCTCGGGTTTGCCGACATTGAGGAGCCGCGCTGCCGCCCTGTTTGCATACACGATCTTGCCGCCGCAGTTCACCAGTATGGCGTCAGGGCTGAGTTCGAGCAGTTCGCTGTAAGGCATCCAACCACCGAGCTTCAGTTTAGCTGCCCGTCCGGACAAGAGGCTTCAACCTTCCGAAGGCGGTCTCTCATAGGGTAGGCAGCCCACAACCGTGAGCACACCATCTGCCTCTGCACACGATCCACTTTTCGAGGTTTAACGGCCGGAGTTCATGCGAGTTCCAACGGTCAGCCGACAGGCTATGCCCGCATGGTCGGTTCAACAGCGCGCATTTCGGAACTGTCGGCTGCGGACTGCGTAGTCGGCATGACGATGCAGAACGCGGAGCCTTTGCCCCTCACCGATTTCACGACCACCTTGTAGTCCAGGAGGCTGGTCAGCCGTTGCACAATGGACAGCCCCAGCCCAAGACCCTTGCTCCTGTCGCGTGACGGGTTATCGACCTGATAGAATTCCTCCCAGATCAGATGCAGTTTGTCGGCATCAATGCCCGCGCCCGTATCGTACACCGCGATGAGGCATTCGGTGCCTTGCCGGCGCACACCGATCAGCACCTTTCCACGATCCGTGTAGCGGATCGCATTGGCAACCAAATTGCGGACAATCGTCGTCAGCAGCGTCGGATCGCCCTCAACGACCACCGATGTCGGTACGAATTTCAGGCTCAGGTTCTTCGCATGGGCCTGCGGGGCCATTTCCTCCGCGAGGTCGGACAGCAGCGGCGCAAGTGGCACTGGCTTCTTCTCTCCTGGGACCAGCCCCGCCTCAATTTGGGCAAGGCTTAGGATCGAGCCCAGCAGGTCACCCATGCGGTAGACCGAGGCGCGAAGATGATCGAGGGCGACCCGCGATTGCGGGCTCAGATGCGGGTCGGCTCCAATCAACGATGCGAACAAGGTCAAGGACTGGAGTGGCTGACGCAGGTCGTGGCTGACGGCGCTTATCAGGCGCGACTTGGTTTCGGCGGCTTCCGCGAGGGCATCCTTCGCCTGAAGTAGCTCCGTCACATCGGTGTTGGTGCCGAACCAACCAGAGACCTCTCCCGCCTCGTCATGGACGGGCAGCGCCCGAGAAAGGAACCAGCGGTAGTTCCCATCCTTCCCCCGCAGCGGAAACGTGTCTTCCCACGGCTCGCCGGTTTCCCACGACCGCGACAGGCATGCCACCACGCGGTCCACGTGATCGGGGTGATGAACTTTTCTCCAGCCCCAGCCTTCCATCTGTTGAGGCGTGGTGCCCGTATAATCGTACCAACGGTCATTGTACCAGAAGATGTGGCCATCCCTCCGAGCCATCCAGGCAAGCTGGGGGATAGCATTGGCCAGCTTCCGCAGGCTGCCATCACGCTCCTGCTCGATGACTTGCTGAAGCCGCATGTGCTCATCGACCTTCCGCAGACAAACCTCGACTGCGGGCTTTCCCTGCCATTCGACGCGCGCCCCGGCGACGGATGCGACGACCTCGCTGCCATCTCGGCGCACCCAAACCTGCTCCATTGGCGGGTTCTCTTCCCCGGTCGCCAGGGTGCGAGCAATCCGCTGTTTGACCTGCTCGTGATGGCTCGGATGGATGTAGGTCAGCGCACCTGTGCCGACGAGTTCATCGGGGTTTTCCGCAGCCAGCAACTTCGCTGCCGCCCGGTTCGCATACACGATCTCGCCCCCGCAGTTTACGAGGATTGCATCGGGCGAAAGTTCGAGAAGTCCACGGTATGGCATGGCCGGCGATCATCCTTCGGTCTGCTCCCGTTTCGTCGCTCCCGCGTAAATTAGAATGCCCTCAACCAACCTCAGGCGCAATCTGTTATGGCCGCTATCACCTTGCGGGTGGGCCAGCTATCCAAAGTGCGCAAACCATGTGGTTCCCGCACGGTCGGATTCGACCATCCCAGAGCCAGGATTCCTGCGGGCTTGGGCGAGGGTCCGGCAAGGGGGATTTGCGCACGGGTCTTCCCAATATCGGCGTTGAACGCAACTGCTCTCGCTGCCTCTATCGCTTCCCGGTTGTTCCAGAACCGGAGTGGTGACAAACTGTCCTGAAATCGATCAACTTCGAGGCTTAGGCTTTGCGCAGCGCTCTGCTCACATTGCTCTCTGCGCTTTTGGCGGTCGCATGGGATTCTCGTGCTGTGGCGCAACAGCAGGTCGTGGACGAATTGATCGGATTTTCCGTCATAATTCCGTTGGGTTGGAAAGAAATTCCAGAGCCAAGTGTTTCGCGCGCGTTTGCGTCCGCAAGCGGGGATCGGGTATGCACAATAAAACGGACTGAGGACGATGATCTGGCCATTATTGGCATTGATGGATATATTAACGAATTCACTCCTGAAAAAATTGAATCACTTTTACGAATTGTATTAACTGATCCAGAGGTCCACCTATCTAGCCCAACTCAACTTGCGGGGCGGAAAGGTGTAATGTATCTTCACTCTGGCTGGATAGAGGGGGAGAAGATTGCTACGGCAACTTTCCAAACCATATCTGGGCGAGTTTCGTACACACTTAACTGTTTTTGCGCCGCAGATGCGTTCAACGAACATTATCCGGAGTTTCTAGCTGTGGCGAGATCGCTTGACCTGAAGTGAAGCTGAGGTTGCGGATGAGGGGCCTTTCTGCGAGTTTAATGGTGTTTATGTCGGCGTCGCCATGCTTCGGTGCCAACATAGAGATGAAATATTACCTGGACGGATACGCCAGCATTTACTCAAAAAATATTATAGAGGTTGAGATTTACAATGGAGAAAGTCGCAGCGTTGAGGGATTGACACTGCTGCTGTCTGAGGAGAAGGAAGGGGGCGGGACGGTATCTGCCCGAGAATACTCCTGCGTGTTCTGGAGGCCAGTTCAGCCAAACGCCTCAGGGAAATGCGAGGCCAAACTGTTCGGAACGCTTTCACGTGCATATAAATACGACGTAGAAATTTTGGAAGTAGACTACCGATGGTTGCCTTGGTGATTTTTGCCTCATCCCGAAGGTGCGCGCGCCTGCGGCGGTATTGTCGGAAACCGGCGGCGGGTTCAAACCCATAACCGTTCCACCCTGGGGAACTGGCCTGTCACCAGATACAACGAGGAATGTGCAGCGGCTACCGGCCATTGTCGAAGTGACTGTCGAGACTCCCTGCTACTCATGCAACAGCCTCGCGCGTTACGTCTGCTTCCATAGTCCGGACACGGCGATGCTGGAACGCCTTTCGAAACCAATCACCCACCGCGACATTCACGAGATCGTTTACGACCTTGAGCACCTGCACGAGCAGGTCCCGATTGGCAGATGCCATTGCGGCGCGACCGGTCAAGAAACGACCAGTGCCGACCTCGCGCATCTCGCCAGCCGACACGATCTCGGCGAGGTGGCGGACGACCTTTCTTACCGGTTCATCAGCCTGCGCCTGGACGGGCGCTTAATCTGGTCAGGGGGGCCATGACGCATAACTGCGAAGGAGCGGGTACGCTCGGCTACATCCGGTCCAAGGCCAGCATGTTCGTGCGGATCGGACCGGATGCCTATCGCCGGCAGGACTTCTTCAGCCTGCCCGACATCACGTTGACATCGGCCGAGTTGGCCGGTGTGATTGCGGGCATGCAGCAGATCGCCGAAGGACGAGGATGCTGTCCAGATCGGCCGATCACCGGCCTCGGCGTGTCCGTGCTGCACGCGCTGTTCAGAACGTTACACTTCTGCTTCGGCGAATCCACCTGCACCAAGCTGGAGCAGAAGGTCATCGCGGATCGCATCACCTGGAAGCACGTCGTCACCGGTGCGGAGATCGTCGTGCATGCGGTGATTTCTTATGACGACGATGAACTCCAGGCGTTGTCGTCGTGATCAAGGCCCCGTACCGGCAGGGATTACCAACTCACCATGCATCTTCGAGGCGGCGACGGACCTCGCGGCTGGCACAGCCGGCGCGAACCACCCATAGGTTCGGCTTTCTGTCGTCGCAGGCGAGCAATACGACCTCGGGCGCGTTCTCGACGAGGTTTCGGAAGCGCGTCCATTCTGCTGGATCGAGCGCAATCTCTGCAACATAGGGGTGGGTTTCGGGTGCTTCGCTCGCACCGATCCTGTTAAATTTGTACATACCAAAATCTCCTTCCTGCGCGGGCAGCCCGGCACAAAGTATTTAGTCGATCACCGCCGGCCAGTGATCACGATGAGCTACCGCCCATCTACCTGCTTCCAAAATGACCACTTGCGCCGGTGCTGCTGCCGCAGGTCATCAAGGAACGCTTGATGGTCGCCATGACTTCCCCAATCCGGCACCTTAACCGCGAGCTTCTCGGCGGCTTTGAGATCGGAGACCGCGTAGTGGTATTGGGCTGACGCGCCGCGTTCCAGTACCGCCGTGACCAGTTTCCGATACAGGAGCGCCGCCGACAGGGGATGCTGGTTTGCCAACGTCACGGCGGCCGGGCGCAGGACGTAGTAGGCATTGCCGTCAAGCGCGTCCAAGCGAGCCAATACCAGTTCCGCCGAAGCATCTTGAGCATCAATCTCGGTCAGCAGCGACAACGCGCTGAGCGGATCGCCGTGGGCCATCGTGACCTTGATCGCCGCTTCTCGTGCGACCGCCACAGATTCGTCGGGTAGACGGGACAGGAAGTCCTTCAGGTGCCGTGCCGACATTGATCGCGTGAACTGATCCCAGCGCACCGCTTGGGCTTCTTCGTGGCGTCCCAAGCCGTCGAGCGCCTGGATCGTCAGGCGGATGCGGTCGTAGTCGGTTGCGAAGTTCGGCTCGGCGCGGCGCAGCCAATCGAGAGCCTCTTCATGTCGGTCGGCGGCAATGAGCCGTTTGGCGATCTCGACGGCATGCGCCTGCACCAGATCGTCCGAATTAACGACATCGATAAACTGGTCGGGGTCGCGGCGGAGATCGGCGATCTCCATCAGCCCGCGCCGAAGCTGACCCTTGCGATATCCGACCTCCTGGTCGCGAGCATTCGATGTTCTCGGCAGCTTCCCGATGGCGTTCTGGAGCATGGTCTCCAGTGCCGCCAACCCTGGCTCGCCGAGCGCATCTCCGAATGCCTCGATCACGTGATCCAGGACACCATAGTCATTTCCCGTATGCGCGTCGAAGACGACCCCGGCGACCAAAGCGGGCTCACGGTCCGCCATTGCCGCCCATGCCCGTCCCCAGTCGGCAACAGCATCGCGGAAAACGTCGGCGATCATGCCGTCCGAATCGTCGCTGCGCTCGATCAGCCCCACGTGCAGGTCGATGAACCGCTCCAGGAGGCTGGCAGCGGAATTCGGATCGCGCGGCAGCACGTCGGTAACGATAGCGCCCTTGATGGTGTCCAGTTCCTCGACTACCCCACGGCTGGCTCCGTAGCCGATGAAATCGTCGTCGGCGGCAATGCCGTCGATCTCCTTCGATAGCTGTTCCACGAGCCGGTCGGGTGCCCCTGTGGCGGCAAGCGCCAGGACGAGCTTCTGGGCGAGCTTGTCGTCGCGGTCCGCATGCTCGACCAGGATGTTGGCGAGCCGCTCGATGCCGAGCGCCATCAGCGCATCCTTAGTGATTTCGGGGATCGGTTCGTCGGCCATCGTTCAACATCACGTCCAGATGCCAGATCGTGGCCGGCCGAAAACGAATTGGCAATCGGTCTGTGTCTGCTAGCCGCAGATAAATACGAGAATGCATTGGAGGTGCGGTATGCAATTGGCAACACAGATTTTTGACGAGTTTCGCGGTCTCGGCATGGTCGATACACAAGCCGAGTTCAGCATGTTGTGGGGGAAAGGGCCAAGTTGGTACTCAAGCTCGCTCGCCAGACGGAGAGAGCCGAGCCTTGAAAGCTTGGTCGTCCTCTACGTCCGCCTTGGCGACATCATAGCGGAGACGCTAGATGAATCGCGTAATGCTGCCGATCCTGTTGATGCTGAATCCCTGCAAGCTGGCGCTAAAGTACTCGCAGATGTCAGAGTGAATCTATGGAGTCATGTCGAGCGCAAATCGCGGGGATACGGCAAAACCGGCGACATATGAATGAAAACGAGACTCTGGCCACTTGCAGCTAAGCTCATACCACCATATTGTTATGGGGCTGGTACGGAGGATTACATGTTTAACCTCAAGCTTTCCGATGCGAAGCGCCCGCTCGTTTCCGAAACGCGTCGCAAGTCGCCCCGCGCCGTGGTCCTCGAAGGGCTTCAGCAGCAGATCGAACTGCTCAAGAACCCGAGCCTCCAGGTCGAACGGCAGCGGTACATCAAGGGCGACGACGGCAGCCTCGACAAGACCACGGTGATGGCAAAGCCGCGTCCTTGGTGGTGGCGTGGTGATGACGGCGTGACCTATCTCCAGGTCCGGTACGGCAGCAGCCACATCGTCGAAATCGAGCCGGGAAAGCCCACGATCATCGTCGGCAAGGAAGGCGACCTGAAGAAGGTGCTGGACACCCTGATGGCCGCCGTCACGGACGGCAAGCTGGACGAGCAGATCAGCGCGGCGAAGGAGAAGGCGAAGCGGAAGTAGCCGGCGTGCTGGTGGTGCGGCGGAGTCGGCCGCATCATCGGCTACAGTTGGCAATCCCAATTCTATCGATCAGCGCCGACCAAATTCCAGGTGTCACCGGTTTTCGGGTCCACACGGGTGACGACGGACCCGATCTCGATCATCACATCCCGTGCGCGACCCCGCAGAGCGCCGCCGATAAACTCGACCTCGGATTCGCGAACACGCTGCATGACCTCAGCGAAGTCACGTCCCTGGAGCATACAGGACCCGGTGAAGCGAACGACCGCCTCGTCAGCATTGTCGCGCAGTACCACGCCCGTGGCGTCGCCAAGTACGACGCCATCCACCATCACCAGAGTGGTGTCGGCCGGCTGGACAAAGCGTCGGGCCGGCTTGGATGCCCGGCAAATCACGGTGATAGGAACTATGAACCCCCACCGGCGTTCGTGGTTCACCTTGGGAAATGGAATTTTTGGCTGCATACCGACCTCCATTCATTCGTGAGATATTTATCTCGCGAACTCTGCTTGCGGCTGAGCGTACCCTTAGCGGAATTCCCGTCAAAACGAGAGAGCTAGGACAGCTTGAAGCGCTTCCGGATGGCGAAGACGCTGAATCCAACAAGAAGATCGGCGACAAGGCCATAAACAGTGAGGACGAACTGAGTGATTCCGTGATTGGGAACGACCGTTCTAATGCCAAACACGCCAAACGGGTTCGTCATAGCGTGCAAAGGCAGGAGAAAAGAGCGCCAAATAGGCGCAAGGCCATCATTTCCACTCAGGCCGGCCAGCCATCCCACCGCCTTAGATGGTTCCACTAGAATTCCGCCCCCGTCATACACCCAGACGAACATGAACATTATAGCGTATAGGGACACAGCGTAGATCAAAGAGCGTTCTGGTTTCTGCCCATAAGAAATTGTGTAATCCTGCATGTAATTGAAAAATTTGATCAGACCACGCTCGTGCTCGCGTTCAGCACAAACCTCAAGCGCTCTCATGGTTTGAGCGGCATGATGGTTCTGAAGCTGCTCAAGGTGAATACGACAGCTTCTAAAAGCTTGCGCATCACGAAACACTTCGGTCTGAGATTTCGATGTGGCGAACGTGGACCGGCTGAAAACAACATCTCCACTGAACGGATTAGACCCGGGAACCGGAAGAATTAAGCTTAAGACAACGCATCCCCTAAGCTCCACTCTCGAAACTCCGTTCAGGCTGAGCCGCCCGATACAGCAGCTATCAAGAAGCACATCCGCACCATTGTTTATCGTGAGATCGCCAAAAAAGCTTCCCGAGACCATCGATTCTGACTGAAATGTCGCGCACTTAATTGCTACATTCCTGATAGCCCATCGGTTTGGGTTCGGGAATGACACGTTCGACAAGTCCCCACCATTCTCCCATCCCGCAAGCCCCATCCCCCTGAACGGCACTTCAGCATCCAAGCAGAACTTGTTCATAGCTGCCAGTTTGAAGACAATGCTGACAGGAGCCGCTTGCAACTTCAGCTTTTTGAAAAGGCCTGAAACCTGCTTGCTTTCCTGGTCGTGGATCACGGACTTGTTCACCTCAGCGGAGGGCGTCGGAGCCAGCACCCACTGCTCGAACCACTTTCGCCGGGTCGGATTTTGGAAAACGTCCAGGTTGGAAAGGATTGGCGGGTACTGCTTGCCGGCAGACAGGTCCGCGTTTTCAGGATCGATGTAGCTCACGGCGTCCCCCTCAGGCGGACGAGCGTAGCACAATTCCTGCGGGAAGCGGCTTCCGAATAGACGAACCCGCCGCGAGTGCGTGTAGCAGGAGAGCTAAGCCCCCTGCCGCTCATCCCACACGTACCGCGTTTCCAGCTTACCGCGCCGTTCCATTTCGGCCAAAATGCACGCGAGATGGCCCCGCATAAAGCGGTCGTGTGGCATCCCGAGGACGTGCCGGGCTATGAACGCGGCTTCTTGATCCAACTGGTCCGTCGGCATCTCTTCATAGGCCTTCACCCGAGTTTGGTGATCCGGGCGAATTCGAGCGGTAATCTTCCCGCCAAATTCGGGCAACCGAACGAAGGTCACCACCGCGATAGGTTCCCTGGTCATCTCTTAACCTCCACCTTTTTAGTCGTTCTATCTCAGCGCGGTTTGCGCCTGTTCCCACGCGTCATTGATTTCCCGCATCATCTCGGGATCGCCGCCGATGTCCGGGTGATGTTCCTTGGCCTTTCGACGATATGCTGCTTTCACCTCATCTTTGGTGGCGCTCATACTGACACCGAGAACCGAGCGCCACCCGGCCTCATCAGATTGGCAACTCCGAGTCCATCTGGCCCA
This sequence comes from uncultured Rhodospirillaceae bacterium, assembly GCA_964545205.1. Classification (GTDB taxonomy): domain Bacteria; phylum Pseudomonadota; class Alphaproteobacteria; order Rhodospirillales; family Magnetospirillaceae; genus CAZJFH01. The sequence goes on from CAZJFH010000001.1 coordinate 62,120, forward strand.
TTCAAATTCGGCCGCGATCTTCTCGACCGCCTCGGCCGCGACCTCATATCGTGCTCGCGACCGCCTGCCCCGTCCCGATGGGTCGTACCGTTTCCGAAGCCGTTCAATCGCCGCCGGAATCTCCGCAACTTCGTGCGGTTCCAAGCCCAAGTTTTCCAGCCGCCTAAGCCCGGTCGGCTTCCGTCGGTTTGCGTGAACGCCTCGGTAGGTCTGTAGCTCATCCTTCCGGTGCAGGACCACGGCCACGCGAAGGATGTTCCCGACCACCAGCGGAACGCGACGAAGACCGGTCAGATACCGCGCCATAGTACTCGGCGCGACACCGCACAACTCGGCTAGTGCCTCGGTATCCAACGCCAACTGCGCCTGAATCTTCATGGCTTCGTAGTGCGACAGGCCGGACTCGCGCGCCAACACCCGTTGCCGTTCCGAGTCGGTCAAGTGGGGCCACATCTTGAGAGCGATAACCACGGGCTGAGGCGCGAGGCGTTCCCCCGCCAGCCACGCGGCGATGGTGTCTTTCCGCCGCCCGGTCAAATGGCAAAAGTCCGGAATTTCAAGGCGATAATGCTTGGCCAGGATCGCTTTGAGTTCGGTGTGAAGCCACACGTGGGCCGGATTCATCGCCGTCTTACGATTCATGGAAACTCACCTCTCACATACGGCGGGACGGAATCACCGCCGGACTGACGCTTGCAGTGCCGAACCAAAACCTGCTGGCCGGCGCGAAAGCTTCGCCGATCTCCTCGCTCTTTCGACGAGTTCATGCGCCTTGCCTTCGACAATCTTCTCCATCTTACGCCTCCGCGTTCTCTAGCTTTTCCACGCTACACATGAATTCGTCGCGATCCTTCTTCCACTGTTCCAGCGCCTTCCGGTCTTCGTCCGTCATGTCGTCGATATCAAACCACCCGTCCCGGTCCCCAGGCATGCCCAATACTTCATCGTCGGTGCAATCCTTCTGGAAGCCGTTGTACCGGATTAGCCGAAAGCGCGGCATCACGCCTGTTTCCATCGGATCGAAGGTGCGGACAGCATCGCGCGTGTAGGTGTATTCGTTCGCGTCTTCAGGATGATCAACGATCAGTTCGCCCCCACGATGCTTAAGCGCATCATTATAGTGAGCTTCAATTTCTGCCTTGTGCTCAAGGATGCCTGCCTCTTTCAGCACGGCATCATTCACAAACCACCATTCATCGCCCCAGATTTCGACGCTCCCGTCGGGATAACCCTTGCACCCATCCATTTCCATGACGGAAAACGTATCGTCCTCATCATAGAGCCTGCCGAGCTTGATTAGGTCTATGCCGTATTTAATCGCCTCAACCAAGTCCTCTTCATACACGGCAGTAAGCCAGATGTTGCCGGTCCACCGATTACGCAGATGCAGATGATATGTCATTTCTGTTCTCCCTCTATCCAGCTATCCAATTCCTCACGGCTATAGACCCGCTCGCCACCGATCTTTCCAGCCGCGAGGCTGCCGCCCGGGGTTGAACCTGATGTCGTTCACCCCATTCGTCAGCGTGACTTCAGCATATGTTCAAGATGCGACCTTGAGGATGCCGCCCGCTAGCGGGACACCACGGTGCGTCTAACCTGGATTGCGCACATTCTCGGGCGTGCTATAGATGCTTCAGACGCACCGTAGGGTACGCCTAAACGGGAATCGAACGGACCGGGGGGGGGGATGGGTGCCTTCAGCTTCATCGGATATCTTTACCCGGTGCGTGGCGAAAACCGCGAACTACAGGAAGCCCGATGTAAGGTGATAGCGATGACGCTCGGCGGAACCCTTGAGGGGGTGGTCGAGGAGGAATGCCCGGATTCTCGCCGCTCGCTGATCAAGTTCATTGAAGGTGCGCAACGTTCGTTCCGGGGAGCAACGCTGCTTGCGCCGAACGAAGCCTCGGTGATTGGCTGTGCGGAAGCATGCTATTGGCTTCATCTTCGATTTCTGGAGGTGGCCGCCGTTGACGCGGTATACGGTTTCCACGGTGCTACAGATTTCGAGGATGCGCTCTGGAGGCATGCGAACAGCATGCACAGACGGATACGGTCGAAGGCCGCCGAGCGGGTCAACATATACAATCAGCAGAAGCGAGATGAAGCGATTCAGAAGGAAGCTGCGCTGCTGGAGGATGCCTTCGCTCTGCTAACACTGGAACGACAGACCTCGCAGTCGAGCGTTGCGTATCTGCTGAGCAAGCGAAAAGAGTATCGCCACATCGACGAGGGGACGCTCCAGAGGCAGATTAGCCGCGCCCTAAAGCGTTCTGGGCGCACTGCCGAATTTCGGAAGCTGGGGCAACGGAATCGGGAGAAAGACGGTGTTCCACCAGCACCCAAGTCTCGCTCGTGACCGGGGTCAACCCTGGTGATCGCGCCGGCCACCTCGATGGTGATGCTCCAGGCGCGCCCCCGCACCCTGGAACCCATGAACTCGATCTCGGCGTTGTGAACGCGGTCGATAGCCGCCGTGAAGCTCGGGGCATATATGCAGCACGATGCGGAGAACCGCACCGTGGCTTGTTCGCCATAGTCAGCTATGATTTTCGCCAACGGCGTCGTGGAGTAAAACACCATTGAGCGTCACCACGGTGGTGTCGCTGAGCATTGGCTGCGAATGCGGAATTGCGGCACGGCAGATGCAGCGGATTGGAACGATGAATGGCCACCACCGCTCCATGCTGTTGCCGGGGAAGAGAAAATTCGGTGTCACGGCGACCTCCTGGTTTAGGAGGTATTTATCCGTGCTGCTGGGTCAGTGAAGGATGTCCGAAATCCGGACATTCTGCTGTCGGCCCGTCGGCCACAGGGGGCAACGACTGCTGCTCGACATCCTGGGCGGCGCGGATTTCCACTGAACCGATCACAGTTGGAAAGTCAGCACACGGTCGAACAGCTTGGTCTTGCGATAAAGGCGTGGCTGACGCCACTCATGGTTTGCGGCAGGACGCTGCTGCTCCATCAGCCCGAACCACCTGAGATACCGGAGCACGCGGACCTCGAATGCCGAAACCACCATATCGGGATAGCGAGCGTTTTGAGCCTCATCAATGGGCAGAGATACCGACCGCATCAACGCGTCGGCCGGACGCCAATCGTCGCAGCACTGCGAGATCAAGAAGAGGATCAGCCCGATCTGGGGCGCGAAAAATTCTGGAAGGTCGTAGCGGTCCAGATAGGCGGGGTTGTAGCGGGCGAAGGTGGTGCGGAACAGCACTGACTGAAGCTGCCCAGCAGCGTCTTCTGCCAGCAGCGACCGCCCCTTTTTGGTCAGCTTGAGGAAACCCTTTTCGGTGCGTGCCAGCCCCGCGAGCTTCAGCACCGCGTGGAGGTACATCGCGGGGATGTAGTCTTCCTCGTTCACCACCTTATTGAAGCGGCGAACCTCGGCCGCATCGACGCCGAGCCAGTCGAACCGGTCCACCAGCGTTTCGACCAGCTTGCGGTTCAGGTTGCCCTTGGCGGTGAGTTTCGCGCCGATGCCGTCCAGTTGCGCCATCAGGATGCGCGCATTCGGCACAATGCTGTTGGTGACGATCTCAGCAGTGGGCAGGTCATGCACTCGGCATGGCCCGGTTCCATCGAGCTTGTCCTCGACAAGCGCCCGGACCTGCTGCTCGGTGAGCGTCACGATGCCGGCCGTCATGTTCGAACGACCATCATCAGGAAAACGTCGCCCGCCATGTCTCTGCCCGGAGATGGACCGATTTCTCCAATGGCGGCGTGAGGACGAAGACGCGCGGCTGTTTGGCGAACAGGTGGACCCGGTATAGCCGCCAATCGGCGGCACGTTCGCCAGACACCTCGCGCTCATTATGCGTCAAAAAGAAGGGCGTCGAAGCGGAGCCGTTGGTCGTCTTCACCTCGATCAGCCGCTCTTTTCCGGCGTGATCGAACGACAGGACATCGTAGCCAGCCCCGTCGCCGTCCTCGGCGGCAACCCAGCGCACATGTCGGGCGAGATCGGCTCGGTCCTGGGCAGCCAGTCGGCGGCGCTCCAGGTCCACCACGAATGCCTCGCCGGCCTTTCCCAGGGCGCGATTGCGGTGATCGCGTTCCACTGGGTCGAATTTGCGCACGATCTGCTTTAGCCGAATCGGCGTCGGTTCGTTCGGCAGGATCAGCGGCGGCGGATCGGTGAAGATGTCCTGAGGCTGTTCGACCGTGGGCGGCAAATTTCGGACCATCTCCAGGATGGGCTGGTGTCCGCTGAGGTAGCGGTCAATCGCGTCCAGGATCGCATTTTGGTAATGCGGTTTCGGCTTGTACCCAGGTATCCACGGCAGACCGAGCTTGTCGAGCACGGCCGAGATGTTCTGATGTTTGAATTCGACCGAGCGGTGGGTCCGGCCGATCTTGTCCATCAGGGCGGCGCTGTGACGGGACTTGATGTACGGCTGTCCGGCGAGATCGGCGGCCAGCATGTCGAAGTAGTCGGCGACGATGGCATCAAGCTCATCGTCCTGCCACGGCGTCCCGATCTTCGTTTCGTCTGCCACCCGCCTCGTGCCCCCCAGGCCCGGACATCATCGTAGTAGATCGTGCCGTGGCCGAAAAGGGTGACGGACCCTGCCGGACACCAAGTGCCGTTGGCGACCTACGACCGTGCGCAAATCCCCCTGGCCGGACCGTGACGGAAACCCGCAGGAGGCCCTGGGATGGTCATTTCCGACCGTGCGGGAAGCACATGATTCGTGACACGGCGGGCCAGCTCAAACCTGGGGTGGTGTAGTTGGCCGCCATGCCGACCGTCATCGTCGCGCCAATCATGGTGTCATGACCGACGACGGCCAACTGGCCTGCTTAGCTGGACCCTGCCCAGGCCGATCCCGTTGGCCTCGACCGGGCGTCCGATGCCTATGGTGCCATTCTGGTATTGTTCGTGGCCGCCGGCCCGGTGCCGATGAGCACCTTGTGGTGGCCGAGGCACTATGGCACCTGGAACTGCACGGTGCCGTTGATCGATGATCCGGTGCCGGACGGCGGCGATCCAGAAGGACGTGGTGGTGGCCGTGATGGACCTTCTGGCCGGCCTTGGCCGCCATTCGCGCCGATCATGATGGTGCTGGCCGACCTGATCATCCAAGGCCGTCCGAGACCGGTGTCGTGACCTCGACCGGGTGATCCGACCCGGATGACCGAGGACACGATCCTTGAATCGAATCGGGCGGCCACCGTCATGTCGATCATGATGGTGCTCCTGGCCGGCGCGATCCTCGACCACGGGTCAGACCCAGGTCCGTTCATGGCCGCTGGCCCGGTGCCGACGAGCGCCTCGTGGGGCACTGTGGCACGTGGAACTGCACGGTGCCGTTGACCGGTGATCGTGTGCCTAACGGCGGCGATCCACAACGACGTGGTGGTGGCCATGATGGCCCTTCTGGCCGACTTGGCCGCGATCTCCCAGGGGATCATGATGGTGTCCGTGACCGACGACACGATCCTCGCCCCTGCCCCCCCCTGCACCGGCCCAGGTCCGGCCCAAGCTCTACTTCGACCTCGACGGCGTGATCCTGCGCTGCTGCACCGACTCGGCCTGGAACTCGTACTGGGCCGTGGCCCCGTATGCCTTCGAGTTCCTTAGCTGGGCCAACGAGCGATTCGACTGCCGATGGCTGACGGCCCGGTCCCGTGACGGCGATGTCGAGGTGATCGAGCGCGCCATCGAGCGCGCCATGCCGCGATCAATGTCCTCGACCTGGAAATTGGTAGTCCGCGCGATCCCGGTTTCGCCCTGGGCCAAGCTGAAGACCGAGGCCATCGAGATGGATGGCCTGTGGTGGTGGATCGACGACGCCCCGCAGCCCGATGCGCTGCTTCACCTCGAACGGCGCGGCCGTCTGGATCGGTGGATCGAAGCCAATACCGAACGCGATCCCGATGACCTCCTCCGGGTCCAGAAGGCGCTTGAGGTCGAACTCGATCTGGCCCTTCCAAGCTGATCCCGGCTTAAGCCGGTTTCCGCTGTGTCTCCAGCCAGTGCAGCAAGTCCAGGATGTACGTGGTGTTCTGCGAGATGTGGCTCATCTCGCTGCGCTGAAGGCGGCCAGCGATGTAGTCATCCCGGACCCCGATCACCTTCGCTATGTCACCACGACTGATCCGCCTTGGTGCCGAAAGCCCATCCTTGTCCACGGAGATCAACGTGGAATCGACATCGACCACTTGGAACTCCAGGCCTGTGTAGCCCTTGGCCCGGCTCCAGGCCTTGATCTTGCTTCCGACCTGAAGGCGCGATGTCAGATCAGACCAGATCGAATCGAACCCCATGTCATTCCTCGCATCAAGGCCATGGCTCAAGCCATTCTGGTCGAAGTCAACCAAGGATCAAGACGTGGCTGCCTCGCTGCGCTCGACCCCACGTGCAGCTACGGCTGGACGGCCCTTGCTGCGCGGCGGGTCCGTCTCACGCCTTGCTGATTTCGCTTCGCTTTTGAAAACCTTAAATTTGAGATCATCTCGTCATCCGCTAGATCGAAGGACATACTTCTCCCATCCGGGAGAGAAGTATGTCCACGACCGCTCGCCTTCCGCTGAGTCTCGGACCTGATCTAGCAGCTACATGCGGAAGGCGGACGCCCGTTAACCTTCCTCACTGCCCTACTTCTCGGCTCGCGCCGGCGTCGGATCGACCAAAATGCAGGATCAGCGCACATCCTGGTCGGTGGCGTTGGACCTGTTTCCCAGAGCGCCATCTTTTCTTGTGCGGCCGCCGTCAATCAATCCCCGTTGGCACAGCGATCCATCACGTACAGTCCGCATTCGACCTCGGGTCCCGGTCTCATAGGTGCGGTCGTTCGTCCCGCCATCCCCGTGTTCATCACGCCCGATATGATCATTAAGCTGCTTTAGCAGCACATCTATTTAGCAAACTCCTTCAGCCGCTTGCCCTCAGTGCGTTCGAGGATGTCGAGCAGCCAGTCCAGCCGCTTCTTGGTGATCCAGGTGCGGGTGCACAGCCACTCGTCCATTTCGAACAAGAATTCGAACTCGGTCGAATTGAGGAGGTGCGCCTTCTTGTCCAACCGGTGGCTTATCCGCTGCTTCAGCCCGGCTATAGTGCTGGTATCCAGCGTGAGCTTAGTCATGGCGAATCATTTCCTCCGATGGCCCATTGTCCATCAGCGCCGCAGGGGAGTTCTCGGCGCTTTCGGCCGCCGTAGCCGAAAGCTTGCCGTGAAAGTCCCCGCCCCGAGGCTTCGGCCGGTGGACGTTGGGAGCGCCGGGCAAGATGTCCGCATTGTGGACATCGCCGGTGCGCTGAGGCACCCGTCAGGAAACGCAGCCCAATGGCCCGAATGTCTCGCATTTCATGAGCACACCTTCAGGCTGCATGCTGATCAACATGGCCCGAAAGTCCTCGAACTCCTCGTCCGAAAAGCCGCGCAACGCATCGAAGATCGAGTGCGTAAGAGCCGCAAGCTCTTCCTGCTCCTCAGTTTCGACGTTGCCCGCCCCCAGGACACCGACGATCAAGATCGCCCCCTGAATCTGGTCACGAGGCAAATTGGTAATATCAAATCGGCCAAACAACTGGCCCAGGAAGGCTATCTGCTCGTCATCGAATCTCGACTTCATGTTCGTTCTCTCGATGCGCCGCACGTCGAGACCATCTCGCCGCTCTCTGGCGCTTGAAAAGGCCTACAGCTACCCAATTGTAGCTGCAATATATTTTCGCATAATTTATTAAAATACGTCTCTACGTGGCGGACTGTTTAAGAATACGCGGATGCCGTGGGTTATAAGCCGGAAAGTGGTAATTACCAAAATGCCGGATTGCGGCGTTCATTTTACTTATATAGGCTCCTGCGGCAACGCGTGACAGCGGCCAGCGTTGTTTTGCTTGGCAGCGGCATTTCCGACCTCGCTCCGATGCGCCATCACGCTCCTTACAAACCAACTGCCCTGTCTTGGTCGGGTACACCCTACCAGAACTCCGATCTGGTACAGTTTTACTGTCCTACATGGGTTGACACCGAAGTTTTGGTACAGTTAACTGGGTGGGTCTAGACCCAAAAGGGACAGCTTGAATGAAATTCGGCTACGCCAGGGTGTCCTCCACCGATCAATTGCTCGATCTCCAAGTAGATGCCCTGAAGGCCGCAGGCTGCGAGATCATTCGGAGCGAGAAGGTCAGCGGCACCAGCCGCAACGGCCGGCGCGAACTGGACGCCCTGCTGGAGTTCATTCGTGACGGCGACGAACTCCTGGTGACGCGAATCGACAGGCTGGCCCGAAGCATCTCGGACCTTCAGGACATCATCCGCACCTTGCGCTCGAAGGGTGCCAGCCTCAAGGCGACCGAGCAGCCCTTTGACACCGGGGACATCTACGGCGCGCTGACCATCAACCTGCTCGGCGTGTTCGCCGAGTTCGAAACGCAGCTTCGGCGTGAGCGGCAAATTGAAGGGATTCGGCGCGCCCGGGCCGAGCATCCCGAACGCTACCGAGGTCGGCGACCGACGATCAATGCGATTGAAATTCGGAGGCTCAAGGCGGAAGGCCTGGGCGCGAGCGCCATCGCCAAACAGCTTGGCATCGCCCGCACCAGCGTGTACCGCGTGCTGGCGAACGGAAATGTCCAATGATCGGACAACCGCTCTGATGCAGCCGCCCGGCGGAGCCAGGGCTGGCTTCACGAAATGCTGCTGGTCCCGCTTCATCTCCGCACGGCCTGGAGCTACGATCCCGACTGTGGGCGGGTTGGGTGGGAGCAGTAGATGGACGAGAAGGTCAGCCGCGCCGCGCGGGAGATGGTTGAGCGGTACGGGGCGAAGGCGGCGAACGTGGCACACGAGCGTGTCTCGGCACTGGCGCAGCAGTCAGCCTGGAAAGAGCACGATATCGCCTTGCGCGTCCTGACCGCCGTCGAGATGCTGCTGCGCCAGCAGGGCGAAGGCGACCGCGCGTCGCCGAGTTCCAACGAAAGCGACTCACCATGAAACCGAAGAAGCCCATGCGGGCGTCCCTGGAGCAGGTGCGAATCACGCGGGATGGCGAGACCGCCATCATCGAGAATGCCGACCCGACAGTCTCGGTCACGCACCTTCGCATTGGGCCGCAGATAGCGTCGATGTCGGATGCCGCGATTCTGGCGCTGTTCAACGACGTGACCGCCACCCAAGACGAACTGGCCGCCGAGTGGGATCAGCCCGCCATCGAGATTCCGCCAGGACGCCCGCAGATCGAGTACGTCGAAACCGCCGACCAGTGGGTACCGCGCGGCCGTGTGCTGCGGTGCCATATCGATGACGAGGACGGCGAGACGCTTATTCAGATCGACGACCACGAACTCACGCTACGGGAATTCGGGCGCTTGCTGCGCACCTACTCCGGCTGGGGCATGCGCATCACCTTCGTGCCTGAGGATCGGGTCGATGAAGAGCCGGAAATCGAGGTGCGGGAACCGCAGGAAGGCGAGCAATAGGGAGCCGACTGCTACCGATTTCTAGGCGGTATGCCGCGAATGCATGCGCGACGCCAATCCAATGCCTTTTGGCGCTAACGCCCCTGGACTTTTCCTCTGCGGTTCGGAAAGATGCCGTTTAGAACCGGGAGGAAATTCGAGATGGCAAAAAGGCCAACGAGAAAACCGAAGGCCACTGATCGGCAAGCCGCAGTGACACCTACGCAGACAGTCCGCCGAGTTTCGAAACGCGGGCGAGATGCGGAAGGCAACCCAAATGCGATTGACGTACATGTTGGCGCGCGGGTGAGGCTCCGTCGCACACTGGTAGGCATGAGCCAGGAGAAACTGGGCGAGGCACTCGGCCTCACTTTTCAGCAAGTGCAGAAGTACGAGCGCGGAGCAAACCGCATCAGCGCCAGCCGCTTGTTCGACCTCAGCCGTGTCCTCGACGTTCCCGTCAGCTTCTTTTTTGATGACATGGACGAAACGACAGAAGCCGCATCACCTGCGCGGATGAATCCAGACGCTCGAATGCCGATACGGGTAGACGAGGGTGAAGTGCTGATGAAGCGCGAGACACTCGAATTTGTGCGAGCCTATTACCGCATGCCCGAATCAGCCCGAGCGGCATTTGTGAGCTTGGTCCGGTCGGCTGGCGCGGAGGAGGGCTGATGCCGGTGCCGAGGGGCGAGCTGATGTATCGACCCATCCTTCTCGGTCCACTGCTTCTCGCGTTTTCGGTTCCTGCCGCAGCAGCAGACCTGATCACGGGCGTCGCCACGGTGATCGACGGCGACACCATCGAGGTCCACGGCAAGCGCATTCGTCTCCACGGCATCGACGCACCTGAGAGTGCCCAGGTCTGCCTCGATCACGGTGCCAAAGTCCCCTGCGGTCGGAAATCAGCCTTTGCTCTCGCCGATCACCTCGGTCGGCAGGTGGTCGTGTGCGAGCAGAAGGACCGGGACCGATATGGGCGCGTCGTCGCCGTCTGCCATGTCGGCGGCATCGACGTGAACCACTGGATGGTCGCGCGAGGCTGGGCACTGGCGTATCGACGCTACAGCCGCGACTACGTTGATGCTGAGAATGTTGCCCAGACCACCAAGAGCGGCATCTGGCAATGGACTTTCGATCCGCCGTGGGAGTGGCGGAAGTCGCGACGAGCGGCTGGTCGCGACGCGACGACGGAAAAGGACTGCGGCGATTTTCGTTCCCACGCCGAAGCCCAGGCGTTCTTCGAAGCGGCCGGTCCTGGTGACCCGCATCGATTGGATCGAGATGGAAACGGACAAGCTTGTGAAGGGCTGCCGTAAGAACTCAGGTCCGTTTGACGGACTTGCGCCCCGAATTTTTCTGCTCTTCCGGTGAAGCCTCGGCATCATCGGGTATGCCCAACAACGCCTTCTCGCATTCATGCACCATGAAGCATCTCTGACACCAAGCATACGTCACGCCATCAGATGCACCGGCAACAACGTGCTCTTGAACCTCGCCGCAATGTTGGCAGAAATGATGGTTTCGAGTGAAACCGATGATCATCGTTATCTCCCTGACTCCGCAACAGCTACGACTTGACGTTCCCGTTGTCAGTGGAGATACAGTGGTAGTGCGCCGCAGCAATTTGTTTGGAGCCAAACATTTCTCCGCACCGAAGCCATTAACACCGCAGTGGGCAGCCGATTTACGCTCCGTCTGGTAGCCGTAAACGAAATGTTGCGAAAAGGGGTGGACCGTGGGTGCAGGCGCTTGCCTGCGACTCTACACCGCTCCATATCCGCGCCTTTTAACGGGCACGATGGAGAAAAGTAGCGTGTGTACCGCCCTGGTCGTTGATGACGAGCCGCAGGTTTTGCTCGGAATGTCTATGCTGCTGGAGGCTTTCGGATTCGCTGTCGTGCCGGCTTCGTCCACGGTCGAAGCTCTTGACGCGCTCAAGGGACGGACGCCGGACGTGATCATCGCCGATTATCGGCTTCGAAATAGCGAAACGGGCGTCGGACTGATCAACGCGGTCAGAATGCTGGTGGATCAGCCGGTACCGAGCATCATCATCACCGGCGATACAGCGCCCGACCGTCATGCGGCGCTCACATCGAGCGGATTTCCCGTGTTCCACAAGCCGATTCAGGCTCCGGCACTTGCCGCCTCGCTCCAACAGATGCTCGCTGATAAGTGCCCGGACGTAGGATTCTGATCACGACCAAGGGCTAACCCGCCGCAATCACGGCTGCCTTCGTTGTTCGGGGCTGCTGTCACCCCACCTCCAAGCGCATGGAGAAACACGGCTACGTCGTCATCACCTGCCCGTCATGCGGCACTCAGAATGTCCACCACGTCGCCACCATCGGCAACGAGGTGTTCGTGTGCTGTCGTGGGTGCTTCGAGACGCGCCGTGGCTTGGACAGCGAACTGCCGTTCGATTTTCTACCTGGGTTCCGGTATCAGCCACCCGAGCGCAAGGGTCCGGACTAAGCTGATCAATGGTCGGCGTGATCCAGCCAACCATTCCCGCGCCGCAGCCTCATCCCCCTTGATCGAATAGCGTTCTCCTGCGCTCCTGCGGTCGTAAGTGATCCGCCAACGCGCCGGCTCCGGTGGCAATCCGTCCAGAACTTGGATGAGGTCGTACTCGGGATTGGAGCTGCCGAGAATCAGCATGTGCAGCCAATCCTTGCCTCGGCCGACGATGACGACCAGAGCGCCATCCACGATCCGCGCCTCGTTCGGGGTGCCGTCCGCGATTTTGGACAGTGAGCGCATCGCCTGAGCATATCGAATACTCGTGATGGGCGCACGCGAGCATCCACTCCCCTGTGCCACAAAATGTGCCACAGACCTGTGCCACACAGCCGATTTTCGACTGAGCTAAGGCTTTGTTTTTAAAGGAAAATATGGCCTATGGCGTCCCCAAGGGGATTCGAACCCCTGTCGCCGCCGTGAAAGGGCGGTGTCCTAGGCCTCTAGACGATGGGGACTGGAGGCGCGAGGCGCACTTGATAACCGCACCGGCCGCGAAAATCAACGCCTTTCGCGACCCGCCGGCGGGGCCGCGCGACCTTCGGGCGGTCGGGATTAGGTCTCCTGGCCGGTCCCCCCGACGGGCGGCAGTCTAGGGCGGGGCGCCGCGCCGGCTTATGTTGTGGCCGGTGTGCGCCGAGTTGGTCCGGATCGTCCCTGTGTCGCTGCGCCCAGTCCCTACGCGTTGGTTCTCCATCCTCCTCGCCGTCGCGCTCGCCGGCTGCGCCGACCTCGCGGTGCCGTGGCAGCAGGCCGCCGTGCCGGTGCCGCCGCCGAAGCCGAAGCGCATCCACGGCGCGCTGCCGGTGCCGGCGTCGAAGCCGGCGCCGGCGGCCGACATCGCCCTCTTCCCGGATCCGCCGCCGTTCGCCCTGGCGGCGCCGCGCACGCCGCTCCCGCAGGCGCCGCCGCGGCCGGATCCGCGGCGGACGGTCGGGCTCGACGCCGACGCGGTCGAAGACCTGCTCGGGCCCCCCTTCGCGCGGCGCCAGCAGGGTGCGTCGGAGGTCTGGACCTACGGCACCGGGCCGTGCCGGACCGAATTGTACCTGTACCCGAACGTCGCCACCGGCACCTACACCGCCCTGGCCTACCGCGAGCCCGAGCCCGCGGCGGGCTGCGGCGGCGAGGCGGCGGAGGCGGTGCCGTGAGTGCCGCCGGCCGCCTGGCCGTCGTCGACGACGACGAGCCGTTCCGCGACATGCTCGCCGGCAACCTGGCCGATGCCGGCTATGCGGTGCGCGCCTTCCGCGACGGCGCCGACGCCCTGAAGGCGCTGAGCGCCGATGCCGGCGCCGACGCCCTGGTGCTCGACTGGCGCATGCCGGGCATGAGCGGCCTCGACCTGCTCAAGGCCCTGCGCGGCGCCGGAATCGCCGCGCCGGCGGTGTTCCTGACCTCGCTCTCCGACACGTTCTACGAAGAGGCGGCGCTGGCCGCCGGCGCCGTCGACTTCGTCGACAAGACGCGCAGCTTCGCCGTGCTGCTGCGCCGGCTCGAGATGGCGATCGCCGGCAGCCGCCGCCTGCCCGGTGGCGAACGCCTGAGCCTCGGGCCGCTCAACGTCGACATGGCCCGCCACCGCGCCGCCTGGCGCGGCGCCGATCTCGGCCTGACGATGGGCGAGCTGCGGGCGCTGCTGACCATCGCCCAGGCCGGGCGCGACGTCGGCTACCGCCAGATCTACGACGCGGTGCGCGGCGAGAACTTCGTCGCCGGCGACGGCGCCGAGGGCTACCGCGCCAACGTCCGCGCCCTGATCAAGCGGCTGCGGCAGAAGTTCCTCGCCGTCGACCCGGCCTTCGCCGCCATCGAGAATTGCGCCGGCTTCGGCTACCGCTGGACGGAAGGCCGGTGAGGACGCGGCTGTCGCGCATCCGGCGTTCCGCGACCGCGCGCCTCGTGCTGGTGGCCGCGGCCTTCCTGGTGCTGCCGCTGGTCCTCTATCGCCAGTTCGAGGCGGCCGAGCGCGACAAGCGCGACTTCCTGCTGCACAGCCTGCGGGTCCAGGGCGCACTGGTCGCCCGCGGCCTGCAGCCGACCCTGTCGGCCGGCGGCGCCGACATGGTGCCGCAGGCGGCCGCGCTGGTCGAGGCGCTGGGCGACGACGGGCTGCGGGTCAAGCTGCTGTTCCGCCCGACCGCCGGACCGGTGCGCGGCGCCGAGGCCTTCTTCTACGTCGCGTCCAGCCGCGGCGGCGACGCGGCCTATCTCGAGGACGAGCGCCGGCGCCTGCTCGACGGCGACCTGCTGCCGGCGCTCGACGCGAGCTGCCACGCCGAGTTGCCGCGCGCCGTCGCCTTCACCACGCCCGACGGCCGCCACGAGCTGCTGACCTCGCTGACCCCGATCACCGGCGCCGGCGGCTGCTGGGTGGTGATCACCGCCTATGGTTTCGAGGATCCGGCCGGGGCCGCCCTGGCGCGGCCGTTCTCGGACGCGCCCGAGGTCAGGCTGGCGCTGGCGTTCTATCTGCTGATGGCGGTGCTGCTGATCGGGGTGGTGTCGTCGATCGCGCTCGGGTTGCGCCGCTTCGCCGCCCTGGCCCACACCATCCGGACCGGCGGCGCCGCGCCCGGCTTCACCGCCGCGACCACCCTGCCGGAACTCGAGCCGGTGGCGGTCGAGTTCGACCACATGGTGGCGACGCTGGAATCCTCGGCCGGCGCGGTGCGCGAGGCGGCGGCCGAGAACGCCCACGCCCTCAAGACGCCGATGGCGACCATCGTCCAGTCGCTGGAGCCGCTGCGCCCGGTGGCCGCCGACGGCCGCCCGCGTCAGGCGCTGGCGGCGATCGAGCTGGCGGTCGAACGGCTGCGCGAGCTGATCGGCACCGCGATGCGCCTCGACGCCGGCATCGCCGCGGCGATGAACGCGCCCCGGCGCGCCGTCGACCTGTCGGCGGTGGTGCGCGACGCCGTGCACGAGATCAACGCCGCCCAGGCCGGGCGGCTGACCATCGCCGCCCGGGTGCCCGCGGGCCTGCGCGTGCTCGCCGCCGACGACATGCTCGAGCCGGTGATCGAGAACCTGCTCGACAACGCGGTCGACTTCACGCCGGCCGGCGGCTTCGTCGGCGTCGCCCTCGAACGCGCCGGCGGCTGCGTGCGGCTGGCGGTCGAGGACGGCGGACCCGGCGTCGCCGACGCCGACCTGCGGCGCATCTTCGAGCGCTACTACACGACCCGGCCGGCCGAAGGCGGCGGCGGCGCCGGCCACCAGGGCATCGGCCTGTGGGTGGTGCGCCGCAACGCCGAGGCGCTGGGCGGCAAGGCTTGGGCCGAACCGGCCGAGGGCGGCGGCCTACGCGTCGTCGTCGAACTCCCCGCCGCGCCGTGACCGCGGCGTCACCGCCTTGTCACGGCCTTGATGCCGGCAATCCGGCGGCCGCCGACGTACATTTCAATCGCTGGCCGGCCCGCGGTCGCCTCGGAGGTGGCGACCGTTCTTCCCGGGCCAGGCTCTCCTGCCGGAAACTCGGCCGCCGCGACCCGCCCCGCGGCGGCCACTTTTTTCTCCGGCGGTTCCCGGTTAAAACCAAGCCATGAGAGACGACCACGCCATCGTGCTGTTCTCGGGCGGCCAGGACTCGGCCACCTGCCTCGCCTGGGCGCTGGAGCGCTTCGCCCGCGTCGAGACGGTGGGCTTCGCCTATCGCCAGCGCCATGCCGTCGAGCTGGAGTGTCGCGACACCTTCCGCGCCGAGCTGGCGAAGGCGTTTCCGCACTGGGCGGCGCGGCTGGGCGACGACCACCTGCTCGACGCCGGCGTCGTCGCCGATCTCGGCGAGACCGCGATGACCGCCGACGTGGCGATCGAGACCGGCGCCGACGGCCTGCCGACCACCTTCGTGCCCGGGCGCAACCTGGTGTTCCTGACCCTGGCGGCGGCGCTCGCCTACCGGCGCGGCGCCAGGCACCTTGTCACCGGCGTCTGCGAGACCGACTACTCCGGCTACCCGGACTGCCGCGACGACACGATCAAGGCGCTGCAGGTGGCGCTCAATCTCGGCATGGACCGCCGGTTCGTGCTGCACACGCCGCTGATGTGGATCGACAAGGCCGGGACCTGGCGCATGGCCGAGGCGCTCGGCGGCCCGGCGCTGGTCCGGCTGATCGTCGAGCACACCCATAGCTGCTATGTCGGCGACCGCTCGCGGCGCCATCCCTGGGGCCTCGGCTGCGGCGACTGCCCGGCCTGCCGCCTGCGCGCCGCCGGCTGGCGGGGCTTTTCTATGACCAAGGGCACAGATACTACGCAAAGGTAGTGTCCGACCTCGCCCGGCTTCAAAATCGCAGTTAAGCCGCCCATTCTACAGCGGCACCGAATCGCGGTCGAAGCCGTCTTTTGTCGAAAGCTCTCGTGCAACAACAGCCTCGAAATCTATTGCAAGCCCTGGCCGTCCTGTTCGGCGCCTTGGCACTGACGGCAAGCGTGTGGCTGATCGTGCACCGCGAGGCCGAGCGCGTCGCCGAAGCCGAATTCGCCGAGATCGCCGACGACATGGTCGCCGGCATGGCCAAGCGCATGGAGGACTACGCCCAGATCCTGCGCGGCGGCGTCGCCTACCTGCAGGCCAGCCGCCAGGTGACCCGTCAGGAGTGGCGGGACTTCGTCGCCGGCCTGCGGGTCGACGACCACTATCCCGGCATCCAGGGCATCGGCTACGCCGTTCACGTCGCGCCGGACGCGGTCCCGGCGCACGAAGCCGCCGTCCGCGCCGAAGGCTTCCCGGATTACGCCGTCACCCCCGAGGGACCGCGGGAGGATTATTACCCGATCCTGTTCCTCGAGCCCTTCGACTGGCGCAATCGCCGCGCCTTCGGCTACGACATGTTCTCGGAGCCGACGCGCCGCGAGGCCATGCGCCGCGCCCGCGACACCGGCGCGCCGGCGCTGTCGGGCAAGGTGATCCTGGTCCAGGAGACCGATCAGGACGTTCAGGCCGGCGCCCTGCTCTACCTGCCCTTCTACGACCCGCAAGCCGAACTGGGCGGCGAGGCGGCCCGCCGCGAGGCCATTCTGGGCTTCGTCTACAGCCCGTTCCGCATGGCCGACCTGATGAACGGGATTTTCGGCGGCCGTCTCGACGAGGTCCGGGTCACGCTCTACGACGGCGGCGGTTTCGGCGACAACCTGCTGTTCCGCTCGGCGCAGCGGCCGATGGGCGAATACCGGCGCCACCGCCAGGTCGAGATCTTCGGGCGGCCGTGGCTGGTCGACATCGAATCGACCCCGGTGCTCGACCAGACCCTCGACCAGAACGCGTCCGGCATCGTGCTGGTCGCGGGAGCCATCATCAGCCTGCTGCTGGCCTGGCTGGCGCATTCGCTGTTTTCCGAGCGGGGCAAGCGCACGGCGCTGGCGCAGGCCAACCGCCAGCTCGCCGCCGCCCGCCTCGCCGCCGAGGCGGCCGACCGCGCCAAGTCCAAGTTCCTGGCCGCCGCCAGCCACGACATCCGCCAGCCGGTGCAATCGATCATGCTGCTGACCGCGGCGCTGTCGCAGCAGGTGTCGGACCTGCCGGTGCAGAAGCTGGTCAAGCACCTCGACACCTCGCTCGACGCGCTGCGCATGCTGCTGAACGGACTGCTCGACGTCTCGAAGCTGGATGCCGGCGTGGTCGTGCCCGAGGTCGGCGACGTCGAGATCGAGCCGCTGCTGGCCCAGTTGGCCACCGAGTACCGCATGCTGGCCGAGGAGAAGGGGCTGCGGCTCGACGACGAGACCTGCGCCGCGATCGTCCACACCGATCGCACGCTGATCGAGCGTATCCTGCGCAACCTGCTGGAGAACGCGTTGCGCTACACGCCGAGCGGCCGCGTGGTGCTGCGCTGCCGCATCCACGGGACCGTCGCGCGCGTCGACGTCGAGGATACCGGCATCGGCATCTCGCAGGACGAACTGGCGACGATTTTCGAGGAGTTCTACCAGGTCGGCAATCCGGAGCGCGACCGCTCGCAGGGCCTCGGACTGGGGCTGGCGATCGTGCAGCGGCTGTCGCGGCTGCTCGGTCACCGCATCGACGTCCGCTCGCGGCTCGGACAGGGTTCGTGCTTCACGATCAACCTGCCGCTCGTCGACAGGAGGACGAGCACCGAGGCGCCGCAGCCGATCCCGAACGCGGCGGCCGGCGGCAGCGGCCTGGTCCTGATCATCGACGACGAGATGATGCTGCGCGAGAGCCTGCGGCTGCTGATCGAGGGCTGGAAGTTCGAGACGGTGGTGGCGGCCAGCGGCGACGAGGCGGTCACGATGCTGGACGGCCGCACGCCCGGCTTCATCATCGCCGACTACCGCTTGGCCGGCGGCGCGATCGGGACCGAGGCCGTGCGGCTCGTGCACGAGGCGGCCGGCCGGCAGGTGCCGGCGGTGATCCTGACCGGCGACACGGCACCCGAGCGCATCGCCGAGGTCGAACGCAGCGGCTTCGCCATCCTGCACAAGCCGGTGCCGCCGCCCGAGCTGCACCGCCTGCTCGCCGAGGCGGCGGTCTCGAACGCGGCTTGAAGTCTCGGTTCCGCGGGACTAGCCGCCTTCCGCGACCGCCTGCGGCTGGCGCAGCGCCCGCGCCGCCTCCAGGTGTCGCGCGAACATCGGCGCCATCTCGGCGGCGAAGCGCCGCAGCGCCGGATGCTCGCCGTCTTCGGCATAGGCGCGGTAGGCCGCGAGTTGTTGCTCGTGCGTCGTCACCATCGCCCGCAGGTAGATGTCGTCGAACGAACGGCCGTCGGTGCCGCGCAGTTCCTCCAGCCGCGCCGCCATCTCGGGCCCGAGCCGCACCGGCATGTCGATGCCGGCGGCGGTGACGATCTCGATCAGCCGCTGGTTGAGCTGCGCGTGCTCGCGCATCATGCGCTGGGCGAAGGCGGCGACGTCGTCGCGCTCGGCCTTGGTGGTGGCGATTCGGCCGAGCTCGATCTCGGCGAGGCCGCCCTGGGCCGCGGTCGCGACGAAATCTTCGGGCTGGCCGGCGGCGGCGCCGCAGGCGAGGAAGAATGCCGAGCATATGCCGATCAGGGCGCGCATGTTCGCGATCTCCGCTGTGATCTCAGCAAAACGCCGTTGACGCGGCGCTGTTCTCGACGAAGCTTCGGGCAGCATCCGCCCTTTCGGGGAAGACACCCATGCTGCAGCGCCTGTTCAAGCTGAAAGAACACGACACCACGGTCGGCACCGAACTCGCCGCCGGCGCCACCACCTTCCTGACCATGGCCTACATCATCTTCGTCAACCCGACGATGCTGGCCGAGACCGGGATGGACAAGGGCGCGGTGTTCGTCGCCACCTGCGTCGCGGCGGCGCTGGGCAGCCTGATCATGGGCCTGTACGCCAATTATCCCATCGCCCTGGCCCCCGGCATGGGCCTGAACGCCTACTTCACCTACGGCGTCGTGCTCGGCATGGGCTATTCCTGGCAGGTGGCGCTGGGCGCGGTGTTCATCTCGGGCGTGCTGTTCCTGCTGCTGGCCGTGACCCGGGTGCGCGAATACATCATCAACGCCATCCCGATGACGCTGAAGATGTCGATCTCGGCCGGAATCGGCCTGTTCCTCGGCATCATCGCGCTGCAGAACGCCGGCATCATCGTCGCCCATCCGGCGACGCTGGTCACCCTGGGCGACCTCGCCAACCCGGCGACGGTTCTGGCGGTGACCGGCTTCTTCGCCATGGTGGCGCTCGACTCGCGCGGCGTTCCCGGCGCCATCATGATCGCCATCCTCGGCACCGCGGTGGCCGGCATGGCCTTGGGGATCAGCGATTTCGGCGGCATCTTCTCGATGCCGCCGTCGATCGCGCCGACGCTGATGCAGATGGACGTCGTCGGGGCGATCGAGGTGGGCATCTATGCCATCATCTTCGCCTTCCTGTTCGTCGACCTGTTCGACAACGCCGGCACGCTGATCGGCCTGTCGCACCGCGCCGGCCTGCTCGACGAGAAGGGCCGGCTGCCGCGCATCGGCCGCGCCCTGGTGTCGGACAGTTTCGCGGCGATGTTCTCGGGCGTGCTCGGGACCTCGACGACGACCAGCTACATCGAGAGCGCCGCCGGCATCAAGGCCGGCGGCCGCACCGGCCTGACCGCGGTCACGGTGGCGGCGCTGTTTCTGCTGGCCCTGTTCATCGCCCCCCTGGCCGGCTCGATCCCCAACTACGCCACGGCGCCGGCGCTGTTGTTCGTCGCCTGCCTGATGTCGCGCGGCCTGGCCGAGATCGACTGGAACGACCTGACCGAGACGGTGCCGGGCGTGGTGACCGCGCTGGCGATGCCGCTGACCTTCTCGATCGCCCACGGCATCTCGTTCGGCTTCATCGCCTATGCCGGCATCAAGCTGCTGGCGGGGCGCTGGCGCGAGGTCCATCCGGCGGTGGCCGTGCTCGCCGCCGCCTTCGTGCTCAAGTACGCGTTCCTGTAAGGCACGGCGGAACCTCCGCCGCGTCGCCGGGTTCCTGAAGGCGAGGGATCCAACGACGAGCGGAGCCGCATGCCTTCCTTCCGCACCATCGCCGGTTTCGGCGCCCTGGCCGCCAGCATCGCCGCGCGCGGCCGGCGGCGGAGCAAGCCGCGCAGCCTCGACGAGCGCCTGGCGATGGTGCCGACCCGGGGCTTGCCGGTCGACTCGGCGGTGGTGATGCGCTGGAACGACCAGATGGTGCCCTTCGTGCAGGCCGCCTCGGACCGCGACGCCGCCGTCGCGCTCGGCGTCGCGCACGCGCATCTGCGGCTGGCGCAGATGGAGATCATGCGGCGCATCGCCCATGGCCGTCTGTCCGAGAGCGTCGGCCCGGCGGCGATCGACCTCGACCACGTCCTGCGCTGCCTCGACCTGGGCCGCGCGGTGCCGGCGATCGAGGCCGGAATGCCCGACGAGACGCGGGTCTGGATGCAGGGCTTCGCCGACGGCGTCAACCACGTGATCGCCGAGACCGACGAGTTGCCCGAGGACCTGCGCCTGCTCGGCCTGAAGCCCGAGCCGTGGACGCTGACCGACCTGGTGCGCATCGGCCGGCTGGCGGGCCTGGACTTCACCTGGAAGGTGTGGCGCAAGCTGTTCCGCCTGCGCGGGCGCGCCGACTGGCTGCGGCAGTGGCAGCGGCTGACCGCCCAGGCCGGGGCGCCGCTGCCCAGCCTCAGCGGCGGCGACGGCGACCTGCTGTTCGGCTTCAGCCGCCACGGCAGCAACTCGGTCGCGGTCGGCGCCAGGCGCACCGGCGGCGGCGCGATGATCGCTTCCGATCCGCATCTCAACGTGGTGCTGCCCAATCTGTGGCTGATCGCCGGCGTCGACTGCCCCGGCTACAACGTGGTCGGGTTCATGGTGCCCGGCATCCCGGCCTGGGCGCTCGGCCGCAATCCAGACATCGCCTGGGGCGGCACCAGCCTGCACGCCGCCTCCAGCGAGCTGTTCGACGTCTCCGACCTGCCGGCCGACGAGATCGAGCACCGGCGCGAGACCATCCGGGTGCGCTGGTGGAAGGACGTCGAGATCACGGTCCGCGAGACCGCCTACGGCCCGATCGTCTCGGACGCGCCGCTGCTCGGCACGCCGCCGGAGGCGCCGCTGGCGCTGCACTGGGTCGGGCACACGCCGACCGACGAGGTCACCGCGCTCTTGCGCATGAACCGGGCCCGCGACTGGGGCGAGTTCCGCGAGGCGCTGGACGGTTTCGGCATCCCGGCCCAGAACATGGTCTATGCCGACGCCAGAGGCCGGGTCGGCCAGATCATGGCCGCCAAGCTGCCGCGGCGGCCGCGCGAGATTCCCGACGACATGGTGGTGCCGCGCAGCGCCCGCAGCCACTGGGAGAGCTTTTGCGGCGCCAAGGAGCTGCCGGCGGTGTTCGACCCGGCCGAGGGCTTCGTCGCCTCGGCCAACAACCGCCCCGAACACCGGCCCGAGGTCGCCGTGAGCTGGTTCTTCGCCCCGGACGACCGGGTGCGGCGGCTGGCGATGCTGATCACCGGCGCCGGGACGGTGACGGCGGACACGCTCAAGGCCCTGCAGCGCGACGTGGTGATGCCGGGTGCCCTGGCGATCCGCGACGCGCTGCTGGCGATCGCCGAGAACCGCGGCCTGCGCACCAACGATCCGGCGATCAAGCGCCTGTTCGCGGCGCTGGACGGCTGGGACGGCGGCTACGAGGCCGATTCCGCCGGCGCGCTGGCCTTCGAGCTGCTGCTCTACCATTTCGTCCACGCGCTGCACGGCGACGAGGAGATCGCGGTCTACGCCGCCTCGTGGGAGCCCTGGGCGCTGCTGCGCGAAGACCTCGACACCGTGCCGCCCGACCAGCAGGGCAAGGCGCTGGCCCAGGCCCTGGTCGCCGCCGCCGCCGGGCTCGAGCGGTACGGCAACTGGGGCTCGCTGCACCGGCTGCGCCTCAACCACGTCCTCGGCGCGGCGCCGGTGGTCGGCGCCCGCTACCGCTTCGCCGACATCGCCTCGCCGGGCGGCAACGAAACCGTGATGAAGGCCGCGCACGGCTTCTCCGGCGAACGCCACGCCGTGCGCATGGGCGCGGTGGCGCGGCACGTCTCCGACCTCGCCGATGCCGACGCCAACTGGTTCTGCCTGCTCGGCGGCCAGGACGGCTGGATCGGCAGCGCCGCCTTCATCGACCAGCTCCAGCGCTGGCGGCGCGGCGAATACGTGCAGGTGCCCCTGCGCTGGCAGACGGTGCGCACCCATTTCCGCCATCGCATGGAACTGCAGCCGCGAGGCAAGCCATGATCGACGCCACGCCGCTGCTGCGCCTCTACGCCGACCGCCGCGCCCGTCGTCTTGCCGCGATGGATGCCGTCGAGGCCCAGCAGCATCAGCTCCTCGGGCTGGTGCGCGAGGCCAGGGACACCCGCTTCGGCCGCGACCACGATTTCGACGGCGTCTGGACGGTCGAGGACTTCCAGGAGCGGGTGCCGCTGCGCCGCTGGGAGGATTTCTGGCGCGACTACTGGCGGCACGATTTCCCGACGCTGGAGAACGTCACCTGGCCCGGGCGCATCCCCTATTTCGCCGTGACCTCGGGCACCACCGCCGGCGCCACCAAGCACATCCCGGTGTCGAAGGCGATGGTCGCCTCGAACCGCAAGGCGGCGCTCGACGTGCTGGCGTTCCATCTGCAGGCGCGGCCGAAGAGCCGGGTCTGGGGCGGTCCCAACTTCATGCTCGGCGGCTCGACGCGGCTGGAGGAACTGGCGCCCGGCATCCTGGCCGGCGACCTGTCGGGCATCGCCGCGCGCGAGGTGCCGCGCTGGGCGCGCCCGTTCTACTTCCCGCCGGGCAAACTGGCCGAGATCACCGATTGGGAGGAGAAGGTGCGCGTCCTCGGCCGCGCCGCGCTCGACGCCGACATCCGCAACATCAGCGGCACCGCGAGCTGGCTGCTGCTGTTCTTCGAGCATCTGCGCGAGGTCAGCAAGGGCGGCCGCCTCGTCGACTGGTGGCCGAATCTTGAACTGGTGGTCCATGGCGGCGTCAACTTCGCGCCCTATCGCGCCCGGTTCGAGCGCCTGCTCGAAGGCTCGCATGCCGAACTGCGCGAGGTCTATCCGGCCAGCGAAGGCTTCCTCGCCGCCGCCGACCGCGGCACCGGCGAGGGCCTGCGGCTGATGGCCGACATCGGCATCTTCTACGAATTCGTCCCCGTCGAGGAGCTGGACTCGCCCAACCCGCGTCGGCACTGGCTGAGGACCGTTCAGCCCGGCGTCAACTACGCCGTGGTGATGAGCACCTGCGCCGGGCTGTGGGCCCACGTCCTCGGCGACACGGTGCGCTTCGTCGACACGGCGCCGCCGCGGCTGCTGGTCACCGGCCGGACCTCGTACATGCTCTCGGCCTTCGGCGAGCACCTGATCGGCGAGGAGATCGAACAGGCGGTCACCACCGCCGCCGAGGCGATCGGCGCCGAGCTCGTCGACTATTCGGTCGGCGCGGTGTTCCCCGAGGACGCGCCGGCCGGCCACCTCTACATCGTCGAGTTCGCCGGCGGCCCGCCGCCGCCGGAACGCCTGCGCGCCTTCGCCGAGGCCGTCGACGCCAGGCTGTGCGCGCTCAATGACGACTACCGCGCCCACCGCGCCGGCGACTTCGGCATGGCCGCACCGCGCGTCCAGGCGGTGGCGAGCGGCGTCTTCGCCGAGTGGATGGCCTCGCGCGGCAAGCTCGGCGGCCAGAACAAGGTGCCGCGGGTGATCACCGACGAGGCGCTGTTCCGTGCCTTGCGCGAGTTCCCCGATCGACGCTGAGGAACATTCGGCCGGGGTAGTGGTTTCTTCTGGCGGAGCGCGCGTCTCCAGACGCGCAGTTCTTGCGGATGAACTCAGGAGGACCGCCCTTGCCGGAAGTCAATTTCCCGACCTGGAGCCCGTTCACGCTGGCCGACATGCGGGACCCGAAGGTGCGCGCGCGCCGCGTCGACGGCCGTGGATTCCTGCATGTGCCCGCGAACGCCTCGGGACCGCTGCCGGCGGTCGTGGTGATGGAGGGTCTGGGCGGGCTCAAAGGGCCGCGCGAATGCGCCTACGGCCCGAAGCTGGCGGCCGAGGGCTTCGTGGCGCTGGTGGTCGACAGCTTCGGCCCGCGCGGCGTCGCCAAGATGCCCGACAACCTCCGCGCCCTGAAGGTGACCGAGGCGATGATGCTGGCCGACGCCTTCGCGGCCCTGCGCTTCCTCGCCGAGCACCCGGCCGTCGATGCCGGCGCGGTCTCGGTGATGGGCTTTTCCTACGGCGGCATGATCTCGGTGCTGTGCGCCTACGAGCAGATCCGGCGCACCTTCGTCGACGACGACCTGCGTTTTTCCAGCCACGTCTCCTATTACGGCTCCAGCGTGCCGCGGCTCGACGATCCCACCGCCACGGGAGCGCCGGTGCTGATGTTCCTGGGCGAACTCGACGGCAACGTCTCGATGGAGCGCAGCCGCCAGATCGCCGCCGACCTCACCGGCGGCGGCGCCCGGGTCGAGCTGCGGGTGTTCCCCGGCGTCTATCACCAGTGGAACGGCGGCGACGCCGAACGGCGCTTCGTGCGCTTCGGCATCGGCGAGTGCTGCATGCGCGTCGACCGCGACGGCAACATCCGCGACGAGCGCACCGGCTTGAGGGTGCACGGACCGGTCACCCGCTCGCTGGCGATCGTCTCGGGGGTGAGCGCGAAGGGCTTCTACATCCAGAAGAACAACGCGGTGACCGCCGAGTCCGACGCCGCCGCCTACGCCTTCATGCGCGACGCCGCGCGCCAGCCGACGCGCGAACCCCAGCCCCGCCACGCCGCCGGGCGCCGCTGACGCATGCACCCGCCGCAACCCACCCATTGGCCGCTAGGGGGATACGCGCGCGGCCGGGGAGCGTAGAATCATGAATGCGAGAGGGTTCCCCTTCCCTTCGCCCGCGCGCCGTCGGCGGGGTCCGCCGCCCTCCCCCCTTGGGACGGACCGACGACGGCACCTTTTCTCCTCCCTAACTCGAGCCGGGCGCCCCCGCCCGGTTCTTTTTTGTTCGGGACCAGACCGTCGCCCCCGGCGACACGTCCGGCATGCCAATTTGCAGAACTTGACGCACGGAACTCTTCCTCCTCTCCCTCTCCCGCCTGCGGGAGAGGGGCGGGGTGAGGGTGTCTTACGGCCGAAGGC
The DNA here is from genome assembly GCA_964545205.1 of uncultured Rhodospirillaceae bacterium. GTDB lineage: Bacteria > Pseudomonadota > Alphaproteobacteria > Rhodospirillales > Magnetospirillaceae > CAZJFH01. Next base: position 87,690 of record CAZJFH010000001.1, read on the forward strand.
CGGATGTGAGCCAGGCGCCGCTCCCCTCACCCTCCCAGCCTTCGGCTGGGCCCCTCCCTCTCCCGCAGGCGGGAGAGGGTCGGTTACGCCTCCCCGCAAAAAAGGGGCCCCCGCGGGGGCCCCTTCGTCGCCTCACGCGCTGGCGCCGTGACAGTGCTTGTACTTCTTGCCGGAGCCGCACGGGCACGGCGCGTTGCGCGAGACCTTGGGGGCGCCGGGCACCTGGCGCTCGGCGGCGGTCGAGGCGTTGGTGATGGTGTCGGTCTCGTGGCCGGCGGTCACGAAGGCCGGATCCTGGCGGGTCTCGCGCATCGGCTGCTCGCGGTGCGCGGGCAACTGCTGTTCGAGCGGATCGGCGCGAAGCTCGACATGGGCCAGCACGCCGGTGACGCGCTCGCGCAGGTGGTCGAGCATCTTCTCGAACATGTCGAAGGCTTCGCGCTTGTACTCGTTGAGCGGATCGCGCTGGGCATAGGCGCGCAGGCCGATGCCCTGGCGCAGGTGGTCGAGGTGGAGCAGGTGCTCCTTCCAGGTCTGGTCGAGGAGCTGCAGCAGCAGGCTCTTCTCGACGTAGCGCATCACGTCGGCGCCGTACTGGGCCGTCTTGGCCGCCATCTTCTCGTCGGCGGCGCGGGTGATGCGGTCCTTGATCTCCTGGTCGGCGATGCCCTCTTCCTTGGCCCAGTCCTGCACCGGCAGGTCGAGCCCGAAGATGCGCAGCACCTCCTCGTGCAGGCCCTGGACGTCCCACTGCTCGTGGTAGGCCTTCTCGGGGATGCAGCGCGAGACGATGTCGTCGATCACCTCGTGGCGCATGTCCTCGACGGTCTCGGCGACGTCGGCGGCCTGCATCAGGTCCTTGCGCTGCTCGTAGATGACCTTGCGCTGGTCGTTCATCACGTCGTCGAACTTGAGCAGGTTCTTGCGGATGTCGAAGTTGCGCGCCTCGACCTTCTGCTGCGCCTTCTCCAGCGCCTTGTTGATCCACTTGTGGACGATGGCCTCGCCTTCCTGCAGGCCGAGCTTCTGCAGCAGACCGTCCATCTTGTTGGTGCCGAAGATGCGCATCAGGTCGTCTTCGAGCGACAGGAAGAACTTCGAGGCGCCGGGATCGCCCTGGCGGCCCGAGCGGCCGCGGAGCTGGTTGTCGATGCGCCGGCTCTCGTGGCGCTCGGTGCCGATCACGTACAGGCCGCCGGCCTGCTTGGCGACGTCCTTGGCCGCCTGGACCTCGTCGCGGATCTTGGCGATGCGGGCCTCGCGCTCCGGGCCTTCCGCCACGTCCGTCAGCTCGTAGCCGATGCGCATGTCGATGTTGCCGCCGAGCTGGATGTCGGTGCCGCGGCCGGCCATGTTGGTGGCAATGGTCACCGCGCCGGGCACGCCGGCCTGCGAGACGATGTAGGCCTCGCGCTCGTGCTGCTTGGCGTTCAGCACCTCGTGCGGGATGTTCTTCTTCTTCAGCATCTCCGAGATCAGCTCGGACTTCTCGATGCTGGTGGTGCCGACCAGCACCGGCTGCTTGCGCTCGCGCGCCTTCTCGATCTCGGCGGTGATGGCGTCGTACTTCTCGCGCGCCGTGCGATAGACCTCGTCGTCGTGGTCGGCGCGCGCCACCGGCAGGTTGGTCGGGATCTCGACCACTTCCAGCTTGTAGATCTCGGCGAACTCGCCGGCCTCGGTCATCGCGGTGCCGGTCATGCCGGCCAGCTTGGGATAGAGCCGGAAATAGTTCTGGAAGGTGATCGAGGCCAGGGTCTGGTTCTCGTTCTGGATCGGCTGGCCTTCCTTGGCCTCCAGCGCCTGGTGCAGGCCTTCGGAATAGCGGCGGCCCGGCATCAGCCGGCCGGTGAACTCGTCGACGATGAGCACCTGGCCGTCCTTGACGACGTAGTCGACGTCGCGGGTGAACAGCTTGTGGGCGCGCAGGGCCTGCTGGGCGTGGTGGACCAGCGAGACGTTTTCGAGGTCGTAGAGATTGCCCTTGGTCAGCAGCTCGGCGCCGCGCAGCAGCTCCTCGATGTGGTGCGTGCCCTTCTCGGTGAAGGTCACCGCGCGCTGCTTCTCGTCCTTCTCGAAATCCTCGTCCTCGAGCAGCGGGATCAGCTTGTCGACGGCGGTGTAGAGCGCCGAGTTGTCCTCGGTCGGGCCGGAGATGATCAGCGGCGTGCGCGCCTCGTCGATCAGGATCGAGTCGACCTCGTCGACGATGGCGTAGTGGAACGGCCGCTGGACCATGTCCTCCAGCCGGAACTTCATGTTGTCGCGCAGATAGTCGAAGCCGAGCTCGTTGTTGGTGCCGTAGGTGATGTCGCAGGCGTAGGCCTGCTTGCGTTCGACGTCGTCGATGCCGTGCACGACCACGCCCACGGTCATGCCCAGGAACTTGTAGATGCGGCCCATCCACTCGGCGTCGCGGCGGGCCAGGTAGTCGTTGACGGTCACGACGTGGACGCCGCGCCCGGCGAGCGCGTTGAGGTAGACCGGAAGCGTCGAGACCAGGGTCTTGCCTTCGCCGGTCTTCATCTCCGAGATCATGCCGCGGTGCTGGACGATGCCGCCCAGCATCTGGACGTCGAAATGGCGCTGTCCCAGCGTCCGCTTGGCCGCCTCGCGCACGGTGGCGAAGGCCTCGGGCATCAGGTCGTCGGCCGTCTCGCCCTTCTCGATCCGCTCGCGGAACCAGCCGGTGCGCGCCCGCAGCTCGTCGTCCGAGAGCTTCTCCAGCTCGGGCTCGAGCGCGTTGATCGCCGCCAGCGACGGACGCAAGGTCTTGAGAAAACGGTCGTTTGCAGTACCGACGAACCGCCGGAGGATGGCGCCAAACATAAGGGAAACCTCGAATTGAGATGCCGGCCAGACGCCGGCAAGGCCTTTTTGCGCGGTCACAGAGATAGAGTCCGGCCGTCATTCTGTCAACGACGGCACTGGTCCTTATCCGGTGGGTTGTGCCGGCACCCGGAAGATGAAGCAGGCTCCCTGCCCGGGTTCCGACTCGACGTGGATGGTGCCGCCGTGCTGCTCGACGATCTTTCGGCACAGGGCAAGGCCGATACCGGTGCCCGGGGCGGCGGCGTCGTGGTCGAGGCGCCGGAACACCTCGAAGACGTCCGTGTGATGCTCGCGCGCGATGCCGGCGCCGTTGTCGGCGACCCGGAACTGCCAGCCGCCGTCGACCTCATGCGCCGAGACGTCGACTCGCAGCGCCCGGCCCGGATCGCGGAACTTGACGGCGTTGTCGATCAGGTGGTGCACCAGCAGCGCGAGATGGCGCCGCCGCCCCTGCACCAACGGCAGCGGGCCCTGCGAGACCTCGGCGCCGATGGCCATCAGCACGGGGCGCAAGGTCGCCAGCACGCCGTTGACGACCTCGTTCATGTCGACGGGCTCGGGCGGGTCGCGCTCCATGCCGGTGAACTGGAGGATGTCGTCGACCACCGCCTTCATCTTCAGGGCGCCGTCGACGGCGAAATGCAGGAACTCGCGCGCCTCGCCGTCGAGATGCGGGTAGCGGCGCTCGAGCAGTTGCAGATAGCTGACCACCGTGCGCAGCGGCGCCTGGAGCTGGTGGGCCGCGGCCTGGCTGAGCTGCGCGATCTCGGCGTCGGTGCGTTCGAGCTGCGCCGTCGCGGCGCTGAGCGCCGCCTCGGCGGCGACCTGCTCGGTGACGTCCGACGCCGAGACCAGCCGGACGCGGCTGCCGTCCAGCGCCAGCGGGTGCGAGCCGATGTCGACGACGATCGTGCTGCCGTCGCCGCGCCGCAGCCGCCAGCGGCCGAACGCCTCGCCGCCTTCGCCGCGATAATGCTCGATGAGCGAGTCGAAGCGCTCGAGCTCGCTGGCGTCGAGCAGCAGACGGATGCTGGCCGGCATCGTCCGTCGCGTCAGGCCGAGGACCCTCAGCGCCGCCGCGTTCATGTCGATGATGGCCAGACTGTCCAGGTCGAAGGCCCACATCGGCTGCGGGTTGCCTTCGAACAGCTCGCGATAGCGCGCCTCGGACAGCCGCAACGCCGAGACCTTGCCGCGCAACGCCTTCATCGCCGCGGCCGAGATCGCATGGATCAGCACCGCGCTGACCGCGACGAACAGCCAGCCCTTCCAGGTCTGCAGCCGGGTCAGCGTGTCGGTGTCGAGGCCGAGCGACGCCAGCATGCGGTCGGAGAACAGGATCCAGCCCATGCCGAAAACGGCATAGGCGATCGCGATCTGCAGGGGCATGGCGGCAAGGCGGCTCATCGCGGCGATGCTACTCCGAAGCACGTTTTCCCGCGAGTGGGATGATCGAACGCGCGGGCGGAGTTTATCTTTCGGTCACGATCCGGCGGCCACTTGCGCCGGAACGAGGCTCGTGCATGATGCGTTGGTTTCGACGAGTGCGCCTCGCCGCGGTCGCGGTCGGGGCTCCCACCCACGGAAGAGGAAGACCATCATGTCCCTTCGTCATGCGTGCGCCGCGGCCGTCGCGATCTCCATCGGTCTCGCCGTGCCGGCCTTCGCGCAGCCGGCCGATCCCGTGGTCGCCGTCGTCAACGGCACCGAGATCACGCGCTCGGACGTGGCCGAGGTGCATCAGTCGATGCCGCAGCTTCGCCAGGTCCCGCTGGAGATGGTCTACGACCAGATCGTCGAACACCTGATCAACAGCCGACTGATCGTCGCCGCCGCCCGCGAGAAGGATCTCCACCAGGATCCGGAGGTCAAGGAGCGGCTGCGGCAGATCGAGAACCAGTTGCTGCAGCAGGCCTATCTTGCCAAGGAGATCGAGTCGCAGATCACCGAGGAAGCGCTGAAGAAGCGCTACGAGGAAATGGTCAAGACCCAGCCGGCGCGGGAAGAGGTCCACGCCCGCCACATCCTGCTGCCCAGCGAGGAGGCGGCCAAGGAGACGATCGCGGCGATCGAGGGCGGCAAGGACTTCGCCGAGGTCGCCAAGGAGAAGTCGACCGGCCCGTCGGCCGAGACCGGCGGCGACCTGGGCTACTTCACCAAGGACGAGATGGTGCCGGAATTCGCCGAGGCCGCCTTCGCCATGCAGCCCGGCGAGGTGACCAAGGAGCCGGTCAAGACCCAGTTCGGCTGGCATGTGATCAAGGTCGAGGACAAGCGCACCGCCCCGCCGCCGAATTTCGACGAGGTCGAGGCCGAGCTGCGCGAGCAGATGGGCGACGAGCTGGTGGCCAAGGTCGTCGAGGACCTGCGGGCCAAGGCCGACGTCAAGGTCACGAAGCCCGAGCCGGCCGCCGCCGCGGCGCCGAACGGCGACAAGCCGAAGGCGCAGTGACGCCATGACCGCCGTCTCGCCGCTCGCGCCCGCCCGGATCGCCGAGCTGCCGCCGCTGGCCGGCGTGCGGCTGACCTCGCATGCCTGCGGCATCCGCTACCAGGGGCGCACCGACCTGATGGTCGCGGAACTGGCGCCGGGCACCACGGTGGCCGGCGTGTTCACCAAGTCGCTCACCGCCTCGGCGCCCGTCCTGTGGTGCCGCGAGGCGTTGCGCGGCGGGCGCGCGCGGCTGGTGGTGGTCAATTCCGGCAACTCCAACGCCTTCACCGGCGCCATGGGCGTCGCCTCGGTGCGCCGCACCGTCGAGGCCGCCGCCGGATTGGCGAACTGCGCGGCCGAGGAGGTGTTCGTCGCCTCGACCGGCACGATCGGCGTGCCGCTGGACGATTCGAAGATCACCGCCGCGCTGCCGGCGGCGCTGGGCAAGGCGGCCGAGGACGCCTGGGCCGACGCCGCGCGGGCGATCATGACCACCGACACCTTCCCCAAGGTGGCGACGCGGACCGCCAGCATCGGCGGCGTCAAGGTCACCATCAACGGCATGGCCAAGGGCGCCGGCATGATCGCGCCCGACATGGCGACGATGCTGGCCTTCGTGTTCACCGACGCGGCGATCCCGCAGCCGGTGCTGCAGAAGCTGCTGGCGCGCGGCGCCGAGGCGTCGTTCAACTGCATCACCGTCGACAGCGACACCTCGACCAGCGACACCCTGCTGCTGTTCGCCACCGGCCAGGCCAACCACCCGCCGGTGACCTCCGAGCGCGACCTGCGCGGCTTCGCGAAGGCGCTGGACGCGCTGCTGCTCGACCTCGCCCAGCAGGTGGTCAAGGACGGCGAGGGCGCGACCAAGTTCGTCGAGGTCACGGTGACCGGCGCCGCCTCGAAGGGCGCGGCCAGGCGCATCGCGCTGGCGATCGCCAACTCGCCGCTGGTCAAGACCGCGATCGCCGGCGAGGACGCCAACTGGGGCCGCGTCGTCATGGCGGTCGGCAAGGCCGGCGAGCGCGCCGACCGCGATCGTCTGTCGATCCGCATCGGCGGCGTGCTGGTGGCCGAGCACGGCCAGGTCGTCGAAGGCTACGACGAGACGCCGGTCAACGAGCACATGAAGGGCACCAAGGTGGTGATCGAGACCGACGTCGGCGTCGGCCGCGGCAAGGCCACGGTGTGGACCTGCGACCTGACCCACGGCTACATCGACATCAACGGGGCGTACCGGACGTAAAATCCCCCTCTCCCCGACGGGGGAGAGGGCCGGGGTGAGGGGGCTGCCGACGCCTGCCCGGGCGCTTGCGCCATCGCCCTCACCCTCCCAGCCTTCGGCTGGGCCCCTTCCTCTCCCCTCGAGGGAGAGGGGCAACCGGACCAGCATCATGACGCACGACGACACCCCCGACTCCCCCTGCTGGCACGCCGAGAAGGCCTGGCTCGGCCAGCCGCTCGACGCCGCGCGGGTGCGGCTGCGGCGGTTCGAGCTGTCCGACGCGCCGGTGGTGGCCGAGTTGGCCGGCGACCCGGCGGTGGCGCAGTGGACCGCCAACATCCCGCATCCCTACGGGCTCGACGACGCGCAGGCCTTCGTCGGGGCCGCCCAGGCGTCGCGGGACAGCCACGTCTTCGCGATCGAGCGCCGCCTCGACGGCCGCCTGATCGGCGCCTGCGGCTTCGGCCACCACTGGGGCGCCGAGGAGGTCGGCTACTGGATCGGCCGCCCTTACTGGAGCCACGGCTACGCCACCGAAGCGCTGCGCCGTCTGCTGCGCCTGGCCTTCCGCACCGTCGGCCTGGACTCGGTCACCGCCGAGGTGCTGCCGGAGAACGCCGCCTCGCGCCGGGTGGTCGAAAAGCTCGGCTTCCTGCCCGAGGGCACCTCGGAACGGCATCTGCCGGCGCGCGGCGCCAGCCGCCGGCTCGAACGCCTGCGCCTGACCCGCGCCGACTGGGAGCGCGCCTGGGCGGCGCGGCCGATGCTCCTGGTCACCGCCGCGGCGCTGGTCGACGTCGACGGCCGGGTGCTGATCGCCCAGCGTCCGCAGGGCAAGAGCATGGCCGGCTTCTGGGAGTTCCCCGGCGGCAAGCTGCACGCCGGCGAGACGCCGGAGACGGCGCTGGTGCGCGAGCTCGAGGAGGAGCTGGGCGTCGACGTGCGCGAAAGCTGCCTGGCGCCGCTGTGCTTCGCCTCGCACGACTACGACACCTTCCACCTGCTGATGCCGCTGTTCGCCTGCCGCACCTGGAAGGGCGACGTGCAGGCGCGCGAGGGCCAGAAGCTGGCCTGGGTGCGGCCGGCGCGGCTCGGCGACTATCCAATGCCGCCGGCCGACGTGCCGCTGGTGGCGCTGCTCAGGGACTGGCTGTAGAGCCGCCGTACTCGGCCCAGCAGTTGGGCGTCTCCCAAACCTTGACCGCGGCCAGCTCGGCCAGGCCGTCGCTGCGGCGCGCCACCGCCGGCGCCAGCCGCTCGAACCAGTGCCGCGCCAGGCGCTCGGCGGTCGGCTGGAACGGCACCACGTAGAGCTTCTGCCCCAGCCGGCAGCCCTCGGGCAGCGCGAAGCCGGCCGCGGCCACCTCGCGCCGCAGTCCGTCGAGCCAGGACGCCAGCGCCGCCGCCTCGGGCGCGAACAGCGCCAGCGCCTCGTCGTCGTCGCAGGCCAGGATGAAGCCGTGGTCGCAGGGCGCGTCGATCGCCGCCAGCATCTCCTCCTTGAGGAAGCCGAAATCGAGCGCCATGTCGGTCTGCTCGCCGTCGCGGTGCAGGGCGACGGCGCGGCAGGCGGCCTCGATCGTGTAGCGGTGGCCGTGCATGTGGCGGCATTTCGAGCCGTGGGTGGCGATGCGATGGCCGGCGTCGATGCCGATGCTGCGGGTCACGGTGAAGGTCATGGAATCCCGAGAAGCTTGTGGACCTGCAGCGACAGGCGCCAGCGTGGATGGGCGCGGCAGTATGCCACCGCGGCGGCCGTGTTGGCGACCCGCTCGGGGCCGTCCATCGGCTGCAGGAAGAAGTGGTCGAAATCGAGCCCGGCGAAGTCCTCGGGGTCGAGCCCGGACTGCGGATGAACGAGCTTGAGCTCCTCGCCCCGGGTGACGGCCAGGTCCGTGCCGGCCTTGGGGCTGACGCACAGCCAGTCGATGCCGGGCGGCGGCGCGACGGTGCCGTTGGTCTCGACCGCGACCTCGAAGCCGCGGGCGTGCATGGCGTCGACCAGCGCCGCGTCGAGCTGCAGCAGCGGCTCGCCGCCGGTGAAAACGACGTAAGGCCGCCCCGGCGCGGCCGGCCACAGCGCCGCCACCGCGTCGGCCAGCGCGTCGGCGGTGGCGAAGCGGCCGGCATCGGCGCCGACGAAGTCGGTGTCGCAGAACCGGCAGGCGGCGGCGGCGCGGTCGGCCTCGCGCCCGCTCCACAGGTTGCAGCCGGCGAAGCGGCAGAACACGGCGGCGCGGCCGGTCCTGGCGCCCTCGCCCTGGAGGGTGTAGAAGATGTCCTTGACGGCGTAGGCCATGATCGCGCGGCGATACGCGATTGCCCCGCCCCGAGTCAAGGAACAACGCCAACCCCTGGCGCCACGGCGCCAACCGCCCCACATCCGAGCCGATGCCGCAGATCAGACACAGGAAACGGGTCCTCGTCGTCGGCGCCACCGGGTTCATCGGCGCCCGCCTGGCGCGGCTGTTGTCGGCGCATCACGAGGTGGTGGCGCTGGCGCGCTCGAAACGCCGCCTGAGCGCCTTGGCGCCGTGGTGCGAGACCGTGGCCGTCGATCCCGGACGGCTGGAGACGCCGGCGGCCTGGGCGCCGTATCTCGACAAGGTCGACGCCGTCGTCAACGCGCTCGGCATCATCGAGGGCGATTTCGAGCGCCTGCACGTGCGCGTGCCCAAGGCGCTGTTCGAGGCCTGCGCCGCCGCCAAGGTCGGCAAGGTCGTCCAGGTCTCGGCGCTGGGCGCCGCACCCGACGCGCCCACCGCGTTCCTGCGCAGCAAGGCCGCCGCCGACGCCCATCTCGCGGCGATGGAGGGACTCGAATGGACCATCGTGCGGCCGTCGATCGTCATCGGCGCCGGCGGCGGCTCGGCGCGGCTGTTCGCGGCGATGGGCGCCCTGCCCCGCGTCCCGGCGCTCGGCGACGGCGGCGGCCTGGTGCAGCCGATCCATGTCGGCGACCTGTGCGCCGGCCTCGAGCGCCTGGTCGACATGCCGCATGCCGGCAGCCACGCCATTATTGCCGCCACCGGCCCCGAGCCGGTGCATGTCGACGAACTGCTCGACTGGCACCGCCGCTGGCTCGGCCTGCCGCCGGCCGGACGCCTGCGCGTGCCCGCCGGGCTGGTCGCCGGGCTGGCGCCGGTCGGGCGGCTGATCGGGCTGGGGCCGGTCAGCGGCGACACCCTGCGCATGCTGCGCGCCGGCAATACCGCCGACCCCGAGGCCTTCGTCGCCGCGACCGGCGTGCTGCCTTCGGGGCTCGACGAGATCCGCCGCCGGCGCCCGGCCTCGCCCGGCGAGCGGCTGGCGGCGCGGTCGTTCTTCCTGCGCCCGCTGCTGCGGCTGTCGCTGGCCTTCCTGTGGCTGTGGACGGCGCTGGTGTCGTTCGGCTGGTATCCGGTCGAGGGCAGCTACCGCCTGCTCGCCGCCGTCGGCGCGCCGGTGGCGCTGCAGCCGCCGCTGCTCTACGGCGCGGCGCTGTGGGACGCGCTGCTGGGCGGGCTGCTGCTCGTCGGGCATCGGGTTCGCCTGGTCGGCTGGCTTCAGGTCGCCACGATTCTCGTGTTCACGCTGATCGTCACCGTCGCGCTGCCGCAGTTCTGGCTGCATCCGTTCGGCCCGATCGCTAAGAACATCCCGGTGATCGCCGCGACGCTGCTGATGATCGCGCTGGAGGACGACCGCTGAACGACCCGTTCTTCTGGTACGTCTGGCTGAAATGGGCGCACATCCTCGGCGCCGTGCTGCTGTTCGGCACCGGGCTCGGCACCGCCTTCCACATGTGGTTCGCGCACCTGACCGGCGAGCCGCGGGTGATCGCCGCGGTCGGCCGCAACGTCGTGCTCGCCGACTGGCTGTTCACCGCCCCGGCGGTGATCGCCCAGCCGGTGACCGGGGTGCTGCTGGCGCTGGTCGTCGGCCACGATCTCACCGAGCTGTGGATTCTCGCCTCGATCGGGCTGTACCTGCTCGCCGGCGCCTGCTGGTTGCCGGTGGTGTGGATCCAGATGCGCATGGCCCGGCTGGCCCGGGTCGCGCATCTCAGCGGCACGCCGCTGCCGCCCGATTATTTCCGGCTCGCCTGGATCTGGTTCGCGCTCGGCTGGCCGGCCTTCGTCGGCCTGCTGGTGGTGTTCTGGTTGATGATCGCCCGCCCTGTCTGGTGAGGCGCGCCTTAACCCGTTCGGCAAGGTCATAATCGCACTTGCGCATTATTTGCAATCTTGGTCAAGCGTCCCATCATATAAAAAAAACGTGAACCAGACGCAGAACCGAGGAAACAAGCCATGCCCAACACGCCTCGCAGCGCGCCGGAATCGGCGGCGCGCCGGCGATTCCTGACCGGGATTGCCGCCGCCGGCGGCGCCCTGGCCGGCGGCCTGCCGGCGGCGCGCGCCCAGGACGCGGTGCCGGACTGGACGCGCTATCTCGGCCGCGGCGTCACCGCCGAGCCCTACGGCAAGCCGGCCGGCTTCGAGAAGGAGGTGATCCGCCGCACGGTGCCCTGGCTGACCGCCACCGCCGAATCCTCGGTCAGCTTCACGCCGCTGGCCGACCTGCACGGCATCATCACGCCCAACGGCTTGCATTTCGAGCGCCATCACGGCGGCTTTCCCGAGATCGATCCCTCCGACCACCGGCTGATGATCCACGGCCTCGTCGAGCGGCCGCTGACCTTCGCGCTGCAGGACGTGATGCGCTTTCCGCAGGTCTCCCGGATCCACTTCATCGAGTGCCCGGCCAACACCGGCATGGAGTGGCGCGGCGCCCAGATGGAAAGGCTGCAGTACACCCACGGCATGGTCTCGTGCTGCCAATGGACGGGCGTGCCGTTGCGGACGCTCCTGCAGGAGGCGGGGATCAAGCCGGGCGCCAAGTGGCTGCTGATCGAGGGCGGCGACGCTGCGGCGATGAGCCGCTCGCTCCCCATCGAGAAGGCGCTCGACGACTGCATCCTCGCCTACGCCCAGAACGGCGAGATGCTGCGGCCCGAGCAGGGCTACCCGCTGCGCCTCGTGGTGCCCGGCTTCGAGGGCAACATGAACGTCAAATGGCTGCGCCGGATCGAGGTCGGCGACCAGCCCTGGCACCACCGCGAGGAGACATCGAAATACACCGACCTGATGCCCGACGGCCGCGCGCGCCGCTTCACCTGGCTGATGGAGGCCAAGTCGGTCATCACCAGCCCCTGCCCCGAGAAGCCGCTGCTGTCCAAGGGCTTCAACGAGATCCGCGGCCTCGCCTGGTCTGGCGCCGGGCGCATCACGCGGGTCGACGTCTCGACCGACGGCGGCCGCAACTGGCGCAGCGCGGAGCTGCAGGAACCGGTGCTGTCCAAATCCCTGACCCGCTTCACCATCCCCTGGGAATGGAACGGCGACGACGCCCTGCTGCAGAGCCGCGCCATCGACGAGACCGGCTACGTCCAGCCGACGCTGAGCCAGTTGCGCGAGGTGCGCGGCACCTGGTCGATCTATCACAACAACGGCATCCACACCTGGCGGGTGAACCGTAACGGGGAGGTCGAGAATGTCCAGCTTGCGTAACGCCATCGCCGCCGCCGTCCTGGTCGCGGCGACGCCGGCCGCCGCCGAATACGGCATCGGCGCGCCGGCCACCGAGGCCGAGATCGCCGCCTGGGACATCGACATCCGCCCGGACGGCCAGGGCCTGCCGCCCGGCCGCGGCTCGGTCGCCGAGGGCGAGGAGGTCTACGACCTGCAGTGCTCGGCCTGCCACGGCGTGTTCGGCTACGGCGAGGGCCGCTATCCGCCGCTCGTCGGCGGCGAACCGCGGGACATCGCCGAGGAGTTGCGCCGCGGTGGCCGGCCCGAGAAGACCGTCGGCAGCTACTGGCCCTACGCCACGACCCTGTTCGACTACGTCCGTCGGGCGATGCCGTTCGGCAACGCCCAGTCGCTGAGCCCCGACGAGACCTACGCCGTCGTCGCCTATCTGCTCAACATGAACGGCATCGTGCCCGACGACGCGGTGCTCGACGCCGAAACGCTGCCCAAGGTCGAGATGCCCAATGTCGCCGGCTTCATCGACGATCCGCGGCCCGACGCCCACAACACCGCCTGCATGGAGAACTGCCGCCCCGAAGGCGAAAAGCCCCAGATCGCCTCGGTCGCCGCCGACCTCGACGTCACGCCGGAAAGTGATCAGGAGGCCTTGCGGGAGTGAGGCCTCGGGAATGCGCTCCGGCTTTCGAGCAGGGATTCGCGTGCGATCAGCCGATCCCGCTGTTCTCCTAGATCGCCGCCACGGGCACCGCAAGGTCCAGCGCCGTCAGCACCACCGTCTGGTCCATGCGGTCATGGCGGCGCAGCCGCCATTCCTCGCCGTCGCGGGTGTAGACGTCGACGGCGCATTTGTCCTGGGCGATCAGCAGGTAATGCTGCAGCGACTCCAGGCTGCCGTAGGCCAACCATTTGTCGCCACGGTCGAACTTCGCGGTCGAGGGCGACAGCACCTCGGCGATCAGCATCGGCTCGGGGATGACGTCGGCCTGCGGGTCGACGGCAGCGCAGGTCACCACGACGTCGGCATACATGACGCTGAAGGCGCTACTCACCTTCGGCCCCTCCACGAAGGCGCGGCACGGGCCGCCGCGCAGCGCGGCGTGCAGGGCAGCGAAAAGATTGCCGGTGATGGTGTTGTGGGCGGCCGTCCCGCCGACCATCATCCGGATCATGCCGCCGACATACTCGTGCGGCTGGTCCTGGGTGCGTTCCCAGTCCAGAAATTCGCCGACGGTCCAAGGCTTCGGTGCAGGTTCGCCCATGGTCAGGCTCCGCGGTGGCGACGGATGCCCTTCATCTAACCACGGCGGCCGGGAATCGCAAAGGGCGCGTCAGGCGTCGGTGCGGGGCAGCCACGGGATGGCGGCGACATCGATGCCCTCGTCGGCCAGGGCCTCGGCCTCGTCCTTGCTGGCCTCGCCGTAGATCGGCCGCGCCTCGGTCTCGCCGTAGTGGATCTTGCGCGCTTCCTCGGCGAATTGCGGGCCGACGTAGTCGCAGTTGTCCTCGACCTGCTGGCGGAGTTCGCCGAGCACCCGCTTGACCTCGGCGATCACCTGGGCGCGGCGTTCGGGACCGTCGCCGCGCGATTTGACGAGCCGCGGCGCCATCGGCGCCTTCCCGACCTGGGCGTCGCCGCAGACCGGGCACGCGACCTCGCCCGCCGCCACCTGGGCGTCGAAGCTCTCGCCGTTGCGGAACCAGCCCTGGAAGCGGTGATCCTGGCGGCATTTGAGGTCGAAGACGATCATGACGGTTCGGAGTCCAAAGCCGTTCGCCCCCTTTACAGGAGGATTTCGGCGGTTACAAGGATATCTGGAATCGTGCAGGAACGGGAAACGCCGCCGATGTGCAAGGGACACCCCTACCCCACCGAGCCGTCCGCCTGGGTCATGCGGTTCGCCGCGCTGATTCCCGCGAACGGCACGGTTCTCGACGTCACCTGCGGCGGTGGCCGCCACACCCGCTGGCTGCTCGAGCGCGGCCACGGCGTCGCCACCATCGACCGCGACGTCTCGGCGGTCGAGGACCTCGCCGACCGCGCCGAGGTCGTGCAGGCCGACCTCGAGGACGGCAGCCCGTGGCCGTTCCAGGGCCGCCGCTTCGACGGCGTCGTCGTCGCCAACTACCTGTGGCGGCCGCTGTTCCCGCAGCTCTTCGACTGGCTGGCGCCGGGCGGCGTGCTGATCTACGAGACCTTCGGCCGCGGCAACGAGCGCTTCGGCCGCCCGCGCAACCCCGACCACCTGCTGGCCCACGGCGAACTGCTGGAGATGGTCCACGGCAAGCTGCAGGTCGTCGCCTACGAGGAAGGAATCACGCCAAAGCCGGCGGTCGTCCAGCGCATCTGCGCGGTCAAGTCGGACGAGCCGGTGACGCTTCCCGGTTAGTCAACCACAGAGACGCAGAGACACAGAGAAGGCACAGAGCAGATTGTTCCTGCCAGCTTCGCTGGCCCAAGACCAAACCTCTGTGCTCCCTCTGTGTCTCCGTGCCTCTGTGGTTCAAAAACGAAAGTCGCGGTCGTGCGTCAGCGCCGGGACCTGGCGCCGCGCTTCCGCGACCAGGGCGGTGTCGATCTCGGCGATGCAGAAGCCGGGCGCCTCGCCGGCGTCGGCCAGGATCTCGCCCCAGGGGGCGACGATCAGCGCGTGGCCGTAGGTCTCGCGGCCGGTCTCGTGGCGGCCGCACTGCGCCGGCGCGAACACGAAGCAGCCGTTCTCGATCGCCCGCGCCCGCAGCAGCACGTGCCAGTGCGCCATGCCGGTGACCCGGGTGAAAGCCGCGGGCACCGTCAGGAAGTCGGCGCCGGCCTTGGCCAGGGCGCGGAAAAGTTGCGGAAAGCGCAGGTCGTAGCAGATCGTCAGGCCCAGCCCGCCCCACGGCGTCTCGGCGACGACGGCGCGCTCGCCGGGCGCGAAGGTCGCCGACTCGCGATAGCTCTCGCCGCCCGGCAGGTCGACGTCGAACATGTGGATCTTGTCGTACGAGGCGACGACCTCGCCGCGCGGATCGATGACGAAGGCGCGGTTGGCGACGCGGCCGTCGGGCGCCAGCACCGCCAGCGTGCCGGCATGCAGCCACAGGCCGGTGTCGCGCGCCAGGTCGCGGAAGGCGGCCAGCGCGACGTGCTCGGCCTCGGGCATCGCCTTGGCGGTGATGTTGGCCTTGCCCCATTCCATCATCGCCACGTTCTCGGGCATCAGCACCAGATCGGCGCCGGCGGCGCGGGCCTCGCGCGCCAGGCCGCAGGCGGCCTCGATGTTGGGACCCAGGTCGCGGCCGGCGGTGACCTGGATGCATGCCGCCTTGAACTTCACTGCGCGTCCGCCAGCATGGGATCGAGCTTGCCCCGGCGGTCGAGCTCGTGCAGGTCGTCGCAGCCGCCGACATGGACGCCGTCGATGAAGATCTGCGGCACCGTGGTGCGGCCGTTCGCGCGCCGGGTCATCTCGTCGCGGCCGGTCATGCTGACGTCGTACTCGACGAAGTCCACGCCCTTGCTCTTGAGCAGCCGCTTGGCACGGACGCAGTAGGGGCAGTACTCGGTGGCGTAGATCTCGACGCGGGCCATGGGCAACTCCATTTTCGGCAGCCCCTTAATATAGCGGCGAGGCGCCGTTTGGCTAGGCCGGCCGCACCACCCGCGCCAGGGTCAGCACGTCGACCGCGGCGGCGCCGGCGCGGTCGAGCACGCGGGCGCACTCGGCGACCGTCGCCCCGGTGGTCAGCACGTCGTCGATCAGCAGCACCCGCCGGCCCGCGACCATCGCCGGATCGCGGACGGCGAAGGCGCCGCGCACGTTCTTGCGCCGTTGCCGGCGCCCCATCGCGCCCTGGCTCGGCGTGCGCCGCCCGCGCACCAGCAGGTCGGGAAAGCAGGGCCGCCCCGTCAGCTCGGCCAGCGCGTTGGCCAGCAGGGCGGCCTGGTTGTAGCGGCGGCGAAACAGCCGCAGCCAGTGCAGCGGCACCGGCGCGATCAGGTCGGCCTCGGCGACCAGCCCGGCGCCGGCGCGCAGCAGCCAGCGCGCCAGCGTCGGCGCCATGTCGAGCCGGTCGGCATGCTTGAAGCGCAGGATGAGCTGCTTGCCGTGGTCGTCGTAGCGGAACGCGGCGCGCGCGCGGGCGAATTCGGGCGGCTCGCGCGTGCAGCCGCCGCACAGCGCGTCCGGCCCGGCATCGAGTTCGAACGGCAGGCCGCAGCACGCGCAGTACGGCGCGGCGATGAAGTCGACCCGCTCCCAGCACGGTCCGCACAGCGCGCCCGGCTCGGCGACCAGGCCGCCGCAGGCCAGGCACTGCGGCGGCAACAGCGCGTCGAGAACCAGTCGCCCGGCCCAGCGCAAGCGCGCTCCCATCGCATTCGTCCTTTCGTTCGCGGGCCCGAATCTTTATATACCCTGGCATGGCCGATCCCGCGCAGATCTTCGACAGGGTCGCCGTGCGCCGTCACCGCGACCGTGCCGCCGCCCGTCTGGCCGAGCACGATTTCCTGTTCCGCGAAAGCGCCGAGCGTCTCGCCGACCGCCTGCTCGACGTCAATCGGCGGTTCCCGCTGGCGCTCGAGCTGGGCCGCCACGGCGGCGAGCTTTCGGAACTGCTGGCCGGCCGCGGCGGAATCGAAACCCTGGTGTCCACCGATTTCTCGCCGGTGCTCGCCGCCCGCGCCGGCGGGCTGGCGGTCGCCGCCGACGAGGAGTTCATCCCCTTCGCCGACGACAGTTTCGACCTGGTCGTCAGCAACCTGGCGCTGCACTGGGTCAACGACTTGCCGGGAACGCTGGCGCAGGTCCGCCGCGTGCTGAAGCCGGACGGGCTGTTCCTGGCGGCGCTGCTGGGCGGCGAGACCCTGCGCGAGCTGCGCCGCGCCTTCATGGAGGCGGAGCTGGCGCTCGAAGGCGGCGTCGGGCCGCGCGTCTCGCCCTTCGCCGACGTGCGCGACTGCGGCGGCCTGCTGCAGCGGGCCGGCTTCGCGCTGCCGGTGACCGACAGCGACACGGTGACGGTGTCCTATCCCGACGCCATGCGGCTGATGGCCGATCTGCGCGGCATGGGCGAGAGCAACGCGGTGGTCGGCCGGCGCAAGAGCTTCAGCCGCCGCACGACCGTGTTCCAGGCGCTGGCCAACTACGACGAGATGTTCGCCGGCGCCGACGGCCGCCTGCCGGCGACCTTCCAGATCATCACCATGACCGCCTGGAAGCCGCATCCGTCGCAGCCCCAGCCGCTGAGGCCCGGCAGCGGCCAGGTCGACCTCGCCGACTTCCTCTCCAGGGACGAGGGCCACGTCGCCGACCGGCCGTCCAAAGACCCCTGATTGCGTCGCCGATGCGTTTTCCGTAGTCTGGCGCGATGCTGTTTTCCGCTCCGCTGGTCCGCGGCACGCTGCTGCGCCGCTACAAGCGATTCCTGTCCGACGTGGCGCTCGACGACGGCGCCGTGGTGACCGCGCATTGCGCCAATTCCGGCAGCATGCTGGGCGTCTGCGAGCCGGGATCCGAGGTGTGGCTGTCCGAGTGCGACAAGCCCGGCCGCAAGCTGCGCTGGTCCTGGGAACTGGTGCGCATCGGCGACGGCCTTGTCGGGGTCAACACGAACCACCCCAACGCCGTCGCCGCCGAGGCGGTCGCCGCGGGCCGCATCCCCGAGCTGGCCGGCTATTCCAGCCTGCGCCGCGAGGTCCGCTACGGCCGCAATTCGCGCATCGACCTGCTGCTGCAGGGGCCGGGACGGCCGGACTGCTGGGTCGAGATCAAGAACGTGCATCTCAAGCGCGGCGACGCCGCCGCCTTCCCCGACGCGGTCACCGCCCGCGGGACGAAGCACCTGGACGAGCTGAGCGCAATGGTGGCGGCCGGCGACCGCGCGGTGATGCTGTATCTGGTACAACGGGGCGACTGCCACCATTTCACCGTCGCGGAGGACATCGATCCCGGTTATGCCGCCGCCTTGCGCCGAGCCAGGGCGGCCGGCGTCGAGACTCTCTGCTACACCTGCACCGCCACCCTCGACGGCATCGCGGTCGGGCGGCCTCTGCCGCTGGCCCTGGAAGCCCAGAGCTGCTAGATGAACGATATGGAACACGACGAAGCAATCACCGAAAACGCCCGCGTGCGCCTGCACGACTCCGCCGATTTCGAGGGCATGCGTGCCGCCGGCCGCCTCGCCGCCGAGTGCCTGGACATGATCACCTCGCAGGTCTTCCCGGGCCAGACCACCGGCGAGCTCGACCGGCTGTGCCACGAGTTCATCATCGCGCGCGGCGCGGTGCCGGCGCCGCTCGGCTACCGCGGCTTTCCGAGATCGATCTGCACTTCGGTCAACCACGTCGTCTGCCACGGCATCCCCGGCGAGAAGGTGCTGCGCGACGGCGACATCGTGAACATCGACGTCACGGTGATCCTCGACGGCTGGCACGGCGACACCAGCCGCATGTTCTTCGTCGGCAAGCCGAGCGTGAAGGCCAAGAAGCTGGTCGACATCACCTATGACGCGATGATGCGCGGCATCGAGGCGGTCAAGCCCGGCGCCACCCTGGGCGACATCGGCCATGCCATCCAGAGCTTCGCCGAGGCCAACCGCTGCACCGTCGTGCGCGACTTCTGCGGCCACGGCCTCGGCAAGGTGTTCCACGAGCCGCCGAACGTCATGCACTACGGCAAGCCCGGTCGCGGGCTGGTGCTGCGCGAGGGCATGTTCTTCACCATCGAGCCGATGATCAACGCCGGCCGCCACGAGACCAAGATCCTCGCCGACGGCTGGACCGCGGTGACCAAGGACAAGTCGTTGTCGGCCCAGTTCGAGCACTCGATCGGCGTCACCGCCGACGGCTGCGAGATCTTCACGCTGTCGCCGGCCGGCCTGCACCGGCCGCCCTACGAATGACCGGCCTGTTCGAGGACGCCCCCCTCGACGAGGACGACAAGCCCCATCACCTGGGGCACCGCGAGCGCCTTCGCGCCCGCTTCCTGGCCGCGCCCGACAGCCTGCAGGACTACGAGGTCCTGGAGATGCTGCTGGCGCTGGCCATCCCGCGCCGCGACACCAAGCCGCTGGCCAAGGACCTGATCCGCCGCTTCGGCAGCCTCGCCGACGTGCTCAGCGCCAGTCCGGACGCCCTGATGCGCGTCGAGGGCGTCAAGGAGACCTCGGCCGCGGCGATCAAGGTCGCGCGCGAGGCCGCGGTGCGGCTGGCGCGCAGCCACGTCCTCAACCGCTCGGTGCTCAGCAGCTGGGACGCGCTGCTCGACTACTGCCAGGCCAGCATGGCCTACGCCAAGACCGAGGAATTCCGGCTGCTGTTCCTCGACCGCAAGAACGTGCTGATCGCCGACGAGGTGCAGCAGAAGGGCACCGTCGACCATACGCCGGTCTATCCGCGCGAGGTCGTCAAGCGGGCGCTGGAACTGTCGGCCAGCGCCCTGATCATGGTCCACAACCACCCCTCCGGCGACCC
The DNA here is from genome assembly GCA_964545205.1 of uncultured Rhodospirillaceae bacterium. Taxonomy (GTDB): domain Bacteria; phylum Pseudomonadota; class Alphaproteobacteria; order Rhodospirillales; family Magnetospirillaceae; genus CAZJFH01. Next base: position 107,165 of record CAZJFH010000001.1, read on the forward strand.
CAAGCCGTCGCGCGCCGACATCGAGATGACCCGCCAGGTCCGCGACGCCGCCAGGGCGGTCGGCATCGTGCTGCACGACCACGTCGTCATCGGCCGTTCGGGGCATACCTCGATGAAGGCCCAGGGCCTCATCTGAGGCAGTCGCGCAAGCGATTCGGAACAGCACGGGCGTCCTCGGGTTGACGGGACGAGACACCATCCGTCAACAGCACAGGAGGAGGCGATGAAGCGCCTACTGGCCACCACGGCGCTCGCCGTGGTCCTCGCCGCGCCCAGCGCGATGGCGCAGGAGCAGAAGACCGGCGACGCCAACCAGCAGCAGCAGCAGCAGACCCAGGCGGCCAAGGAACCCAAGCAGAAGGGCGAGAAGCAGGCCGCCGGCCGGTCGGACCAGGCCGGCCATCCGGGCATGGCCGCGCGCCTGACCGTCGCCGCCGCCAGTTCGCTGATCGGCAGCACGCTGATCGACGCCAACGGCGCCCCGATCGGCGAGGTCGACTACATGCTGGTGCGCATGGAGGATGGCGACGTCAGCCATCTGCTGGTCGGCCCGCGCGGCATCGGCGACAACGGCGAGCGCCTGCTGGTCGTGCCGTGGCACGCCGTCGAGGCGCTGCCCAACCGGCCCGACCGCATGATGCTGCAGATGCCGGCCGCGGCGCTGAACCAGGCACCGGTGATCGACCGCGAGGACCTGGCCCAGCTCACCAGCCCGGCCGTCGTCCAGCGGGTGCAGAACTTCTACGCCCCGGTCTCGCAGGTCCGCGAGATGATGCAGCGCGAGCAGCAGGCGCAGCAGGGCGAGCAGGGCGCCGCCGCGGAGCCGGTCGTTCCCATGGGCCAGGCGATCCAGCCCGGTCGGCAGCAGGCCGCGACCGGCGACAAGCCCGCCGGCGACCAGGCCGCCGCCGAAGGCGGTGACGCGCCGCGGACCGGCGGCCAGCTCGCGATCGGCACCACCATCTCGCCCGGCGGCGACATCGCCCAGCAGAAGGACCAGACCGGCGGCAGCGCCGAGACCGGCCAGACCGGCCAGCAGCAGGCGCAAGCCGACGGCGCGCAGGGTCTGGACGACCGCCACCGCCAGGAGGCGATGCAGCCGCAGGTCGTCGTGCCGTCCGATGCGGCGAAGATCGAGGGCCAGCAGCAGAGCCAGGCCGGCGGCGAGACCGGCGAGCGCAAGCAGCAGGCCGACGACGCCCACCGCCAGCAGGCGACGGAGCCGCACGTCCTGATCGGCCGCCAGATCGTCACCGCGGTCGCGGCGCCGGACTTCCAGATCGCCGAAAGCCTGACCGGCAGCGCGGTGATCGGCCGCGACGGCAAGCGGATCGGCGAGATCGACCAGGTCATGATCGACACGGCCCACGGCCGCATCGCCTACGTGCTGCTGGCCCGTGGCGGCTATCTCGGCGTCGGCGAGGAATGGCTGCCGGTGCCCTTCGAGAAGTTGGAGTGGCGCCCCGGCCAGGCCGTCGTGCTGAACGCCGAGCCGCGCCAGCTCGAGAAGGCCCGCTCGATGCCGAAGAGCGAGGCGCCGACCCGCATCAGCGCCGCGCACCTGAACGATCTCTACCAGCAGTACGGGGTTCAGCCCTACTGGCAGGAGATGGCGACGATCCCCGGCGAGACCGCCGGCGAGGTCACCCGCTAGACCGGCCGACGGGGGCGCCGCGGCGCCCCCGTTTCGGTCTAGAACCCGCTGCCCGGCCGGCGCAGGAAGTCGGCCTCGTCCGGCGTCGTCGCCCGCCCGAGGGCGGCGTTGCGGTGCGGATAGCGGCCGAAGCGCAGGATGATCTCGCGGTGGCGGTGGGCGTAGTCGATCGACAGCGCGTGGCCGAGGCCGCCGAACAGCTCGATGCTGCGCTCCTGGTCGGCGAGGCGCTCGCTGTGCTCGAACGGCAGGTACAGGAACAGGCGCTGCACCCAATGCAGCATGCGGTCGTGCCCGAGCCCGACGGCGTAGCGCGCCAGCGCCAGGGCATGGCGGTCGGTGGCGAAGGCCCGCGCGGTGCCGCGGAACGCGTTGCGCGGCACCTGATCGAGCAATATGACCAGCGCCAGCGCACCTTCGGGATCGGCGCCGAGGTGATCGAGCCGCCCGGCGGCGGCCAGTTCGTGAAGCTCCAGCAGCCGGTCGCAGATCACCCTGTCGAAGGCGGGATCCGCCTTGAACCAGGCCTCGCGGAACCGCATCTCGCCGCCGAACCACACCTCCAGCACCGTGCGCGTCGCGTCCATCGCAGCTCTCCCGATGACGCCGCCAGAATGACGGGACCCGGCGGCCGGCGCAAGTCGGCCGGCCGACGGGGTGGGAGCACGGGAGGTCGGAAAATCAGTCGATGCGAGCCGGGCGGTAGACGCCCTCGTCGTAGTAGAAGCCCGCTTTGGCGATCGACGACTCCTGGAGCGCCGCCGAAGACGCCGGCACCGTCGGCAGCAGGGAGCGACCGCGATACGCCTCCGGCCGGTTATCCAGCGTGATCGCCGGCCTGTAGACGCCCTCGTCGTAGTAGTGGTCCGCCATCGGCAGAATCGATGCCGTCGCGGCCGAAGCCGCCCCGGCGCCCAGCCACACAATTGCCAGGCTCGCGGAAATAATGTATGTAGCGCGCATGTTATCCTCCATGCACAGGTGGAAAATACTAAACCAACGCGCCCGTGACTGGACGGGCAAAACACTACTACCGGATGCCTGTGCTGCGTTATCACATATCCGTGTTCATACGACTTGACATCTTTTATTGCTTGCTTCATGACGATTTGCGCGCCCCCTGCGAGAAAGCCAGCCCGGTGTCACGCATCATCCTGCTGAACAAGCCCTACGACGTGCTGTCGCAGTTCACCGACGCCGCGGCCGGGCGCGCGACCCTGGCCGGGTTCGTGCCGGTGCCGGGCGTCTACGTCGCCGGGCGCCTCGACCGCGACTCCGAGGGCCTGCTCGTGCTGACCGACGACGGCCGCCTGCACGCGCGCATCGCCCATCCGCGCCACAAGCTGCCGAAGACCTATTGGGTCCAGCTCGAGGGCGCGATCACCGACGCGGCGCTGGACGGCCTGCGGCGCGGCGTCGCGCTCAAGGACGGCCCGACCCGGCCGGCCGAGGCCGAGCGCATGCACGAGCCCGCCGACCTGTGGCCGCGCCAGCCGCCGATCCGTCACCGCGCCGCGATTCCGACCAGTTGGATCCGCCTGACCCTGCGCGAGGGCCGCAACCGCCAGGTGCGCCGGATGACCGCGGCGGTGGGCTTCCCGACCCTGCGGCTGATCCGCTGGTCCGTCGGCGACTGGACCCTGGAAGGCCTGGCGCCGGGCGAATGGCGGTATGCCGCCGCGCCGGATTCCCGCCGCCCGCGAAATCGGCTATAAGTCCCCTCCCCGGAGGGAAGTGGGCGGAATGGACATCACGATCGCGATACTGGTCATCGCCGGCTTGCTGGTGGTGGTCAGCCTGATGCAGCCGCTCGCCGCCCGCCTGAAGCTGCCGCACACCGTCCTCTTGGCGGCGATCGGCACCGCCATCGGCCTCGGCTCGGCCCTGCTGGCCGGGGCGCTGGCCGAGCTCGCGGCGCCGCTGACGTCGCTGCCGTTCAGTTCGTCGACCTTCATCAACGTCTTCCTGCCGGTGCTGCTGTTCCAGGCGGCGCTGACCATCGACGTCCGACGCATGGCCGAGGACGCGGCGCCGATCCTGCTGCTGGCCGTGGTCGCGGTGTTCGTCGCCACCGCGTTCATCGGCTTCGGCCTGTGGGGGCTGGCGGCGCAGCCCCTGACCGTGTGCCTGCTGGTCGGCGCCATCGTCGCCACCACCGATCCGGCGGCAGTGGTGGCGATCTTCCGCGACCTCGGCGCGCCGTCGCGGCTGACCCGGCTGGTCGAGGGCGAGAGCCTGCTCAACGACGCCGCCGCCATCGCCGCCTTCACCATGCTGCTGCAGATGATCGTCGCGCAGGTCGACCCCGATCCGTGGCTCGCGGCGCTGGAATTCGCCGGCGGCTTCGCCGGCGGCGTCCTGCTTGGGCTGGCGCTGGCGCGGCTGGTGGTCGCCGCCCTGCCGCTGGTCGCCGAGATGCCGGCGGCCGAGGTGACGCTGTCGCTGGCCCTGCCCTACATCGCCTTCGTCCTCGGCGACATGATCCACGTCTCGGGCGTGGTCGCGGTGGTGGCCTCGGGCCTGGCCTTCGGCGCCGTCGGCCGCGCGCGGTTGTCGCCGGCGAGCTGGACCCATCTCGGCGGCGTCTGGGAGCAGGCCGCCTATTGGGCGGGATCGCTGCTGTTCATCCTGGCCTCGATCCTGATCCCGAAGCTGCTGGTCAACGCCAAGGCCTGGGATCTGGTGCTGCTGCTGGTCGTCGCCGTCGCGGCGCTGGCGGCGCGGGCCGTGGTGACCTACGGCATGATGCCGCTGCTGACGGTGCTCGGCCTCAGCCAGCGCGTCGACCACCGCTACAAGGCGGTGATCACCTGGGGCGGGCTGCGCGGCGCGGTGACGCTCGCCCTGGCGCTGGCGGTGACCGAGAACGACGCCCTCGACCCGCGCACCAAGAGCTTCGTGGCCGTGCTGGCCACCGGCTTCGTTCTCTACACCCTGTTCGTCCAGGGCACCACGCTGCGGGCGCTGATCCGCCGCCTGAAGCTCGACCACCTGCCGCCGCTGCAGCAGGCCTTGCGCCGCCAGGTGCTGGCGCTGTCGCTCGCCGAGGTGCGCGATTCCGTGCGGCAGGCCGGCGGCAGCTCGGGCGCGGCGCCGGAGGTGCTCGAGGCGATGGCGGCGGAATACGACGAGCGCGCCGCCCAGGCCGCCGGACAGGACGTCGAGGAGGCGCTGTCGGACAAGGAACGCCTGACCACCGGCATCGTCGCCCTCGCCGACCGCGAGCGCGAGCTGGTGCTGGCCCATCACGAACAGGGCACGGCGGCGCCGCGCATCGTCGAGCGCCTGCTGCGCAACGCCGCCCAGATCGCCGACGCCGCCCGCGGCGAGGGCCGCAGCGGCTACAACCGCGCCGCCCGCCGCGTGCTCGAATACGGGCCGGCGTTCCGGGCCGCCTGGTGGCTGCAGCGCTGGTTCGGCCTCGAGCGCCTGCTGGCGCGCCAGCTCGGCGAGCGTTTCGAGCTGCTGATGGTCCGCCGCGCCGTGCTCGACGAGCTGGTGCAGTTCAACGCCCTGCGCATGCCGCCGCTGCTCGGGCCGCGCATCGCCGAGCTGCTGGGCGAGATGCTGTCGTCGCGCTCCGAGGCCACGGCGAAGGCGCTGGAGGCGCTGCGGCTGCAGTATCCCGAATACGCCGAGGCGATGGAACACCGGTTCCTGCGCCGCTACGCGCTGCGCCAGGAGCTGCGGCAGTATCGCGCGATCCACGCCGAAGGCCTGATCGGCGACGAGCTGTTCGACCATCTGCGCCGCGAGCTGCGCGCCGCCGAGCGCGCCGCCGCCCGGCGGCCGCGCCTCGACCTCGGGCTGTCGACCACCGACATGGTCGCCAAGCTGGAGCTGTTCGCCGGCTGCGACCAGGCGCAGCGCCGCCGGCTGGCCAGGCTGTTCCGGCCGCGCTTCACGGTGCCCGGCCAGCAGATCATCCGGCGCGGCGACAAGTCGCGTTCGCTGTTCTTCGTCTCCTCGGGCGCCGTCGAGGTGGTGTTCCCGCGCGAGCGCATCCGCCTCGGCCGCGGCGAGTTCTTCGGCGAGATCGGCCTGCTCGAGGGCGGCCCCCGCGTCGCCGACGTCGTCGCCCTGGGCTATTCCCGGCTGCTGGTGCTCGACCAGAAGGACTTCTGGAAGTTCCTCGAACAGTACCCGCAGCTGCGCGAGACCATCGAGGCGACGGCCCGCCGGCGCCTGAGCGCCGGCAAGGAGCTGCTGGCGGAAGCGGAACGGTGAACGCGAGCGCGGGTCTCCAGACCCGCCGCCGCTATCCCGAAGCCAGCAGCACCGCCAGCATCACCGAGCCGACCGCGATGCGGTACCAGGCGAACGGCGCGAAGCCGTGGCGGCTGATGAAGGCGATGGCGGCGCGCACCACCAGCATCGCCACCACGAAGGCCGAGACGAAGCCGGCGCCGATCACCGCGGCGCCGGAGAAGTCGAGCACCGCCCAGTTGCGGTACAGGTCGTAGACGGTGGCGGCGAACATGGTCGGGATCGCCAGGAAGAACGAGAACTCGGCCGCCGCCTTGCGGTCGACGCCCATCAGCAGCGAGCCCATGATGGTGGCGCCCGAGCGCGAGACGCCGGGAATCATCGCGATGCACTGGAACAGCCCGATCTTCAGGCTGAGGGCCAGCGGGAAGTCCTCGACGGCGCAATGGCGCGCCTCGCGCACCGCGCGCTCGATCACCAGGATGGCGATGCCGCCGAGGATCAGCGTCGCCGAGACCACCCACGGCGAGAACAGCACGCCCTTGATGACGTCGTAGGCGAAGAAGCCGATCGCCATCGCCGGCAGGAAGCCCAGGATGATGTTGCGCCAGAACCGGTAGGCGCTCGGCTCGCGGCCGACGCTGAGCAGCGATCCGACCAGCCGCGCCCGGTAGACCCAGCACACCGCCAGGATCGCGCCGAGCTGGATGGTGATCTCGAACACCTTGCCCGGCGGGCCGCGAAACCCCAGCAGGTCGACGAGCAGGATCAGGTGGCCGGTCGAAGACACCGGCAGGAACTCGGTCAGCCCTTCGACGATTCCCAGCAGCAGCGCCTGCAGGATGGCTTCCATCGGTTCTCCTCGTGCGGTCGGCCGGGATCATGCCGGGCGCCGCCGGGTCAGGCAACGCGCAATTCGGCCGGGCGCGGCGAAGGATATAGCGCAGGTATGAAGGAGTTCCTGCGCCCGGCCTCACAGCCCCAGGGGATGGGCGGGACCGAAACTGCCGGCCAGCATGGCCGAGGCCAGCGCCAGGATCGCCGCGCCGCCGGCCAGCGCCAGGCCGTGCCCGGCATAGGTCAGCACCGAGACGTCGCGGGCGACGACCGCCAGCATCCAGCGCCGGGCCTTCACCGCCAGCAGCGCCAGCACCGCGACCGTCGCCGCGGTGCCGAGCGACATCGCCAGCACCGCCGCCAGGCCGGCCCATGCCAGCCCGAGCAGGTTGGCGAGCACCAGCACCAGCACCGCGCCGCTGCACGGCCGCAGGCCGACGGACAGGATCACCGCCGCGGCGTCGCGCCGGTCGGCCGGGCGCGGCACGTGCCCGCAGCCGCAGGAAGGGTCGTGGGCGTGATCGTGTCCGCGGCGGTCGGCGCCGCGCCACGTCCGCACCAGGCCGCGGAGCGCCCGCGCCGCCAGCGCGGCGCCGAGCACCGCCAGCAGGCCGAAGCTGATCCGCTCGCTCCACGACACCGCCGACTGCGCCTCGCGCGGCAGCCAGCCGCCGATCATGATCAACCCGTAGACGATCGCCACCGCCACCAGACCCTGAACCAGCGACGACGCGGCGGCCAGCCACAGCCCGCGGCCGACGCGATCCTCGTGGCTGAACAGATACGCCGTGATCACCGCCTTGCCGTGACCGGGACCGGCGGCATGGAACACGCCGTAGAGCAGACTCGCGCCGACCAGACCCCAGCCGGCGAGCCAGGCCCCGTCGCCCGACAGGCTGCGCAGCTGCGCGGCGAGTTCGCGGTGCATCGCGCGCTGCTGCTCGAACACCCAGACCACCGCCTGCTGCCACCACGACGGCCGCGACGCCGCCTCGGCGGCGCAGGCCTCGCCCGCCCAGACCAGCAGGGACAGCGCCGTCGCGACGGCTAGGAACCGCACCGGATCTCCACCTTCTCGGCGAAATGGACGCCGAGCCCGTCGCCGGCCGACTGCGTGCGGTCGAGCGCCTGCGCCAGCATCACCGCCTGCGGCTCGGGCGCCGGCGCGATCAGCCGCGGCCGGCAGTCGGCGGGGGCGCCCGACAGTCGCACCGGGTCCGGCGTTTCGGCGTGCAGGATCTCGACGTAGTAGGTGGGGTCGTAGACCGCGTAGACGAAGCCGCCGGGGCCGACCGCGACCGGTTCCTTCAGCGGCACCAGGAACGTCGCCTCCAGCCGTCCGGCCCGCATCCGGGTCGAGGCCTCGGCCGCCGCGCCCAGGGCCAGGACCGCGCCGCCGGACTCGATGCGGGTGAAATAGTCGGCCTCGCCCAGCGAGCCCAGGTTCTCGTGCAGAAGTTCGACCAGCTTGTCCTGGTCCGGAGCGCCGTCGCCGTCGCCGTCGAAGCCCTCGGTGGCGAAGGCGGTGTAGAACTCGTCGAACAGCCAGGTCTGGCGCAGGCCGCTGACGCGGCCGTCGCCGTCGAACAGCACCTCGACCGAGAGATCGATCCAGCCGTGCGGATGCGCCCAGGCCGGCGCCGCCATCGCCAGCGCCGCCGTCACGGCCAGCGCGCCTGCGGCGTTCCGGATCATCAGCCGCCGTTCTTGCGCGCGAAATTGTGGCGCGAGGTGATGGTCCGCACCGTGCCGGTCTTCGAGCGCATGACCAGCGAGTTGGTCAACGCGCCGCCGGCGCGCCGCCGCACGCCCTGGACGATGAAGCCGTCGGTGACGCCGGTCAGGGCCATCATCACCGGTCCGCGGACCATGTCCTCGATCGCGTATTTGCGGCCGAAGTCCTCGATGCCGCAGGCGCGGGCCAGGGCGCGGTCGTCCTCGCCGCGGATGACCAGCCGGCCCTGCATGCGCCCGCCCAGGCAGCGCAGCGCGGCGGCGGCCAGGATGCCCTGGGGCGCGCCGCCCCAGCCCATGTAGGCGTCGATGACGGTCTCCTCCATCGCGGTGGCGACGACGCCCGAGACGTCGCCGTCCGAGATCAGCATCACCCGGGCGCCGGCGTCGCGGACGCGGCCGATCAGCTCGTCGTGGCGCGGCCGGTCGAGGATGCAGACCATCAGGTCGGCGACGCGCGCGCCCTTGGCCTCGGCGATGGCGGCCAGGTTGTCCTCGGGCGAGCGGTCGAGGTCGATCACCTCGGCGGGCAGATGGCCGCCGATCGCGATCTTCTCCATGTAGACGTCGGGCACGCGCAGGAACGCCTCCTGCTCGCCGAAGGCCACCACCGACAGGGCGTTGTAGCCGCATTTCGCGGCGATGGTGGTGCCCTCCAGCGCGTCGAGGGCGATCGAGACCTTGGGACCGCCGGTGCCCAGGGTCTGGCCGAGATGCAGCAGCGGCTCGTCGCCGCTCTCCTCCTCGCCGATGACCACGGTGCCGTCGACCTGCAGTTCGTTGAGCGTGCGGTGCATCGCCTCGACCGCGGCGCGATCGGCCGCCCGCTCGTCGCCGAGCCCGACGAAGCGCGCCGCCGCCAGTGCCGCCGCCTCTGTGATCCGCACCGCCTCGAGCGCCAGGTTGCGGTCCATCTCAGAGCGCCTCGATCCGGATCAGGCACACCGGCTCGACCACCGCGTCCAGCGCGTTGATGCGCGCCACGGCGCGGGCCATCGCCGCTTCCCGGGTCTCGTGCAGGGTCATCACCACCGGCACCGTGCCGCCCGGTTCGCGGCCGCGCTGGAGCACCGATTCCATCGACACCTCCTCCTCGGCCAGGGCGCGGGCGATCTCGGCGAAGACGCCGGGCCGGTCGAGCACCATCATCCTGATATAGTAGGCGCCGCGGTGGGATTCCATCGGCGCCTTGGCCTGGGCGCGCAGGCGGCCGGCCGGCACGCCGAAGGTGAAGTTTCGCCGGCCGCAGGCGACGTCCATCAGGTCGGCGACCACCGCCGAGGCGGTCGGCCCGGCGCCGGCGCCGCGGCCCTCGTAGACCGAGCGGCCGACATGGTCGCCCTCGACGATGACCGCGTTGAAGACGCCGTCGACGGTGGCGATCGGCGAGGCCGCCGGCACCATGCACGGATGCACGCGCTGCTCCAGCCCGGCCTCGGTCAGGCGGGCGATGCCCAGCAGCTTGATGCGGTAGCCGAGCTGGTCGGCGTACTGGATGTCGAGCGCCGAGACCTGGCGGATGCCTTCGATGTGGACGGCGCCGAAGTCGACCGGCGCCCCGAAGCCGACGCTGGCCAGGATCGCCAGCTTGTGGGCGGCGTCGATGCCGTCGACGTCGAAGCTCGGATCGGCCTCGGCATAGCCCAGCGCCTGCGCCTCGGCCAGCACCTCGGCGAATTCGCGCCCGGTCTCGCGCATCTGGGTCAGGATGTAGTTGCAGGTGCCGTTCAGGATGCCGACCACCCGCTCGATGCGGTTGGCGGCCAGGCCCTCGCGCAGCGCCTTGATGATCGGGATGCCGCCGGCCACCGCCGCCTCGTAGGCCAGCGCGACGCCGCGCTCCTCGGCCGCGGCGGCCAGGGCGGTGCCGTGATGGGCGATCAGCGCCTTGTTGGCGGTCACCACGTGGCGGCCGTTGGCGATCGCCGCCTCGCAGACGGCGCGGGCGACGCCGTCCGCGCCGCCGATCAGCTCGACGACGACGTCGACGTCGGCGCCGGCGGCCATCGCCACCGGATCCTCGTACCAGTGCAGGCCGTCCAGGGCGACGCCGCGGTCGCGGCCGCGGTCGCGGGCCGACACCGCGGTCACGGCCACGGCGCGGCCGGTGCGGGCCTCGACGAGTTCGGCCTGGTCGCGCAACAGCTTGAGCGTGCCGGCTCCGACCGTGCCGAGACCGGCGATGGCGATCTTGAGCGGCTTGTTCACGGCGTCGTCACCTTCTTCTGTTTCTTCTCGGATTCCGCCAGGACGCCGTCGTAGGTCCCGAGGAACTGCTTGATGTTGCGGCAGGCCTGGCGGATGCGATGGGTGTTCTCGACCAGGGCGATGCGCACGTGGCCGTCGCCGTACTCGCCGAAGCCGACGCCCGGCGCCACCGCCACCTTGGCCTCGCGCAGCAGCAGCTTCGAGAACTCCAGCGAGCCGAGATGGGCGAAGGCCGGCGGGATCGGCGCCCAGGCGAACATGGTCGCCGGCGGGCTGGGCACGTCCCAGCCGGCCTGGGCCAGGCCCTTGATCAGCACGTCGCGGCGTTCCTTGTACATCTGGCGGATCTCGGCGACGCAGTCCTGCGGCCCGTTCAGCGCCGCCGCGGCGGCGACCTGGACCGGGGTGAAGGCGCCGTAGTCGAGATACGACTTGATGCGGGCCAGCGCGGCGATCAGCTTCTTGTTGCCGGCCGCGAAGCCGATGCGCCAGCCCGGCATGTTGTAGGTCTTCGACATCGAGGTGAACTCGACCGCGACGTCGCGCGCGCCGGGGACCTGCAGGATCGACGGCGGCGGATTGCCCTCGAAATAGATCTCGGCATAGGCGACGTCGGACAGGATGTAGATGTCGTGGTGGCGGCAGAACTCGACGACGCGGCCGTAGAACTCGAGGTCGGCCAGCAGCGCCGTCGGATTGGACGGGTAGTTCAGGATCAGCGCCACCGGCTTCGGCACCGAATGGCGCACCGCGCGGTCGAGCGCCACCAGGAAGTCGTCATTGGGGGCGACCGGCACGTGCCGCACCGCGCCGCCGGCGATGATGAAGCCGAACGGATGGATCGGATAGCTGGGATTGGGCACCAGCATGACGTCGCCGGGGCTGGTGATCGCGGCGGCCAGGTTGGCCAGGCCCTCCTTCGAGCCCAGGGTCACCACCACTTCGGATTCGGGGTCGAGTTCGACGCCGAACCGGCGCTGGTAATAGCCGGCAAGCGCCTTGCGCAGGCCCGGAATGCCGCGCGACATCGAATAGCGGTGGGCGCGCGGATTGCGCGCCGCCTCGACCAGCTTGTCGACGATGTGCTGCGGCGTCGGCTGGTCGGGATTGCCCATGCCGAGGTCGATGATGTCCTCGCCGGCGGCACGGGCGCGGGCCTTCATCGCGTTGACTTCGGCGAAGACGTAAGGCGGCAGACGCTTGATGCGATGAAATTCCTGTTCCATTCCCGAACGCCCGTTGCATGAAGCCGTTCAAGCCCGCCGGCACGGCGGGCGCGCAGGGCCCGATTCTCTATCGCGGCCCGGTTCAGTAATCGAGATAAATCTCGGTCGTGCCGTCGCCCTCGCCGGTTTCGCCGGTGGTGGCGACGATGCGCCCGGCCGGCACCCCCATGCGCTGCAGCGCCTGCGCGATGGCGTCGGCGCGGCGGATGGCGGCGTCGAGTTCCTCGACCATCGCCCTGACCGGATCGAGCTGGCGCGAGGCGCCGGTGCCGGAGGCGACGATGCGGACCCGCGCCCCCGACGAGCGCTGCAGCCCGGCGATCTCCTCGAGCTGGGCGATGTCGCCGGCGCCCAGGCGCGCGCCGCTGCCGGCGAAGGTCAGGCGGCCGACCATGTCGGACGAGCCCGGCGGGTGAACCGCCGCGGGCGTCGGCGCCAACGGCTGCGATTCGCGCGGCGAGCGGAACAGCGTCACCGGCACCACCTGCTGCGGCGGCGCGGCGTCCTGGCGCGCCGATTCGGCCAGCCGGCGGCGATAGTGCTCGTCCAGCGAGGCCGGGGCGGCGACGGGCGCGGGCGCGGCGGCAGCCGGGGCCGGCGCGGCGGCGGCCTGGGCCGGCGGCGCGCTCGGCGCGGCGGCGGCGGGCAGCGGCGTGGCGACCGGAACCGGAACCGCGGCCGGCGGCACCGGAGTCGGGACCGGCGTCGAAGGCGGAATCCGTGCCACGGCGGGAGCGGCGGCGGGCGCCGGAGCGGGCGTCGGCGCCACGGCCGTTGCCGGCGCGGGCGTCGGCGCCACGGCCGTCGCCGGGGTGATCGGCGCCGGCGTCGCGGCCGCCGTCGCCGGAGCGGGCGCCCGTTGCGGAGCCGAAATCGGCGCCGGCGTCGGAGCCGGGGCGGCCGTCGGAGCGACGCCCTCGGCGGCGGGCGGGCGCGGCGCCAGCGGCCGGGTCGGCGTGCCGCGCCGGTTCACCTTCTGCTCGGTGTAGCGGGCGTTGTCGCGATCGGCGGCCAGGCCTTCCATGATGTCGGCGCGCTCGGCGGGCGACAGCACCCGCGGGCGCTCCGGCACCTCGTTGACGCTGGGGAACGCGCCGCCGACCTCGCGCGCCTCGGCCTCGGCCGCGGCCTCGCTCTCGGGCGTGCCCGCGACCCAGTCGGCGGCGCCGCGGTACCACTCCACCGGGTTCATCGCATCGGGCACGGACGAGCAGCCGGCCAGCAACACCGACGAGAGTATGAGGCTCCCTGCCGAAAGGCAGGCTTGCAGACTCGCGCGCCGGCGTGTCTTCTGCGCCGGTTCGGCAGCGAAGGCGCCGCGGATTCGAACTTTCATTCGACTTTGCCTATGTTTCCGCCAAACTGCTGTTTAACAGGGGAGCGGCCGAAAGTATATAGGGCTATGGCAAATGGGCTCGGAACCGGACGGCACCGGCCGTCACGGCAGAACAAGCATTGCGCCCCGACGAACGGAGGCGCGAGCGAGCCCAGCCGGGTTTCACGCGGAAGGACAGCAAGGATGAATCAAGAGAGCCCCGCCAACGTCAAGCTGGTCGATCCGGCGGAACTGTCGAAGGCGATGACCAACATCGCCGAACGCAGCCAGCGCGTGGTCACCGAATTCCTGGCCCGCCAGGCCAGCGAAAGCGGCATGGGGATGGCCGATCCACTGCATATCGGCAACGCCTTCATCGAGATGACGGCGAAGATGATGAGCGACCCCGCCAAGCTGATGGAAGCGCAGCTCACGCTTTGGCAGGACTACATGACCCTGTGGCAGAACACGGCGCAGCGCATGATGGGCGCGGACACCCGCCCCTTCGTCGAGCCCGACCGTGGCGACCGCCGGTTCAAGGACGAACTGTGGCAGGACAACGAGGTCTTCGACTTCATCAAGCAGTCCTACCTGCTCACCGCCCGCTGGATGCAGGGGGTGGTCACCAACGTCGAGGGCCTCGACGACAAGACCGCGAAGAAGGTCGATTTCTACACCCGCCAGTTCGTCGACGCGATGGCGCCGTCCAACTTCGTCCTGACCAATCCCGAGGTCCTGCGCGCCACCATCGAGAGCGGCGGCGAGAACCTGCTCAAGGGCCTGAACAACCTGCTCGAGGACCTCGAGCGCGGCAAGGGCCAGCTCAACATCCGCATGACCGATCTCGAGGCGTTCAAGATCGGCGAGAACATCGCGGTGACCCCCGGCAAGGTGGTCTTCCAGACCGACCTGATGCAGCTCATCCAGTATTCGCCGAGCACCGACACGGTGGCCAAGACGCCGCTGATGATCATTCCGCCGTGGATCAACAAGTACTACATTCTCGACCTGCGGCCGAAGAACTCGTACATCAAGTGGTGCGTCGACCAGGGCCACACCGTCTTCGTGCTGTCTTGGGTCAATCCCGACGAGCATCTGGCGACCAAGAGCTTCGAGGACTACATGCGCGAGGGCCCGCTGGCCGCCCTCGACGCCATCGCCAAGGCCACCGGCGAGAAGAAGATCAACGCCGTCGGCTACTGCCTGGGCGGCACGCTGCTGGCGACGACGCTCGCCTACATGGCGGCCAAGAACGACGACCGCATCACCTCGGCGACCTTCCTGACGACCATGACCGACTTCGCCGAGGCCGGCGAGCTCGGCGTGTTCATCGACGAGGAACAGCTCGCCGCGCTGGAAGAGCGCATGAACGCCCGCGGCTATCTCGACGGCAGCGAGATGGCGACCACCTTCAACATGCTGCGCGCCAACGACCTGATCTGGTCGTTCGTGGTCAACAACTACCTGCTGGGCAAGGATCCGTTCCCGTTCGACCTGCTGTACTGGAACAGCGACTCGACGCGGATGCCGGCGGCCATGCACAGCTTCTACCTGCGCCGGATGTACCAGGAGAACAAGCTGGTGGAGCCGGGCGGCATCGAGATCGCCGGCGTGCCGATCGACCTGCGCAAGATCAAGGTGCCGTGCTACTTCCTGTCGACCCGCGAGGACCACATCGCGCCGTGGAAGAGCACCTATGCCGCGACCCAGGTGTTCTCGGGGCCGGTGAAGTTCGTGCTGTCGGCCTCGGGCCACATCGCCGGCGTCGTCAATCCGCCGGCCGCCGGCAAGTACTGCTTCTGGACCAACGCCAAGCAGCCGAAGAAGCCGGACGCCTGGCTCGAAGGCGCCAAGCAGGAGGACGGCTCGTGGTGGCCGGACTGGCAGAAGTGGGTCGCCAGGCACGCCGGCGAGCAGATCCCGGCCCGCAAGCCGGGCGACGGCGACCTGCAGCCGCTCGAGGACGCCCCCGGCAGCTACGTCAAGGTCCGCCTGGGCTGAGGCGGACGCATCTCGCGACGGCCCTCCCCCTCGGTGGGGGAGGGTTCGGCGGGTGTGCCGGAATCGCGGTGCCGCGCGGCGCAAGGTCTGGCCGCGCCCGGTCGCGTGCCGTCCCGTACACGCCCGCAATCCTTCAGAACGTCGGCGGCGTGTTCACCCACAGCACCCGCGCGACGGAGGTGCCGCTGTTGCGATAGCCGTGCGGCTGGTCCGAGCGGAAATGGAACGAGTCGCCGGCCTTCAACGTGAAGGTCCGTTCGCCGACCAGCAACTCCAGGCAGCCCTCGACCACGTAGCCGACCTCCTCGCCGGCGTGCTCGATGGTGCCGTCGGTGGCGCCGCCGGGCTCGACGACGTGGAGCGTCGCCTGCATCAGCGCGCTGCCGGCCCCCGGCATCAGATTCTCGAGCGTGATGCCGTCGCCCTGCAGGTCGCCCTGGGCGCTGATGCGCAACCGTTCGGCCGGCCGCACCACCACGTCGCCTTCGGGACTGTCCTCCTTGAAAAGCTGCGAGACGTTGGCTTCCAGAGCCGCCACGAGACGGTGGAGGATGCGGATCGACGGCCGCACCTTGTCGTTCTCGATCTTCGACAACAGGCTCTCCGAGCAACCGACCCGATCGGCCAGCTCCATCAGCGTCAAGCCTTTCACCCGCCGCCAGTGCCGCAGTTTGCGCCCGACGTCCACCTGCTGCGCCCGAACCTGCTCCGCTTGATCGTCCATAGTCGACACTCTCCCCTCTCCCCGGCAGAGATAGCATTTAACTTTCGATCAATTCAATCAGTTTGGGCGGGGGCGGCGCGTCCCAGAATAGGCAACCCGTATGGCGTTCGAGGGGCCCCGCGGGCGGATCCGGGGCGGTGCCGGGCGTTCGGCCGCCCGGGCGACGAAAGAGGCGGTTGACGCCTGCGCCGCCGCGCCTCACCTTCGGCACGGATGACCGTCTCGACCGATCTGTGGGTGTTCGGCTACGGCTCGCTGATGTGGCGGCCCGGCTTCGAGGCCGCGGAGGCGCGCCCGGCGCTTCTGCATGGCTGGCACCGCTCGTTCTGCGTCTATTCGCGGCATTACCGCGGCACGCCGGAACGGCCCGGCCTGGTGCTGGGGCTGAACCGCGGCGGGTCGTGCCGCGGCCTCGCCCTGCGCGTGCACGCGCCCCAGGCCGAGGCGGTGATCGATTACCTGAACGAGCGCGAGCTGGTGAACTACGCCTATGTCGCCCGCGACGTCGCCGTCACCCTGGACGACGGCCGCCGGGTCGGCTGCTACACCTTCGTCGCCGACCCGCACCACCGGCTCTACGCCGGCGACCTCGGCATCGAGCAGACGGCTGCGATCGTGATGGAGGCCGAGGGCCGCGC
This sequence comes from uncultured Rhodospirillaceae bacterium, assembly GCA_964545205.1. Taxonomy (GTDB): domain Bacteria; phylum Pseudomonadota; class Alphaproteobacteria; order Rhodospirillales; family Magnetospirillaceae; genus CAZJFH01. The sequence goes on from CAZJFH010000001.1 coordinate 123,708, forward strand.
CGGCCTCAACCGCGACTACCTGATCAACACCGTGCGCCAGCTCGAAACGCACGGCTTCGCCGACCGGCACCTGCACGCGCTGCTGAGAACGGTCGAGCGGATGACCGGCGAGATCGAGCGCGGCAGCGGCATCTGAGACCGGCCCGCGCGTTCGCCCTTTGGCGGAGCAGGCTTCGGGCGCGACGCCTCAGCTCCCCTTTCGCGCCAGATCCTTCACCGCCGGCCCCTGCAGCACCGTGCCGTCGATGCCGAAGCGCGAGCCGTGGCAGGGGCAGTCCCAGCTCCGTTCGCCCTCGTTCCACGACACGACGCAGCCCATGTGCGTGCAGACCGGCGAGACGACGTGCAGGGCGCCCCGCGGGTCGCGGAAGGCGGCGACGTCGTCGCCGTCCATGCGCACGATCCCGCCCTGGCCCGGACCGAGCTGCTCGACCGGCATCGAGGCCTTGCCGCCGAGCCGTTCCTTGACCCACTCCTTGGCGATGTGGACGTTCTCCTGGATCAGCTCGGCCCCGGTGACCGACGGCTTGACGCGCTGGGCGTCGAACAGCGACGCCCAGGGATTGCGCCGGCCGAGGATGTCGTCGGCCAGGATCATCGCCGCCGCCGTGCCGTTGGTGAAGCCCCAGGCGCTGAAGCCGGTGGCGACGCGGACGTGGCGCGACAGCGGGTGCAGGGCGCCGACATAGGGCACGCGGTCGACGGCGTAATAGTCCTGGTTGCCCCAGCGGTATTGCACCGCGCCCACCGCGAAGCGGCCGCGCACCCAGGCCTCGAGCTCGGCGAACTTGGCGAGCGTGTCGGCATGGCCGGTCTTGAACGCCTCGCCGACGGCGATCAGCAAGTGCCCGCCGCCGGCCGGGGCGGTGCGCACCGATCGGGTCGGCGCGTCGGCCGAGATGAACATGCCGTCCAGCGGCGCCTCGGCCTCGAAGGCCAGGCAGACGTGACGCTTCGGCAGCGCCTTGGCGAAGAACCCGCCGCGGTCGAGGATCGGCAGGTTGGTGGCGACGATCACGTCGGCCGCCTGCAGGCTGCCGCGATCGGTGTCGATCCGGCACGGCGCGCCCTCGTCGACGTCGAGCACGCGGGTGTTCTCGAACACCTGGACCTCGCGCGCCAGGCCTTGCGCGTACTTGACCGGGTGGAACTGCGCCTGGTCGTCGAAGCGCACCGCGCCCTCGACCGCGAACGGCAGCGGCGCGACGTCGTCGAAGGCGGCCGGCAGCCCCAGGCGGCGGGCGATCTCGACCTCCTGCTTCAGCGCCTGCAGGTCGGATTCGTCCTCGCTCCAGACATAGGCCGCCTTGTGCGCCCAGTCGCAGTCGATGGCGCGGTCGCGCACCTGGGCGGCGATCCAGTCGAAGCCGGCGCGGTTGGCCTCGGCATAGGCGCGGGCGCCGTCCTCGCCGAAACTGCGCGCCAGCTCGGCGTAGATCAGCCCGTGCTGGGTGGTGACCTTGGCGGTCGAGCCGCCGGTGACGCCGCGGCCGATCCGTTTGGCCTCGACGACCGCGACCTTGCGGCCGGCACGCGCCAGCAGCACCGCCGCGGTAAGCCCGACGACGCCGGCGCCGATCACCGCCACGTCGACCTCCAGGTTCGACGGCAATGGCGGCCGGTCGCTGGCCGGGGCGGTGCCGTTCCAACAGGTTTCCGGCCGTCCGGGCAGGTCGTCGTAGCGGCTCATGCACACCTCCTTCGCTGTTTCCCAACAACAGCCGGGCAGGACCGCTTGTTCGCCATAAACCTCCGTATGGCTGTCGCGTTCAAGCGCGTTGAGGCATGGTGCCGGCCATGTCTCGCCGTCTCGCCCTGCTGCTGTTCGCATTCATCGTCCTGGTCTGGGGCGCCAACTGGCCGATCCTCAAGCTCGGGCTGCAGGACATCCCGCCGCTGTGGCTGGCCGCGGCGCGGCTGGTGCTCGGCGCCGCGGTGCTGGCCGCGATCCTGCTCGCCTCGAAGGAGGGGCTACGCCCGCCGCCGCGCCAGGACTGGCCGATCGTCGTCAGCGTCGGGCTGCTGCAGATGGCGGGCTTCACCGCCTTCATGAATCTCGGCCTGCAGCACGTCGATGCCGGCCGTTCGGCGATCCTGGCCTACACCACGCCGCTGTGGGTGACGCCGGGGGCGATGCTGTTCCTGGGCGAGCGCATGACCCTGCCGCGCATTCTCGGGGTGGTCCTGGGCCTGGCCGGCGTGGCGGTGCTGTTCAATCCGCTCGACTTCGACTGGAACGACGGCCCGGCGTTGTGGGGCAGCGCACTGCTGCTGCTCGCCGCCTTCGTCTGGGCCGGCGCCATCCTCCACGTCCGCGGCCATAGCTGGGCGTCGAGTTCGCTGGCGCTGGCGCCCTGGCAGATGCTGGTCGGCGCGGTGCCGGTGATCGCGCTGGCGGCGCTGTTCGAGGGCGCGCCGCGGATCGACTGGAACCCTTTCAGCGTCTTCGTGATCCTCTACAATGCCGTGCTGGCGACGGCGCTGGCGTTCTGGGCGGTGCTGGCGGTGACGCGGATGCTGCCGGCGGTGGTGTCGTCGCTGTCGTTCCTGGGCGTGCCGTTCGCCGGCCTGCTGTTGTCGGCGTGGTGGCTGGGCGAGCCGCTGACGACGGCGAAGCTGGCGGCGATGGCGCTGGTTCTGACCGGCGTCGCGGCGGTGACCCTGGGGGGAAAGAGCGCGAAGAATGGACCTTGACCTGAGCGATGCCGTCGTCGTGCTCGGCGGCGGCCCGGCCGGGCTGATGGCGGCCGAGGCGGCGGCGCGGGCCGGCGTGGCCGCGCACGTCTTCGACGCCATGCCGAGCCCCGGCCGCAAGTTCCTGCTCGCCGGCCGCGGCGGCCTCAACCTGACCCATTCCGAGCCCCTGCCCGCCTTGCTGGCCCGCTACGGCGCCGCCGCCGAGCGGCTGGCGCCGATGATCGCCGCCTTCCCGCCGCAGGCGGTGCGCGACTGGGCGACGGGGCTCGGCATCGGCACCTTCGTCGGCAGTTCGGGGCGCGTGTTTCCCGACGCGTTCAAGGCCGCTCCGCTGCTGCGCGCCTGGCTGCGCGAGCTCAAGGCGCGCGGCGTGCAGGTGCACGCGCGCAAGCGCTGGAGCGGCTTCGACGCCGACGGCCGCCTCGTCTTCGCCGACGGCGGCGTGGTGCGCGCCGGCGCCACGGTGCTGGCCTTCGGCGGCGCGTCGTGGCCCAACCTGGGCTCCGACGGCGGCTGGGTGCCGCTGCTGGAGGCGCGCGGCATCGCCGTCGAACGCCTGCGGCCGGCCAATTGCGGCTTCGCCGTCGCCTGGCCGGCCGGCCTGCCGCGCGGCTTCGAGGGCGTCCCGCTGAAGAACCTCGGCCTCAGTTTCGCCGGCCGCGGCCTGCGCGGCGAGGTGGTGCTGACCGAATACGGCATCGAGGGCGGCGGCGTCTACGCGCTGTCGGCGGCGCTGCGCGAGGCCATCGAGCGCGACGGCGCGGCGACGCTGCTGCTCGACCTCAAGGGCGACCTGTCGCCGGCCCAGGTCGCCGAGCGGCTGCGGCGGCCGCGCGGCGGCGCCTCGCTGTCGACCTGGCTGAAGAAGGCGCTCAACCTGCCGCCGGCGGCGGCGACGCTGCTGCGGGCGTTCGGCGGCGACGACCTCGCCGCGGCGATCAAGGCGCTGCCGCTGCCGCTGACCGCGCCGCGCCCGATCGCCGAGGCGATCTCCTCGGCCGGCGGCGTGCGCTTCGACCAGCTCGACGACGGCCTGATGCTGCGCGCGCAGCCCGGCGTCTTCGTCGCCGGCGAGATGCTCGACTGGGAGGCGCCGACCGGCGGCTACCTGCTGCAGGCCTGCCTGTCGACCGGCCGCTGGGCCGGCGCGCGGGCGGCCGAACGGCTGCGCGCCTAGAACAGCATGCCCAGCGCGTCGCCGAAGCCGATGTTCTCGCGGGCGTTGGCCATTTCGCGCACCGTGACGCGGCCGTCCTCGTTCTCGTCGAGGAACCGCAGGTCCTCGGCAAGCTGGGCTTCCCACTCGGCGCGGGTCAGCATCCCGTCGTCGTTCTCGTCGAGCACCCCGAACAGCTGCCCCAGCAGCGCCTGCTGATTGGGCGCGGCGATGACGCTCGGCGGCACCTCGGCGCTGACGAAGTCCTGGCGTGGAATCGGCCCCTCGCCGTCGGCGGCGAAGCTGCGGAACGTCTGCAGGCTGTTGGCCCGGATCTCTTCCAGGGTGGTGTAGAAGCCGTCGCTGGCCTCTTCGGGGAACGGCACCTCCTTGGCCTGGGCGCCGCTCGCGGCCAGCGCCGCCAGGGCGGCGGCGGCGGCGATCGTGCGGATCATGCTGTCCTCTCCGTTTCGGCTAAGCCATATGGCGAGCCAACAGGCCGCCGGCGGCCTTGTTCCCCTAAAGCACCAGCGCCAGCAGCAGCGGCAGGGTGACGAAGCTCAGCGCGGTCGAGATCAGCACGATGCTGGCGACCTCGCCGGGGCGGACGTTGAACTTCTGCGCGAACAGGTAGTTGAACACCGCGGTCGGCATGGCGCTCTGGATCACCAGCACGCCGGCCGCCTGCGGCCCGAGCCCCAGCGCCCAGGCCACCGCCCAGGCGACGCCGGCGCCCATGGCGAGGCGCAGCACCGACAGCGCCGCGGTGCGCGCCAGCCCGGCGACCTGGAGCTGGCCCAGCGCGACGCCGAGCGCCATCAGCATCAGCGGCACCGCGAGCTGTCCGAGCAGGCCGGTGGTGTTGGCCAGCCACTCCGGCACCGGGATGTCGAAGCCCAGGAAGATCAGCGCCAGCGCGGTGGCGTGCAGGATCGGCAGCCGCAGCAGCCGGCGCAGGTCGACCGAGCCCATGACGATGGCGACGCCGCCGGTGAAGTGGATCACCGTCGTCGTGGTGAAATAGACGATGGCCAGCGCCAGCCCCTCGTCGCCGAACGCGAACAGGCACAGCGGCAGGCCCATGTTGCCGGTGTTGGGGAACATCAGCGACGGCAGGAAGGCGCGCAGCGGCAGCCGCGCCGCCTTGAGCGCGGCGACGCCGACCACGGCGAAGCCGGCCGAGGTCGCCATCGTCGCCAGCACCATCTCGCCCAGCGCATCGGCGCCGAAGCGCATCCTGGTCAGGGTGGCGAAGACCAGGCACGGCGCCGCGACATGGGTCACGACCTCGGTCACGAACACGCTGTCGAACGGCCGCCCCAGCCGCACCCAGCCGTAGCCGGCGGCGGCGATCAGGAACACCGGCGCGATGACGGTGAGGATGTCGGCGAGGACGGTCAGGATCAGAACACCGCGCCGCGCGCCGACACCGGCCACAATTCGGCGACGCGGCCGTGCGCGACGCCGACATACCAGTCGTGCAGGTTGACGGTCGGATCGCAATGGCCGGGCACCAGCAGCAGCCGCGCCCCGAGCTGCGGCGCGTCGCCGGGGAAGGCGAAGACGCCGTGCTCGTCGGACAGGCCGCGGCAGGCCGCCTCGGGCATGCCGTGGACCAGCGGCAGCCCGGAATCGACGGCGACCGCCTTCAGCCCGGCGTCGACGACGGCGCGGCCCTGGCCGGCGGTGCTGACCACCCCGGCGAGCACGAACAGCGCCTGCTCGAAATCGGCCACGGGGCGGCCGTCCTCGCGCAGGTTGCGGCGGTAATCGGCGTCCATGAACACGTATGAGCCGGGCTGGATCTCGGTGTAGACGCCGCTTCCGGACTCCAGCGGATAGGTGCCGGTGCCGCCGCCGGTGATCACGTCGCAGGGCAGGCCGGCGCCGGCGATCAGGTCGCGGCTCAGCCGCGCCGCCGCGACGGCCGCGTCGATGGCGTTGGCGCGCTCCTCGGGCGTGCGCAGGTGCTGCGCGGCGCCGTGATAGGCCTGCAGGCCGCGAAACCGCAAGCCGGGCGCGCGATCGACGGCCTTGGCGAGGTCCAGCGCCGGCGCGCCGGCCGCGACGCCGCAGCGGCCGGTTCCGACGTCGATCTCGACCAGCACGTCGATCTCGACGCCCGCCCGCTCGGCGGCGGCCGACAGCGCGGCGACGCCCCGGGGATCGTCGACGCAGACGCCGACGCGGGCGCGGCGCGCCAGCGCGACCAGCCGGCGGATCTTGGGCTCGGCGACGACCTCGTTGCTGACCAGCACGTCCTCGACGCCCTGCTGCACCATGATCTCGGCCTCCGAGACCTTCTGGCAGCACACCCCGACGGCGCCGAGCGCGATCTGGCGCCGGGCGATCAGCGGGCTCTTGTGGGTCTTGGCGTGCGGCCTGAGCGCGACGCCGGCGGTCGCCGCGAACTCGGCCATGCGCTCGAGGTTGCGCGCCATGGCGTCGAGGTCGACGATCAGCGCCGGGGTGTCGACGGCCTCGAGCGGATCGCCGGGGCGGGCGGGCGGCGGGGTGGTCATGTCAACGGCTCCGGGCGAACAGGCTGACGTTGGGCAGCGGCTCGAAATCCTGCACCGATTTCGACGGCTTGCCGAACAGGTATCCCTGGGCGAAGTCGCAACCGCAGTCGCGCACGAAGCCCAGGCTTTCCGGGGTGTCGACCATCTCGGCGATGGTTTCGACGTCCAGGCGCTTGCACAAGGCGGTCAGCGCGGTGAGGAAGGCGCGGCCCTTGTTGGCGCGCTGGGCGTTGCGCACGGCGCTGCCGTCGAGCTTGACCACGTCGACCTCGAGCGTGCTCAGGTACTGGAAGCTGGCGGCGCCGGCGCCGAAGTCGTCGAGGCACACCGGATAGCCCCAGCCGCGCAGGCCCTGGATGAAGGCGTTGGCCGAGTCGAGATCGCTCATCCGCGCCGATTCGGTGATCTCGAACAGCAGCTTGCCCTGGGTCCACAGGTTCTCCTTGAGCAACCGGTGCAGCGATTCGACGAACCACGGCTTGCCGATCGAATGGCCCGAGAGGTTGACGGCCAGCCGGTAGCGGGTGCTGTTGCGCGGCCACTGGCCCAGCCATTCGATGGCCTTGCGGGCGATCGCCAGATCGAATTCGGGGATCAGCCCGGTCTCTTCGGCGAAGGCGATGTGGCGGTAGGGCGAGGCGCCGGCGTCGGCATGGAACCGGCACAGCGCCTCGTGGTGATGGATCTTGCCGGTGCGCACGTCGACGATCGGCTGCATGGCGATGTCGAACTGCGCCAGGGCGACGATGCTCTTGAACTCGTTGATGTCCTTGGCCGCCGTCTGGACCAGCGAGGTCATGCTGGCCGACAGGCTGCGCAGGTTGAAGTCGGCCCCCTGCGCCTCGCGGAACCTGTTCATGGCGTACATCAGGCCCTTGGCGAGGTCCTCCTCGGTGACCCCGGCGACGTCGCCGGTCGGCATGCTGCTGGCGACCACGGCGACGCCCTCGCCCGCCGGATCCATGTCGCGGACGATCTCGGCCAGCCGGCTCTTGAGCGCGTCGATGTCGTCGCCGACGGCGTGGATCAGCGAATAGCGGCCGTCCGCGACCTGGGCGGCGGAATTGCCGCCGACCGAGCCGGCGCGGATGCAGGCGCCGACCTCCTCGCGCAGCCGCGCCCGCGCGGCCATGTCCAGTCGCTGGTCCAGGCTGGCGAGCCCCGGCAGCGCCAGCACCGTCAGCTCGGCGCCCTCCAGGTCCTTGAGCCGCTGCGAGGCCAGGGCCGCGAAGGTGGCGGCGTCGTGCAGCCCGCCGGGATGGACGCCGTGGACCGGCTGGGCGCCGGCGCCGCCCATGCGCAGGGCCAGAAAGTAGTTGCCGGCGATCGGATCGAGGCAGTAGCCGGTCATCAGCATCGGCAGCAGCCCGCCCTGCGGCGCGCGCACCCGCACCGCGGTGGCCTCGATGCGCTGCTTGCGCGCCGCCGCCTTCACCGCCTCGGCGACGATCGGCCCGTCGGCCGGCGCCACCAGATCGCGAAGCGCGACGCCGACCATCGCCTCGTGGCCGCGGCCGAGGAAGGCCTCGGTGGCGCCGGCGGCGAAGACGACGTCGAGGTCGCGATCGACCTCGAGCAGCAGGTCGGCCCAGGCGAAGGCCAGGGCCACGTAACGGTCGCGGTCGTTGCGGACGCTCGTCGGGGAACCCATCCGGTTTCCTTCCTGGGGTCAGACGCCGCCGGCATTGAACAGGTCGAGCTGCCATTCCATGGCGGCCGCCGACATCGCATAGCCGCCGGCGGCGGTGGGGCCGAGCACGTCGCCGACGGGGACGCCGCCGATTCGGGACTGCACCTCGGCCGCGACCTCCGGGCTCAGGCCCGCCCGCCAGCAAAGCGCGCAGATCGCCTTGGCGCTGCCCGAGCGCAGCACGTCGATCACCGTGAGCAGCGGCAGTTCGGTGACGACGTGCAGCGCCGCGATGACGAAGGTGCGATCCTGCGAGACGATGGCGGCCAGCACGCTGGCGTCGTCGAGCTGGCCGGCCTCGTGCTGCGCCCGCAGCTGGTCGATCCGCGCGTCCAGCCGCGCCTGGTCGTTGCCGCGGGCCGGCTTGGCGATGGCCTCGCGCACCCGCTGCTGCGCGACCTTTTGCAGGTCCTGGGCCAGCTTCGGATCGAGCGCGTGGCGCTGCACCAGCTTGGCCAGCAGATGGTCGGCCAGGATGCCGGCCAGCTTCACGGTGGCGGCATGGGGTATGCCGTCGCGCTCGACCAGCGCCTCCTGCCACGGCGGCACGTCGCTGGCGCGATCGATCAGGCGGTCGAGGGTCTCTTCGCGGATCTGGGCCTTGCCGTTGCGCAGCAGATGGGTGACGGCGGGCACGCTGCCGCTGTCGACCAGCGCGTCGGTGACCACCGAGCCGAGGTCGTTGCGGCGGGCGATGGCCGAGAGCGCCCTGTCGGAAGCGCCGGCGCCGATGATCTCGATCAGGTCCGTGTCCTCGAGCACCGGCGAATGCTCGAGCACCGGCAGCGCCACCAGTTCCTCGGTGTCGCGCGCCAGACTGGCGATCAGATCGTAGGGCGCGGCGATCTTGTCCTTGAGCGTCTCGGCGACGGCGTGGCGGACTCGCATGGCCTGGTCGCGCCCCAGCATCCCCAGGATGCGCTGCACGACGTCGTCGGACTCGGCCTTCCAGCTCTGGCCGATGCGGCGCCCGAGCGCCGAGCGCACCGCTTCCGAGGCATCCTCGGCCAGGAAGGCGTCGGCCTTGTGCGGCGTCGCCGGATTGGCGGCGACGGCGGCGCGCACCTCCGGATCCTCGTCCTGGGCCAGGAAATACAGCATCTCCGGCGGCAGATCGGGCCGCGCCGCCAGTTCGCGCCGGACCGCCGCCTCGCCTTCGCGGGCAAGTTGCTTGACCTTCTCGTAGTCGGCGGGCTGCGCCGTCATCGGGCGCCTCCCCCCGGCGCCAGGGCATAGCCGCCCTTGCCGTCGCGCTTGACGCCGTACATCACCGAATCGGCGCGGGCCAGCAGGTCCTCGATGCTCTCGCGCCCCTTCGGATCGTAGGTCACGACGCCGATCGACATGCCGAGCGGATTGGCGGCCGTGCCCGAGAACCGGCGCAGGGAGGCGCTGGCGACCTGCAGCACCTTGGCGCGGCGCTCGGCGGCCTGGCGGCCGGCGCCGTCGAGCCAGATGACGAACTCGTCGCCGCCGATCCGCGCCACCAGATCGGTGGGACGGGTGTTGTTGCGCAGCAGGTCGCGGACGAACACCAGCGCGTCGTCGCCGGCCGAGTGGCCGTGGACGTCGTTGACGTCCTTGAAGTTGTCGAGGTCCACGAACATCAGCGCCGCCGCGCGCGGCGAGCGCTGCATGCGCTGCAGCCGCCGGCGCACCTCTTCCAGGAAGCCGCGGCGGTTGAGCAGTCCGGTGAGCGGATCCGTCTGGGCGATCGCCACCAGCCGGCGGTGGTTGTGGAGCTGCTCGATGGCGATCGCCGCCTGGGTCGCGAACAGCACCGCCAGTTCGCGGTCCTCGGGCTCCCAGACCAGCTCGTCCTCGAAGCGCCACAGCAGCAGCAGGCCGTTGTCCTGGTCGCGGCAGCGGCAGGGGGCGATCAGCACGCGCCAGGACTCGAGGTCGAGGCTGACGACGTCGTGGCGGTCGAACCTGGCCAGCACCGTCTGGATCGCGCGCTGCTCGCCGGCCTCGCCATAGGTCGCGAGCTGCTCGAATTCGGGGGACTCGGCGGCCAGCGACGGCGTCGCGCCCCAGATCTGGCAGCCGCTGGCGCCCAAGCCCTTCGACACCGCCTCGGCGGCGGTGGCCAGCATGCGCCCGGGATCGATCTCGTCGCGAAACATGCCCAGAACCTTGCCCACCAGCCGCTCGCGCTGCAGCGCCTGGGCCAACGAGCGGTCGCGGGCACGATCGGCGCTGATGTCGCGGCAGACGCCGCGCGCCCCGATCCACCTGCCGTCGGCATCGTAGAGCGGGATCGCCGAAACCTGGTGCGTGGCGGTGGTGCCGTCGGCCTGGCGCAGGCCGATCTCGGCGTTCTCCACCGGGATCGGCGTCGTGAACGGCAGCGCCGCCATGCGGTCGAGGCCGCGGCACAGGCTGTCGGCGGCAAGACGGCCGAGCAGCTCCTTCTCGCCGTAGCCCAGGGCGCCGCGGCGCGAGACGAAGGTCACGACGCCCTCGGCGTCGCACTCCCAGCCGAACACCCCGGAGATGTCGAGCAGGTCGCGAAAGCGCTGCCGGGAATCGACCAGGGCGTTCTTCAGGTTGGCGTCCAGCGTGCGGTCGTGGCCGAGAACCAGCACCACGCCGGCATCGCCGCGCGGCACCGCGGTGAGCTCGATCACCGTCTCCTCGCAGGCGTCGTCGAGCGACAGCGTCTCCTGCACCGGCGCCGCGTCGACGCGGGCGGCAAGCGCCCCCGCGCGCTCGAAGAAGTCGCCATGGAGTTCGGCCACACGGGCCGCCGCCGCGTTCCAGGCCGCCGGCGCCCCGTACCGGGCGAAGGCCACGGCGGGAATCGGCGACATCAGCCATCCCTCGCGGCTCAGAAGTTCCTCCGCCCCGCTCACCGGCGATCCACCCCTCCAGGTCCCGACCCTATTCTATAGCGCGCCCGACGCGGCGCACCAACCACAGAAAAGGCCGGTGGTATCACCGGAGCCGACTTTGCGCCCGCAGTCGACGGATTTTCCCGGTTCATGGCCGGATTCCGGGCAAATCCGCGGTAGCGCTCTTGCGCGGCCCGCCCGTCCTCGTGTCCGGGCGACAAATTTTCGCCCGGATGACCAAGGTCAAGACCATGTTGCCCGCCTCCCGCTAGAGTGAGACTATGTCGCATCCTGGGAGAAGAGCATGACCGCCAGCCATCTTCATGACGACTCCGACCGCCTCAAGCGCCACGGCATTCGCGCGACCCGGCCGCGGCTGGCGGTGATGGAGCTGATCCGCCAGGGCAGCGGCACCCACGTCACCAGCGACAGCCTGCATCGCGACGCCATGGAACGGCGCATGCCGCTGAGCCTGGCGACGATCTACAACACCCTGCACCAGTTCTCCTCGGCCGGGCTGCTGCGGCGGATGGAGGTCGGCGGGCGGATGGTGTTCTGCACCAACACCCACGAGCACCACCATTTCGTCGACGAGACCACCGGCCAGGTCCAGGACATTCCCCCCGGCGTCCCGCAGGTCAGCAACCTGCCGCCGCCGCCCGACGGCTGGGAGATCGCCGGCGTCGACGTGATGGTGCGCATCCGCCCCGCCCGCCGAGGCTGAGCCGTCCATCCCCGCGAAAGCGCAAGGCTCTCAGGGATTTCGCGGGAGGCGTCATGCCCGCGAAAGGATTCCGGTGCAAAACCCCTTCCGCCGCGGGAACTCCTCTTGGAGGTCATGCCCGGGCTTGACCCGGGCATCCACGTTTCTCTGCCAAAACAGTGCCTTAGGAGCTCGTTCGGCGGCGCCGCGTGGATGGCCGGGACGAGCCCGGCCATGACGGGCGCAGGTGCATGACCTTTTTGCACCATAATCCGAAAGCCGGCATCCATCCCTGTGGCGTTTCAACAGGTTGCGACGCCTCAGGAATGGGCTCCCGCTGCCGCGGGAGCGACGGCGGGCCGGGCAGACGTCTTCAGCCCCGGCCCTTGAGCCACGACAGCATGGTGTCGGCGTCCGAGACCTCGAAGGGGTCGGTCGGACACTGGTCGGCGAAGCCGGGCTCGACGAACATCTTCTTGATCTCGCCGTCCTCGACATACATCGAGTAGCGCCAGCTGCGCATGCCGAAGCCGAGATTGGTCTTGTCGACCAGCATGCCCATCTTGCGCGTGAACTCGCCGTTGCCGTCGGGCAGCAGGAACACCTTGTCGGCGCCCTGGGCCTTGCCCCACTGGTACATCACGAAGGCGTCGTTGACCGACAGGCAGACGACCTGATCGACGCCGAGCTTCTGGAACTCGCCGTAAAGCTCCTCGTAGCGCGGCAGATGGCTGGTCGAGCAGGTCGGGGTGAAGGCGCCGGGCAGCGCGAACAGCACCACCTTCTTGCCCTTGAACAGCTCGTCGGTGGTCACGTCCTTCCATTCGAACGGATTGGGACCGCCCAGCGCCTCGTTGCGCACGCGGGTCTTGAAGGTCACGTCGGGGACACGCATCGGCCTCGTCTCCTGTCCTTGAAAAGCAGGCATGGCTCCCACGCCGGGGCGATCCGATCAACCCGTCCGGATGGGTTAACTCGTTCGGAGGGCGCGGATCCGCAGGCCCGCGCCGCCGGGTTTCAGAACTCGATGCCGTAGCCGACCATCACGCCGACGACGTCGGAGCGGTTGTCCTCGATGTCGGAGCTCACCCAGCCGAGCTCGGCGGTGACGCCGATCTCGAAGGCGTAGCCGGCCGAGACCTGGAAGAACGACTCGTCGGTGGTCGTGGTGGCGTCGTCGTTGGAGCGGAAACCGCCGCTGACGCCGCCGAACCACGGGCCGTAGCCCGCGGCGACGCCCAGCGTGACGACGTCCTGGCCGGCGCCGTCGACCACCGTGCCGTCGACGCCGTCGGTGTTGTCGTCGAAGTGGATGTAGTCGACCATCGGCGCCAGGATCAGGTCGTCGGTGACCTCGATCTCGTAGACGGCGCCGAGTTCGTAGGCGAGCATGTCCTCGCCGACCCCGGTGCCGCCGTCCTGGCGCAGCACGCCGGCCCGCAGCACCAGCCCTTCGGCGAAGGCCGGCTCGAAATCCAGGGTGACGGCGTAGTTGTTCAGCCCCTCGGTGTTGCCGGCGCCGCCGTCGTCGCGATCGAGCTGGCCGCGGCCGGTCAGGATCGAGTCGGCGGCGAAGGTGTCGTCGCGGGTGAAGATGCTGGCGTTGACGGTGACCGCGCCGACCCCGTCGAGCGCGGCGTTGGCCATGCCGCCGAAGCCGATTCGCTCGTTGACCTCGTAGTCGCCGGTGAAGGTGTCGCCGTACAGGCCGACGACGGCGTCGTGCAGGCCGAAGGTGGCGCCGAACTTGCCGCCGTAGACGCCGAAGCGCTCGGTCTCGTAGACCAGGACCAGGTTGTCGAGCCAGGCGCCGTGGTCGTCGAAGACCCGGTCCTGGTCGGGATCGAGGTCGAGCACCGGCTCGAGCTTGCCGACGAAGCTCAGCCGCAGCTCGGGCGTGAGGTGCAGGTCGACCGCGGCCTCGATCTTGGCGTAGGTGTCGCTGCCGCCGACGCCGTCCTCGGAATGGACGATGTGGTCGGACTGCACTTCGATGCCGACCGCGCCGGACACCCACTTGCCCTCGGCATCCGCCGCCAGCGCGGCCGTGCCATACCCCAAGATGCCGGCCGCGACGCCCGCGGCGGCGATTCCCCTCTTCATCATTGCAGCTACCTGCCCCCTCTTTGATCCCCGAATGTTATAACGTAACGTCGAGCCGGGCAAGCCCCGGCTCGCCCTCGCCCGCGCGGCAGGCACGGGCGACGGTGTCGAGCAGCAACCGCAGCCCCGGTTCGGACTCGCGGTCGAGCGAGTAGAGAATCTGCTGGCGGCGGCGGCGGGTGCGCACGAGCCGCAATTCGCGCAGCCGCGCGAGGTGCTGCGACAGCGCCGACTGGCCGATGCCGAGCGCCGCCTCCATGGCGCCGACCGGCTTCTCGCCCGCCGAAAGCTGGCACAGGATCTTCAGCCGCCACGGATTGGCGATCGCCCTGAGAATCCGGCAGGCGTGGTCGGGCGCCCCGGCCAGCCGGGCCAGCGGCGCCGGCGACGGGCGCTCGCCCGGCGCGACGCCGGCGCGGGCGAGATCGGCCATCGTGCGCGCCACCTGTTCCGCCGACAGCGGCAGGCCGTCGTCGCGCGCCCGCTCGACGATGTCGTCGACGCTCGGCCGCGCCTCGCCGTCCAGCAGCAGTCTGGCGACCACGATGTGCGGATAGGTCGGCGTCAGGCCTGCGTCGCGCAGGCGCGCCACCGCACCTTCGAAAACCCTGGCATCCAGCATCGTCCCCCTCCCCGCCGTCGCGTTGCGGGTCGCGCCCTGGGCGCGACCGACGATGGGGACATTACCCACAAAGATTTATGCTTGCAAGTGCGAATGACTTGCATCTGCACCGGAGGTCACGCGTCCAGGAACGCCGCCACCGCCGGATCGGCGCGCAGGCCCGCGATGTCCTGTTCGGTGGGGAGTTGCGGCTTGTCGCGCAGGGCGTTGACCATGCACAGGAAGCCCATCGGCTCGCCGGCGCTGGCCTTGAACTGGTGCCAGGCCCAGGCCGGGATCGACACCAGGTCGAAGGGCGCGAGCGCGCGCACCGCGCCGCCGACCATCGCCTCGCCACGGCCGCGCAGGATCATCACCGCGTGGGCGTGCTCGTGGCGCTCGAGGGTCGAGTGGCCGCCGGCCGCCATCTCGAAATAGCGCAGCTCGCACCGCAGCGCCGGGTCGGCGAACAGCACCTGGCGCGAGATGGCGCGAAACGGCGCGCTGCCCTCCTCCTTGTAGGGCATGCGCTCGACATCCTCCCAGCGGAAGTCCTGGAAGGCGCGGAAGAAGTCGTTCATGGCCGTGCGTACCGGTGCTGGTGGACGGTGCGGACGAAGGCGGCGGTCTCGTCGGTCAGGCGCTCGCGCGCCGCCAGCAGATTGCCGCCGATCAGCAACATGGCGTCGGGGCCGTAGAAGTCCAGGATTTCCGGCACCCGCTCGGTGGTCATGCCGCCGGCCGGAACCGGCACGCAGGGCCTCAGGCCGTTCCAGTCGTCCAGCGCCGCCGCCGCCAGCGCGCGGCAGGTCCGGCGGCTGTAGCCGAAGCGGCCGCCGTGGTTCGGGAAGATGGTGGCGTCGGCGCCGCACATCCGGAACAGCCTGCCCAGCAGCAGCGGCGGCGCGATCCGCGCCGCCCCCGCCATCGCCGGATGGGCCATGAACGCCATCTCGGGGAAGTCGCGGACCAGCGCCGCGAAGGCCGGCAGGCCGACGACCATCGGCGCCACCAGCACGGTGTCGAGGCCGGCGGCCCGCGCCGCCGCGACCTGGGCGCGGAGCTGGTCGAGATGGCCCGACAGGCTGGGCACGTAGCGGGTGCGCAAGCCGGTGGCGGCGTTGGCCCGCGCCACCGCCTCCGCGCAGGCCTCGACCCGCGCCGCGAACGGGCTGTAGGCCTGGTCGGCGAGCCCGTGGTCGTCCTTGATGAAGTCGACGCCGCCGCGGGCGAAGCGCTCGGCCAGCGACGCCAGCTCCGCGGCCGGCAGCCCCTGCGGCTTGAGCGCCGAGCAGGTCAGCGCCCGCCCCTCGGCGCCGACGCGGTTGCGCAACTGTTGCAGACCGTGGCCGGGTCCGCCGAAACTGGCCGCCATGTCCCGCGGAAACTCTGCGTCGACGAGGGCGACGTCGTCGTGGATCGAGGTGTTGCCGAACAACATGTTCAACAGCTGCCCGGGCTCGCCGCCGGTGGTCGCCGCGGCCAGCGCGATGCGCACCTCGAAGCTGCCGTCGCCGTTGTCTGCGATGCCCAGCACCCGGCCGACGATGTCGGCCAGCACCGCGGCGTCGTCGATGGCGGCCAGCGGCATCTCGACGCTCTGCTCGACGGCGATGCCCTGGGCCCGCGCGTCGATATCGGCGGCGGCGCCGCGGATGCGGTAGACGGCGACGACGCTGCCGGCGCGATGCGCGGTCGCCGAAGGGGCCTGGTTCATCGGAGCTCCTGGACTGATCCTGCGGCCAAATCACCCGAGGCCCGCGGCCGCGTCAACCGAAATCGGCGCCGCGCAATATGACCGTCGGCCTAGGCCGACTTAAACCTCTGCTCCTGTTCACCGCGCCCGCGAGTCGCAATAGGATCGCGGCTGGAGGCATGATGATCGAACCGTTCGACATCATTATCACCGGGGTGCCGGAATTCGACCGCGATCACCGCGAGATCGCGCTGCTGTGCCGCGAAACCGCGCGCCAGCTCGTCGCCGGCCGGCGCCGCGCCGCCACCGCCTTCGCCCGCCAGGCCTTCGCCCACCTGCACAGCCATCTGATCCGCGAGGAGCGCTTCCTGGCCGGGATCGGCTATCCGCACCTCGCCGCCCACCGCAAGGCCAAGGTCCGGCTGATGGGCGCGGCCCTGCGCTTCGTGCGCGCCGTCGCCGTCGAGTCGATCCCGCCGGCGGCGCTGCTGCGCCAGTTCGAGCAGTTGCTCGACGAAGGCCTGCGCTCGGTGATGGTCACCGACGGCGCCTATGCCCGCCACCTCCAGGAACGCGGCTACGTCGTACGCCTGGGCGACGCCGCCGAATAGCTCAGCCCTCGCCCTCGGTCGGGATGTGCAGGGTGGTGCCGCAGTGCTTGCAGTGCACCGCGTCGGGATCGTGGCGCAGCAGGCCGCAGGTCGGGCATTCGTGGCGCACCTTGCCGGGCCGGAACACCGTCTGCGCCAGCCGCACGAACAGGCTGATGCCGAACATCATGATGATGACCGCCAGCAGCTTGCCCTCGGTGCCGGCGAGGATGATGTCGCCGAAGCCGGTGGTGGTCATCGCCGTCACGGTGAAGTACAGCGCGTCGACGTAGTTCTCGATCGCCGGGTTCTGCCGCGCCTGGGTGACGTAGACCACCGCCGTCATCACGAACACGAACACCACCAGGTTGATCGCGCTGAGGATGATGTCGTAGTTGGCCTTGAAGAAGGCCGAGCGCCGGCACAGCAGGCCGAGCACGTGGTAGGAGCGGATCAGCCGCAGCACGCGGACGATGCGCAGGAAGGCGTAGCTTTCGGTCAGCGCCGGCATCAGCAGCGAGGCGATCACCACCAGGTCGGCGAGGGAGCCGGGGCGGACGAAGAACCTGACGCGGCGGTTGGCGATCCACAACCGGGCGCCGAAATCGGCGGCCAGCAGCAGCGCCAGACCGAGATCGACCCAGACCAGCCACGGATGGTGCGGCACGAACGACACCGCCACGAAGAACGCGATCACCGCCAGGTCGAAGGCGATCATCGCGTACTGGAACCTCGCGGCCCGCCGGCCGCGGCCGTAGTAGAGTTCGTGAAGGACGCGACGCGGTTCGCTCAAGGCAGTCTCCCGGACGGGGAGAGTTTAGACCGCTGCCGCCGGCGCGCAAGCGGCTCCGCCGAAAGATCGGCGGCATCTCCGACAAAAGTCGCAGGCCGGCGGCAGAAGTCGCACCCGCCCCGGTGCGCTTGAGAGGCGCCCGGCCGCGGCGTAGCATCGGGGACATGACAGCCTCGCCGCACCCCGCGCAGTCGCCCGGCATCCGCGGCGCCAGCAGCCGCAACGCGGCCTACCAGGCCGCTCTCGACGCACTTGCCGAGGCCGGAGCCGGGCGCGCCCTGATCTGCGAGCCGGCCTCGCCGCGTGCCGGCGCGCCTTTGGTGGTGCGCCTGTCCAGCGGCATCCCCGGCGCCAGCAACAAGATCCTCGCCGCCGCCGGCATCGGGCCCAGCGCCGCCGAAACCGCCTTCGCCGCCGGCAGTCCGGCCAGCGTGGTCGACTACCGCGGCGGCGGCGCGATCCCCACCACCGTCGAGAAGACGGCCGGGGCCGGCGTGGCCGTGCTCGCCGCCGTTCCGGGGCAGGGGCGGCCGCAGGCGCTGGTCGTCGCGCTGGTCGACGACGGCGCCGCCCCGGAGCGGGTGGCGGCCGCGACGGCGGCGGTGGCCGCGGCGCTGGCGCAGGCGCTGCCCGGCCTGCGCGCCAGGAGGCCGGCGACGCCCGGCTCCGAGATGCTGCTGCGCGACGAGGTCGCCCAGGCCATCCAGCAGTGCCTGGAGATCGTCGAGCTCGAACCGCTGTCGAACCGCGTGCTCGACCACTGCCGGCGCTTCACCGGCGCCGAGTTCGGCTTCGTCGCCTTCGTCGATCCCGAGACCGAATTCCTGGTCGCGCCGACCATGACCCGCGACATCTTCGACCAGTGCCGGGTGGCGGGCAAGACCATCACCTTCGAGCGCCCGGGCGGCATCGGCGGCTGGGTCGTCGACAACCGCCAGCCGCTGATCGCCAACGAACCCGAAGCCCATCCGGCCAGCGTCGGCACGCCGCCGGGTCACCTGCCGATCCGCCGCTTCATGGGCGTGCCGTGCATGTTCCAGAGCGATCTGCACGGCATGATCGCGCTGGCCAACAAGCCGACGCCGTTCGACACCGCCGACCTGGCGCTGGTCTCGACCTTCGGCGGCCTCTACGCCGCCGCGGTGGCGCGGCACTTCTCGGAATCGGCGCTCCGGGCCAGCGAGGCGCGGCTGGCGGCGGCCCAGGCCAAGGCGCGCCTGGGCAACTGGTCGTGGACGCCGGCCGGAGGCGAGTTGCGCTGGTCGGCCGAGGTCTACCGCATCTTCGGCCTCGCGCCCGACGCGCCGGTCGACATCGAGACCTTCCTGGCCGCCGTGCATCCCGCCGACCGCGCCGCGGTCGAGAACACGGTGGCGCGAATGGCCGCCGCCGGCGACGCCGCCGCGCTGGACTACCGCATCCTGCGCCCCGACGGCGACACCCGCCACGTCCACGAGGAGATCGACACCCAGCGCGACGAGGCCGGCGTGGTGATCCGGGCCTGGGGCACGATCCAGGACGTCACCGAGCTGCGCACCGCCGAGACGGCGCTGCAGCGCGCCAATCGCGCCCTGCGCACGCTCAGCGCCTGCAACGCCATCCTGGTCCACGCCCGCGACGAGGTCCGCCTGCTCGACCAGATGTGCCAGGGCGCCGTCGGCTCGGGCGGATACCCCTACGCCGGCATCTGGCTGACCCGCGACGGCACCCTGACGCCGGCGGCCGCGGCGGGCACCCCCTGCGCCTGCTTCGCGGAGGAGCGCGGCGGCATCGGCCCGGCCGTGACCCGGGCCTGGCAGGAACGGCGCGCGGTCGTCGAGCGGCGCGGATGCGTGGGCGAGGGTCCCGGCGGCTGCTCGCTGATGGCGCTGCCGCTGCCGCACGACGGCGCCATCCTCGGCGTGCTGGCGATCGAAATGCCGGAAGCCGACGCCTTCGACGACGAGGAACGGGCGCTGCTGACCGAACTGGCCGCGGACACCGCGTTCGGGCTCGACGCGCTGCGGGTGCGCCAGGACCGCCAGCGCACGCACGAGGCCCTGTGGCATGGTCTGGAGGCGGCGATCCAGGCCATCGCCTCGGCGCTGGAGGCGCGCGATCCCTACACCGCCGGCCACCAGCGCCGCGTCGCCGACCTGGCGGCGGCGATCGCCCGCGAGATGGGCCTCGCCGCCGAAGCCGTCCACGGCATCCACCTCGCCGGCAGCATCCACGACATCGGCAAGATGGCGGTACCGGCCGAGATCCTGACCCGGCCGGGCCGGATCAGCGACCTCGAGATGGCGCTGATCCGCACCCACCCGCAGATCGGCCACGACATCATCAAGGGCGTCGACTTCCCGTGGCCGATCCGCGACACCATCCTGCACCACCACGAGAAGCTCGACGGCTCGGGATACCCGCTGGGCCTGGCCGGCGAGGCCATCGCGCTCGAGGCGCGCATCGTCGCCGTCGCCGACATCGTCGAGGCGATGGCCAGCCACCGCCCCTACCGGCCGGCGCTGGGCGTCGAGGTGGCGCTGGCCGAGATCGAGAAGGACGCCGGCACCCGACTCGACGCCGACGCGGTGCGGGCCTGCGCGCGGCTGTTCCGGGACAAGGGCTACGCCTTCCCGCGGTGAGGCGGGCGCCCGCCAGCCCCGCGGAGGGGGGGCCATTTCCCCCCGCGTTCGAGCTTGTGAAGAAATACGATCCGTCGCTCCCGCGGACGAGCTTGTGAAGAAATACGATCCGTCGCTCCCGCGAAAGAGCGTGTGAAGAAATCCAATCCGTCGCTCCCGCGGAAGAGCTTGTGAAGAAATCCAGTCTCGCTCTCGCGGGCAA
>CAZJFH010000002.1:0-120069 GCA_964545205.1 uncultured Rhodospirillaceae bacterium
ATGCCATGACCACCTGCGGTTGGTCGCTTTTGCAGAACTTTCGGAACTCTATCACCCAGCGTTCCCGCGAGACCCGACAGCACCAGCCAGTAGTCCAGCCAGAATGGGACGGGTGGACCTCCCAACAGACCGAGGGCAAAAGCGATCCAGAGCAAGGCGACGCCGACGATCGCAACCTCCGCCATCCAGCGCGCTCCGATGACCACGTGCCCGAGCCACGTCCGCCTCATCTGCCCTTCTCCAGGCCCCTGGACTCGCGCATCGATCGCCAGTGGTCCTCCTCGGTCTCGCCATACCGGGGCAAGCCGATTTGCAGACAGGTCAAAGCGATCGCGATCAGCAGCACCATGCGGACCAACCCTTACCAGAACCACCGCCGCGACCAGATCAGCAGCGGCAATGCCGCCAACCCGAAGGCGCCAACCAGACCCAGCGTTCCCGCGAGCCCCGACAGCACCAGCCAGTACTCCAGCCACAATGTAACGGGTGGCCCTGCCAGCAGATCGAAGGCAAAGGCGATCCAGAGCAAGGCGATGCCGACGATCACGACCTCTGTGATCCAGCGCAGGGCAATCCCGGCGGCGCGCCATCGCGTTGTTCCGCTCATGACTCGCCGGTCCACAGTTGCCGCCATTCGAACGCGGCGGCCGCGTTCACCACCGGCTGCGGCTCGGTCGAGAGCCGGCGGCGCAGCCGCGCATCCACCTGGCGGCGCGCGAAGCGCAAGGCCTCGCGCAGCATGTCCGTGAACGGCGGCTGCGGCACGATCGAATGGGCCCAGCGTGTGTGCAGCGTGAACTTCGCGGCCAGCCCGGCGGTGCGCAACGCATCCAGTCCTTCGAGATCGAGCGGATTGCCGTCGAGCCGTCCGCCAAGCCAGAGAGAAGGCTTGTCACGATCTTCGAGCTTCCCCTCCATCCCCCTGGTCGGATTGAAGTCATAGTTGTCCGAGAACTCGAAGCTCAGCCTCCCGGCGGCATCGAAGCGATCGCCGAACAGAGTCACCGTGATGTCCGGCACGGCGCTGATGCTGGCATAGCCAATCGCGCAAAAACGTCCGGCGACGTCCACACATCCGTGTCGGCCGGCTCCATCGCGGTCACCCCGTCGTCGAGAAACCTGGCGCCGTCGGCCTGGTCCGTGATCGCCGTGACCCGCGCTTCGGTCACCTTGTCGCGCGGCATGCGCCTGGCGGTGCGGATCACCTGGCGGCCGGCGCGCAGCAGCAGATTGCGCTCGGTATCGCGGAACGCCGAGGACCCGCGCAGCTTCTCCAGCGGCACGATCACCGGATCGCCGCTGCCCTCGAGGTAGTGGCGCAGCATCTCGCTCGACAGCTCCATCCCCACCGCGCCAGGAAGTCGCGAATCTTTCGCGCCGTCTCCAGATTTCGCTGCAGAGTCATCGCCGCCCTCCTCAACCACAGAGTGAACCCGCGGCGCGGCCGCGTCAAGAACGTAACGGGAACGATCGGCTCAGCCGTCGCCGTCGCCCTCGCCGCCGACGAGGATGCGCAGGCTCGGCGGCGGCCCGGCGAAGGCGCCGGCGTCGCCGCGCTCCTTGTATTTCTCCGGCCGGTGCGCCTTCAGCAGGAATTCCAGCAGCCGGTCGTTGTACTTGCGCACCACCACCGTCCGGCCGTCGTCGTCCTTGATCAGCTTGCCGCCGCCGACCAGCGGCTCCTCGATGCCCTCGACGGCGCGGCGGCGCGCCTCGGCCTCGAGCATGTCGACCGCCTCCTCCTCGGCGTCGCGCCAGGCGGCGGCGAAGTCGGGCAGTTCGCGGCGCAGCACGTAGAGCCGCGAGCGGTCGAAGCCGGCGGCGCGCGCCGCGGCCGAGACGTTGCCGGTGGCGGCCAGCATCTGCAGGAAGGTCTCGCGCTTGGCCCTGGTGAAGCGGCTGCGTCCCATGCGTCCTCCCGCGACGGCTGCCCCGAAACGCGAAACGCCCGGGGCCACCGCAGTGGCGCCGGGCGCTCTCGTCCATCATGGGAAAGATTTGTACACGGTTTGTTCACGGCGTTCAAGCGGAATTCGGCGATGAACCAAAAAAGGTTCATCACGGATTGGCGGGGAAGGCGCGTTTCCAGCGCTCCCTCGTCATGCCCGCGCAGGCGGGCATCTATTTTCCAGAGGCGGTTCGGAGCACGGCCGGGCGCCTCTGTGAAAACGCCTCTGGAAAATGGGCCCCCGCCTCCGCGGGGGCGACGATCTGGGGTCCCCGCCAATCCGTGATGAACCAAAAAAAACGGGAGCCGCAAGCGGCTCCCGAGTGCCAAAGAGAGGGGGGTCCTGAAGGGCTCGTTCGCCCCTGTGCAATTCACGTCGTCAGTCTGACTCCGCACCGCCGTCGAAGCCAGCGGGCAAAGGTTTGCCCCGACCATACGTTCGCTTGGCCCGGCCTCCCTCATTCTATGGCGAACAGGCTGTCGAAGCGCGCCACCTGCATCAGCGAGCGCACCTTGCCGGCCGGGTTGCGGATCACCGTCTCGACGCCATGGCCGAGCGCCGTCTCGCGCGCCAGCAGCAGCATGCCCATCGCCGCCGAATCGACGAATTCCACGCCCGACATGTCGAGCACCACCTTGCGGCCCTTCAGGTCGCGGAAGGTGTCGATCAGATCGCGGAAGCTCTGGTGATCGGCATAGGTGAAACGGCCGCTCATGTGCACTTCGGTGGCGGAACCGTTGCTCGTGGTCGTGTAGTTCATGTCAGGCGGCCCTTTCCTGCCCGGTCTCGATGCCACGGATGTGGCTGATGAAACGGCCGACGTCGTCGCGCAGTCGCTCGGCGTGCAGCGACAGCGAGTCGACGGCGCTCAGCAGATGCCCCGAGGCCTCGCGGGTGTCGTCGGCGGCGCGGCGCAGTCCGCCGACGTCGTCGCCGACCCGCGCGGTGCCGGCGGCGGCGGTCTGCGCCGTCTCGGCGATCTCCTGGGTCGCGGCGCCCTGCTGGTTGACGGCGGCGGCGATGCCGGTGCTGACCTGGTTGACCTCGGCGATGGTGCGCCCGATCGCCTGGATCGCCGAGACCGCCTCGGCGGTGCCGTGCTGAACGGCGTCGATCAGCTTGGCGATGTCGTCGGTGGCCCGCGCCGTCTGGTTGGCCAGGCTCTTGACCTCGCCCGCCACCACCGCGAATCCCTTGCCGGCCTCGCCGGCCCGCGCCGCCTCGATGGTGGCGTTCAGGGCCAGCAGGTTGGTCTGGCTGGCGATGTCGTTGATCAGCCCCAGCACGTCGCCGATGCGCTGCACGGCGTCGGACAGCTCCTGCACCTTGGCGTTGGCGCGCTCGGTGTCGGCGGCGGCGGAATGCGAGACCTCGGTCGACCAGTTGGCCTGGCGGCTGATCTCGTGGATCGAGGCCGACAGTTCCTCGACCGCCGAGGCCATGCTCTGCACGCCGGTCGACATGCCGCCGGTCACGCCCATGACGTCGTCGACGCGGGCCAGGGTGCCGTCGGCGACGCCGGACAGCCCGCGCGCCTCGTGCTTCAGCTCGACCGCCGAGTTGGAGACGTATTCGACGATGCCCATGACGCTGCTCTCCAGCGCCTCGGCCAGCAGCTCGCGCTCGGTGGCGGCGGCCTGCAGCATGGCGCGCTCCTGCTCGACCTTCTCGAGCTCGAGCTTGCGGCGCTCTTCCGAGGCGTCGCGCAGCACCTGGACCGAGCGCGCCATCTCGCCGATCTCGTCGCGGCGCCCGGTGCCGGGGACCGCCAAGGCGGTATCGCCGCCGGCGATCCCGGTGGTCGCCTGCGCCAGCAGGCAGATCGGCCGGCGGATCGAGCGCGCCAGCACGACGGTCGCCAGCAAGCCGGCCGCGAACACCACGGCGGCGGCGATCAGGAACTGACTGCGCGCCGTCTGGGCCAGCGCGACGAAGTCGCTGCTGTCCATCGCCACCTCGACCAGCGCCGCCGGCTTGCCGCTGTAGTCGTACAGCGCGCCGGCCAGCACGCTGACCGGTTTGCCGGCCAGCTCGGTCTCGCCGATCGCCGGCGCGCCGGCGAAGGCCGTGGCGTGACGGGCGCCCAGCAGCGGCTCGGCGATGCTGCCGGCCAGCCGCTTCAGGCTGCCATCCGCCTGCGGCGCGTAGACCGCGATCTCGACGCCGAAATCCTTCTTGAAGGCGGCGACGAACTCGTCGCCCAGCCCGAAGCCGAACTCGACCGTGCCGACGTGGCGGCCGCCGTCCGAGACCGGCACCACGGCGCGGGCGCCCAGCCCGGCGACCCCGCTCTCGAGTCCGGCGACGGTGGCCTTGTCCTGGTTGGCGGCGACGACGGTGTGGCGGAAGCCCGACAGGTCGTCGCCGAACTTCCGCGGCTTGTGGACGCGCAGGAACGAGGTCGCGGGCGGCAGATGGAACTGGAACTGCTCGACCCCGACCCGCTGCGCCAGCGGCCCGAAGCCGGGCACGAACATGGCGGCCAGCGCCTCGCGGTCGCCGCGGGCGAAGGCCTCGCGCGCCGCCGGCAGCTCGGCCGCCATCAGCGCCAGCGCCTCGGCGGTGCGGGTCGAGACCCGCGCCATCGCCTGCGCGGCGCTGTAGTAGCCGTGCAGCTCGCGCCGCTCGGCGCGCTCGATCGCCGCCGACAGGCCCTGCAGCGCCAGGAGCACCAACACGCCCACCGTGGCGATCAGCAGCAGGATGACGGCGATGCCGATGCGACCGCCGATCCTCACGTTCCCGAACATGCCCTTGACCCCTGCGAAATTGATCCGGCGCAAGTTTCGGCGGATAATTCACGCACGGCCAGTGTGGGAAAGGTTGCGCAAGGTAATACTGTCGATTGTCCCGGATGCTGATGGTATGCCCCTGCGAGTGGCGGAAGGTGGCGCTCGTATTAAGCCGCGATGTCGGGCACCGGCACCCGCTCCTCGTTCAGCCGCGCCTTGATGGTGACCAGGGCGGTGACCCAGATCTGCCAGGCCTTGGTGCGGCCGCAGCCCAGGCGCCGGCACAGGGGCCGCCAGGGCACGCCGCAGGCGCGCGCCCAGATCACCCGGGTCTGCTCCTCGTTCAGCCACGCCGACCACGCCAGCACCTGGTCCAGGCGGTCGATCGCCGCCGGCGAGGCGCGCGGCCGGCGCGGCGGCGGCGGCATGGCGTCCAGCAGCTCCTGCAGGCTGCGCACCGGCGTCGGCATGGCGCTGACATAGCCGCGCGGGCGTTCGGCCGGCAGCCGTCGCAGGGTCTCCGCCGCCTCGGCCAGCATCAGCTCGACCAGGTCCACCGTCCAGGTCATCGGCGGCCCTCCTTGTTCAGGCGCTCTCCGAGCTGCCGCAACAGCTCGCGCTCCGGCCACGACAGCCGGTCGTCGTCGAGCCGCACCACCAGGATCGGCGTGCTGGCGCGCCAGGCCCGCGCGGCCTCGCGCCGCGCCCGCTGCCGCACCTCGGCGTCGGTGAAGGCCGACGGCGCCCGCCGCGACAGACTGCTCCCGTTACGCATTGATGTTCCCCTTTTGTTCCAGCGATGCGCGATGTTGCGATATTCTCATTTCCGTTGTCAAGCCTGGTGACAACAGTTGCGACTTCCGCTATGATGCCCGCCATGCGACACGAATGGATCCGCCAGCGCCTGCAGCGCCAGGGCCGCTCCCAAGCCGACCTGGCCCGCCACCTCGACCTCGACGCCTCGGCGGTGTCGCGGCTGGTCAAGGGCGAGCGCCAGCTCAAGGGCAGCGAGGCCTCGCGCATCGCCGAGTTCCTCGCCTGCCCGGTCGACGAAGTGCTGCGCGGCTTCGCCGGCGCCCCCGCCGACGGCTTCGTGCCCGAGGTCGTCGACCTGCCGCAGCCGCGCGAGCAGCGCCGCGACCTGCCGGTGTTCGGCGCCGCGGTCGGCGGCGTCGACGGCGCCTTCGAGCTCAACGGCGATTTGCACGAATTCACCGCCCGGCCGCCGCAACTGCAGGCGGTCCGCAACGCCTACGGCGTCTACGTCAACGGCGACAGCATGCATCCGATGTTCCAGCCGGGCTGGCTGCTGCACGTCAATCCCAACCGGCCGCTGACCGCCGGCTGCGGCGTCGTCGTCCAGGTGCGCGGCGACGAGCCCGGCGCGCCGCCGCTGTGCTACGTCAAGGAATTCGTGCGCCGCGGCGGCGGCAGCCTGGTGGTGCGGCAGTACAATCCCGCCGGCGAGATCGAGTGGCCGCTCGAGCGGGTCGTCGCCGCCCACCGCATCGTCGGCGTCGCCGAGATGTGACTTGACAATTGTTGCGTTTTTCGCAACACTCGGCGCCTGTCGCAACGGGAGGCGCCGGTGGCATTCGACCCGACCAGGACGGTGTTCGTCAATCTGTGGTCCCGCCGCGCCGGCGGCCGCGTCAGTTATCAGGCCGAGGTGTTCACCGACCCCGACGACGCCGCCCTCGACGCCGCCTCGCCCAGCATCTACGCCTATGCCGGCACCGTCTGCGCCCTGCCCGGCGGCGAAACGCGCTTCGCCGACCTCAGCGGCCGCGGCGCCGGCTTGCGCCGCGACGACGCGTCGGCGGCCCGCGACGAGACCGCCCACGAGCGCGGGCTGCGCCAGGGAGCCGGCCGCACTGTCCTATGACCTTCGGCGATAGGCGTAATTTTCTGCCGTTCTTTGGTATGCACGGGAAAGAACGCGCAAAAACGCACTAGATTTGCAAAGGCGCCATATGGAAAATGGCGGCCATGACCGATTTCTCCGATGCCCTGGGCGCCGCGCTCGACCTGCTGCTCGGCTTCGACCGGAACCTGGCCGAGATCGTGCTGCTGTCCCTGCGCGTCAGCCTGACCGCCCTCGCCCTGGCGGCGCTGATCGGTCTGCCGCTCGGCGCGGCGCTGGCGCTGTTCCGCTTTCCCGGCCGCGGCGCCGTCGTGGTGCTGGTCAACACCCTGATGGGCCTGCCGCCGGTCGTCGTCGGCCTGATCGTCTACCTGCTGCTGTCGCGCGCCGGGCCGTTGGGCGTGCTCGGGCTGCTGTTCACGCCGACGGCGATGATCGTCGCCCAGGTGCTGCTGATCACGCCGATCATCGTCGCGCTGACCCGCCAGACCGTCGCGGATCTGTGGCGCGAGTACCAGGAGCAGCTCCGCTCGCTCGGCGTCACGCCGCTGCACGCGATCGGCACGTTGCTGTGGGACGGACGCTTTTCGCTGATCACCGCGCTGCTGGCCGGCTTCGGCCGCGCCAGCGCCGAGGTCGGCGCGGTGATGATCGTCGGCGGCAACATCGACCACGTCACCCGGGTGATGACCACGGCCATCGCGCTCGAGGTCAGCAAGGGCGACCTGCCGCTGGCGCTCGGCCTCGGCATCGTGCTGCTGCTGCTGTCGCTGACCGTCAACGCCGGCGCCGCGCTCAGCCACCGCTGGGCGGCGCGGCAGCACGGGCAGGTTCTGGCATGAGCCCGTTCCCGCCGATCCTGCCGCTGGCCGTCGACTGCCTGGGCTTCGAGGCCGGGGGTCGCACCCTGCTCGACGGCGTCTCCTTCTCGCTGCACGGCGGCGGCGCGACGATCGTCCTCGGCCCCAACGGCGCCGGCAAGAGCCTGCTCTTGCGCCTGTGCCACGGACTGCTGACCCCGACCGCCGGCGCGGTGTCGTGGAGCGGCGCCGGCGCCGCGCAGGCCGCGGTCCACCAGGCGATGGTGTTCCAGCGCCCGGTGATGCTGCGCCGCTCCGCCGCCGCCAATGTCGACTACGCGCTGAAGCTGCGCCGGGTGCCGCGCCGATCGCGGCCGGGCATCGTCGCCGAGGTGCTGGCGCGCACCGGCCTGGCCCATCTCGCCGAGGCGCCGGCCCGGGTGCTGTCGGGCGGCGAGCAGCAGCGGCTCGCGCTGGCCCGGGCGTGGGCGACGCGGCCGCAGGTGCTGTTCCTCGACGAGCCGACCGCCAGCCTCGACCCGGCGGCCACGCGCGCGGTCGAGGAGATCGTCGGCGTCATCGGCGCCGCCGGCACCAAGATCGTGATGACCACGCACGACCTCGGCCAGGCGCGCCGCCTCGCCGACGAGATCCTGTTCCTGCATCGCGGCCGCCTGCTCGAGCAGACGCCGGCCGCCGACTTCTTCGCCGCCCCGCGCACGCCCGAGGCCCGGGCGTTCGTGGCCGGCGATCTGGTCTGGTAGACGAAAGGAAGAACAAAGATGAGGAAGCTCGCCTTCGCCGCCGTCGCCCTGGCGCTCGGGCTGTCCGTCTCCGCCGCCGAGGCCGAGGACGAGTTCATCACCGTCGCCTCGACGACGTCGACGGCCAATTCCGGCCTGTTCGACCACATCCTGCCGATGTTCGAGAACAAGACCGGCATCGCGGTGCGGGTCGTCGCCCAGGGCACCGGCCAGGCGATCAAGACCGGCATGAACGGCGACGCCGACGTCGTCTTCGTCCATGACCAGGTCAAGGAGCGGGCCTTCGTCGACCAGGGTCACGGCGTCGACCGCCGCGAGATCATGTACAACGACTTCGTCCTCGTCGGGCCGAAGTCCGACCCGGCCGGCGCCGCCGGCGGCAAGATCGCGCCGGCGCTGCGGAAGATCGCCGCGGCCAGGGCGCCCTTCGCCTCGCGCGGCGACAATTCCGGCACCAACGCCGCCGAGCTGCGCTTCTGGAAGGCGGCCGGCGTCGATCCCAAGGCCGCCTCGGGCGACTGGTACCGCGAGACCGGCTCGGGCATGGGCGCCACCCTCAACGCCGCCGCCGCGATGGACGCCTACACGCTGGCCGACCGCGGCACCTGGCTGTCGTTCAAGAATCGCGGCGCCCTCGCCGTGCTCGTCGAGGGCGATCCGGCGCTGTTCAACCAGTACGGCGTCATCCTGGTCAATCCCGACAGGCACGGCCACGTCAAGGCCGATGCCGGCCGCGCCTTCATCGACTGGCTCAGCTCGCCGGAGGGGCAGCAGGCGATCGCCAGCTACAGGATCGACGGCCAGCAGCTGTTCTTCCCCAACCACGGCGACAGCGGCTCCTGATCCCGGCCGGGCGGCGACTTGCCCGCGGCCCGGCCCGCGGGTAATGTCGCCGCCATGTCCCAGTCCCTCACCCTCGAAGCCCTCCAGTCCGGCGGCAAGGCCCTGCGGGCCCGCGCGCTCGCGCGCATCGAGGCCGCGCCCGACGCCGAGGACGTGGTCTCGCTGCTCTCGGCCGCCTACGCCGCGCCGCGGGCGCAGGTCGTCGGCATCACCGGGCCGCCGGGCGTCGGCAAGTCGACCCTGATGAACGCGCTGATCGCCGGCTGGCGCGCCTCGGGCCGCACGGTGGCGGTGATCGCCGTCGATCCGTCGTCGCGGCGCTCCGGCGGCGCGCTGCTCGGCGACCGCACGCGGCTGCAGACCGACCCCGAGGACCAGGGCGTCTACGTCCGCTCGATGGCGGCGCGCGACCGGCTCGGCGGCCTGGCGGCGCTGACCGTCGCCGCGATGGTGCTGATGCGCGCCCTCTACGACGTGGTGCTGATCGAGACGGTCGGCGTCGGCCAGTCCGAGACCGACATCGTCGGCGTCGCCGACACGGTGGTGTTCTGCGTGCAACCGGGCTCGGGCGACAGCCTGCAGTTCATGAAGGCCGGCATCGTCGAGATCCCGCACGTCGTCGTCGTCACCAAGGCCGACATGGAGCAGGCCGCCGCCCGCGCCCGCGCCGACATGGAGGGCGCTTTGGGGCTGGCCGACGGCGACCGCGAGTGGCGGCCGCCGGTGCTGATGGTCTCGTCGATGCGCAAGCAGGGCGTCGCCGAGCTGCTCGCCGCCCTCGACTCGCACCGCGACTTCCTCGCCGAGGGCGGCCGCCTGGCCGCCGCGCGCCGCGCCCAGGCCGAGGCCTGGCTGGCCGAGGCGGTGCGCGAGCGCTGGGGCCGCGAAGGCCTGGCGCGGGCCGGCGCGCTCGGCCTGGCGCCCGGCGACTGTCCATTCCGGCGCCTGGCGGCGCTGGCGGCGCGACTGTAACGGAGGCATCCATGACCGACTGCGTGTTCTGCCGCATCATCGCCGGCGAGCTGCCCAGCCTGACCATCTGCGAGGACGACCGCGCCGTCGCCTTCATGGACATCAACCCGGCCAATCGCGGCCATGTCCTGGTGGTGGCGAAGACCCATGCCGAGAACGTGTTCGCGATCGCGGCCGACGATCTGACGGCGGTCGCCCTGATGGCGCAGCGCGTCGCCACGGCGGTCCAGCGCGCCTTCGCCCCCGACGGCATCACCCTGCTGCAGGCCAACGGCCCCGGCGCCGCGCAATCGGTGCCGCATTTCCACATGCACGTCCTGCCGCGCCGGCTCGAGGACGGGCTGGCGATGAACTGGACCCTGAACCCCGGCAACCGCGACGAGATAGCGGCGGCGGCGCAGGCGCTGAAAAGCGCCCTCGACGCCTGACGCCCTACCAACGGAAGACACGCTCTCGGCGATATTGGCACCGCCATTTCGCAACCCCACGTCCGATGCAGACGTGGAAATGCGGTCGATTGCCCATGCCATCCTTCGCCAAAGCCCTCGCCCTATCCCTATCCCTCGCCCTCGCCGGCACGGCGGCGCAGGCCGAACAGGTCGACGTCGAACTGGTGCTGCTGGTCGATGTCTCGGGCAGCATCAACGACCAGGAACACCTGCTGCAGAAGCAGGGCCACGCCGACGCGTTCCGCGATCCCGGCCTGCACCGGGCGGTCGCCGGCGGCTGGCTGGGACGCATCGCGGCGACCTATGTCGAGTGGGACGGCAGCCAGACCCAGGTCGTCGGCTGGCATCGGCTCGAAAGCCCCGCCGACGCCCACCGCTTCGCCGACGCCATCCTCAAGGCGCCGCGCCATGCCGGGCTGCCGACCACATCGATCGCCAAGGCCCTGGCCTACGCGCCGGGCCTGTTCGGCGACAACGGATTCCAGGGCATTCGCCGCGTCATCGACATTTCGGGCGACGGCGCGGAAAACACCGGCGGCGAGCCGCGGGTCTCGCGCGAACTGGCGCTGGCCTCGGGCGTGACGACGATCAACGGCATCGTCATCCCCAACGAGGTCGGGGTCGAGGATTACTACGAGACCAACGTGATCGGCGGCGGCGGCTCGTTCCTGGTGATCGCCGAGGACTTCACCGCCTTCCAGCAGGCCATTCTCGACAAGCTGATCCGCGAAATCGCCGGAACGCCCTCGCCGCCCCGCCTCGTCCACCGGGCGGCGCGGCCGCGCGAAGTGGCGATGGCGCCGATCGCCGATTGACCGAAGTCCGTTTTGTAGGCATCCTTGGCAAGCGGCTAATTTTTAATCATCCGACCGCCGCGACAGGGTCGCCCATTTTTTGGGCGCCCCACCGCCGGCATTCGCCTGTTTTTTGGGCTTTGCCGGACGCCGCGCCGGGAATCCTTACGGCCCTCGACCGACTGGTCGTTGCCTTGCGCGCGACCCCGGGCCCCCAAGCCTGAGCCACCGAACCGATTGAAATGCCTCGGGACTCCACGCCCGCACCGCGGGCTCGGACGGTGCCTCGTCCCGCACGAACGGACACCGGCCTGCCGCCGCCCGACCCGGATGGCACGCCGCTTGAGTGGGGCCTTCCCGAACAGCTTCACCAACCGGAGATGGAGGCGGGCGGCAATGGCCACGGGAGCGGACGTCCTATTCGTATTGATCGGCGCGGTCATGGTTCTGGCCATGCATTCCGGCTTCGCCTTCCTCGAGGTCGGCACGGTGCGCAAGAAGAACCAGGTCAACGCGCTGGTGAAGATCCTGACCGATTTCGCCGTCTCCACCATCGCCTATTTCTTCATCGGCTACGGCATCGCCTACGGCGTCGATTTCCTGGCCAGCGCCAAGGTGCTGACCGGCGCCGAAGGCGGACGCTTCGCGCCCAGCGGCTACGATCTGGTGAAGTTCTTCTTCCTGGTCACCTTCGCCGCCGCGATCCCCGCGATCATCTCGGGCGGCATCGCCGAGCGCGCGCGGTTCTGGCCGCAGGTCGGCGCCACGGTCGCCCTGGTCGCCCTGGTCTACCCCAGCTTCGAGGGCATGGTCTGGGGCAGCCGGCTCGGCTTTCAGGACTGGATGACCGCGACCTTCGGCGTTCCCTTCCACGATTTCGCCGGTTCGGTGGTCGTGCACGCGGTCGGCGGCTGGATCGCGCTCGGCGCCGTCCTGATGCTCGGCAACCGCCGCGGCCGCTATCGCCGCGACGGCTCGGTGGTGGCGATCCCGCCGTCCAACATCCCGTTCCTCGCGCTGGGCGCCTGGGTGCTGTCGGTCGGCTGGTTCGGCTTCAACGTCATGAGCGCCCAGAAGCTCGACGGCATTTCCGGCCTGGTGGCGCTGAACTCGCTGATGGCGATGGTCGGCGGCATCGTCTCGGCGCTGGTGGTCGGCCGCAACGATCCCGGCTTCATCCACAACGGCGCGCTCGCCGGCCTGGTCGCGGTCTGCGCCGGCTCCGACGTCATGCACCCGATCGGAGCCCTGGTCACCGGCGGCATCGCCGGCGGCCTGTTCGTCTGGGCCTTCAACCAGTGCCAGTACAAGTGGCGCATCGACGACGTGCTCGGCGTCTGGCCGCTGCACGGCCTGTGCGGCCTGATGGGCGGCGTGCTGGCGGGCGTGTTCGGGCTCGAGGCGCTGGGCGGCATGGGCGGTGTCGCCTTCGGCGCGCAACTGCTCGGCTCGGTGCTCGGCGCCGGCTTCGCCTTCGCCGCCGGCGCCGCCGTCTACGGCGCCCTAAAGGTCACCGTCGGCATCCGCCTCGACGAGGAGGACGAGTTCCGCGGCGCCGACCTGGCCATCCACCAGATCACCGCCTATCCCGAGGAGGCGCTGCCCTACGCCCACCAGATCGCCCAGGAGCAGCAGCCCGCCACGGCCGCCAGCCACAGCCACGTCATGCGCCCGGCGCCGTGAGGCGCCGGGACGTCGTTCGGTCGCCCCCGCGTTCAGGCGTCATGCCCGCTTTCGGATGCCGGTGCAAAACCCCTTCCGTTCGCCGATGCGCACTCATTGCGTCATGGCCGGGCTTGTCCCGGCCATCCACGTGTTTCCGCCTGCGGCCGGTTCCCGACAGGAGTGCGACCGCGCCACGTGGATGGCCGGGACTTCGCCCGGCCATGACGACTTCAAAGGGACAAGCCCGGCCATGACGCCCGCCGGCTACGGTCAGACGCTTTCCATCGGCAGCCGGCCGTGACGGCGCAGGGCGTGGATGATCTTCGCGCGCACCTGCGAGACCGAGAACGGCTTGACCAGATAGCCGTCGACGCCGGCGGCGACCGCCCGCTGCACGGCGTCCATGGCCTTGTTGCCCGTCAGCATGATGAACGGCACCGGATTCTTGGAATCGCGCACCGACTGCAGCAACTCGATGCCGCTGACCCCGGGCATGTTCCAGTCCGACAGCACGATGTCGAAATGGCGCTCGCGCAGCAGGCGCAACGCCTCGTCGCCGTCCTCGGCGACGGTCAGATTGGTGATCCTGAGCTGCCGCAGCGCCATCGTCTCCAGCCGCACCGCGAACCGCTCGTCCTCGACCAGCAGCACATGCAGTCGCGACAGATCGATCCCCTCGTCACCCATACGCCCCTCCACCTGCCGCGGCAGGATAGCATCGGAAATATCGGGGCAACAATTGAAACCCTGTTTCACGCCGTGCCGGTCCGGAACCCCGCAGGACCGAGCGCCTCGGCGGCCATCACCGGTCAACTCGAAGGCGAAGCGTCGGCGCGTTCCAGGCCCCGCCGCTCGGCCAGCCAGCGTTCGGCGGCGGCGAAGGCCTCGGGCAGGGCGGCGGTCTCGACGCCGGTGTCGTCGCCGCCGACGGAGCCCTGCTCGATTCGCCGGCACAGCCGCGACAGGCCGACCAGGCCCAGCGAGGAGGCGGCGCTCTTGAGCCCGTGGGCGGCGCGGCGCCGCGCCTCCGGCCCGTCGCCGTCGGCGGCCGTCGCCGCGAGTTCCCGACCGGAGACGAGGAACTCGTCGATCAGCTCGGCCACCGCCTCGGGGCCGAGATCGGCGCGCAGCGAGTCCAGCGCCCCCTGGTCGAAATCGCCGTCCGGCTCCACCGGCTCCGGAGCCGCGAGCGGCCCCGTGCCCTCCATGCTGCCGGCGATCGCGGCCAGCAGGTCGTCGATCTCGAACGGCTTGCGGACGTAGCCGTTCATGCCGGCCGCCCCGCACTCGACGGCGTCGCTGGCCGAGGCGGCCGCGGTCAGGGCGATGATCGGCAGCCGTTCGCCGGCGGCGCGGATCGCCCGGCTCGCCGCCAGTCCGTCCATGACCGGCATCTGCACGTCCATGAGCACCAGATCGAAGCCGCCGGTCCGCACCGCCTCGACCGCCTGCCGTCCGTCGCCGACCACGGCGACCCGATGGCCGTGCCGCTCCAGCAGCCCGGCCGCGACCTGCTGGTTGACCGGATTGTCCTCGGCCAGCAGCACCCGCAGCGGCGGCAGGATCGGGACGTCGGGGGCGCCGGCGTGGGTCGGCGGCTGCCCGGGCGCCAGCGCCAGCGAAAACGCGAAGCAACTGCCGAGCCCCGGCGTGCTTTCGACGGTGATGGCGCCGCCCAGGCCCTCGACGATGCGGCGACTGATCGCCAGGCCGAGACCGGTGCCGCCGAACCGCCGCGAGATCGACGAGTCGGCCTGCGAGAACGACTGGAACAGCTTGTCCATCGCCGCGGCGGGGATGCCGATGCCGGTGTCGCGCACGCTGAAGCGCACCAGCGCCGCGCCGTGGCGCCGGCCTTCGCACGTCACCTCCACGCGCACCGCGCCGACGTCGGTGAACTTCAATCCGTTGCCGACCAGGTTCAGCAGCACCTGGCGCAGCCGCCCGGGATCGCCGGACACGTGGCGCGGCACGGCCTCGCCGACGACGAGGTCCAGCGCCAGCCCCTTTTCCCGTGCCCGGGCCGACATCAGCGCCACCAGAGACCGCACCAGCTCGTGCAGATCGAAGTCGACCGTCTCGAATTCGAGCTTGCCGGCCTCCAGCTTCGAGTAGTCGAGGATGTCGTTGAGGATGGTCAGCAGCGTGGCGCCCGAGCCGCGGATGGTCTCGAGATAATGCCGCTGCTGCGGGTTCAGCGGCGTCGTCAGCGCCAGCTCGGCCATGCCCAGCACGCCGTTCATGGGCGTGCGGATTTCGTGGCTCATCACCGCCAGGAACTCGGATTTGGCGCGGCTCGCCGCCTCGGCGGCATCGCGGGCCCGGCGCAACGCCTCCTCGCTGCGCCGCAACTCGGCGGTGCGGTCGTGCAGTTGCACGGTCGCATCGCGGAACACGACCAGCGCGTCGGCCATCTCGGCGATCTCGTCGCGGCCGCTGCGGGGGATCGGGGTGGCGAGGTCGCCGGCGGCGATGGCGCGCATGGCCGCGGCGACCGCCGCAAGTCGCCGGACGATGCTGCGGCCCATGAACAGCCATACGAACACCACCGGGCCGACGAAGGTGAAGCCGACGATGGCGACGATGGCGAGGCGGCCGGAGCGCAGCGTGCCGTCCGCCTCGGCCTGGCTTTTCGCCGCCCATTCCTCCTCGCCGGCCACCAGGCGGCGGACGACGACCGAAAGCTGGGCGACGATGTCGCGGTTGCGCCGCCCGAGTTCGCCGATCGCTTCGCGGGTCGCCACCGCCTCGCCGCGCATGTCGAGGATGTTCTCGGGACCCTCGGAAAGCGCGGCCAGATCGGCGACGCGATCGCGCAGGGCCTGCCAGTCGGCGCCCTCCGGCAGTTCGGCGGCGGCCGAACGCAGCGCGGGAACCAGCGCCGCGTGGCGGGCGCGCACTTCGGCCAGCCGGCTGGCGTCGGTGGCCGCGAAGGTGTCGTCGAAGGCGGCGGACAGCCAGGCGGCCCGGGCCGCGAGTTGTTCGAGCGTGCCCAGGCTTTCGAGCTCGCCGGCGTGTTCGCCGTTGCGGCGCAGGTCCTTGACGATGTCGGCGACATGGCCGGCGACGGCGCCGCGCAGCATCTCGTAGCGGCGATGCGCCTCGATCGCCGCCCCCTGCTGACGCGAGTCCAGCGTCAGGCGGCGGTCGACGAGCAGGTTCAGGCGCCGCAGGTTGTCCACGAGTTCGCCGGCCAGCCCCTTCAGCCCCTCGATCTCGTCGAGCCCGACGCCGGCACGGGCGAGGTCGTCGATCAGCCCGGGCAGCCGCAGCACCTGATGTTCGAGCGCGATGTAGGTGTTCTGGCGCTGCATGGCGTTGGTCGCGGCATCGAGGCCGGTGCTGGCGGCGGCCAGCCGGCCGCTGGCCTCCGAGAGCTTCAGCGCCGCGCTGACTCCCGGCAGGGTCTGGCGGGTGAAGCTCGCCAGCAGCCGTTCGACTTCGGAATAGTGGTGCAGCGTGACGAAGCCGACGAGCAGCATCATCGCCGCCATCACGCCCATGGCGAAGGTCAGTTTGCTGCGGATGCCGAACCGGACCCCGCGTGCCTCGCCTGCGCCGTCCACGCCCACCGTCCCCATCGTTTCGCGTAAGGTATGCCACGGCCGGACGCCCGGCGCAAAGCGCCGCGTCGAACGGTTACAGGCGCGTTCGGCCTGTGCTAAGAATGCTTCGGGGCGTGACGGGAGCCGGCGGCGATGAACCCGACGAGGATGGCGGTGGCGGCGGTGGTCGCGACGGGGCTCGCCAATGCGGCCGCGGCGGCGGAACTGCGCATCCTGAACTGGGCCGACTACACGGCGCCGGCGCTGATCGCGAAGTTCGAGGCCGAGACCGGCATCCGCGTGCGCATCGACAGCTACGAAACCTACCAGGAGCAGATCGAAATCCTGCTCCGCGGCGACTCGGGCTACGATCTCGCCGTGCCGGCCGAGTACAGCGTCGGCCGACTGGTCGCGGCGGGCCTGGCCGAGAAGGTCGAGCCGCACCGGCTGCCCGGCTTCCAGAACATCGGCGAGAACTGGCGCGGCCAGTACTACGATCCCGGCAACGACTACACGGTGCCGTGGCACTGGGGCACGACCTCGTTCGTGGTCGACACGGCCAGGTACGCGGGCGACGCCGACTCGCTGGCGGTGCTGTTCGATCCCGCGCGCGGCGCCGAGACGATCGGCGTCATCGACGACGGCGACGACGTCGTGGCGATGGCGATGCGCTATCTCGGCCTGCCCCGCTGCGGCGCCGACCCGCAGGCGCTCGCCGCGGTCGAGACGCTGCTGACGCGGCGCGTCGGCAGCATGCGCCTGCTCGACGCCGGCGATCCGGTGGGCTGGCTGGCCTCGGCGCCGGTGGCCGCCAGCATGGCCTGGAACGGCGACGCCATGCGGGCGCGGCACCAGCGCCCGACCCTGCTCTACGCCTATCCGCGCGAAGGCGTCTCGATCTGGACCGACGTCCTGCTGGTGCCCAAGGGCGCGCCGAACAAGGACGCGGCGCTGGCCTTCATGGCCTTCCTGCTGCGGCCGGAGAACGCGGCGCTGCAGTCCAACTACACCGGCTACGCCAACACGATCCTGGGCAGCGACGGCCACATGTCGGCGAAACTGCTCGAGGCGCCCGAGGTCGTGCTGCCGCCTGGGGCGCGGATCGACTTCCTCCAGGCGTGCGACGCGGCGACCTACGAGGCCTATCGAGAACTCTGGGCGCGGGTGAAGGCCCGCAACCCCGACTGGCAAAGCGGGAGATGACACCGGCATGGAACCCGACATCAAGCGCCTGGGCAACTATCGCATCGTCTCGCTGCTCGGCCAGGCCGAGCTCGGTCCGGTCTACAAGGGGTTCGACGTCTCGGTGGAGCGGTTCGTCGCGCTCAAGACGGTGCGCAAGGACCGGGTGTTCGACTGGACCGGCACCCACGAGTTCCAACGCTTCCGCGCCGAATCCCAGGCCGCCGACATGCTGCGGCATCCGAACATCGTCGCGATCTACGATTACGGCGAGGAACGCAACCTCGCCTATCTCGCCATGGAGCTCATCGAAGGCCGCACCCTGGCCGCCATGCTCAAGCGCGGCGAGCCGATCCCGTTGCCCCAGACCGTCGACTACATGGTCCAGTTCCTGGTCGGCCTCGCCCACGCCCATGGCCGCGACGTGCTCCATGGCGGCCTGTGCCCGCGCGAGGTCGTGATCACGGACGAGGGCGTGGTCAAGCTCAAGGGGTTCTGGACGGCGAAGATCGACGGCGTCGAGCTGCCGGCGGAGCGGGCGCCCGAGGACCAGGTGCCCTATCTCGCGCCCGAGCAGTTCCTCGGCAATCCGCTCGACAAGCGCACCGACGTCTATGGCGCGGCGGCGCTGTTCTACCACATGCTCACCGGCCGGGCGCCGTACCGGGGCTCCTTCCGCACCATCCGCCACGACGCGCTGGCGGGCGCGGCCCCGGCGCCGTCCGAGGTCGCGAAGGGCCTGAAGCCGTTCGACGAGGCCCTCGGCAAGGCGATGTCCAAGCGCCTGGAGGACCGCTACGCCACCGTCGAACAGTTCGCCCTCGCCCTGAAGGCGGCCATCAAGGAGGCGCTGCCGGCGCCGTCGAAGCCGGCCCAGCCGGCCGCCGCCGCCGCCGCCGCCGCCGCGGTCAAGGGCGGCTTCGGCCGGCGCACCCTGTCGGCCGGCGAAATCCTGTTCGAGGAGGGCGATCCCGGCGAGCAGGCCTACATCATCGAGAGCGGCGTCATCCGCATCTTCAAGCCGGGCGGCCACGAGGGCGAGATCGTTCTGGCGACCATCGGCCGCGGCGAGATCGTCGGCGAGATGGCGCTGGTCGACAACCAGCCGCGGATGGCCTCGGCCCGCGCGGTCGAGGACACGGTGCTGGTGGTGATCCCGCGGGGCGAGTTCGAGGCGCGGCTGGAGCGCACCGACAAGGTGACGCACAAGCTGATGAACGTGCTCGTCAACCGCTGCCGCGGCCTCGCCGACGAGGTCAAGTCGCTCAAGATGATCATCGACCGGCGCTGAGGCCGGCCGGCGGCCCCGCGGTGCCGGCCCGCTCCAGCAGCGCCGCGACCTCGCCGTCGCCGAGCGGCCGGTAGTCGTCGTAGTGGCGGGCGGCGGCGCCGAAGTCGCTGGGCGTCGCCAGGCAGACGACGGCGTCGACCAGCGGCTGCAGCATGCGGATGCGCTCCGGCGGCGCCACCGGCAGCGCCAGGACGAGATGCTTCGGCCGGGCGCGGCGCAGGGCGCGCAGCACGGTCTGCAGCGACTCGCCGTCGGCGGCGCCGTCGTCGACGAGGATCACCGTCTCGTCGGCGAGTTCCGGCGGCGGCTGGTCGCCGACCAGCGCCCGGCGCCGCCGTTCCAGGGCGGCGGCCGCCTCGGCGCTCTCGCGGCTGACCTCGCGCTCGGACAATCCCAGGCCGTCGACCAGATCCTGGCGCACCACCGCTTCCGGCGGCAGCCGGTCGACGACGGCGCCGATCGCCCGGCCGGCGGCGGCGATGCGCTCGACCAGCACGACGTCCAGCACCGCGTCGAGCGCCGCCGCGATCTCGAAGGCGACCGGCACGCCGCCGGGCGGCACCGCCAGCACGATGGGCGCGTGGTCGCGGAACTGGTTGAGCTGATGCGCCAGCCGGCGGCCGGCCTCGGTGCGGTCCCCGAACATGCCGTTCTCCTCCCTGTTGCCGCGCACCGGCGCTACTGGTGCGGCGGCGGGCCGTAATGCGTGAACAGCCGCTCCTCGAAGGCGGCGTCGATGCGTTCGGCGTCGTCGGGCTCGGGGCTCGAGCCGACCTGCGCGGACTCGAGCGCCAGGCGCACCTCGCGGTCGGCCCACGAGATGTCCTCGATCCATTCCACCGGCACCAGCGCCTTGCGCCCGGACAGCCAGGTGCCGCAGTCGACCACCAGGTGGCGCACGCCCCAGCCGCGCTCGTCGAGCACGAGGTCGTCGAGCTTGCCGATGGTCCGGTCGCGGCAATGGATCGCGTAGCCGACCACCTCGCGGCCGCTGCGCAGGTGCGGATCGCCCGGGGCGTGGCCGGGCAGGATGGCGTCGGGGCCGCGCGGCGTCGCGGCGGCGCCGATTCCCGGTGCGGCGCCGACCGCCGGCGTGCGCCAGTACGGCTCCCAGCCGTAATAGCCGTACAACGCCCCCTCCTGCTGGCGGCTGACCGGCTTTTCGGTGTCGACGTCGGGGCTGTTCTTGATCTGCTCGCGGCTGAGCTGCACGGCGATCTCGCGGCGCTCGGCGTCGGGCCCGCCGAGCACCCGCATCGGCACCACCACCCGCCGCCCGAACAGCCAGCCGCCGGTGTCGACGACCAGATGGCGCACCACCCATTCGGCGTCGTCGAACAGGATATCGACCGTATGACCGATGGCGCCGTCGCGGGCGTGAAGCGCGTATCCGCGCAGGCGGGAGAGGTTCCAATACATC
Source organism: uncultured Rhodospirillaceae bacterium (assembly GCA_964545205.1). Taxonomy (GTDB): domain Bacteria; phylum Pseudomonadota; class Alphaproteobacteria; order Rhodospirillales; family Magnetospirillaceae; genus CAZJFH01. Next base: position 20,271 of record CAZJFH010000002.1, read on the forward strand.
CGTCAGCCCCCGTCAGTTTACTCGACCGCGGCCGGCCGCGGCATTACCTAGCCTTAATGGGGTCGGATCGCGGCCCCGCGGTTTCAAGGAGTCCGGCGATGGCAAAAGGAGTAAGGACGACGCTTTGGCTGTCGATGCTGGCCGCGGCCGTCATGGCCGGGCCGGCTGCCGCCGAACGGGCGGCCGACCCGCCGGCCGACCGCATCGTCGGCGCGCCGGTCTGGCTCGACGGCGTCCGCTACGGCGCGGTCAGGTCGCTGCTGCTGGGTCCCGACGGCAGGATCGCCGCCGTGGTGGTCGAGCCGGCGGCGCCGACCTCGATTCCCTACGCGGTGGAATGGGAAGGGGTGCGGATCGGTCCCGACGGTTCGGTGATCGTCCTGCAGGATTCGGGCGTCGAGCTGGCGACCGGCGAGAAGCGCTGAGGATTCACGGCCCGTTGTAATGGACGGTGCCCAGCCCGCCGATGTCGTAGCCGCCCAGCGCCTGCGCCCGCTCGGCGAAGGCCGGGCTGCGCGCCAGCGCCAGCAGCCGCTGCATGGGCGCGGCGAAGAACTCGCGCCGGTGCATCACCAGGTCGCAGCGCTCGCTGTGCAGCGGCACGAAGTCGAGCCGCAGCGTGCGCGCCACGGTCGCGACCGCCGGGCCGGCGTCGGCGCGGCCCTCGAGGATCGCCATGCCGACGTCGGTCTCGGTCCGCGCCGGCGTCGCCGTCGTCTCGATCTCGTCGGGCGCGATGCCGGCCTGCAGCAGCAGATGCGCGAACAGCACATGGGTGCCGGCCTCGGCCTGGCGCCGCACGACCCGCACCCGCCGCGCGCGCAGGTCGGCGAGACCGGTGATGCCCAGCGGATTGCCGGCGGCGACGACCAGCCCCTGCTCGCGCCGCGCCCACTCGATCGCCACCAGGTCGTCGCCCGGCATCTCGCGGCGCAGGACCGGCACGTTGTACTCGCCGCTGCCCGGGTCGAGCACGTGCATCAGCGCCGCCGCGGCCTCGCCGGCGACCAGCTTGGCGAGGCCGTCGAGGCTGCCGCCGGTCAGCATCGCCAGGCCGCAGCCGGACTCGCGCACGCACCACTCCAGCAGCGGATCGTGGCTGCCGGCCAGCACCGCCGGCGGCTGCGGCCGCAGCCGCGAGTCCGGCACCTCGGTCTGGGCGATCAGCCACTCGTCGATCAGCGCGCGCGGAAACAGCCACTTTCCGGTCACCCGCACGCACGGGATCTTGCGGTCGCGCACGAGCTCGTAGACCTTGCGCTCCTTGACGCGCAGGTAGTCGGCGACCTCGTGCGTGTCCATCATCTCGGCCGGCGCGCGGCGCCGCGGATCGTCGTTCACCGGCTTCATCGTCCCCCAGGAGCGTTGCGGCACTAGCCTGCCGCCCGCCCGCGGGGAAATCAATTCTTCTCGTCCTCCTCACCCCTCGGGCCGCCACGAGCCGTCGGGCTGGCGGCAGGCGCGGCCCCAGGCGTTCTCGGTGCGGCCGCCGATGGTGACGAAGGTCTGGTATTCGCGGCAGTAGGTGCCGCCGACCTGGGTGGTGGCGGTGGGGATCATCCGCCACTGGCCCTGCGGGCTGTCCCAGGCGATGGGCTGGCGCTCCGGCGCGTATTCCAGCACCTGGCCCATGCAGGCGACGTCGGCGGCGTCGAGGCTGCGGCCCATGGCGCTGCCGATCAGGAAGCCGGCCAGGGTGCCGGCGGCGGTGGCGATCTTCTGGCCGGTGCCGTCGCCGATATTGCTGCCGGCCAAGCCGCCGGCCGCCGCGCCGAGCAGCCCGCCGACCATGTCGCGGTTGCAGCGCCCGGCGTCGATTCCGAAGGGCGGAGCCCAGGCGGCGCCCTGTTCGGCCTGCTTGCGCCGGTATCCGTGCGCCGGCGCCCAGGGCGGCGGCCCGCCGCGCTGGAAGGCGACGCCGCGGCTCTCGAACTTCTCCTCCCGTTCGAACCGGCCGTTCTCGTATTTTTCCTCGTACTTGTACTCGTGCTTGTCCTTGCCCTTGCCCCGGCCGTGCGGCGGGTCGGCGGCGGCGGTCGTCGAGACGGTCAGCAGACCGGCGCAGACGGCGATGGCGAAGCGTTTCATGACGGCAAAATCTCCCTGCCAGCTCGTGCCGGCAGGAATAGCGCGATCGCCGTTACAAAGGTGTGACATCGCGCACACCTCGCCTTCGGGACTACATCAGGTGCTTGTCGAGGAACACCGCGATGAACAGGCCGAGCAGATAGGGCATCGAGGCCAGGAAGGCGCGCCGCGCCCAGGCCTTGCCCGGCTCGGCGACCAGCCGCAGGTTGACGTAGAGCAGCCAGGCGCCGAGCAGCGCCGCCAGCGCCCCGTACACCGCGCCGAGCTCGCCCATCAGCCACGGCAGCAGCGACGAGCCGACCAGCAGCAGGCTGTTGCCCAGGATCCACTTGGCGGTGCGCTCGTCGCCGACCAGCACCGGCAGCATCGGCACGCCGGCCTGGGCGTAGTCGTCCTTGAGCATGATCGCCAGCGCCCAGAAATGGCTCGGCGTCCACAGGAACAGGGTGATCGCCAGCAGCGCCGGCAGCAGCCACACGTTGGGGTCCGACGCGGCGGCGCCGGCCAGGATCGCGAAGCTGCCGGCGGCGCCGCCGATGATGATGTTCAGCCAGGTGCGCCGCTTCAGCCACACGGTGTAGACCACGGCGTAGACGAAGGCGCCCAGGAACAGGTGCAGGGCCGCGACGGCGTTGAAGGACTGGCTGGCGACGATCAGGCCGAGCACCAGCAGCGCCGCGGCCAGCCACAGCACCGAGCGCGGCCGCGTCATCGAGTCGGTGGCCAACGGCCGTCCGGCGGTGCGGGTCATCAGGCGATCGATGTCGCGGTCGTAGAAGTGGTTGAACACCGCCGACGAGCCGGCGCCCAGGAACATCGCCAGGGCCAGCAGCGCCATGTCGGCCATGTGCACCTGTTCGGCGACCGCGGCATAGCCGGTGATCGCGGTCAGCGCGATCATGAAGCCGATTCGCAGCTTCAAGAGCTTGAGATAGTCCCTGAGGGTCATCGCGGTCGCCTCCCCGGCCCCAATCCGTTGTTCGGAATTGTTCTCACTCACGCCATCCTGGGCCAAGCCCGGACGCCTGTCACTATACCGAAGGCCTATGATCCGGAACGCGGCAGCACGCGCAGCGTCGCCTTCATGCGGTTGTGCTCGATGCCGCAATATTCGCTGCACTGCATGACGATGCGCTCGCCGTCGACCGGCGTCACGTCGAAGGCGTGCGCGCTGCCGGGCAGCAGCATCATGTCCATGCGGTCGGTCAGGTGGAAGCCGTGCAGGATGTCGATGCTGGCGACGTGCAGGCGGTAGCTCTCGCCCGGCGCCAGCTCGACGATCGGCCAGAACTGCCAGCGTTGGGCCTGGACGTAGACGTCGCCGGCCGGCGGCCGCACCACCGGAATGCCTTCCTTGGTGACCTCGCCTGTGGCGTGGGCGGCGACCATGGCGTCGACCTTGGCCGCGAAGTCCTCGGCGGCGATGGCATAGGTCTCGACCGGCGGCGGCGCGTAGCCGCGCCAGGCCGGCATCGCCGCGAACAGCGCCGCGGCGACGGCGGCGACGGCCCAGAAGGCCAGCTTGTCGAAGGCGCCGCGCGGGGCTTCGGTGGCGGCCTCAGCCATGGCGGCTCTCCTTGCGCAGCAGGCGCGCCAGCGCCATCCAGATGAACATCACGCCGCCGGCGATGGCGATCAGGTGGGCGCTGCCCGAGATGCCCATGCCGACGGTGCCCAGGCTGTCGAGGTGCTGCTCGGCGCCGGCGGTCTTGCGCGGCACGCCCGCGGCGCCGGCGATGAACATGCCCAGCGACCAGAACAGTTGCCCGAGCCCGTACAGCCAGAACAGCGCCCGCGTGGCGCGGCCCGGACCGAAGGGGCGGCCGAGCATCGGCAGGAACAGCATGGCGAAGCCGGCCATCACCGCCAGGTTCACGCCGCCGATCACCGCGTGGTAATGGGCCGGGGTGCGGGTGTCGGCGACGCCCAGGAAGAACCCGAACAGGCCGCCGGTGTTGAACATGACCAGCGACAGGATCAGGGCCACGAACACCGGGTCGCGCCAGGCCCAGGCGTCGCGGCGGCGCCACAGCTGCACCGCCAGGCCGGCGCTCATCACCACCGGCGGCAGGGTCAGGCCGTACCACAGCAGGTCGGTGAAGGCGTCGCGGTGCTCGATGCCCATCTGGTCGAACATGAAATAGAACAGCGGGCCGGGCAGCACGAACACGACCAGGCTCGCCATGGTCAGGCGATAGAGCGGCGTCGGCAGCGGCCCGTTGCCGAACAGCCGCTCGGCCGAGGCATGCCACAGCGCCAGCATCAGCCCCGTGTTGACGAACTGCAGCACATGGCCGCCGCCCCAGAACACGCGCTCGTTCAGGTTGGCGGCGTCGAAATGCTCGACCCCCGCCGGCAGCATCAGCCAGGCCAGCGCGAAGCAGACCATCGCCACCAGATAGGCGGCGCCGCAGACCGCGACGCCGAACTCCAGTCCGCCGCCGAGGCCGCCGCCGGTCGAGAACATGCGCACGACCGCCAGCGCGACCCCCAGGCCGAGCAGCGCAAGGCCGACATAGTAGACCGGGTGGACCAGGACGGGCACGTAGTTGTTGATCGACGGATAGCCCATCGCCAGCAGCGTCGGCACCAGCAGCAGCAGCGCCCCCGCCGCCGACAGCCACAGCCCGGCCGGCCCGGCCGCGGCCAGCGCCGCCGTTCGTCCCGAGCGCGCCGTCGCCACCACGGTCAGCGCGCCGAGCACGGTGACGTACCAGACCACGAACGAGAACACGACGTGGGGCACCAGCGCCCAGTACAGCAGTTCGTTGAGGTCGGCGGCGATGATCTTCTCGACCCCCGGCGCCCGCGAGATGCCGAGCAGCGGCGCGGCGAGGCCGGCGACCATCAGCGAGCCGACGGCCAGCAGGCACCAGCCCCACAGCTCGCGCTTGAGCTTCGGCGGAAGCGCCGGCAGCGCCGCGGCCCCTTGGCCCGGGGTGGCGAAGCCGACGGCGGCGGTGTCGCTGAGATGCATTGAGCAACCTGCCCTAGTCGAAGGTAATGCGCTTTTACAGCTTTGCCCCGCCGATGGGAATGATCGCGGTCAAGTGAGGCCGCCCCTCGACCCGAGCCGTCATAGGCGCTCCGCACAGATGCGCCGCCCAGCCCGGCGCAACACATGACGCTCACGTCACGTCAGGACCAGGGGAGCCGGCCATGTGGATTCGGGTCGCGAAGGACAATCTGAAGGCTTGCGTTCCCTTCAAGCAGTCCATCCGCCGGTTCCACAGGAAGGCGTTTCCCTACCGCTCGCAGCCGGCGAACGACGATTGGGCCTTCGCGCAGGGCCTCGATCTGATCCGCCTGGCGGGCGCGCACGGCATCGGGCTCGACACGGTGCTCGAGGTCGGAAGCGGCTGGGTTCCGACCATTCCCCACATGCTCAAGGCCTGCGGTGCCGGGCGCGTCGTCCTGACCGACGTCGAGCGCCTGGCCGACCCGGCCACCTTCCGCTTCGCCCGCGACTTCGTCGCGCGGTCGCTGGACCGCATCGCAAAGGTGACGGGCGCGGCGCCGGAGGTGCTGCGCGCCAACCTGGCGCGCCCGGACGACTTCGACTACCGCTGCCCGCCGCGCACCCAGGACCTGCCCGGCGACTCGGTCGACCTGATCTATTCGCGCACCGTGCTGGAACACATTCCCGAGCCGGTCCTCGTCGAACTCACGGCCGAATGGGCCAGGCTGCTGAAGCCGGGCGGCCACTGCGTCCACATCATCGACAACAGCGACCACTTCGAGCATCGCGACAAGCGGCTGTCGCGACTGAACTTCCTGACCGTGCCGGACTGGGCGTGGCGGCTGGCCTGCCTCAACCGGCAGAACTATCAGAACCGGATGCGCCATTCCGAGTACGTGGCGCTGTTCGAGGCCAGCAGCCTCGACCTCGTCCACGCCGCGGGCGACGTCGATCGCAAGGCGCTGGCGGACCTCGCGGGACTGCCGCTGCAGCCGCGATTCGCGGGCCGCGACAAGGCCGACCTGGCGGTGCTGACCAGCATCATCGTCGCCCGCAAGCCTGTGGCGGTCGAACCGGCCCGCCCGCGCGAGCCGCCCGAGAGCGCCGCGTCCGGCGCGGCCCTCAGGCCCAACTCATCTGATACAGCATGACGTAGACGACCAGCCCCGAGACCGAGACGTAGACCCACAACGGAAAGGTCCAGCGCGCCAGTCCGCGGTGAAGCTGCAGCCGGCCGCGCAGGCCGCGGGCGAAGGTCAGGAGCACCATCGGGGTGACCGCGGCGGCCAGGATCACGTGCGTGATCAGGAAGAAGTAATAGACCGGCCGCACCGCGCCCTGGCCCTGGAATTTGAAGATCGGCGCGGTGAAGTGGTAGAGCAGGTAGAAGGCCAGGAACAGCGTCGAGGTGCCGACGGCGGCGATCATCGCCGCGCGGTGGGCCTCGCGCCGCTCGCTGCGGATCAGCGCGAATCCGGCCACAAGCAGGCACAGGGTGACGGCGTTCAGGCTGGCGGTGACGTGCGGCAGGACGGTCGCTGTGTTCATGGTTCTCTTGCTGGCTTGACGCGGAAAACGCCGGAATCCGAGGGCCGCGGCGCCCTCAGACCGATGTGGTAGGCACGGCCCGGCCAACCGGGGAATGCAATGGGGCGTCCGCAATGACTACGTTTCACGAAAGACGCTGCCGAAAGTTCCGATGTCCGCACCGGCGACCCATCACTCCAAGGCGCCCGGCGCCGCGACGCTGCTCGACGAAGCGCGGCGCCTCGAGGTCCTGCGCCGGTTTGCCGTCCTCGACTTCCCGCCCGACGGGGTTCTCGACCGCATCACCCGGATGGCCGCGCTGTCGCTGCAGACGCCGATGGCGACCATAACCTTCGTCGACGAGACGCGCCAGTGGTTCAAGTGGCGTTTCGGCCTCGAAACGCCGGAATCGGGCCGCGACATCTCGTTCTGCAACGACACGATCCTGCGGCGCGAGGTCTCGGTGGTGCCGGACGCGTGGAAGGACCCGCGCTTCGCCCGCAACCCGCTGGTTCGGGGCAAGCCCAACATCCGCTTCTATGCCGGCGCGCCGCTGGTCACCAGCGAGGGCGCCGCCATCGGCACCATCGTCGTGCTCGACACCCGGCCGCGGCGGCGGCTCGACGCGCGCGAGCGCGAAATCCTGGCGGCGCTCGCCGACTTGGCGATCCAGGAATTGGAGATGCGGCTCGCCGCCGGCGACGTCCATGCCGAGATCAGCCAGCGAATCGCCGCCTGCGAGGCGCGCGAGCGCGGCGAGGCGATCTTCCGCCAGGCGCTGAGCGGCTCGCAGGTCGGCGTCTTCACCCTCGACCGCGAGCTGCGCTATGCGTGGGTGTTCAACCGGGTCTGCGGCCGCCCGGCCGAAGAGCTGCGGGGCCGCCGCAACGCCGAGGCGTTCGCGCCCGAGGACGCGGCGTTCATGGACATGCTGGCCGGCGAGGTGCTGCAGACCGGGTGCGGCACGCATGTGCGGATACGCTGCCGCGCGCCGACCGGCGCCCAGTTGCTCCATGTCGACTATCGCCTCGAACCGATGGCGGGGGCCGGCGGGCGCGTCGACGGGGTGGTCGGCGTGGCGATCGACGTGAGCGAGGAGACCCGGCTGAAGCGCGAGGCGGCGCTCGCCCGCGCCAAGATCGAGGCGGCGGCGCGCTCGAAGAACCAGTTCCTGGCCGCCGCCAGCCACGACCTGCGCCAGCCGTTCCAGGCCATGCGCCTGTTCGCCGACGTGCTGGCGCAGCGGCTCGACGATCCCGGCCAGCTCGCGATCCTCACCCGCCTCAACGAGGCGATGCGGGCCGGCGAGGGCCTGCTCGGCTCGCTGCTCGAACTCTCGGTGCTCGAGGCGGGAACCCTGCGGCCCAGCCCGGCCAGCCTGCCGGTACAGGCGATCACGCTGCCGCTCGTCGAGGAATTCGCGCCGCAGGCGGCGGAAAAGGGCTTGCGGCTGCGCCATTGCGTGCCGCGTGCCGTCATCGTCACCGATCCGACCCTGTTCCCGCGCATGCTCTGGCACCTGATGGCGAACGCCGTCCGCTACACCGCCGCCGGCAAGATCCTGCTCGGCGGGCGCATCCGCCGCGACACCCTTCAGCTGCAGCTCTGGGACACCGGCATCGGCATTCCCGGGCGCGAGCTGCAGGCGGTGTTCGAGCCGTTCTACCAGCTCGGCAATCCCGAGCGCGACCGCAACAAGGGCCTCGGGCTCGGCCTCGCCATCGTCGAGAAGACGGCGCGGCTGCTCGGGCACAGCCTGGGGGTGCGCTCGCAGGCCGGGGTCGGGACGGTGTTCACGATTTCGGTGCCGGTCGAGCACCGCAAACCCTAATTCATTCTTAGTATGCTTTTTGATAAGATGTACGACGGCCGCGAATGCCCCCACGATGAGAAGGGCTGCGGCGTCACAGGGAGCAACGACATGAACGGCAACGCGCGGACGCGCCATCACGGACCGTTCGGCCTGACGGCCGAGATCGCGATCCGCACCATCGACAACGAGGCCTCGACCCACTGGCTCACCCTGGGCTGGCGCGACATGATGCGCTCGCCCGGCATCAGTTTCGGCTGGGGCGCGCTGTTCGTGGCCATCAGCTACGTGCTGTTCTTCGGGCTTTCGGCGCTGGGCCTGAGCAGCCTGATCCTGCCGCTGGCCGCCGGATTCCTGCTGGTCGGGCCGCTGGCCGCCGTCGGGCTGTACGAGGTCAGCCGCCGGCACGAGCACGGCCTGCCGGTGACCGTGCGCGATTCCGTCCTGGCCTGGCGGCGCAATCCCCAGATCGGGCTGATGGGGGTGCTGCTGCTGGTCGCGATGTTCGCCTGGATCCAGGTGGCGCTGATCCTGTTCGCGATGTTCTTCCTCGGCGCGCCGCCGACCCTGGCCGCGTTCGTCGCCGAACTGACCTCGGGGCTGCACAACCTGCCGTTCCTGGTCCTCGGCACACTGGCCGGCGGCGTGCTGGCCGCCTCCGTGTTCGCGGTCAGCGTGGTTTCCCTGCCGCTGCTGCTCGACCGGCCCGAGATCACCGCCGCCGATGCCGTCGTCGCGAGCTGGAACGCCGCCGTCGCCAACTGGCGGGTGATGATCGGCTGGGCGGCGACCGTCGCCGTGGTCGCCGGGCTCGGCATTCTCACCTTCTTCCTCGGCCTGCTGGTGGCGTTGCCGCTGCTGGGCCACGCCAACTGGCACGCCTATCGCGCCCTGGTGCGCTGATCCACCCGTTCGGGCGGGCGGCCCCACCCGGCCGCCCCACCCGTCGCCGCCAAGCCAACCCTCTGAAATGCATGGATTTTTCAACCTGGCGTTGGGCAGCCGCCCCGCCAGACCAATTTGCTTGCTTGATTGCCCATGGCGGATTGTGTAGATTACCGCAAACAAGAACTCCGTCATATAAGAGGCCGCTGAACAGGCGGCGGAGAGGGGAAGGAAAATGGCTGCGAAGCCCTTGTTCATTCTTTTGTGCTCCGGAGAGCACGAAAAGATTCAGATGGCCGCCATGACTGCTTCGGTCGCTGCTGTGTCGGACCGGCCGGTGCGCGTATTCGTCAGCATGAACGCCATCCTTGCCTTCGAGAAAGGCAAGTCGAAGGCCGACCGCTATTACGGCGGATACTTCTCGTCGATGTTCAAGGAGAACAAGGTCCCCGACGCCGTCGAGCTGTTCGGCCAGGGCAAGATGCTGGGCGACCTGCAGATGTGGGCCTGTTCGATGGTGCTCGACCTGATGCACTGGGACGTGCCCAATCTCGTCGACGGGCTGTTCGACGGCCAGATGGGCCTGACCAAGTTCCTTTCGGACGCCGAGGACGGCGACCTCGTCACTCTTTGAACCAGAGGTTATGCGAACATGGCTGAACGTCAGACGATCGACGCGCGCGGCGCCTTCTGCCCCGGCCCGCTGATGGAACTCATCGCGGCCCTGAAGCTGGCGACCGTCGGCGACGAGGTCGAGGTGCTGTCCTCGGACAAGGGCTCGGTCAACGACATCCCGGAATGGGTCAACAAGGTCGGCCACACCATGGTCGGCACCCAGGAGCACGACGGCTACTGGAGCGTCGTGGTCAAGAAGGCGAAATAGGTTCGACAGGCTCGCAAGCCCGCGGCAGACGGGCGGAGCGTTTCCACTTCGAAGGGAGGAAAGAATGGGCAAGAACGTCCTCATCGTCGGCGGCGGCCTTGCCGGCACCATCGTCGCCAACGGCCTGTGCCGCCAGCTCTGGAGCGAGCTGCGCGACGGCCGCGTCTCGGTGACCGTGCTCGGCACCACCGACACCCACCTCTACCAGCCGGGCCTGCTGTACGTGCCCTTCGGCCGCATCCGCGAGGCCGAACTGTTCCGCGAGCAGCGGCGCGTGCTCGACAAGCGGGTCAACTTCTTCATCGATCCGGCCACGCACATCGACGTCGACAAGAACCAGGTCGCGACGCGGTCGGGCAAGGTCCACGGCTACGACTACCTGGTCATCGCCACCGGCTCGCGCATCATGCCGCAGACCATCCCCGGCATGGCCGAGGGCGCGCACTGGTTCTACGACCTCGAAGGCGCGCGCAAGCTGCGCGACGCGCTGAACGAGTTCAAGGGCGGCAAGATCGTCGTCAACGTCAACGCCCCGCACAAGTGCCCGGTGGCGCCGCTCGAGATCAGCTTCATGCTCTACGACCACCTCAAGGCCAAGGGCCTGTGGGACAAGACCGAGCTGACCTACACCTACCCCATCGGCCGTCTGCACGCGCTGGAGCCGGTGGCGCACTGGGCCAAGCCCGAGTTCGACCGCGTCGGCATCAAGTACGAGACCTTCTTCAACACCGCCTCGGTCGATCCCAAGGCCAAGACGATCTCGTCGGAAGAGGGCGTCGACCTGCCCTACGACCTCCTGATCACCATCCCGCCGCACCAGGGCGCCGAGGTGATCACCGAGTCCAATCTCGGCAAGGGCGGCTGGGTGCCGACCAATCCGAAGACCCTGCACCGCGACGGCTCGACCAACGTCTTCGTCGTCGGCGACACCACCAACATCCCGATCTCCAAGGCCGGCTCGACGGCGCATTTCGAGGCCGACACCATCATCGACAATCTGGTGTCGCTGATCCAGGAGGGCCGCTGGGCGCGCGACTACGACGGCAAGGTGTTCTGCTTCGTCGAGACCGGGCTGCATTCCGGCACCTACGTGTGGTTCAACTACACCACGCCGCCGAACCCGGGTCCGCCGTCGCAGATGATCCACTGGTTCAAGCTGGCCTACAACCGCATGTACTGGCTGTCCGCCCGCGGTCTGCTGTAGGGAGGGCCACGACATGACCGACATGCCCCGCGTCGGCGTCGCCGCCAGCGACGTCACCCGCCTGACCGAGGCGGCGACCCAGGCGATGACCGATTCGATGGTCGAGCGCCTGACCACCTCGGCCGCCAACGTGATGGAGGTCGCCGACAAGCTGGGCGACCAGGACGTCCGCGACGGCCTCGTGCGCATCCTCGAAGCGGTCGGCGAGATGCAGCGCTCGGGCGCGCTGGAGACGGTGATCGAGACCGTGTTCCTGATCCACGCCATGCGCTCGGCCGCCACCGATTCGATGGTCGAGCGCGCCTTCGCCTTCATGGAGCACATGGCCAACAACCTCGGCACCGAGGAACTGGCCACCCTGGCCCACGAGACCAGGGGCGCGCTCGAGGACGCGCTCGACGAGTGCGTCAAGGAGCCGGGCGGCACCGGCCTGATGGCGACGATCCGCATGCTCAACCAGAAGGAAACCCAGCAGGCCCTGCGCTTCATGCTGGCCTTCTCGTGCAAGCTGCGCCAGCGCACCACCGTGCTCGCCAAGACCCCGCCGACGCCCTGACCCGACGCCCCTTCCCCCCTCTCCCGCCTGCGGGAGAGGGGGCATCAGCCGCGTCGTCGGGCTCACGCCCGCCGAACGCCTCGGCCGGCCTGACCATGCGGGCGCGGGCCAACGGCGGAACCCCACCCCCGCCATCGCTGTTCTGACCTACGTCACCAGCGAGGGCCCATGACCGTCGATCGACAGCCGACCGCGATTCCCCCCAACCCCGAGACCGAGGCGTTCTTCGCCGAGAGCCTGCGCGAGCTCAAGGATTCGGGCGTGCCGTTCCTGCTGGCCGGCACCTATGCCGTGTCCAGCTACACCGGCGTCAACCGGCCGACCAAGGACATCGACGTGTTCTGCCGCGCCGGCGACTACACGCGCATCCTGGCCTGGTTCCACCACCGCGCCGGCTGGGAGGCGGTGATCGAGGACGAGCGCTGGCTGGCCAAGGTGCGCCGCGGCCCGTTCTTCTTCGACGTCATCTTCAACTCCTCGGCCGGCACCACGCCGGTCGACGACCGCTGGTTCGCCGGCGCGCCCTGCGCCAAGCTCTACGGCACCGAGGTCTGCATCACGCCGCCGACCGAGCTGGTGTGGTCCAAGGTGTTCGTGCAGGACCGCACCCGCTTCGACGGCTCGGACGTGCTGCACCTGATGCTGTGCCAGCACGACGACATCGACTGGCGGCGGCTGCTGGGCTACATGGAGCCCTACTGGGAAGTGCTGCTGATCCACGTGCTGAACTTCCGCTTCGTCTACCCGACCGAGCGCGACCGCATCCCGCGCTGGCTGTTCGACGAGCTGCTGGCGCGGCTGCAGCGCCGCGCCGACCTGCCGGCCGGCCAGACCCGGATCTGCCGCGGACGGCTGTATTCGCGCGCCGATTACGCCATCGACATCGACCAGTGGGGATTTGCCGACATCATCGGCGGAGGAGGAGCGTAATGACCGAGGACGGCAAGGTCACCGTCGCCGCGATCGGCGACCTTCACGTCACCGAGAGCCACCCGCAGCCCTATCGCGAGCTGTTCGCCGAAATCTCGGAACGTGCCGACCTGCTGGCGCTGTGCGGCGACCTGACCAATCTCGGCAAGCCGCGCGAAGCGGAAATCCTGGCCGAGGACATGAAGGCCTGCCGCATCCCGATGGTCGGCGTGCTCGGCAACCACGATTACGAATGCGGCCACGTCGCCGACGTGCGGCGGATCCTGGGCGAGGCCGGCATGCTGCCGCTCGACGACGAGACCCAGGAGATCGCCGGCATCGGCATCGCCGGCGTCAAGGGCTTCGCCGGCGGCTTCGACAACCGCATGCTCGGCGCCTTCGGCGAGGAGGCGATCAAGCATTTCGTCAACGAGGCGGTCCACGAAGCGATGCGGCTGGAGAACGCCCTGCACGCCCTGAACACCGAGCGCATCCTGGTCGTGCTGCACTACGCGCCGATCGCCGGCACCGTCGCCGGCGAGCCGCGCGAGATCTTCCCCTTCCTCGGCTCGTCGCGCCTGAGCGAGACCATCGACCGCTTCTCCAACGTCGCCGCCGTGGTCCACGGCCACGCCCATCACGGCAGCTATGCCGGCCGCACCATGCGCGGCATCCCGGTCTACAACTGCGCCCAGACCGTGGAGAAAGAGGGCGGGCGGCCGTATGCGCTGATCACGGTGTAGGAAAACGGTTCACCACGAAGGCGTCGCTCCCGCGAAAGCGGGAGCCCATTCCTGAGGCCCTGCAACCCGCTGAAATGCCTCAGGATTGGATGCCCGCTTTCGCGGGCATGACGCCTGAAACCACTGCTCGCGGCAATTTCTTCACACGCTCCTAAGCCAGCGGCTTGCGCAGCCACGGCCGGTCGGCGAGCTTGCGCGCCCCGTCGAGACCGGCGAAGAAGTCGGTCAGCACGGCGCCGGCGTCGACGCCGAGATCGGGCGTCAGCTCCTCGGCGTCGTAGATGCGGCGCAGATCGGCGAACAGGTCGTCGAGGGTCAGCACCGCCAGCGGCCGGGTCAGCTCCCAGTCGGCGTCCCAGGCGCCGTCGCGCGGCGCGCCGAGCCGGGCGTTGATCTGGTCGCTGAAGCCCTTCAGCACGTCCATGAAGGCGCCCTCGCGCACGAAGACGCGCGCCAGATCGACCAGGGCGCGGTTGAGCACCCGCTGCATGCGCGGATCGTCGCCGGGCTCGACCTCGGGCGGCAGTTGCATGGCGACGGCGCGCGCCGCCTGGTCGTGGCTGCGGAAGCGATCGGCGCCCAGCGCCTTGGTCAGCGCGAAGGTGAAGCCGATGATCATCCGCCGCGACAGCCGCTGGCCCTCGCGGGTCGGATTGTCGAAATGGACCTCGAACCGGCGCACCAGGGCGCGCTCGAAGGCGTGCGTGCGCTTCGGATTGGCGTTGGGCTGCGGCGGCGCCTTCGCGGGCGGCGGCGGCGCGTCGCCGAACAGCCGCGCCAGCGCGACCGGCTCGGCGGCGCGGAACTCGCGGAACAGCCGGCGCATGTCGTCGCCGCTCAGCGGCTGGCGGGCGGCGGCGCGGACGAGATGGTCGAGAAAGGCCTCGGCCGTCGCGTACCCGACGCTGCGCAGTTGTTCGGGCGACGCGCCCTTGCTGTCCTCGGCCATCGGCATCTCCTTGGGGCAGCAGACACAATGCAAGCTCGACAGTTAACACCGCGTCACCGCCGGCGGCAATCGGCGAGGATCGAGGCTGCGCCGGCGTTCAGAACGCGATCTTGGCTTCGAGACCGTCGTAAGGCGCCGTCAGGCCGGTCCCTTCGGCCTCGCGATCGATCAGGCCGACGGAGGCCAGCGCCTCGACGTCCTCGTGCACCCGGCGGTAGTCCCGACCGAGTTGCTGGGCGAGGGCGCGCACGCTGGTCGCGGGATGCCTGTGGAGGTGACGCAGGAGTTCAAGCCGCTTGGGCGTCAGCAGCCGCGCCAGTGTCGCAAAGCTGTCGAAGGTCAGATGGTCCTCGTCCACGTGTTCGCCTGCCTCCGCACGGCGAACGGCGTCGAGGACGCGGGCCCCCACGGTCTCTAGATCGTCGCCGACATGGATTCTCAGGTTGCTCACGTCATCCTCCCGCCTTCCTGACTTCGGCGAAAAATTTCGAGCAGACCGCCGGAAGCGTCCACCCGCCGTTCGCGTATGATGAGCGTCGCCTTCGGCATCGCTCCATATGGCAATGACCGACATATGGCGTCAAGAGCCATATACCGGACCGGCAAAGCCCACCCCGAGAATTGTTCTCATTAACCATTGCTCACGGCCGCAACAATTGCTGTCATGGGGGACCAGAGGAGAACGGACGAGACCGTGACCACCGCCACCACCACCTCCCGCCGCCGCACCACCGCGCCCCGCGGCCGCCAGGCCGAGCCCGCCGCCGTCGCCGAGATCGCCGCCTTGCTCGCCGGCCAGGAGCCGCGCCGCGACCTGCTGATCGAGCATCTGCACCGCATCCAGGACCGCTGGGGCCGGCTGGCGACGCGTCATCTGGCGGCGCTGGCCGAGTGGATGCGGCTGCCGCTGGCCGAGGTCTACGAGGTCGCCAGCTTCTACGCCCATTTCGAGATCGTCGAGGACGACGCCGCGCCGGCGCCGCCGACCGTGCGCGTCTGCGATTCGCCGGCCTGCCGCATGGCCGGCGCCGACGAGCTGGCGGCGGCGCTGGACAGGGACGGCGTGCGGGTGCAGCGGGTGCCGTGCATGGGCCGCTGCGATTCGGCGCCGACGGCGATGTTCGGCGGCAACGCGCTCGCCCCGGCCACGGTCGCCGGCGTCGAGGCGGCGATCGCCGACGGCCGGTCAAAGGCGGCGATGCCCGAGCACGCCAACCTGATCACCTACAGCCTGCACGGCGGCTACCAGCTCCTGCGCGCCTGCCTCGACGGTCGCCGCGCGCCCGACCAGGTCATCCGCCTGGTCGAGGACTCGCCCCTGCGCGGCCTCGGCGGCGCCGGCTTCCCGACCGGGCGCAAGTGGCGGCTGGTGCGCAACCAGCCGGGGCCGCGGCTGATGGCGGTCAACGCCGACGAGGGCGAGCCCGGCACCTTCAAGGACCGCGCCTATCTCGAGACCGACCCGCACCGCTTCCTCGAAGGCATGCTGATCGCCGCCTGGGCCGCCGACGTCGCCGAGATCTACATCTACCTGCGCGACGAATACCCGCACATCCGCCTGATGCTGGAGAAGGAGATCGCCGCGGTGGTCAGTTCCGGCCTCGACGGCGGCCGGCCGATCCATCTGCGGCGCGGCGCCGGCGCCTATATCTGCGGCGAGGAATCGGCGATGATCGAGAGCATCGAGGGCAAGCGCGGCCTGCCGCGCCACCGCCCGCCCTTCGTCGCCGAGAAGGGCCTGTTCGGCCGCCCGACCCTGGTCAACAACGTCGAGACCCTGTACTGGGTGCGCGACGTCATCGAGCGCGGCCCCGACTGGCTGGCCGGCTACGGCCGGCGTGGGCGCAGTGGATTGCGCAGCTTCTCGGTCTCGGGCCGGGTGCGCGAGCCCGGCGTCAAGCTGGCGCCGGCCGGCATCACGCTGCGCGAGCTGATCGACGAGCATTGCGGCGGCATGCCCGACGGCCATTCGTTGCGCGCCTTCCTGCCCGGCGGCGCCTCGGGCGGCTTCCTGCCGGCGGCGCTGGCCGACGAGCCGCTGGATTTCGGCACCCTGGAGGCGCACGGCGCCTTCATCGGCTCGGCCGCCGTGCTGGTGCTGTCGGACCACGACGACCTGCGGGCGGTGGCGCTGAACCTGGCCCGCTTCTTCGCCCACGAGAGCTGCGGCCAGTGCACGCCCTGCCGGGCGGGAACCGCGAAATCGGTCCGGCTGCTGGAGGACCCGGCGCCCGACGCGGCGGCGCTCGACGACCTCGCCCAGGTGATGCGCGACGCCTCGATCTGCGGCCTCGGCCAGGCGGCACCGAACGTCTGGCAGACGCTGCTGCGGCACTTTCCGGAGGAGATGGGATGAGAACGCGCCTCGACGCCCCGGGAGCGCGGGCGTCCCGCCCGCCAATCGCCTCAGGTGGTCCCGTCGTGCGGGCGAGGACGCCCGCGCTCCCAGGCCGCTTGCCGCCGGAGGCCCTGGCATGGTTCACCCCCGACGCCCTGGGAGCGCGGGCGTCCCGCCCGCCAATCGCCTCAGGCGGTCCCGTCGTGCGGGCGAGGACGCCCGCGCTCCCAGGCCGCTTGCCGCCGGAGGCCCTGGCATGAGCACCGATCCCGTGCCGTTCACCCTCGACGGCGAGGCGGTGGTCGCCCGGCCCGGCGAGACCATCTGGGACGTCGCGCGCCGGCGCGGCACCACGATTCCGCATCTGTGCCACCGCCCCGAGCCCGGCTACCGGGCGGACGGCAACTGCCGCGCCTGCGTGGTCGAGATCGAGGGCGAGCGCGTCCTCGCCGCGTCGTGCATCCGCAAGCCGACCAGCGGCATGGTCGTGCGCACGGCCTCGGCGCGCGCCGAGACGGCGCGCGCCGGCGTCTTCGCGCTGCTGCGCGACGAGGCGCCGGCGGCGGCGCTGTCCTTCGACGGGCGTCCTTCGAGACGCGACCCTGCGGGCTCCTCAGGACGAGGTCAGGCTAACAGGCACCCTCATGCCGAGGAGGCCGGCGGCTCGCCGGCCGTCTCGAAGCATGACAGTCGCGACCTGTCGCACCCGGCGATGGCGGTCGACCTCGACGCCTGCATCCATTGCACCCTGTGCGTCCGCGCCTGCCGCGAGGTCCAGGTCAACGACGTCATCGGCATGGCGTTCCGCGGCCACCGCGCGCGCGTCGTCTTCGACTTCGCCGACCCGATGGGCGAGAGCACCTGCGTGGCCTGCGGCGAATGCGTCCAGGCCTGCCCGACCGGGGCGCTAAAGGAAAAGACCCTCGCCGCCGGCGCCGAACCCGACCGCGCCGTCGACTCGCTGTGCCCCTATTGCGGCGTCGGCTGCCAGCTCACCTTCCGCATCCAGGACGAGCGCATCGTCGCCGTCGACGGCCGCGACGGCCCCGCCAACCGCAACCGCCTGTGCGTCAAGGGCCGCTTCGGCTTCGACTACATCCACCATCCGCACCGCCTGACGGTGCCGCTGGTGCGCAAGGACGGCGTGCCCAAGTCCGGCGACGACGTCGTCGATCCCGCCAATCCGTGGACGCATTTCCGCGAGGCGAGCTGGGACGAGGCGCTGGAGCGCGCGGCGGCAGGATTCCGCCGCATCCGCCATGACCACGGGCCGGCGGCGCTGGCCGGCTTCGGCTCGGCCAAGGGCTCGAACGAGGAGGCCTATCTGTTCCAGAAGCTGGTGCGCACCGGCTTCGGCACCAACAACGTCGACCACTGCACCCGGCTGTGCCACGCCTCGTCGGTGGCGGCCCTGATGGAGACGATCGGCTCGGGCGCGGTCACCGCGCCGGTCTCGGAATGCGCCAACGCCGACGTCATCGTGGTGATCGGCGCCAATCCCGCCGTCAATCACCCGGTCGCCGCCACCTTCATCAAGAACGCCGTCAAGCGCGGCGCCAGGCTGGTGGTGATGGACCCGCGCGGCCAGGCGCTGGAGCGCCACGCCAGCCACATGCTGCGCTTCCGCCCGGGATCGGACGTGGCGCTGCTCAACGCGCTGATGCATGTGATCGTCGCCGAGGAACTGTACGACCGCGACTACGTCGCCCGCATGACCGAGGGCTTCGAGGAACTGGCGGCGCATGTCGCCGACTACCCGCCGGAGCGCATGGCGCTCCTGTGCGGCATCGACGCCGCGACGCTGCGCACCGTGGCGCGCCTCTACGCCAAGGCCGAGGCGGCGATCACCTTCTGGGGCATGGGCATCTCGCAGCACACCCACGGCACCGACAACGCCCGCTGCCTGATCGCGCTGGCGCTGCTGTGCGGGCATGTTGGCAAGCCGGGCGCCGGGCTGCATCCCTTGCGCGGCCAGAACAACGTGCAGGGCGCCTCGGACGCCGGGCTGATCCCGATGGTCTATCCCGACTACCGCGCGGTCGAGAAGCCCGAGGTGCGCGGCTTCTACGAGGAGCTGTGGGACATGAAGCTCGACCCGGCGCGCGGCCTGACGGTGGTGGAGATCGTCGACGCCGCCTGCGACGGCCGCATCAAGGGCATGTACGTGATGGGCGAGAACCCGGCGATGTCGGACCCCGACCTCGACCACGCCCGCGCCGGCCTGGCCAATCTCGACCATCTGGTGGTCCAGGACCTGTTCCTGACCGAGACGGCCTTCCATGCCGACGTCGTGCTGCCGGCCTCGGCGTTCCCCGAGAAGACCGGCACCTTCACCAACACCGACCGCCGCGTCCAGCTCGGCCGCCAGGCGCTCGACCCGCCGGGCCAGGCGCGCCAGGACTGGTGGATCGTCCAGGAGCTCGCGCGCCGGCTCGGCCTGGCCTGGGACTACGCCGGCCCGGCCGAGGTCTACGAGGAGCTGCGCCGCTGCATGCCGCCGCTGGCCGGCATTCCATGGACGCGGCTGGAGGCCGAGGACTCGGTGGTTCATCCCTGCGAGGACGAATCCGCGCCGGGCCGCGAGGTGCTGTTCGGCGAGGCGTTCCCGACGCCGACCGGGCGCGGCAAGCTGGTGCCGGCGGCGCCGCTGCCGCCCGACGAGCTGCCCGACGACTCCTATCCCATGGTGCTGACCACCGGACGCATCCTCGAGCACTGGCACACCGGCTCGATGACCCGGCGCGCCGGCGTGCTCGAGGCGCTGGAGCCCGACCCGGTCTGCCAGTTGTCGCCGGCGACGCTGGAGCGGCTCGGCGTCGCGCCGGGCGGCCGGGTGACGGTGACGACGCGGCGCGGCGCCATCACGCTGACCGCCCGCGCCGACCGCGCCGTCGACGACGGCATGGTGTTCATGCCGTTCTGCTACGCGGAGGCCGCCGCCAACCTGCTGACCAACCCCAAGCTCGACCCGTTCGGCAAGATCCCCGAGTTCAAGTTCTGCGCCGCGCGGGTCGACAGGGCCGCGGAATAAAGGAAATCCCCATGCGTTTCGCCGTCAGCCACGCCAGGTCGAGCCCGTTCCGCCATGACGGGCTGCGGCCGTTCTTCGAATACCGGGACCTCGGCGTCAAGGACGCCACGGAAGGCAAGGTCGACGCCCACGTCATCCGCGCCCGCGCCGGCACCGAGGCGCAGCCGGTCTGGCACGCCCACGACCTGGAATTCCAGATGGTCTACGTGCTCAAGGGCTGGGTGCGCTTCGAATACGAGGGCCAGGGCGAGGTGCTGCTGGAGGCCGGCGACTGCGTCCACCAGCCGCCCGGCATCCGCCATCGCGAGCTGGCCCATTCCGACGACATCGAGATGCTGGAGATCACCGCCCCGGCCGAATTCGCCACCCGCCTGACCGATGGGGCGTGATCGGCGCCACCCCTTTGGGCGGGCCGTTTTTCGACAACAGGGTAGATGCGGTATGACCACAGGAATGCTAGGTCTTATCCCGCCTACCCGCGGTTTTAGAAGTGTTCTGCGAACCGCGAGAAGGCGTTGTCTTCCCGAGTCAAACCTTTCAGCCCGCCAGGCCCTCCCGGCGGGCTTTTTTTTGGTTCATCGCCGATTTGCGGGGAGCGCCCCCTTTTCTCCCTCTCCCGCCTGCGGGAGAGGGCCGGGGTGAGGGTGTCTTACGGCCGAAGGCCGGATGTGAGCCACGCGCCGCTCCCCTCACCCTCCCAGCCTTCGGCTGGGCCCCTCCCTCTCCCGCAGGCGGGAGAGGGTCAGTTACGCCTCCCCGGATCGCCCCCCCGCGGTGACGGGTCCCGGCGACGAATCTTCTTTCGTCGCTGTCCGCCTCGCGGCCTTTCCTCGCCGCAACGAATCGCCTAGCTTGAGCCCATGAGCGAAACCCCGCCCCCGATCGCGGCGATGGTCGCCGGCGACGGCGATCTGGTCGACGAGATGCTCGACGCCTTCGCCTCGCGCCTGCTGGCCGAGGGCGTGCGCGTGCGCGGCCTCGTGCAGCGCTACCACGGCGAGGGCTGCGCCTGCGCGATGGAACTGGTCGATCTCGGCTCGGGCGAGAGCTGGCGCATTTCGCAGGACCTCGGCGCCGGCTCGACCTCGTGCCGGGTCGACCCGTCCGGCGTCGCGGCGGCCAGCGTCGTGCTGCGCCGGGCGCTGGACGAGCGGCCGGAGCTGGTGGTGGTCAACCGTTTCGGCGGCCTCGAGAAGAACGGCCAGGGCCTGGCCGACGAGATGCTGGCGGTGATGGCCGAAGGCATTCCGTTCCTCACCGTCGTCGGGCGCAAGAACCTGGATGCCTGGCACGCCTTCTGCGGCGGCGCCTCCGAGATCCTGCCGGCCGATGCGACGGCGCTGCAAGGCTGGTTTGCGCGCGTGAGGGCATCACATTAGCCTTTCGTCATGTTAGCATCCCCCGATCGACCAAGGGGGATCGACTCATGTCTCAAGGCGCCCTTGCACTGCTGCTGACCTTCGCCGTGTTCATGGTCCTCGGGCTGATAGCCGGAACGCTCTGGATGTCCGGGGTGCAGATGCTGTTCTACTTCGGCATCGCCGCGGCTTTTGCCGGAGTCGCCACCCTGGCCTATCTCGTCCGGCCGCATTGAGGCGCCGGCCACGCCCTCGGCACTGGTCGCGGCCGGTCGCGGATCAGGGCCGCCAAACCGGCAGGAATACGACCATTTCCGACGGTCCTCGGCCGCCGCGCAGGGGTGGCTGATGCCCACCCGCCGACTCGGCCTATTGCAATTCCGTAAAATTGTCTGCTACCAACGTGCCAACGGAACACCCGGTTGGGGAAACCGGCAGGTCAAAATTCGATAGGCGAAGAACCGATGCGAGCCCTGCTCACCGTCCTCACCGTCGCGGTCCTGCTTCGTGCGACGCCTGCGGCTGCCGCCGACATTCCGGCGGATTTGGACATCGAATTCGACAACCTCGTGGTGTCGAAGGCGGAACTGGTCTGCCTGGCGCTCAACGATTATTGGGAAAGCCGCGGCGAGCCGCTGGAGGGCCGAATCGCCGTCGCGCAGGTCGTGCTGAACCGGGCGATGGACCGCAAGTACCCGACCAATCTCTGCGACGTCGTCAAGCAGAACGTCTATGGCGGGCTGCACAAATGCCAGTTCTCCTGGCATTGCGACGGCCGCTCCGACCATCCGCACGAGGAGCAGGCGTGGCGGGAATCGCTGCTGCTGGCCACCGCCGTGCTCAGCCGCCACTCGGCGATCGTCGATCCGACCGGCGGCGCCAAGTGGTACCACGCCGCCAGCGTCAAGCCGGCCTGGAGCCGCCACCTGCGCAAGGTCCGCCGCATCAACGGCCACGTCTTCTACCGCGAGCCCGACCGCGACGACCCCGACTGGCAGCCCTACAACTTCGCCGACTGGGTCAAGGACCGGACCCGCTACACCCAGATCGCCCAGGCGCAGCTTCCGTTCGGCTTCGACACCGAATAGCGGTCGCGAAGGGGGCTCGGCCCCCTTGCCTTTTTCCATCTGGCGGCCCGCCCGCGACTGCTCCACAATCGCGCCTCCCGAACCATTTCCGGAGGCATGATGTATCGTTTCGCGTTGGCCGCCGCGGCGGCCATGGCCGCCTGCGTCGTCGGTCCGGCGACCGCCCAGTCGCCCAACATGACGCCCGGCCTGTGGGAGGTCTCGACGGCGATGCAAGGCGCGGACCTGCCGCCGGGCATGGGCGCGATGACCATGCGCCAGTGCATCACCGCCGACCAGATCGCGGCCGAGGACGCGGCCGCCCCGGAAGGGCCGGAGATGGGCATGGCCGAGGATTGCGAGATCGTCGAGCAGAGCCGTGAAGGCTCGCGCTTCACGACGAAGATGACCTGCGAGGACGGCGCCGTCCTCATTACCGCGCGCGGCGAATACCGGGGCGATTCCTACGAGGTCGCGACGGTGATGGAGTCCGAGGGCGAAAAGATGGTGACCAAGGTCACCGGCAAGCGCGTCGGCGACTGCCCCTGAATCAGAAACGGCCCCGGAGGGCCGTTTTTACTGCTCGTGCGTGCAACACGAAGAGAGAGAAGTGCCGCCGTTCAGCTTCTCCAGGGGAGACTGGAAGCTCCGCCGGCGGCCGCGGGTGGCGCGGGGTGTGCGGGAACCCGCGCCACGCCTTCACGATGGCGCGATCGACGCCGCCCGGCTGTGACGGCCGTCACAGCCGGCGAAAAAAGCTATTCCCGCTGCGCGGCGTGCAGCTGCGCGTCGACGACGGCCAGGGCCGTCATGTTCAGCAGCCCGCGCACGGTGATCGACGGCGTGACGATGTGCACCGGCTTGGCCGCGCCCATCAGCATCGGCCCGACCGACAGCGCGTCGCCCAGGATCTTGACCATGTTCATGGCGATGTTGGCGGCGTCGAGCGTCGGCATCACCAGCAGGTTGGCCTCGCCCTTCAGGCGCGAATTGGGGAAGATGCGGGTGCGGATGGCCTCGGACAGCGCCGAGTCGGAGTGCATCTCGCCCTCGACCTCGAAATCGGGCTCGCGGTCGAGGATCATCTCCAGCGCGCGGCGCATCTTGCGCGACGACGCGGAATCGTCGCCGCCGAAATTCGAGTGCGACAGCAGCGCCGCCTTGGGCTCGATGCCGAAGCGGCGCATCTCCTCGGCGGCGAGGAAGGTCATCTCGGCGACCTGCTCGGCCGTGGGATCGTGCTGGACGTAGGTGTCGCCGATGAAGAAGGTGCCCTTGTCCATGATCAGGAGGTTCATCGCCGACATCGCCGAGACGCCGCGGGCGCGGCCGATGACGTTGTCGATGTGCTCGAGGTGCTTGCGGTAGCGGCCCGAGGCGCCGCAGATCATCGTGTCGGCCTCGCCCATCCGCACCATCAGCGCGCCGATCACCGTGGCGCGGCTGCGCACCACGGTGCGCGCGTAGTCCGGCGAGACGCCGCGGCGCTGCATCAGGCGGTGATAGACGTTGGCCCAGCTGTGCAGGCGGAAGTCGCGCACGATGTCGACGACCTCGACCGCGTTCTCGAGGTCGAGGCGCAGGCCGAGCTCCTCGACCTTGCGCGCGATGACCTCCTCGCGGCCGACCAGGATCGGCCGGGCGATGCCCTCGTCGAGCGCCGTCTGCACGGCGCGCAGCACGCGGTCGTCCTCGCCCTCGGCGTAGACGACGCGCTGCGGCGCCGTCTTGGCGCGCTGGAACACCTGCTTCATCGCGACGCCGGAGCGGAACACGAAGCGTTCGAGATCGGCGCGGTAGGCGTCCATGTCGAGGATCGGCCGCGTGGCGACGCCGGAATCCATCGCCGCCTTGGCGACCGCCGGCGCGATCTCGACGATCAGGCGCGGATCGAACGGCTTGGGCAGGATGTATTCGGGCCCGAAGCGCAGCGACTGCTGGCCGTAGGCGTTGGCGACGACGTCCGAGGCCTCGGCCATGGCGAGCCGCGCCACCGCCTCGACGCAGGCCAGCTTCATCGCCTCGTTGATGGTCGTGGCGCCGACGTCGAGCGCGCCGCGGAAGATGAAGGGGAAGCACAGGACGTTGTTGACCTGGTTCGGATAGTCCGAGCGCCCGGTGGCGATCACCGCGTCGTCGCGCACCGCCTTGACCTCGTCGGGCATGATCTCGGGCACCGGGTTGGCGAGCGCCAGGATCAGCGGCTTCGCCGCCATCCGCGCCACCATGTCGGGCTTGAGCACGCCGGCCGCCGACAGGCCGAGGAACATGTCGGCGCCCTCGATCACCTCGGCCAGGCTGCGCTCGGGGATGTCCTGGGCGTAGCGCGCCTTCTCGGCGTTCATGTCCTGGCTGCGGCCCTTCCAGACGACGCCGAGATGGTCGACCAGGATGACGTTCCCGATCGGCAGCCCGAGGGAGACCAGCGTGTCGAGGCAGGCGATGCCGGCGGCGCCGCCGCCGGTCGAGACCACCTTGACGTCCTTGATGTCCTTGCCGACCACCTTGAGGCCGTTGAGCACCGCGGCGCCGACCACGATCGCGGTGCCGTGCTGGTCGTCGTGGAACACCGGGATGCCCATGCGGCCGCGCAGGCGGCGCTCGATCTCGAAGCACTCCGGGGCCTTGATGTCTTCGAGATTGACGGCGCCGAAGGTCGGCTCCATGGCGGCGATGATGTCGCACAGCTTGTCGACGTCGGTCTCGGCCAGCTCGATGTCGAAGACGTCGATGCCGGCGAACTTCTTGAACAGCACCGCCTTGCCTTCCATCACCGGCTTGGCGGCCAGCGGCCCGATGGCGCCGAAGCCGAGCACGGCGGTGCCGTTCGAGACCACCGCGACGAGATTGCCCTTGGCGGTCAGCGACGCGGCCTCGGCCGGGTCGGCGACGATCGCCTGGCAGACGGCGCCGACGCCCGGCGAATAGGCCAGCGCCAGGTCGCGCTGCGTCGACATCGGCTTGGTGGCGCTGATCGCCAGCTTGCCCGGCGGAGACTGGCGGTGGTAGTTGAGGGCTTCCTCGGCCAGGTTCTCGTTGATCGTGCGCTGCATAGGCCCCTCCATGCTCGTCGGGGGTCTATCGCACGCCCCCGCCGGAGGTTCAAGACCCTACGCCGCCGGGCGGGTAAGAATATTACCGAAGATCAGGGCCGCGAACCGGAGGCGAGGCCGCATTGGCAGGCGCCGCCTCGATCCACCGCGCCGCATTCGCGAGAGACGCCGGCCAGGCGCTCAATCGTCGCGTGCCAGGCCCGGCCGCCGCCAGGGTTGCGCCGCCGGCCGGCGGCCGGCACACTGTCTCGCATGACGATCCGACTCTTCGCCTTGCTGGCGGCGCTGCTCTGCGCCGCCGCGCCGGCGGCGGCGGCCATTCCGGACGACGTCCTGGTCGTCGGCCAGGTCGCGGAGCCCAAGTCCCTCGACCCGCATGCCGTCACCGCGCTGAACGACTTCCGCATCCTCGCCAACGTCTACGACGGCCTGGTGCGCTACCGCGACGGCACGCTCGACGTCGCCCCCGCCTTGGCCGAGCGCTGGGAGATTTCCGACGACGGCCGCGTCTACACCTTCTTCCTGCGCGACGGCGTGCGCTTTCACGACGGCAGCGCCTTCGACGCCGCGGCGGTGAAGTTCAATTTCGAGCGCATGCTGGACCCGGCGCATCCGTTCCATCACACCGGGCCGTTTCCGCTGGCCTTCTTCTTCGAGGCGATCGCGCGGGTCGAGGTCGTCGATCCGCTGACCGTGCGCCTGCACCTGGCCGAGCCGTTCGCGCCGCTGCTGTCGAACCTGGCCTATCCCGCCGGGCTGATGGTCTCGCCGGCCGCCGTGCGCGCGCACGGCGCGGATTACGGCCGCCAGCCCTCGGGCACCGGGCCGTTCCGCTTCAAGGCCTGGGAGAGCGGCCGGCGGGTGATGCTGGAGCGCAACCCCGAGCACTGGGACGGCGCGCCGGCGCTGCGCCTGCTGGTGTTCCGGCCGCTGGCCGACGCCAACACCCGCTACACCGAGCTGCTGACCGGCGGCATCGACATCATGGTCGAGGGCCCGGCCGAGATCGTCGCGGCGCTGAAGGGCGACCCGGCGTTCCGGGTGCTGGAGCAGTCGGGGCCGCATCTGTGGTACCTGATCCTCGAGACCCGTTCCGGCCCCTTCGCCGACAAACGCATGCGCCAGGCGGTGAATCTGGCCGTCGACAAGCAGGCCCTGGTCGACAGCGTGCTGCGCGGCACCGCCACCGTCGCCGCCGGCCCGGTGCCGCAGGCCTTCGGCTGGGCGCACGATCCCGACCTGGAACCCTATCCGCACGATCCCGACCGGGCCAGGGCGCTGATCGCCGAGGCCGGCGCCGCCGGGGCCGAGCTGACCCTGTTCGCCAGCGAGGGCGGCTCGGGCATGCTCGACCCGGTGGCGATGGCGGTGGCGATCCAGGCCGACCTCGCCGCGGTCGGGCTCGACGTCCAGGTGCGCACATTCGAGTGGAACAGTTACCTGGCCCGCGTCAACGAGGGCCTGGCCGGCCAGGCCGAGATGGCCGAGATGGCGTGGATGACCAACGACCCCGACACCCTGCCGTGGCTGGCCCTGCGCTCGGGCGCCGCGTTCAATTCCGGCGGCTATTCCAATCCCGAGGTCGACCGCCTGATCGACGCCGGCCGCCGCACCACCGACCGCGCCGGGCGGGCGGCGATCTATCGCGAATTGCAGCGCCTCGTCCACGACGACGCGCCGTGGCTGTTCGTCGCCAACTGGAAGCAGAACGCCGTGGCGACGGCGCGCGTGCGGGGCCTGGCCCTGCAGCCGTCGTTCCTGCTGCGGCTTCAGGGCGTGAGGAAGGAGTGATGCCGGCCGGCGCTCGAACCGACCCTTCGCCGTCAAGCCCGCGAAGGCGGGCATCCATTTGCCAGAGAGTCGCGGTATTCGGCAGGTTGGCGCATGGTGCCGAGTCGCCGCGGCCTCTGGAAAACGGGCCCCCGCCGCCGCGGGGGCGACGATCACATGGCGTGGAAGCGCGCCACCCTCACCCTCCCGGCCTTCGGCAGGCCCTCTCCCGCGAACGGGAGAGGGGAAAATGACCCGCTGGCTGCTCCGCCGCCTGCTGTGGACCATTCCCGTGCTGTTCGGCGTCAGCGTCGTCGTGTTCGCGACCCTGGCGCTGATCCCCGGCGATCCGGCGCTGGCGATCCTGGGACCTTATGCCGATGCCGAGCGCATCGCCGCCCTGCGCGCCGAGCTCGGCCTCGACCGTTCGCTGCCGGCGCGCTACCTGGCCTGGCTCGGGCGGCTGCTCGAAGGCGACCTCGGCCGCTCGTACCATCTCAACCGGCCGGTGCTCGACGAGATCGCCGAGCGCCTCGGCCCGACCCTGCTGCTGGCCGGCGCCGCCTTCGTGCTGTCGACGGCGGCCGGGCTGGCGGCCGGGGCGTTCGCGGCGGTCCGCCAATACGGCTGGAGCGACCGGCTGATCACCGCCGCGGTCCTGGTCGGCATTTCGACCCCGGCCTTCTGGCTGGCGCTGATGCTGATCCTGGTGTTTTCGGTCTGGCTCGGCTGGCTGCCGGTCAGCGGCATGCGCGAGCCCTACGGCGACGGCGGCGCGCTCGACGTCGCCCGCCACCTGGTGCTGCCCGCGATCGCGCTGGCCGCGGTGCCGACCGGCATCATCGCGCGCATGACCAGGACGCAGACGCTGGAGGTGCTGCGGCGCGACTTCGTCCAGGCGCTCCGCGCCCGCGGCGTGCCCGAGGCGACGCTGATCCGCCGTCACGTGCTCAAGAACGCCCTGGTTCCGGTCGTGCCGGTGATCGGACTGCAGGTCGGCTTCCTGCTCGGCGGCGCCGTCTATGTCGAGACGGTGTTCCAGTGGCCGGGCCTCGGCCGCATGCTGGTCGACGCCATCGCCGCCCGCGACGTGCTGCTGGTCCAGGGCGGCGTCCTGGTGGTGGCCCTCGGCTATGTCGGCGTCAACCTGCTCGCCGACCTGGTCCAGCACCTGATGGACCCGAGGATCCGGAGGTGATCCGCAACTGCCGCGGCAACGCCGTGCTCCCCCTCCCCCGCTCGCGGGGGAGGGCCGGGGTGGGGGCTGCGCCTGAGAGCAGCGACGTTCGCCGCGTCGCAACCCTCACCCTCCCAGCCTTCGGCTGGGCCCCTCCCTCTCCCGCAAGCGGGAGAGGGGAGCGCGAGGCACCATGATCCGCGACCGCTTCGCCGTCGCCGCCGCCGGGGTGCTCGGCGTCGCCGTGCTGCTGGCGCTGCTGGCGCCGGTGCTGCCGCTGCCCGATCCCGACGCCACCGACCTGTCGGCGCGCCTGGCCGGGCCGTTCAGCCCCGGCCATCCGCTGGGCGCCGACCATCTCGGCCGCGACCTGCTGTCGCGGCTGGTCTGGGGCCTGCGGGTCAGCCTGGCCGTCGCCGCCCTCGCCACCGCCGGCGCCGCGCTGGCCGGAACGGCCCTGGGCATCCTGGCCGGCTATCGCGGCGGCCGTCTCGACGCCGTGCTGATGCGCGGCATCGACGTGCTGCTGGCCTTTCCCTACCTGCTGCTCGCCCTGGCGATCGTCGCGGCGCTGGGGCCGGGGCTGACCAACGCCGTGCTGGCGATCGCCGTCGTCAACGTGCCGTTCTTCGCCCGCACGGTGCGCGGCGGCACCCTGGCCGAGGCCGGGCGCGACTACGTCGCCGCGGCGCGGCTGTCGGGCGCCTCGACGCCGCGCGTGCTCGTGGTCGAGATCCTGCCCAACCTGCTGCCGGCGATCGTCGTCGCCGTCGCCACCACCTTCGGCTGGATGATCCTGGAGACCGCCGGGCTGAGCTTCCTCGGCCTGGGCGCCCAGCCGCCGCAGGCCGATCTCGGCTCGATGCTGGGCGACGGCCGCAAGCTGTTCCTGGTCGCGCCGCATGTCGCCGCCCTGCCCGGCCTGGTGATCCTGGTGCTGGTGATGGCGCTGAACCTGGTCGCCGACGCGATCCGCGACGCGCTCGACCCGCGCCTCGACGCCGCCGCCCGCCAGCGGCCGCGCCCGGTCACCGCCGCCGACCCGGCGCCCGCGTCCCCGGCCGAGGCGGGGCCGCTGCTGCGGGTCGAGGGGCTGCGCACGTGGTTCGTCGGCGGCGGCCGCGAGGTCCGGGCGGTCGACGGCGTCTCGTTCAGCGTCGCGCGCGGCGAGGCGCTGGGCATCGTCGGCGGCTCGGGCAGCGGCAAGTCGGTGACCGCGGCCTCGATCCTCGGGCTGGCGCCGAGCCCGCCGGCGCGCATCGTCGGCGGCCGGATCGTGTTCGACGGCGGCGATCTGGTCGGGGCGCCGCCGGCGACCTTGCGCCGGGTGCGCGGCGGCCGCATCGGCATGGTGTTCCAGGACCCCGGCGCGACGCTCGACCCGCTGTTCACGGTCGGCGACCAGCTCGTCGAGGCGATGCGCTGCCAACGCTCGCTGTCGCGCCGCGACGCCCGCAGGCGCGCCGTCGAACTGCTCGACGCCGTCGGCATCGCCGCGCCGGCGCGGCGGCTGTCGGCCTATCCGCACGAGATGTCCGGCGGCATGCGCCAGCGCGTCGGCCTGGCGATCGCGCTGGCCAACGACCCGGACCTGCTGATCGCCGACGAGCCGACGACGGCGCTGGACGTGACGACGCAGGCGCGCATCCTCAAGCTGCTCGACGCCGAGCGCCGGCGCCGCGGCCTGGCGATGGTGTTCATCAGCCACGACATCGGCGTCGTCTCGCAGCTCTGCGACCGCGTGCTGGTGATGCGCGACGGCCGCGTGGTCGAGGAAGGCACGGTCGACGCCGTGGTCAACCGGCCGCGGCACCCCTACACGCGGCAACTGCTCGACGCCGTGCCGCGCCTGGACCTGCCGGCATGATCGCCACCCGCGACCTCGTCCGTCGCTTCGGCCCGCTGGTCGCCGTCGACGGCGTCACGATCACGGCCCGCCGCGGCGAGACGCTGGCGGTGGTCGGCGAGTCCGGCTCGGGCAAGTCGACGCTGGCACGGCTGATGGTCGGGCTGATCGCGCCCAGCGCCGGCGCCGTGCTGCTCGACGGCCGGCCGCTGGCCGACTGGCCGGCGCGCGAGCGCCAGCGCAAGGTGCAGATGCTGTTCCAGAATCCGCAGGGCTCGCTCAACCCGCGCCGGCGCATCGGCGCCGCCCTCGCCGAGCCGCTGCGGCGCCTGCACGGCCTCTCGGCCAAGGCGGCGGCCGGGCGCGCGGCTGAACTGCTCGAACGGGTGCAGCTGCCGCCCGAGCTGCTCGACCGCCATCCCCACGCGCTGTCCGGCGGCCAGGCCCAGCGGGTGGCGCTGGCCCGCGCCCTGGCGGCCGAGCCCGAGCTGCTGATCCTCGACGAGCCGACCTCGGCGCTGGACGCCCTGGTCCAGGCGCGGGTGCTCGATCTGCTCGCCGAGCTGAAGGCCGGGCTCGGCCTCACCTACGTGCTGATCACCCACGACCTCGCCGTGGTGCGCCGGGTCGCCGACCGCGTCGCGGTGATGCGGCGCGGCGAGGTCGTCGAGGAGGGCGCGGTGGCCGAGGTCTACGCCCGCCCGCGCCATCCCTACACCCGGCTGCTGCTCGACAGCCTGCCGGTGCCCGGCCGGCGCATGCTCGACGCGATTCCCGACGGGGTGGATTGAACGTGGCGTCGCTAGCCCCGCCGCGGCAAGATCCACAGCAGCGCCGCGGCGGCGGCGGCGCCGAGCAGCGGCGAGAGCACGGTCAGGGCGACGACCCAGGTCTCGGCGCCGATGTCCGGCCGCTCCGAGGCCGAGAACGCGACGATCGCCGCCGCCAAGACCACCTGGACCGCCAGGGCGACGCCGGCCCAGCCGAGCGCGCGACGGCCGCGCCGGCGCGCCAGGAAGCCGACCATTCCGGACAGCACCAGCATCGGCAGGATCAGCAGCCGGAACATCAGCGCGGGCCGGCCAGGGCCAGCGCCTCGGCGGCGGCGGCGGCGAAATCGCCATGGTCGCCGCCGGCCAGGGCGCCGCGGCCGCAGCCGGCCGGCGGCCGGGCCGGGAAGCACAGGGCCGTCCACACGCCGGGGCGATACTCCAGCACCTGGTACGCGCCGCGCCCGTCGCGGGCGTTCCAGGCGTCGCCGTCGAACGTCCAGTCCAGCCCCGCCGCCGTTCTCGTGTCCACCATCGCCTCCCCTGCAAACACGCCTTTCAGTCTAGCCGTCGGACGGGTGAACGCGAAGCCCCGGTCGGAGGTGGCGGTTTGAACATTGGCTGGTCGATCCCCATATCAGGGTGATGGCTGTCCGTCAGGGGCGCGCGGCGCCGGCCGCGAAGGGGCGGTGACGGCGAAAACAGCAGGAGTGCCTAGCAGATGCGATCACCCCTTCCGATCCGGCGCGGCCTCGACGTGCTCGCGCCGGTGACCCTCTATCGTGCCATCGGCCGGAGGCCCAGCAGGGTCTATGTCGACGAGCAGCGCCACGCCTTCGACCGCGACGGCGCCGGCAAGCGGCACCGGCTGTGGGACCTCGTCTACGAAAGATACGAGGCGCGGCCGGGCGACCAGCTGCAGGACCGCCAGGGCGGCATCATGCTGGTGACCAGGGATGGGGAATGCTGCCCGGTCCAGCTCAGCGAGCCGTGCGAGCGCACGGCCGAACACGCCTTCACCCACGCCGACCGCGCGCTCGCCGCCGATTGGACGGTGATCGAGGGCCTGATCGCCGACGGCCTGCTCGAGGTCGGCAGCATTCGCCGCACCAAGCAGATGCCGTTCAATCCGGCCCAGGTCCGGCTCGACGAGGGGCATCCGCTGGTCGTCGAGAAAAAGCCGCGACGCGCCGTCACCGCCGATCAGCCGCCGGCCGGCGCCTGATCGGGCCTGCGGCGTCGAAACGCGTCCGCTCCTTGGACGATCGCGAACGGAGACCCGCCATGGCCGACGACAAGACCCACGACCCCGGGGGCTGGAACGAGAAGAACGTCGCCGCCAGCGTGACCGCCGGCGGCTTCGTCCAGGAACGCTTTCCCGGCTACGACCCGAAGAACTTCAACGTGGACATCTTCCCGCGCGAAGGGGCCGAACACCTGAAGCCGCGCCGCGCGTTCAACCGCGCCGACGCGTATGGCGCCCGCCCCAAGGACGGCGGCCGCGAACGATAGCCGCCGCAGTTGCGGTCGCCCCGTTCGGGATGGTATCGAGAACCATCGATGAACGGGACGAACGCGATGCCGCCGGCTGCAGGGGCGATCGACGGGCGGCGGACGGGCGATCGCGCCGCGATCCGCCTCGCCGACGCGACGATCGCCTGCTTCGTCCTGGGCGCGATGATCTTCGGCCCGTGGGGCACCGACGAGGGCTGGAACTGGCTGATCGTCGCCAATCACGCCGAGACCGGCCGCTTTTCCTACGTTCTGAGCAACGGCGACGCCGAGTACAGCCTGATGCGGCCGTGGCTGTACCTGCTGTCGCTGCTGGCCGGCGATCCTGCGGCCGCCGACCCGCTGCGCATGCGCCTGGCGCCCGCCGCGCTCGCCTTCGCCACCTGGCTGCTGCTGCGCCGCCTTGTCGTGACGCGGCACGGCGCCGATCCCGGCGCCCTGGCCGGCGCCGCGGCGGTGTTCGTCGCCTGCGTCGGGCTGCTCGTCAACCTGCGCCCGGACGCGGTCAGCGTCTTCGCCGCCGCCGCCGGACTGTTCCTGGTGTCGGCGCCGGCCGCCGGACTCGCGGCTCTGGCCGGAGCCGGTGCCGCCGCCGCCGCCGCCAGCGCCTGCCACCCGCTCGGCCTGACCGCCGGGGCCTACGTCATCATCGCCGCCGCCGCGCGCTGGCCCGGCGCCCCGGCCCGGGGACGCTGGGCCATCCTCGCCGCCGCCGCCGCCGCGACGGCGCTGTTCGCCGCGCTCGCCCTGTGGGGATCGAGCCCGGCGGCGTTCATCGACAATTTCCGGCAAGCCGCCCAGGCCGGGACCCACAGCCGGCCGTGGACCGAGGAATGGTGGCGCTATCTGCGGCTGCTCTACGTCGCCCCGGTGGCGGCCCTGGCCCTGTTCGCCGGCGTCGCCGGCTTCGTGGCGCGGGCGCGGCCGGGGGCCGGCGGCCTCGCGGCGGTACTGGTCACGGCGCTGCTGCTGCTGGTCAATCCGGCCAAGTGGGAGCAGTACGCCGTCATCTGGCTGCCGGTCGCCGTCCTCGGCGCCGCCGCGCTGGGCGCCGGCGGCCGCGGCCGCGCGGCGGTGGCCGGCGGCTGCATGGTGGTCGCGGCCCTGGCGACGGCATCGGACTGGCGCTCGGGCGAAGCGGTGCTCGCCGGCCTCACCGGCCGGACGCTGCCGGCGGCCGTCGGCGAGTCCGTGCGCGGCCGCCTCGTCCTGACCGACCCGGCGCTGCACCCGTTCCTCGCCGGCTACGGCGGCCTGACGCCGCTCGACGCGACGGGGATCGCGCCCGAGGTCGCCGTCGTCGGCCGGCGGCACGCGCATTACCTGGCGCTGCTCGACGACGGCGCGCGCTACCGCCGGACGGCCTCGTTCGCCTTCGACGGCCGCGAATACGACGTCCTGGTGCGGGCGCGCTAGTCGTCACGAGCCGACGCGGTCGCGCCCGGCGATGTCCTCGTCCCACAATGCCGGCTTCTCGGCGATGAAACGGCGCATCAGCGCCGCGCAGTCGGCATCGTCGAGAAGCACGACCTCGACGCCGTTGCGACGCAGGAACTCGGGGTTGCCGGGGAAATTGCGCGCCTCGCCGATCACCACCCGTCCGACGCCGAACTGCAGAATCGCGCCGGCGCACATCATGCACGGGCTCAGCGTCGTGTAGAGCGTGACGCGGTCATAGCGCGACCGGCGCCCGGCGTTGCGCAGGCAGTCCATCTCGCCGTGGGCGATGGGATCGCCGTCCTGGACCCGCCGGTTGCGGCCGCGTCCGACGATGCGGCCGTCCTCGACCATCACCGCGCCGATCGGCAGCCCGCCCTCGTCGTAGCCGGCCTTGGCCTCGCCATAGGCCGCGCGCATGAAGGCGCGGTCGTCGTCTTCGCTCATCCTTCACCTCCGCGCCCAGCAGACCATGCCGCCGCCACCGCGGCAACCGCCGAGCGGCGGCGGAAACTCGGCTTCCACTTCGGACGCGATCCTTCCACCCGACGCCCGCGCCCGACCGCCCGCCCAGCCCCAAAGACGTTGATTTCACGTCATGTCCCGCCCCTGCGACAAATTGGCGCGCTGTTTGCTGTGACCCGGCAAAAGACCAAAAAGCGTGTTTCGGGGGGGAGCGCGACCAAGCGTCCAGCCGGCACCCTGCGCCGGCCGCCCCTCCTCCCCGATCCGCCTTGGTGCCAAAGGCCGACGGCAAAGAGAGGTTGGGATGACTGAAGACAACATCATCGAGACCAGGTTCGGTCTCTCGCGGCGTAGCTTCCTGCAGTTCTGCACCGCGATGGCGGCGACGATGGGTCTCGCCAAGGGCGCCGACGCGCAGATCGCGCAGGCGCTGGCCAGCAAGGAGCGGCCGTCGGTGATCTGGCTGCATTTCCAGGAATGCACCGGCTGCACGGAATCGATGCTGCGCGCCGAGCATCCGACGCTGGAGAAGCTGATCCTCGACGTGATCTCGCTGGACTACCACGAGACCCTGTTCGCCGCCGCCGGCCACCAGGTCGAGGCCGCCCGCAAGGCGGCGATGGAGAAGCACAAGGGCAAGTACCTCCTGGTCGTCGAGGGCGCCATCCCGGTCAAGGACGGCGGCATCTACTGCAAGATCGGCGGCCAGACGGCGCTGGACATGCTCAAGGAGTGCGCCGCGGGCGCGGCGGCCGTGGTCGCCATCGGCTCGTGCGCCTCGTGGGGCGGCATGCCGGCGACCCCGCTCAGCCAGCCGGTCGCCGGCTCGACCGACAACCCGACCGGCTCGACCGGGGTGCCCGAGATCCTCAAGGGCACGCCGGTGGTCACCATCCCCGGCTGTCCGCCCAACCCGTACAACTTCCTGTCGACGGTCGTGCACTTCCTGACCTTCGGCAAGCTGCCGGCGCTCGACGACAAGGGCCGGCCGCTGTTCGCCTATTCGCGCCTGATCCACGACAACTGCGAGCGCCGCGGCCATTTCGACGCCGGCCGCTTCGCGATGGAGTTCGGCGACGAAGGCCACCGCCAGGGCTACTGCCTGTACAAGCTGGGCTGCAAGGGCCCCGAGACCTACGCCAACTGCCCGTCGATCCTGTTCGGCGACGTCGGCTCGGGCTCGTGGCCGGTGGCCACCGGCCATCCCTGCATCGGCTGCACCGAGGAGGGCATCGGCTTCCACAAGCCGATCCACGCGCTGGCCGACCTCAAGACCAACCCGCCCGCCCAGTATCCGCGCATCGTCGAGGAGCAGGGCCAAGGCGCCGACGCCGCCACGGTCGGCACGCTGGGCCTGGTGGCCGGCGTCGCCCTGGGCGCCGGCGCCATGTTCGCCAAGGGCCTGAAGGACGGTGACGACGAGTCCGAGAAGTGAGGGCGGCGCCATGACCATCACACGACGGAAATTCCTGCAGAAGGCAGCCGGCAGCGGCGCGGCGGTGGCCGCGACCGCGGCCGTCGCCACCCTGCCGGCGCCGGCGCAGGCCCGCGGCAACGCGGCCCTGCCCTCGCAACCGGTGGGGCTGCTGTTCGACTCGACGCTGTGCATCGGCTGCAAGGCCTGCGTCCAGGCCTGCAAGGACGCCAACGGCATGCCGGCCGACTTCAACACGGCCGAGCGGTACTGGGACACGCCGATCGACATCGGCCCCAAGACCCTGACGGTCATCAAGATGTACGCCGACGGCACGGCCGAGGCGAAGGACAAGGCCGAGAACGGCTTCGCCTTCGTCAAGAAGTCCTGCCTGCACTGCGTCGACCCGTCCTGCGTCTCGGCCTGCCCGGTCACGGCGATGACCAAGGATCCGGTCTCGGGCGTCGTCTCCTACGACAAGGACGCCTGCATCGGCTGCCGCTACTGCATCGCCGCCTGCCCGTTCGGCGTGCCGCGCTTCGAGTACGACACCCCGACGCCGCAGATCCGCAAGTGCCAGCTCTGCCAGCACCGCCTGGCCGAGGACAAGATCCCGGCCTGCGCCGAGGTCTGCCCGACGGGCGCGACCTTCTTCGGCCCGCGCGAGGACCTGCTGGCCGAGGCCAGGCGCCGCCTGGCGCTGGAGCCGGGCGACGTCACCGTCTTCCCGCGCAACGGCATGGAAGGCCATGAGAAGGCGGCGCCGGAGTATCTGCAGCGCGTCTACGGCGAGACCGAGGTCGGCGGCACCCAGATGCTGATGCTCTCGGGCGTGCCGTTCGACAAGCTGGGTTATCCCGACCTGCCGGAGCGCTCCTTCGCCAGTCAGTCGGAGACCATCCAGCACACGCTGTACGGCTGGATGGCCGCACCGATCGCGGTGTTCGCCGGCCTGATCTACGCCGCCCGCAGAAGCGTCGGCCACGCCGACGAAATCGAAGAGTAGGAGGGCCGCATGTCAGTCCAAACGGACCTCGGCGCATACGCCAAGGCCAACGAGGCCGAAGTCCCGCACGAGGCGTCCCACGCCCCGGTCGGCGGGCGCCTGATCACGCCGGTCGTGCTGCTGGCCGCGGCCCTGACCGCGATCGCCGGCGTGTTCCTGCTCGACCGTTTCGTCCACGGCCTGGGCGCGGTGACCAACCTCAACGACGGCTATCCCTGGGGCATCTGGATCGCCTACGACGTCGTCGTCGGCACCGCCTTCGCCTGCGGCGGCTACGCCCTGGCGCTGTTGTGCTACATCCTGAACAAGGGCGAGTACCATCCGCTGGTGCGCCCGGCGCTGCTGGCCAGCGCCTTCGGCTACACGCTGGGCGGCATGAGCGTCATCTTCGACCTCGGTCGCTGGTGGAACGCCTGGCACATCTTCATCCCCGGCTATGCCCAGGTGAACAGCGTGATGTTCGAGGTCGCTCTGTGCGTGGCCGCCTACATCTGCGTGCTGTGGATCGAGTTCACGCCGACCTTCTTCGAGAAGCTCGGCTGGAAGAACGCCAAGCGCAAGCTGAACAGGATCCTGTTCGTGTTCGTCGCGCTGGGCGTGCTGCTGCCGACCATGCACCAGAGCTCGCTCGGCTCGCTGCTGATCGTCTTCGGCTTCCAGGTCCATCCGTTGTGGCAGACCCAGCTGCTGCCGCTGCTGTTCCTGCTCTCGGCGGTGACGATGGGCTTCTCGATCGTGATGTTCGAGGCGACCCTGTCCGGCCGCGCCTTCAAGCGCCCGACCGAGACGTCGCTGCTGGGCAAGCTGTCGAAGATCATGACCGGCACGCTGGCGGTCTTCGTCGCCCTGCGCCTGGGCGAACTGATCGTCGCCGGCGAACTCGGCCTCGCCTTCGCCGGTGATCTGCGCGGCAACATGTTCCTGCTGGAAATGGCGCTGTTCATCCTGCCGCTGGCGCTGCTCGCCTCGCCGACGGCGCGGCGCAGCCAGCGCAAGATGTTCATCGCCGCGGTCAGCATGCTGCTGGCCGGCGCGCTGTACCGCATCGACGCCTACCTGGTCGCCTACCTCACGGGCGACGGCTGGACCTATTTCCCGAGCTGGCCGGAGCTGATGGTCACCATCGGCATCATCGCCGCCGAGATCCTCGGCTACGTGATCTTCGTCCGCATCCTGCCCGTCCTTCATGCCGCGCCCCGCAGGGCCGCCGAGTAAACAGGAGATACTCCCGTGACCCGTATCACGATCGATCCCATCACCCGCATCGAGGGCCATCTGCGCGTCGACGTCGAGGTGAACGAGGGCAAAATCAGCAAGGCCTGGTCGTCGGGCCAGATGTGGCGTGGCGTCGAGCAGATCCTGCTGGGCCGCGACCCCCGCGACGCCTGGGCGATCACCCAGCGCATCTGCGGCGTCTGCACCACCGTGCACGCGATCACTTCGGTGCGCGCGGTCGAGAACGCGCTCGACATGGAAGTGCCGGTGAACGCCCAGTTCATCCGCAACATGATCACGGCGGCGCACGCCATCCACGACCACATCGTCCACTTCTACCATCTCTCGGCGCTGGACTGGGTCGACGTCGTCTCGGCGCTGCAGGCCGACCCGGCCAAGACCGCCCAGCTCGCCGAGAGCCTGTCCTCGTGGCCAAACAACGGCGTCAAGGAGATGACGGCGGTGCAGGAGCGCCTGAAGGCGTTCGTCGGCACCGGCCAGCTCGGGCCGTTCACCAACGGCTACTGGGGCCACCCGGCGATGAAGCTGCCGCCGGAGGTCAACCTGCTGGCGGTCGCCCACTACCTGCAGGCCCTCGAGGTCCAGCGCCATGCCAACAAGATCGTCGGCATCCTCGGCGCCAAGTCGCCGCACATCCAGAACGTCGCCGTCGGCGGCGTCGCCAACCCGATCAACCTCGACAGCCAGTCGGTGCTCTCGCTCGAGCGGCTGATGATGATCAAGGAGCAGATCGACAAGCTGGGCGACTTCGTCCGCAACGTCTATCTGGTCGACATCGCCGCCGTCGGCGCCTTCTACGCCGACTGGACCCAGTACGGCGCCGGCATCACCGACTACCTTTCGGTGCCGGAGTTCCCGATGGATTCCAAGGGAACGGTGTTCGAGACCCCCGGCGGCCAGATCACCGGCGGCGACCTGAAGACCTTCAAGCCGATCAAGAATTTCGGCGACAAGTTCTTCACCGACGGCGTCGAGGAGAGCGTCAAGCACTCCTGGTACGACTACTCGAAGCGCGGCGCCCTGCACCCCTACGAGGGCGAGACGACGCCGAACTACACCGACTTCCAGGACGAGGGCAAATACTCCTGGCTCAAGTCGCCGACCTTCTACGGCAAGCCGCACCAGGTCGGCCCGCTGCCCAACGTGCTGATGGCGGTCGCCGCCGGCCACCAGCCGACCATCACCTACGCCACCCAGGTGCTCGAGACCGCCTCGTCGCTGGCGGGGGCCAAGCTGGGGCTCGAGGTCCTGCACTCGACCATCGGCCGCCACGCCGCCCGCGCGGTGCGCTGCGCGGTGATGCACGAGGTGCTGCAGAAGAACTGGCAGGCGCTGGTCGACAACATCGCCAAGGGCGACACCAAGACCTTCAACAAGCCCTCGTTCCCGAAGGGCGAGGTCGCCGGCGTCGGCTGGCTGGAGGCGCCCCGCGGCGCGCTGTCGCACTGGGTGGTGATCAAGGACGGCAAGATCGCCAACTACCAGTGCGTGGTGCCGACCACCTGGAACGCGGCCCCGCGCAACGAGGCCGACGAGATCGGCCCCTACGAGGCGTCGCTGCTGGACAACCCCATCGCCGACCCGGAGAAGCCGCTGGAAGTGCTGCGCACCGTCCATTCCTTCGACCCGTGCCTGGCCTGCGCCGTGCACGTCCACGACGAGGAGAACAAGTCGGTCGTGCAGGTCAAGGCGCTGTAACCGAAGGCCCCCTCTCCCGTTCGCGGGAGAGGGGGCGGCTCCTCCGCTGCGCCGTGGAGCGCGCGTCTCCAGACGCGCAGTTCTTCGGCGGGCAGCGTAAAAACTGCGGGTCTGGAGACCCGCGCTCCCTGCGGGAACGACATGACCGTGGTCAAGGTCGCCGCTCCCGCCGGCGGCTAGTTTTCGCGAACCAGATTCGGAGTCCCAACCCATGCGCATCGTCGTCCTCGGCATCGGCAACGTGCTGCTTTCCGACGAAGGCGTCGGCGTGCACGCGGTCGAGGCGCTGCAGGCCCGCTATCGCCTGCCGGACAGCGTCGACGTCGTCGACGGCGGCACCGCCGGGATGGAGCTGATCCGCCATGTCGGCGGCGCCGACTGCCTGATCGTCGTCGATTGCGTGCGCGTCGGCCAGCCGCCGGGCTCGGTGGTGGTGCTGCAGGACGATGAGATCGGCGCCTTCTTCAAGACCAAGCTGTCGCCGCACCAGGTCGGGCTGTCGGACCTGCTCGCCACGGCGGCGCTGCTGGGCGAAAAGCCGGGCCGCGTCGTGCTGGTCGGCGTGCAGCCGGTATCGCTGGAAACCGCGATGCAGCTCAGCCCCGAGGTCGAGGGCCGCATGGACGCCGTTCTGGACGCCGTCGTCGCCGAACTGCGCCGCCATGACCTGGCGGTCGCGGCGGCCTGAGGAGGCGGACGATGTGCATGGCGATCCCGTCCCGCGTCACCGCCACCGACGGTGACGTCGCCACCGTCGAATGCTTCGGCGTCAGCCGCACCGTCTCGCTGATGCTGATGAACGAGCCGGTGGCGATCGGCGATCTGCTGATCGTGCAGGCCGGCGGCTTCGCCGTCGAGAAGGTCGACCCCGAGGCCGGCGCCGAAGCCCTGGACTATTTGGCCGGCGTGCTGGCCGGCGAGGCCCCCGCGGAGCGATGAGCGGATTCGAGGGCACGATCACCGTCCGCCTGTCGGTCGCCGACGGCCGCGTCGCCGCCGTCGGCGTCGAGGACGGCCGGCCGCAGCATCCCGGCCGCATGTTCGTCGG
The DNA here is from genome assembly GCA_964545205.1 of uncultured Rhodospirillaceae bacterium. Classification (GTDB taxonomy): domain Bacteria; phylum Pseudomonadota; class Alphaproteobacteria; order Rhodospirillales; family Magnetospirillaceae; genus CAZJFH01. The sequence continues at coordinate 61,010 of CAZJFH010000002.1, forward strand.
CCGTCCGGCGGCCGAGGTGCCCGCGGTGCTGCCGGTGCTGTTCTCGCTGTGCGGCAACGCCCAGCTCCTGGCCGGGCTGCAGGCGCTCGAAGGCGCCGGCGGCATGGTTCCGGCGGCGCCGCACCTGCGGGCGCGGCGGCTGATGCTGGCGGCGGAGACGGCGCTGGAGCACGCCAGCCGCATCCTGCGCGACTGGTGCGCATTCGTCTCGGCCGCCCCGGACCTCGCGGCGATCCGCGGCCTGCGCGCCGCCCTGGTCGGGGTGCGCGGCGACCTGTACGGCGGGCGCGACTGGGCGCGGCCGGGCGGCGGCGCGCTGGCGCCGCAGCGCGAATCGCTGCGCCGGCGCATCGCGCAGGCGCGCGCCATCGTCGACCGGGCGGTGTTCGCCGGCCCGGCGGCGGCGGCGCTGGCCGACGTCGAGGCGCTGATGGCCTGGGCCCGGCTGGGCGGCACGCCGGCGGCGCGGATGGTCGAGTGCCTGATCGACGAGCGGCTGTGCCGGCTTGGCGGCGGCGAGCTCGCCTGGCTGCCGGCGCTCGCGCCGGCGGCGATGGCGGCACGCCTCGACGCCGATTCCGACGGCGGCTTTCTCGCCCGGCCCGACTGGGAGGGGCTGCCCCGACTGACGCACCCGCTGGTGCGCCAGGCCGCCCACCCGCTGGTCGCCGCCTGCGGCAACGGCGCCCTCGCGCTGGCGGTCGGCCGGCTGGTGGAACTCGACGCGGCGCTCGTCGAGGCCGAAGGGCTGTCGGCGCGGATCGACGCGGCGCCCGCCGGCGACGGCCGCGTCGCCGACGGCGAGGGCATCGGCATGATCGAAGCCGCCCGCGGGCTGCTGGTCCACCGCGCCGTCGTCGCCGACGGCCGCGTCGCCCGCTACGTCGTGCTGGCGCCGACCGCCTGGAACTTCCATCCCGGCGGCGCCCTGGTCCACGGCTTGCGCGGCGAGCCGGCCGACGACACCCTCGAACGCCGCGCCCGGCTGCTGGCGGCGCTGATCGATCCGTGCGTCGATTTCGCGGTAACGATCACCCCCTCGGCGGATGAGGAAAATTTGCCGCGACTGTGCCAGGATGCTCCCGATGCATGAGATGGCGCTGACAGAGGGCGTCGTGCGCGTCCTCGAGGAACAGGCGGCGGTGAACGGCTACGACCGGGTCAAGACGGTGTGGCTGGAGATCGGCGAGCTGTCGCACGTCGACCCGCACGCCCTCGCCTTCTGCTACGAGGCGGTGGCCCGCGGCACCATCGCCGAGGGCTCGCGGCTGGAGATCGTCGCGGTGCCGGGCGCCGCCTGGTGCATGGAGTGCTCGGCAAGCGTCGCCGTCGCCCACCGCTACGACGCCTGCCCGCTTTGCGGCGGCCATCAGCTCACGGTGACCGCCGGCGACGAGATGCGGATCAAGGAACTGGAGGTCGAGTGATGTGCACGGTCTGCGGCTGCGGCGATTCGAAGGTCGAGGGCCACGACCACGCCCACGACCATCATCACGACCATGATCACGATCACCATCACGATCACCACCACGATCATCACCACGATCACGGCGAGCACGACATCCATTTCGGCAAGGGCATCGCCGGCGTCCACGTCGCCGGCATGAGCCAGGGCCGCATCGTCCAGATCGAGCAGGACATCCTGGGCCACAACGACCGGCTGGCCGCCGCCAACCGCGCCGTCCTCGCCGAACGCGGCATCTTCGCGGTCAACCTGGTCTCGTCGCCCGGCTCGGGCAAGACGACCTTGTTGTGCCGCTCGGCCGCCGACCTCAAGGCGCGCTGGCCGGTGGCGGTGATCGAGGGCGACCAGCAGACCAGTTTCGACGCCGACCGCATCCGCGCCACCGGGGTGCCGGCTGTGCAGGTCAACACCGGCAAGGGCTGCCACCTCGACGCCCACATGGTCGGCCACGCCTTCGAGCGGCTGCAGATGCCCGACGACGGCGTGCTGTTCATCGAGAACGTCGGCAACCTGGTGTGCCCGTCGGCCTTCGACCTGGGCGAGGCCTGCAAGGTGGTGATCCTGTCGGTGACCGAGGGCGAGGACAAGCCCCTGAAGTATCCCGACATGTTCCACGCCGCCAGGCTGATGATCCTCAACAAGGTCGACCTGCTGCCGCACCTGACCTTCGACGTCGCGCGCTGCGTGGAATTCGCGCGCCGCGTCAATCCCGACATCGAGCTGATCGAGCTCTCGGCGACCAGCGGCCAGGGCCTCGACGACTGGTACGCCTGGCTGGCCCAGGGCCGCAAGCGGGCGCTGCGGGACAAGGCGGCGGCGCTGGAGGCGCGCCTGGCCGCCGTGCGGGCGCGCATCGGCGAGGAGTGACGACGGCGATGGACGCGCGCGCCGCTTACGAGACCACCGTCCGACTGCCGCGCGCGGTGCCGACGGTGCTCGCCTGCGGGGCGTTTCTGAAGAACACCGTGTGCATGACGGCGGGCGAGCTCGCCTTTGTCTCGGCGCCCGTCGGCAATCTCGACAGCCGCGACGCCATCACCCGGTTCGAGGACACCGTGGCGCGGCTGCGCGCCCATGTCGGCGTCGAGCCGGTGCTGGTCGCCCACGACCTGCATCCCGACTTCCATTCCAGCCGCCATGCCCGCGGCTGCGGACTGCCGAGCCTGGCCGTGCAGCACCACCACGCCCACGTCGCGGCGGTGGCGGCCGAGCACGGCGTCGAGGAGGCGCTGATCGGCCTGTCGCTGGACGGCTTCGGCCTCGGGCCCGAAAACCAGTCCTGGGGCGGCGAGCTGCTGCTGGTCAGCGGCGCCGACTTCACCCGCGTCGGCCATCTGCGCACCCTGGCGCAGCCCGGCGGCGACGTCGCCGCGCGCGAGCCCTGGCGGATGGCGGCGGCGGCGCTGCACGCTCTGGGCCGCGGCGACGAGATCGCGGCGCGGTTCAAGGACCGCAAGGCGGCGGCGCTGATCGGCCGGGTGATGGACAAGGGCGTCAACTGCCCGCCGACCTCGTCCTGCGGCCGCCTGTTCGACGCCGCCTGCGGCCTGCTCGGCATCCATCCGGTCGCCGAATTCGAGGGCCAGGCGCCGATGGCGCTGGAGAAGCTGGCGACCAGTCCGGCCATGATGCCCGACGGCTGGCGCATCGAGCGCGGCGTGCTCGACCTGCTGCCGCTGCTCGACCGCCTCTCCGGGCTCGACGCCGAGGCCGGCGCCAACCTGTTCCACGGCACCCTGATCGCCGCCATGGCCGACTGGGCGATGCAGGCCGCCGACGATTACGGCGTGCGCCACGTCGCGCTGGGCGGCGGCTGCTTCTTCAACGCGGTGCTGACCGACGGCCTGGTGCGCGCGCTCGCGGCCCGCGGCCTGACGCCGCTGACCGCCGCCCAGGTCTCGCCCGGCGACCCGGGCCTGAGCCTCGGCCAGGCCTGGATCGCCGCGCTGGCGGCGGAGGCGCGGTGATGGGGCGCTCGCCTTTTCTCCCTCTCCCCTCGTGGGAGAGGGCCGGGGTGAGGGGGTGCCGACGCCTGCCTGAGCGTTTGCGCCATCACCCTCACCCTCCCAGCCCTGGCGGGCCGGGCCCCTCCCTCTCCCCTCGAGGGAGAGGGAAATCTGGAACGACAGGACCCTAACCCATGTGTCTCGCGCTTCCCGCCCTGGTGAAGGAAATCCTGCCCGGCGACCTCGCCAAGGTCGATCTCGGCGGCGTCGCCAAGGAGGTCTCGCTGGCGCTCGTCGAGGGCGTCGCGGTGGGCGACTACGTCATCGTCCATGTCGGCTACGCGCTGCAGCGCCTCGATCCCGAGGAGGCGGCGAAGACCTTGCGGCTCTTCGCCGAGATGGCCGCGGCCGGCGAAGCCGCGTCGTGACATGAAATACGTCGACGAGTTCCGCGACGGCCGGCTCGCCAAGGGCATCGCCAGGACCATCGCCGCCGAGGCCGATCCCGGCCGGCGCTACAACATCATGGAATTCTGCGGCGGCCACACCCACGCCATCGCCCGCTACGGCCTCGAGGACCTGCTGCCGGCCAACGTGCGCATGATCCACGGCCCCGGCTGCCCGGTCTGCGTGCTGCCCGTCGGGCGCATCGACGCCGCGATCTGGCTGGCGCGGCAGCCGGACGTGATCCTGTGCTCCTACGGCGACATGCTGCGCGTGCCGGGCTCGAAGCGCACCAGCCTGCTCAAGGCCAAGGCCGCCGGCGGCGACGTGCGCATGGTCTATTCGACCATGGACGCGCTCAAGATCGCCCAGGCCAATCCCGGCAAGCAGGTGGTGTTCTTCGCCATCGGCTTCGAGACCACGACGCCGCCTTCCGCCGTCGCCATCCGCCAAGCCGAGGCGCTGGGGCTCGACAACTTCTCGGTGTTCTGCAACCACGTGCTGACCCCGTCGGCGATCCAGAACATCCTGGAAAGCCCCGAGGTGCGCGAGCTCGGCACCGTGCCGCTCGACGCCTTCATCGGCCCGGCGCACGTCTCGACGGTGATCGGCTCGAAGCCCTACTTCTACTTCGCCGAGGAATACGAAAAGCCGGTGGTGATCGCCGGGTTCGAGCCGCTCGACGTCATGCAGGCGATCCTGATGCTGGTGCGCCAGATCAACGAGGGCCGCTTCGACGTCGAGAACGAATTCGCCCGCGCCGTCACCCCCGACGGCAACGAGAAGGCCAAGGCGCTGGTCGCCGAGATCTTCGAGCTGCGCCGCTCGTTCGAATGGCGCGGCCTCGGCGTCGTGCCCTACTCCGCCCTGCGCATCAAGCAACCGTGGGCCAAGTGGGACGCCGAGAAGCGCTTTTCGGTGCCCCAGGACAGCGTGCCCGACAACAAGGCCTGCGAATGCGGCGCCATCCTGCGCGGCCTGAAGCGCCCGGTCGACTGCAGGCTGTTCGGCACCGTCTGCACGCCCGAGAACCCGATGGGCTCGTGCATGGTCTCGGCCGAAGGCGCCTGCGCGGCGCACTGGACCTATGGGCGGTTCCGGGATGCCAAAGTCGAACCACAGAGGCACAGAGACACAGAGAAGGCACAGAGATGAAGATCGATTGTCCGCGCGCGCAACGCGCAATATCCCGCCTCTGCGATCCCTCTGTGTCTCTGTGCCTCCGTGGTTAGTCCGACCATGACGACGACTCGAAAGCACCCCACCAAGCTCGACCTGAAGGCCGGCCGCGTCGAGATCACCCATGGCGGCGGCGGCCGGGCGATGGCGCAGCTCGTCGACGAGCTGTTCGTCGCCGCCTTCGACAACGAGTTCCTCGACCAGCGCAACGACCAGGCGATGTTCCGGGCCGGCGGCGGACGCATGGTGATGACCACCGACGGCTACGTCATCAGCCCGCTGTTCTTCCCCGGCGGCGACATCGGCAGCTTGAGCGTGCACGGCACCGTCAACGACGTCGCGATGGCCGGCGCGAAGCCGATCGCGCTGTCGGCCTCGTTCATCCTCGAGGAAGGCCTGCCGCTGGCCGATCTGAAGCGCATCGTCGACAGCATGGCCAAGGCCTCGAAGGAGGCCGGCGTGCCGATCGTCACCGGCGACACCAAGGTGGTCGAGAAGGGCAAGGCCGACGGCGTGTTCATCTCGACCGCCGGCATCGGCGTGGTCCCCGAGGGCGTGACCATCTCCGGCGAGCGCGCCCGGCCCGGCGACGCCATCCTGGTCTCGGGCACGCTCGGCGACCACGGCGTCGCGGTGATGAGCAAGCGCGAGGGCCTCGACTTCGAGACCACGATCCTGTCCGACTCGGCGGCGCTGCACGGGCTGGTCGCCGACATGGTGCAGGCGGTCCCGGACATCCACTGCCTGCGCGACCCGACCCGCGGCGGCCTGGCGGCGACGCTGAACGAGCTCGCGCTGCAATCGGGCGTCGGCATGCTGATCCGCGAGGCGGCGATCCCGGTCAGGGACGAGGTGCGCGGCGCCTGCGAACTGCTCGGCCTCGACCCGCTCTACGTCGCCAACGAGGGCAAGCTGATCGCCATCTGCCCCGGCGGGCACGCCGAGGCCCTGCTCGCGGTCATGCGCGCCCATCCGCTGGGCGCCGACGCGGCGATCGTCGGCACCGTCGTCGAGGATTCCCATTGCTTCGTGCAGATGGAAACCAGCTTCGGCGGCAACCGCATCGTCGACTGGCTGGCCGGCGAACAACTGCCGCGAATTTGTTGAGACGTTCGATGAACCACAGAGACGCAGAGACACAGAGAAGGCACAGAGAGGCGTGCTTTCGCGCGGGCATATCGCCCGCGCAGTCTCCCTTCTCTGTGCCCCCTCTGTGCCTCTGTGCCTCTGTGGTTAGCTTTCCGCTATGCGCATCCTGCTTCTGACCCACAGCTTCAACTCCCTGACCCAGCGCCTGTTCGTCGAGCTGCGCGAGCGCGGCCACGAGGTGACGATCGAGTTCGACATCAAGGACTCGGTCACCGTCGAGGCCGTCGCGGCCGCGAACCCCGACCTGGTGATCGCGCCGTTCCTCAAGCGGAAGATCCCGGCGGCGGTGCACGAGAGGCGCGTGTGCCTGGTCGTGCATCCCGGCCCGCCCGGCGACCGCGGGCCCAGCGCGCTCGACTGGGCGATCCTCGACGGCGCGCCGGAATGGGGGGTCACCGTGCTGCAGGCGACCGAGGAGATGGATGGCGGCCCGGTCTGGGCGTCCGCCAGCTTCCCGATGCGCGCCGCCACCAAGTCGAGCCTGTATCGCAACGAGGTCACCGAGGCCGCCGTCGCCGCGACCTTGCGCGCCGTCGACGGCTTCCCCGACGCCCGCCCCGAACCGGCGCCGCCCGGCACCTGGCGCCCGGTGTGCCGCCAGGCCGATCGCGCCGTCGACTGGGCGCGCGACGACACCGCCACCGTGCTGCGCAAGATCCGCTCGGCCGACGGCAATCCCGGCCTGCTCGACGCGCTGTTCGGCCGCGCCGTCTATCTGCACGACGCCCATCCGGCCGAAGCCTCCGGCAAGGCGGGCGCCCTGCTCGGCCGCTCGGGCCAGGCGATTCTCCGCGCCACCACCGACGGCGCGGTGTGGATCGGGCATCTGCGCTGGAAGGGCGACGGCACGGTCAAGCTGCCGGCGGCGATGGCGCTGGGCGAGCACGCCGACAGCCTGCCGGAGATCGGCGGCTTCGACGACATCCGCTACGAGGAGGCCGGCGCCGTCGGATACCTGCACTTCGCCTTCCACAACGGCGCCATGAGCACCGAACAGTGCGAACGCCTGCTGGCGGCGTGGGAGGCGGCGCGGGCGCGCCCCGTCCGGGTGCTGGTGCTGATGGGCGGGCCGGACTTCTGGTCCAACGGCATCCACCTCAACACCATCGAGACCGCCGCCAGCCCGGCCGACGAGTCCTGGCGCAACATCAACGCCATCGACGACCTGACGCGGGCGATCGTCACCACCACCGACAAGCTGGTCGTCTCGGCGATGCAGGGCAACGCCGGCGCCGGCGGCGTGTTCCTGGCCCTGGCCGCCGACGAGGTGTGGGCGCGCGACGGCGTCGTGCTCAACCCGCACTACAAGGGCATGGGCAACCTCTACGGCTCGGAATACTGGACCTACCTGCTGCCGCGCCGCTGCGGCGCCGAGCGCGCCCAGGCGGTGACCCAGGCGCGGCTGCCGGTCGGCACCGCCGAGGCCGAGCGGCTGGGCCTGATCGATGCCCATTTCGGCGCCACGCCCGCCGCCTTCGCCGCCGAGGTCGCAAGCCGCGCGCGAGACCTGGCCGACTCGCCCGACCTGCCCGAGCGCCTGCGCGCCAAGGCCGAACGGCGCGCCGCCGACGAGGCGGCCAAGCCGCTCGACGCCTATCGCGCCGAGGAACTGGCGCGGATGAAGCTGAACTTCTACGGCTTCGACCCCAGTTACCACGTCGCGCGGTATAATTTCGTGCTCAAGGTCCCGAAGTCGCGCACGCCGCTGTACCTGGCGGCGCATCGGCGCAAGGCCGGCGCGTTCTGATCCCCGTCCCGTCCGCGGCAGGGCGAGCGGCGGTCACGCCGCCTTCTTCCGCTGCGCCGCCGCCGCCAGCGCCGTCCGCACCGGCTCCGACAGGTTGACGAACGCGAACCCCACGGCGTCGCCGGCCGGGCCGCTCCAGGCGACGCGCAGGCGCACGGGGAAGTCGCCGTCGGGCAGGTGCAGGATCGCCGGCAGAGTTTCGGCGATGCGCACGACATGGCGGAATTCCCGCAGGCACAGCCCGTCCGGGCTCCAGTCGCGCGCCGGGAAGCGGGCGTTGCCGAAGGTGATCGCGACGGCGCCGCGATGCCGCGGCCGCCGACGCCGTTCCTCTGCGAGGAAGCGCTTCGCGGTCATGGCTCATCCTCCGATCCGGACCAAGACTATGATAACGCCATCTGCCGCGGCCATCAGTAGTGCTTTCGACGACCTGATATGCACCGCACGCCCTCATACCAAAGTGTTGCTCACAGATTCCGTGGATGAAGGATCGGCGCTCACGAAAGCGCCGGCGCCGACAGGCGGGGCCCGGTCACGCGCTCAGGCCCGAGTTTGACGGTTGCGCAGGTTCCTCTGCCCTTGCGGCTGTCGAGACGCAGCTCGCCTCCGTGCATGGCGACCAGGGCCACGGTCAGGGGCAGCCCGAGCCCGGTTCCCTCGTGCCTGCGGTTGAGCCCGGAGTCGGCCTGGCCGAACGGTCGCATCGCTTCGGCGAGTTCGCCCTCGTCCATGCCAACGCCGGTATCGCTGACCGTGAAAGCCAGGCCGGAGTCCGGGGCGTAGCGGCAGGCCAGCATCACCGTTCCCCCAGGTGGGGTGAACTTGACCGCGTTGGTCAGCAGGTTGAGCAGGATTTGCTTCAGCCGGAGTTCGTCTGCGCGGACAGCTGGGAGCGCATCAGGAAAATCCACTTTCAGAGAGACGCCGGATGCCGTCGCGCGGTCCTTGACCAGGCGGAGCACGGCGTCCGCCGCCGCTCGGGGACACACCTCTTCCTCGTACAGCTCCAGCCTGCCCGCCTCGACCTTGGCCATGTCCAAGATGTCGTTGATGAGGTTCAGCAAGTGCGAGGCCGAGCCGTGGATGTCCTTGAGGTATTCGTTGTACCGCGGCGAACCCACCGGACCGAACACCTCGGTCACTATCATCTCGGAGAAGCCGATGATCGCGTTCAGAGGCGTTCGGAGTTCGTGGCTGACATTGGCCAGGAAGTTGCTCTTTGTCCGGTTCGCCGCCTCCGCCGCTTGGCGGGCCTCGCGTTCCTGCTCGAGCACGAGCTCGAGGCGCCGCGCCATGTCGTTGAAGGTTGCCGCGAGACGGCCAATTTCGTCATTGCCGCCGACCTCGGCTGGACCCGCTTCGGTTGGGCTCCTGCCGAACGCCTTCACCGATCCCATCAGTCGGCCCAACGGCTGCGTGACCGTGACCGACAGGGCAATGATCAGGATGCCGGTTCCCGCGAGCAGGATGACGAGGCTGATTCCAGCACCGACGATGGCCATCTTGCGGCCGCTGGCGGACAGCGTCTCCTTCGTCACCCCTATCACGACCGCCGCGACATGCTGGCCTGCGGGCGAGAACACCGGAACCACGGCGCTCACCATCGGGATGCCGTCTTCCAGATGGGACACCCTGAGAGGCGAGACTGCCGACAGAGCTTTCTTCAGATCCGGATCCAGCACCCGTTTGCCCATATCCTCCCGGTGTGTGTGAAAAAGGATGTCGCCGTCAGGTGACGCAACCAAGGCGAAGCTGACGCCTTCGTAGCTCTCGACGGCCTCGTCGCAAAGCTCCTCGAACCCGACCAGATCTCGAACGGCAAGATCGAACTGGAGCAGCCGTTCGAGCTGCACCTTCAGGCTGGTCGCGACAGCCGTCGAGCGCGATTGCAGCGCCCGCGCGTGCTCACCGACAAAAAGCCAGTGGTTTGTCCCGACCACCGCGGCCATCCCGAGCAGAAAGACCCCGGAGGTCACCACTATGACTTTGGCGCGGACTCCGATGCTCAGCATTGCCGGTCTCGTGGGAGCTGAATCCTGCCGCCCATCAGCGGTCCCAGTCGAAGTCGGTCACCACTTGGGACGACAGCAGCAGCCCGCTTTTCACCTTGATACCGAGTTTCTTCGCGCGGGCCAGGCTGACGACGGGCGTGCCCCTCTTGGTGGCGGTCATCTCAATGTCCCCAGGCCGCTTGCCCTCGGCCAGGATGGCTCGTGCGATGCGGCCTGCCGCCGCGCCTTGTTCCCACTCCGAAACCGTCACGGCACAGGGAGTGCCGTAGTGGACGCGGTCGACCCAGAAGCCAAAATCGGGCAGCTGACTGTTCTCGGCGGTCCAGCGGAGGACGGCCTGGTAGGGAACATTCTCTCCGGAGTCGTTCTTGAAATTGAAGATGCCGATCAGCGCCACAGCGTCGGCAATCGCCGGGTAACCGGCCATGCGTTCCTTGAACTCGGCGAAGGTGCCGAGCGTGTCCCAGGTCACGATCTCGACGCCGGGCAGTCGCTCCAGTCCGCGCGCCATCCGCTGCTTTACCGGGGTCCACATTGCATCCCGATCAAATACGGCAGCTATCTTCCTGACCCCGGGGACGATGGCCTGGAGCAACTTGACCGTCTCGACGAAGTGCTCGACTTCGAGGACGCCCGTCACGTTGCCGCCATGGTCGAAACCGTAGGTCGCAGGATGCTTGTTCACACCGCTGAACACGAAGGGCAACTCCGTGCCGACGTAGTCGCGCGCCAGCAACTCCTGGACATCGTCGTCGGTCGTATAGACCAAGTCCGGCTTCCAGGAGGCAATGATCCGCCGAGCCTCCTCCGCCCGCCTCTCGGCCTCCTCCCCCTTGCCTTTCCTCTTGGTGTCCAGCTGGACTACCTGATACTCGGCCGGCAAATCCAGACCGTGCCGGAATCCTTCAAGCTGCCCGTCGGTCCACCGCCAAGGCGAATGGTAGCTCATCACATGTAGTATTTTGTATTCACGGGCGTCTGCATGCGCGGCAGCCCCGCCAATGAAGCATGCCGCAAGCAGAATTATTCCGATTATCGACTTCCCCATCGCCATCTCCTGCCTGCCCAGACAGCAGTGTACCAGAGGAAATCGCGAAAAAAATGCACAATTATTTGTGGGTACTCGGTATTAGAGGCGCCTCTCGCCTCCAAGGACCATGTGGAGCGTCGGCTGGATTCGCAAGAGATGGAGTCGCTACGGGGCGATCAGGCAACTGAACACGTCACACCTTTGCTCCGCCACCCGTTCGGGAACTCATGCCCGGGCCGGCCGACCCGGAACACCCATTCCCGGGTCGGCCGGCTCATTCCCCAGCCCGGATGTGCCGTTCCAGCACACACAGACCCGAGCGCATCCACATCGTGGGATCGCCAGCCCGTCAGTGCTGGTGTTCGGGCGCCGCGAACAGGATCAGTTCAACCCGGTCGGCCCCATCGACGTAAGCGTCGTGACCCGGAGGAATCTCGAAGAAGTCACCTGCGCCGATATGCGTCTCGATGCCGGTCTCGACCATCCGGACCACGAGGTTGCCGCGGATGCAGTAGCCGATGTGGCGCATCGGGCAGGTCGGAGGTGAACCGAGCAACGGCTTTTCGTCTGCCTCCCATGTCCATCCCGGCTCGAAGACCGCGCGCATTCCGGCGCTGCCGTCGGCCATCTTGACGATCGAAATGCCACCGCGCTCCTTCATGTCGAGGAGCTGGTCGGGATCTTCGAACCGCCGGATCTCGATAGCGTTGGTCATGTCATGCAACTCCTTTCGGTCAGCTTGGAATTTGCTCCCGCGACGGGCCGGCGGCGCGGAGCGTCGCCGGCGCCACGTTCTGGTTCTGGCGGAACAGATTGCTCGGGTCCCAGACGGCCTTGAGGGCGGCCAGCCGCGCGTAGTTCGCGCCGTATGCTCCGGCGATCCGGCTCTCGTCCTCCGGGATGAAGTTGACGTAGACGCCGCCGGTGGCAAACGGCGCGGTGGCGTCGAAGAACGCGCGCGCCCAGGCGATGCAGCCGGCATCTTCGGCCGGCTCGGTCCAGCGCGTGTGGACGTTCATGACGAAGGCCGCGTCCCGGTGCGGGTAAGCGGTGGCGTCGCCGGCGGGGCGCGACGCCGCCGCCCCCAGCTGGGCGATGAAGATCTCGCTGTGCGGCGACGGAAGTCGTTCCGCGTTGTCCACCAGCACGTCGACGAGACCGTCGTCGAGTGCTGCGAAATTGTGCGACTTCCAGTAGTTGCGGGCTCCAGGCGCCAGCAGGGGATCGAAGGCCGACTGCCATGCCACGTAAGGCATGGCGCCGACATGCACGCCGACGGGCGCCCCCAGTGCAAGCAGCGGTGCGACGTCCCGTTCCGCCTGATCGGGCGAGCCGCTGTGGCAAAGGGCGAACACGAGTACCGGCGTGCCGTGCACCTCGGGCGGCAGGAATGGCAGCGGCGGCGCGTGGCGCATGACCACCCACACCGTCAACTCGTCCGGAGCCGCCGCCGCCAGTTCCCGATACCGGCGCAGCAGGTCCGGCGCCTGGGATACGGGGTGCACGACCAGACCGGCCAGAACCTGCGGCCCGACCGGGTGCAGCCTGAAGTCGAAGGCGGTGACGACGCCGAGATTGCCGCCGCCGCCGCGCAGGCCCCAGAACAGCTCCGGATGGTGGTCGGAGTCGACCCGCAGGCGACCGCCTTCCGCAGTGACGAGCTCGGCCGCCACCAGGGAATCGATGGTCAGGCCAAGCGATCGGCTGAGCCAGCCGAACCCGCCGCCGAGGGTGAGGCCCGCAACGCCGGTGGTCGAGTTGATGCCGAGCGGTACCGCGAGCCCGTGCGCTTGGGCCTCGCGGTCGAGGTCGGACAGCAGCGCGCCAGGTTCGACGCGGGCCGTGCGCGCCTCCGGGTCGACCTGCACCGAGCGCATGAGCGACAGGTCGATCACCAGACCGCCGTCACACATGGCGGAGCCGGCGATGTTGTGGCCGCCACCGCGAATGGCGGTCAGCAGACGGTGCTCGGCGGCGAAGCGCACGCACTCCATGACGTCGGCGGTGCCCAGGCAACGGGCGATGACGGCCGGGCGGCGGTCGATCATGGCGTTCCAGATGCGCCGGGCTTCGTCGTAGCCGGGGCTTTGCGGCGTGATCAACGAGCCGCGCAGTCGGGTTTCCAGCGCCGCCAGTCCCAGGTCGTCCAGGGCAAGGGTGGCGCCGTCGAGGGTCGCGATGCGGTCGGGTTCCATCATGCATCTCCGCAGGCGGTTGACAGATCATCCGCATGCACAATGGACGTATCCGACAAAAACACTCAAGTTCTGGAACTGTACTGCCTGGAGGATTTCTCCGGCGGCGGACCAAGGGAGGGGCCTTGCCGTGACCACCCAGTCCTACGGACAATTCTGCCCCGTCGCCATGGCGGCGGAGATCCTGTGCCGGCGCTGGACGATGGTCGTCCTGCGTGAACTGATCGCCGGCAGCACCCGCTTCAACGAACTGCGGCGCGGACTGTCGCGCATGTCGCCGGCCCTGCTGTCGGCGCGGCTCAAGGAACTCGAGGAGGCGGGTCTGATCCAGCGGGTCGCGATGGGCCAGCCGGAGGTGCACCATTATCATCTGACGGAGGCAGGCCGCGACCTGCGGCCCGTGGTGGAGGCCATGGGCTTTTGGGGCCAGCGCTGGGTCCAGACCGAGCCCAGCTTGCGCAACATCGAGCCTGGGCTCCTGATGTGGGACATGCGGCGCAACCTGGATTGTTCCCCGATGCCAGAGCGGCGTTGCGTGATCGAATTTCTGTACCCCGAACTCCGGGAGGCGAGGCGGCACTGGTGGCTGATTGTCGATCACGGCGAGGTGGACCTGTGCTCGGTCGACCCCGGCCTCGACGTCGACCTGTACGTCGTCACCGATCTGCGGACCATGACCCGCGTCTGGATGGGGCTGACCAGCGCCGGTTCCGCGACTGAGGACGGCACCATGACGGTGTCGGGCGATCCCCGGCTCGCCGAGTCCATGGCCGTGTGGCTCGGCCTGAGCCCCTTCGCGCGGGAGCCGAAACGGGCCGCCGAGGCCGACGGAAATCTACTCGCGCGCAACGGAACCGCAGCTCGCGGGCCACTCTGACCAGCTGCGGATGACAACCGCCGCAAGAAGGTTGGCCGCTCAAGGCGCCGAATCAAACCGCAACGACACCTCGCCGTATCCGGCCGCGCATCAGGAGCAGGGCGAAATAGGTGCCGCCGATGATCGAGGCGGTGGCGCCGGCGGGAAGCTGGATCGGATAGAACAGCGCGCGGCCCAGCCAGTCCGACAGGATCATCAGCCCGGCCCCCAGCGCCGCTGCGAGGAGAAGGTGTTCGCGCGTGCGCTTCGCCCCAAGGATCACGGCGAGGTGCGGCGCGATCAGCCCGACGAAGGCGACCGGACCGACGATGGCGGTGACGGCCGCCGCGGTGACCGCGCCGAGCCCGAGCAGGACCAGCTTGGCCCGGCCGACGGCCAGCCCTCGGCTCGCCGCCACCGCATCGCCCGCCGACAGCAGCGTCAGCCAGCGCGTCAGCGCCAGGCAGCCGGCGAGCAGGACCGCGACTCCGGCGACCAGCACCACCGCCTGCTCGGCCGAAACGCGGAAGGTCGAGCCGGCCAGCCAGCCGACGATCATGTAGGTTTCCTCGCCGCCCTTGGCGAGCGCGAACTGAAGCACCGCATCCAGCAGCGCCGCCAGGGAAATGCCGACCAGCGCGACCGCGCCGGGCGCGTTGCCCTGGCGCTGGCCCAGCACGACGAGCACCGCGAGCACGGCCAGTCCTCCGAGCAGCGCCACCGGCGCGCCGGCGTCGGCGACGGTGCCGCCGAACACGACGACGGTCCCGACCAGGGCCAGGGTCGCCCCGGAGGAGATGCCGATGACATCCGGGCTGGCGAGCGGATTGCGCAACAGCCGCTGCAGGACGACGCCGGAGATCGCCATGCCGGCGCCGGCGGCCGCGGCGGACAGAACGCGCGGCCAGCGCAGGGAAAAGATCACCTCCGCCGGCCAGCCGAAGCCCCAGCCGGCGGCGGTCGGCGCGACGCCCAGGGCAAGGACCACCAGCGCGGCCACGGCGATACCGACGACTGCGACCTTGGCGGGCCCGAGGCGGTGGGCGCCGTCGGGCATCTGCAGCGCGGCATGGTCGCGCGCCTGCAGGCGCCGCAGCCCCAGCCAGATCAGCGCCGGCACGCCGATCAGCGCCGCGCTGGCGCCGCTGGGGACGAGGTCGCGCGTGTACATGCTGGCCCACACGGCGATGCCGTCAGTGACGAGCAGGAGGATCGCGCCCAGCACGGCGCTGAGCGCCAGTTCGTGGAGCGCCGTACGCGCACCGACCATGCGGGCGAGATTGGGCGCGATGAGCCCGATGAAACCGATGACGCCGATGGCGGTGATGGCGCTGGAGGTCATCCACAGCGCGATCAGCAGGATGGCGAGGAGAAACGGCCAAATCGCCAGGCCGCGTGCGCGCGCCGCATCGGCGCCGAGCCGCATCAGCGTCAACGGCCGCCGCAGCGCCACGCCGGCGACAAGGCCGAAGCCGACCTGCGGCGCCAGCCAGAGCACCCAGGACCAGTCCGTCTGCGTCAGGTCGCCGGCGCCCCAGACGAAGATGCTGCGGACGTACTGCTCGTTGAGGAGAACGACGACGGTGGCAACCGCGCCCAGCAGGATGTTCATCGCCATGCCGGCGAGGACGACCGGCAGCCCGCCGATGCCCCGGCGCCCGGCGATCGCCAGCACCGCCGCCGTCGCCAGGACGGCGCCGGCCATGCTGAACCAGAGGCGCTCGGTGGCCGCGAGCTCCGGCGCGACGACGGCACCGACGACCAGCGCCAGCCAGGCGCCCGAGGAGGTGCCGACGGTCAGCGGCGAGACCAGCCTGTTCTGCGTCACCTGCTGCAGCAGCGAGCCGGCGAGTCCGAACGCCGCTCCGGCGACCAGCGCCATCGCGGCGCGCGGCGCGACCGAATAGGCGAACAGCACCTCTTCGTAGCTCTCGGGCGCCTGCCCGAGCACCAGCGCCCATTGCGCCGCCAAAGGCAGCTCCGTCGACAAGCCCATGTACGCCGGCAGGGCGATCGACAGCGCCAGGCCGGAGAGCCACCAGCGGATCGTCACCGGCCCGGCAGCTCCAGCAGTTTCCGCGCGATCACCTCGGCGAGGTAGCCGACCGACGTCGCGCCGCCATAGGTCCATGTCGCCGGGATGGGATGCACCCGGCCCTCGCGCACCACCGGCATCGCCTGCCACAGCGTCTTGGAAAACACCTCGTCGGCCTGTTCGAACGGCTCGATGTAGAGGACGATGCCGCTGCGGATCCGCCCGATCTCTTCCCATTTCTTCAAGGTGATCCCCCACTGCGTCGCCGGCAGCGGAAAGCCGCTGTCGAGGCCGAGCGCGCGCAGCGCGAAGACCGGCATCGCGTTCTCGCCGTGGATCGCCACCCGCGCGTCGTCGATCGGCCGCACCACGGTGACCTCTGGCGGCGCGCCGCCGAAATGCGCCGCGACCTGCGCCCGAAGGGCGGCCAGGCGCGCGTCCAGATCGGCGAGCTTGGTCCGCGCCGCCGCCTCGCGGTCGAACAACCGGCCGAGCGCGATGAAGGTCTCGCGCGCGACCTGGTGGTTGTCGTGATCGGCGCTGAAGGTGTCGAAGTGCAGGACCGGCGCGATCTTCTCCAGATTCGGCACGAAGGCGAGCTGGTCGTCGGAGGCCAGGATCACGTCGGGGGCCAGTTCGGCGATGCGCTCGAGGTTCGGCTCCTTGCGCAGCCCGACGCTCGCGACGTCTTCCGGCAGGGCGGGCCGGACGACCCATT
The DNA here is from genome assembly GCA_964545205.1 of uncultured Rhodospirillaceae bacterium. GTDB lineage: Bacteria > Pseudomonadota > Alphaproteobacteria > Rhodospirillales > Magnetospirillaceae > CAZJFH01. Next base: position 77,786 of record CAZJFH010000002.1, read on the forward strand.
TTCCGTATCCCTCCACATCGGCGACGCCGACCGGCGTCACGCCGAGTTCCAGCAGTTGTTCGGCCAAGGACCAGCTAAGCGCCACCACCCGCTGCGGCGGCTGCGCGAATTCGTGCCGGCTGCGGCTGTCGTTCACCACGGCCGCCGAGGCGAGGCCGGCGGCAAGAACGACATAAAGAATGGCCAGAAGTGTGGATCGCACGGCTCTGCTCCGTTCAGGCGACGATGGCGACGGGGGTCGCGCGCGAGGGATGGTCGACCATCTGGATCTCGACGCCATAAAGGTCGGAGAGCACCTCCGGCCGCATCAGGGCCTGTGGCGGCCCACTGAAGGCGATGCGCCCCTGCTTGAGCGCGACGATGCGATCGGCGAATCGCGCCGCCAGATTGATCTCGTGCAGGATGGCGATGACGCCGCAGCCGGCGGTCTCGCGCAGGCTGCGCAGGAGCCTCAGCACCTCGACCTGATGCGCCAGGTCCAGTGCCGAGGTCGGCTCGTCGAGCATCAGGATCGGCGCCTCCTGCGCCAGCAGCATGGCGATCCACGCCCGCTGCCGCTCGCCGCCCGAGAGGCGATCGGCGGGATGGTCGGCATAGCGCGCGAGACCGGTGCGTTCCAGCGCCGCATCGACGATGCGATCGTCCTCCTGCCGCCAGCGGCCCAGCGCGCCCTGCCAGGGGAAGCGACCGAGGCCGCACAACTCCCGCACGTTGAGCCCCGGCACGTCCGGCAGGCGCTGCGGCAGGCAAGGCCACCGCCTGCGCGAAGGCGCGCGCCGAATAGTCGTCCAGCGGACGCCCGTCCAGCACGAGCCTGCCGCGGGTCGGCCGGTGCTGACGCGCCAGCGCCCCCATCAGGGTGGACTTGCCCGAGCCGTTGTGGCCGAGAATGACCGTGAACGCATCCTTCGCCAACGTCAGGCGCTCGACGTCCAGCACGGTGCGCCCGTCATGGGCGACCGCGACGCCCTCCAGTTCAAACATGGGCCTCCCGGTACGCCGCGAGCCGCGACCGCCGCGTCTCCTGGTCCAGTTTCGGGCGGCAAAACGCGCCCGCGCCCCTGACTTCCGGACAGCCGCGCCCCTTCCGCTCCGGATGGGGCGCGGTCCCGGCGATGCGCGGCGCGCCTGCCGCCATCAGAACCGCACCGAATAGGTGGCGGCGATGGTCGTGCCTGGCGCCTGGACATTGGTGATCTGGTAGTTGTACGCCTGGTTGAGCAGGGTCATGTAGTCGTTGTTGAACAGGTTCTCGATGCCGACCTGGAGTTCGCCGGGACCGACGTCGAAGGTGCTGTAGAGGTCGAACACCATATACTCGTCGATGTCGCCGCCGCCGAATTGCGTGCTGTCGGGATTGCGGGAGCCGGAGTACAGGCCCGACAGCCGGGCGCTCCACCACTCGGTGACGTCGTATTCCGCGAAGGCGGTGACCTTCAGGGGCGGAATGCGCGTCGACGGCAGGTCCTCGTCGTAATCCCCGTCGTTGTCCAGATCGATCTTGCCTTTCATCCAGGTCACGGTGCCGCCGAGGGTCAGGCGGTCGTTCGGACGGACGTTCAGCGCGCCTTCGACGCCGTAGATGCGTTCGGGCCGCGTCAGGATGCGCAGGTTCGTGCGGTCGTAGGTGACGCCGTTGTCGGACTTGCTCAAGAATCCGGCCAGGGACCCGTCCCAGCGCTTGTAGGTTCCGCGCAGGCCGATCTCGTAGTTGTCGCTCTTCTCGGCTTCCGTCGCCGCCTGCTCGGCGCGCGTGAAGTTGCCTTCGCGCAGGATGCGGCCCAGCTCGGTGATGGTGAAGCCTTGCGACCAGCCGCCGAAGAGCTCCGCCTCGTCGCTGAGATAGACCGCGCCGGTAAGGTTGAACAACGTCTCCTGGAAACCGAGCTCGCCGCCCTGCACCACCGTGGCGGCGTTCTGGTTGAAGGTGCTGACGTCGACCGTGATGTCCTCGTAGCGCATGCCGCCGGCGATCTTGCCGTATTCCAGGATCGGGACCTCGATCTGGCCGAAGGCCGCGAAGGCGTCCTGCACGAGATTGGGATTGTAGTCGGGCGTATCGATGAAGGTCTGCTTCGTCTCGTCGCGCAGGTAGTCGGCGCCCCAGACGATGTCGAACGGCAGCGGCCCGGCCTTCACCGGGGTCGTGATGGTGAGGCGGCCGCCCAGCTTGTCGGACTCGATCATTGACTGGCTGTACGGCGGCAGCTTGCCGTAGACGATGTCGAGATCGGTGTAATAGACCTGGGAGGAAATGCTGCTGCCGAACAAGTCGGAATTGCTGTACTCCAGGTTGACGTTCTTGTTCTCGGTGCCCGGCGTCGCGACGTTGTAGGAGCCCGGCAGGGCCGGCGTCTTGTAGCCCTCTGCGGGGACCGCGAACATCTGGCGCCAGTCGGGCACGAAGGGCAGACGGCCGTAATCCGGGCGCTGCTCGAGCTCGAACCACAGCCCGCTCAGTTCGAGGCGCTGGGTTTCGGCGAAGGAATAGCCGATCTTGCCGAGGAAGTTGTAGGTCTCGGTGTCCGCCAGGCCGCCCTGGCCGGCGAAGGGCTCGGCAGTGATCCGGTCGCCGTCGGAATCGAAGAAGCTGTTGCGCTTGATGAAGCTGCCGTCCAGCAGGTAATCGACCGCGCCTTCGCTCCCCGACACCTGCAGGCTCGTCGTGCTCTCGAGCGAATCCTCGGGATGCGTCGCCGAGACCTTGAAGCCTTGCGAGGCCTTGACGGTCATCTCGCCGGCCTCGGGCCGCTTGGTGACGATGTTGACCAGACCGCCGGTGGCGCCGAAGCCGTACATCGAGGTGCCGCCGCGGACGACCTCGATGCGCTCGATCGACTCGGGGTCGATGGTGTTCAGCGAACGGCGCCCGTCGCGCAGCGGCGTCGACTGGGGCACGCCGTCGATGAGAACCAGGAACGAGCGGCCGCGGAGCGTCTGGCCGAAATCCGTGGTGGCCTCGGTGCTGGGGCTGAAGCCCGGCACGGTGTGCGACAGGATCTCGCCGACGCTGCGGTCGATCAGCTTGCGCTCCTCGATCTCCTCGCGGCTGATCACGGTCACGGCGCGGGTGGCTTCGTCCACCGGCGTCTCGACGCGGGTGAGGGACTCGATGAGGATCGGTTCGAGGCGGACCGCCCCGTCCTCGTTCTTCTCCTGCGCCACGGCCGGACTGGCCAACGCCGCCGCGGCAATGGCCGCGGTAACCACGCTTCGCTTCATTTCGCCCCTCTTCCACTCAACCCCGCGCCAAGTGCGCGCCCAATTGCGAATGCATCGCATCCGCATGCGGTGGGCAATCTAACCGCGTCGTTGCGCGACTGCAAGTCATTTGCACATCGGGGTATTCAGGTACGATTTCGGGGTTGTCGCGAGGGACCGGCGGGCGAGCAGCCGCTACGCCAACCGGATCCGCGTCGCTACGGACGGGCTCCGAAGCCGGCGGCCAGCCTGTCCACCAGCCCGGCGACGGCGGCTACGATCTCGGCCGGCGGGCCGCCGTCGAAGCTGTCGAGCACCACCAGGCGGGCGCCCCCGGCGGCCACGGCGGCGGCGATCTCCGGTGCCGGATCGCGGTGGTGCAGAACGACGGGAACGGCATCGTCCCGCAGGTAGGCCGCCAGTTCCGCCAGGCGCTCGGGCGTCCAGTCGCGGTCGTCGCGCGGCCAGCGCCCCCGCACATCGAGGCCGAGGTCGGCGACCAGCGGATCGAAGCGGTCGGTGAGCAGGACGACGCCGGGATCGGCAATCTCGGCGAAGATGCGCGCCGCCCTGGCCGTCTCGCCGAGCAGGCCGGCCTTGAGCCGGCCGAGATTGGCGTCGATGGTGGCGGCGGCGGCGGGATAGAGCCGCCGCAGGTCGGCAGCGACGATGTCGGCCATGCGGCCGAGATTGGACAGGCCGAGCCACGGGAACGAAGCGTCGGGCAGGACGGCGACGCCGGTCAGGCCGCCGTCCAGCGGCCGTGCGGCATCGATCTCGACCAGACGGATGTTGGCGCGCCGGGCCAACGGATAGAGCGGATCGTCGGGCCAGACGGAGCGCAAGGTCACAACCGCGTCGGCCCGGGCGGCCGCCTCGCTCAGCCTGCCGGCGCCGCGGCCCGACAGGAACGAATACTGCCGTCCCATGGGAATGGCCGCCGGAACCACCACCGCGACCGCGACCGACGAGCCGCCGGTCAGGGCCTGGATGAGCCCGGCGGTCAGCGGATGGCCGGCGAGCACGGTGTCGGCCCGGGCGCCGAAGGGCAGCAAGGACACGAGAAGAACGATCGCCAGGCGGATCACGCCTCGGCCTCCCTACGCACCAGACGGACCAGGGCGGCGCCGAGGAACAGCAGGCCGGCCACCAGGATGATGGCGCCGCCCGACGGCACCGGCAGGGACAGCTCGACCGGCAGCACGACCCCGAGCACCGCCGCGACGGTGGCGAAGGCGACGCTGAGGAAGAAGAAGCCGCGCAGCGAGGATGCGACCACCCGGGCCGCCGCCGCCGGGATCACGAGCAGCGCGCCCACCAGCACCGCGCCGATGATCTTCACCGAGGCCACGGTAACCACGGTCACCATCACCAGGAACAGATAGTCGAGCGCCTTGACCGGTACGCCGCGCACGCCCGCCAGGGCCGGATCGAGGCTGGCCAGCAGCAGCTGATTGAACAGCGGCAGCATCACCAGCGGCACGCCCACGGCCACCGCCAGCAGGACCGCGAGATCGACGTCGTCGACCGTCAGGACCGAGCCGAACAGCACGTTCTCGAGGATGTGGATGTTGACCCGCGTGGCCAGGAACAGCAGCAGGCTGGCACCCATGGCCAGCGACACCGACAAGAACACGCCGATCAGCGTGTCCGAGGTCAGGCCGGTACGGTTGCGCATGAAGTTGACCAGCAGGGCGAAGAGCAGGCAGTAGCCGAACAGGCTGCCGTAGGGGGCGGTATAGGGCTCGCCGACCAGGATGCCGATGGCGACGCCGGTCAGGGCCGCATGCCCCACCGCCTCGGAAAAGAAGGCCAGGCGCTTGATGACCACCAGGGTTCCCAGTCCGCCGAGCACCGGGCCGATCATCAGCCCGGCCAGCAGGGCGTTGACCAGGAAACCATGCTCCATGCCGGCGGGCATCAGCCCGGCGGCGGCCCAGCCCTGGATGGTCGTGCGCAGCGTCTCGAAGCTCATGACGCCACCCGCAGATCGCGCTGGCGCGGCACCGTCGAGAACAGGTCCAGCACCCGTTCGGGCGTCAGCGTCTCGCGCGGCGGGCCGTCGAACAGGACGTGCCGGTTCAGCCCGGTAACCCGGCCGGCGAGCCGGCGCACCTGGGCCAGGTCGTGCTCGACCCACAGCACGGTGGTCCGCCGCGCCGCAAGGTCGCCGAGCAGGCGCTCGAACAGCGCGGCGCCGGTCTCGTCGAGCGCCGTCATCGGCTCGTCGAGGACCAGCAGGTCTGGGTCCGGCACCAGGGCCTGCGCCAGCAGCACCCGCTGGCGCTCGCCGCCCGACAGCGCGCCGAAGCGGCGGCCGGCCCTGTCGGCCATGCCGACCCGGTCCAGCGCCTCGGCGTAGCGGCGGCGGTCGCGCCCCGGCCCGAGGAAGGCCGGGCGGCGCCCGCACAGCACCGCCATGAAGTCGAGCACGGTCATCGGCAGGCCGCGGTCGAGATCGAGCGCCTGCGGCACATAGGCGACGGCGCCGGGGCGCTCGCCCGGCCAGTCCAGGCGGATCGTGCCGCGATGGGGAGCCTGACCCAGCACCGCCTTGATCAGCGACGACTTGCCGCCGCCATTGGGACCGACCACGGCATGGACGGCACCGGGCGCCACGCGCAGGGACACGCGCTCGAGCACCTGGGTGCGGCCGAGGACGAGGTCGACCTGGTCGAACAGGACCGCCGGGCCGTTCATCCCTCGGCCTCCAGCATGGCGGTGACCAGGGTGTCGAGGTTGCGCGTCATCTCGCGCTCGAACAGGTCGGCGGCGTAGGCGCCGTGCGAGATGTGCGAGAACGCGTAGAGCCGGATGCCGGTCTCGCGGCGGATGGTCTCGACATAGGCGCTGGGGAAGTCGAGCTCGGAGAACACCACCTGGACCTCAAGCCGGCGCAGCCTGTCGATGGTCTCGGCGAGCTGGCCCGGGCTGGGTTCGATGCCGTGCGACGGCTCGACCACCGCCGCGACTTCGAGGCCGAATTCGCGCAGCAGGTAATCGTAGGCGCCGTGAATGGTCGCGACCCGCAGCCGCAGGTCCTCCGCGCCGGCGAGCCGCGACAGGGCGTCGGCGCGCATCCGGCGCAGCCGCCGCGCGTAAGCCCGGGCGTTGGCGGCGAAGGTCCCGCCGTGTTCGGGCAACATCCGGCCCAGTTCGCGGGCGATGGTGTGAACCTGCTGCGTCGCCCCGGTGATCGACAGGAAGGTGTGCGGGTTGACCACCTTGCCGGCCCGCTGCAGGGCCCCGCCCGCGGGCAGCAGCGGCACGTCGGCATTGGCCTCGACGACGGGAATGCCGGGCTTGGCCGAGGCGGCGATCATGCGCTCGGCGAAGTCGTCGTGGCCGATGCCGTTGAGCACCATGACGTCCAATGTGCCGATGCGCGCGATGTCGTCGGGGCGCGGCTCGTAGGCGTGGGGATTGAAGCCGGCCGGCATCACCGGCACGACCTCGACGGCCGGGCCGACGATGTTGGCGACGAAACTGTAATAGGGATGAAGGGTGACGCCGATGCGCGGGCGGGCCGCGGCCCGGACCGGTCCGGCCACGGCGGCGGCGGCCGCGAGCGCCAGGAAGGTGCGACGGTCGATCATCGTGTCACCCCGGTGGTGAAGGTGGAGGTCACGCGCCGCCAGCCGGCGGCGATCAGCGCCGTCTCGTCGACGGAATCGACGGCCGCGGCGGCCCGGTGCAGCCATACCAACGGCGGGTGGTCGGGCTCGGTCACCAGCAGGAACGACCCGGCCACCGCGGGATCGGCGCTGAGCCCGAGATACGCGGCCGTGGCGCCGGCCCGCCACTCCGTCCAATTCAGCGCGCCGCGATTGCGCCAGGCCGGATCGCGGACGAACGGCGTCAGCCCTTCGGCGGCCAGTGCATCCAGGCCGGGCGCGGCGCCGTCGGCGCTGCGCAACGCGGCGATCTCCTCGGCGGCGACCAGCAGGTCGGCGAACAGGCCCTGTTCGGCAGGGGTCAGGCCAGTGCGGGAGTCGATGTGGTGCGCGGGCGACGGCGCATGCTCGGCAGGCGGCGGGTGCCTCAGGTTCACCGCGACGGCGGCACCGGCTAGGATCAGCGCCGTCGCCAGCAGCACCCAGGCCGCTTCGCGCTCCGCTCCCGACGGTCGGACGATCTGCTGCACCATCGCTCAGCCCTCAGTGGATCGCGACATGGTCGATCTCGACCACATGGCCGGGGCCGGCGTCGAACAGCAGGTAGAACTCGCCGTCCGGACGGGGGAACTCGAAGGCCGACGCCGCGTCGCTCTTGCCGGTTGCGATCACCTGCTCGTCGTAGCCGATCACCTCGAACGGCACGCCGGCCGCCGAAGTGCCGTCGGAGAAGCCGCCGACGCAGCGCACGGTGGCGCCGTCCTTCATCGCGCAATTGCAGAACGGGTAATGGGCGAAGGCGGCTCCGGGCAGGAGGACCGCCAGGACCAGACCAGGCAGCGCTCGCTTCATCGCGCCGCCGCCGTCCGGATCGGGGGCGCAGGCAGCGTGGCGAGGGCCTCGCCCAGCGACCACGAGACCTGATGCACCTCGCCGGTCCAGGTCTCGATTGTCAGCCACAGCTGGTCTTCGGGACCGAAGGTCGCGGGGAACGGCACATGCGCGTGCAGGCGGTAGGGATTGCCGTGCAGGATGGCGCCCGCCGCCTTCAGGTTGCGCGGCTTGCCGACCTTGAGATAGGCCGCCTTGGTCGCCTTGGCCGCGGCCGGCGACAGGATGAGGTTGTAGTCCTTGATCCAGCGGCCGTAGGGATCCAGCCTGGGCGGGATGGCGCGCACCTCGCCCAAGGTGACCGTGTAGGGGCCGACCGGCCGCGGCTCCAGCACCCGCTCGCCCATGTTCGCCCAGTGCGCGCCGCTGACATAGCCGGGGCCGTACCAGACCGAGGCCAGCAGGACCAGGCCGGAGAGATGAAACTTCCATCGGTTCCAGGCGGATCGCATTCCGCTTCTCCTATTCCGCCGCCGCGCCGGCGGGCGCCATGTCGGCGCGCACCGCCCGCACCGTCGCCTGGGCGGTACGTTTGGTCCAGATGACGATGCCGCTGAACACCAGCGCCGAGAGCGCCGCGCCGAACACGAACCAGATCAGCTTGGTGACCAGCCCGCCGAAATTGCCGAAATGCAGCGCCGGCAGGATGCGCGAGGTGACCTGGAGCGCCGTCATCTCGCCGGGCAGGATGGTGCCTCCGACCCTGTCGGTATAGGGATTGACGAAGACCCGGCGGCCGTACTTGCCGAACAGCGACAGGCCCGTGTCGCCGAGCAGCATGGTGTGGTTGTAGGCGCTGTTGGGCAGGACGACGTAATGAGGGCGGAAGTCGGGCACGGCCGTCCGCGCCGCCGCCACCGCCCGGTCGAGATCGGGGACGAGGCGGCGGGCATCGGCCGCGGGCGGCGGGACGTCTTCGCGGGCGACCAGCGGCGGATCAGGAAAGATCTTGTAGCCCGCGGTGTAGATGAGGTTGACGACCAGGAACCAGCCGCCGCTGACGGCGATGATCAGCGTGAACCACAGGGCCCACATCGCGGCGAGGCGATGGAAATCGCCCCAGAATGCCCGGGCGCCATTCCGCAGCCGCAGGCGCGGCTGGGTGAAGGCCTTCCAGAACTTCTTGTAGACCACCAGCCCGGTGACGATCGAACCGGCCATAAAGAAGCCGAGCGCGGTGACGATGTACCAGCCGAGGTTGATGGTCCCGGTCCACGGGAACAGCAGCCAGGAATGCAGCCCGAACAGGAATCCGGTGAAGCCCGGCCCCTCGGTCAGGCCCTGCACCGCGCCGGTATAGGGGTTGACGTGGGCGCGGGCGAAGGGCGCCTCGGGCAGCGCCACCGTGACCTCATGCGCGAGGTAGGGTTCCAGGACACGGATCCGGGTGACGATGCCCTCGGGATAGGCCTGATTGACCGCGGCGACGATCTCGTTCAGCGGCTTGGGCGCCGAGCCGTCGGGGTTGGCCGCCCGCACCGTCGGATCGACCAGCCACTGCAGCTCGTGCGCCACGGTCAGCAGCGTGCCGGTGACGCAGATGACGAACAGCAGCAGCCAGATCGGCAAAGCGAACCAGCCGTGGACCACCAGCCATAGCCGGCCCCTGCCGCCTTTCGCCCTTCCTCCCGTTGCCATACTTCCACGACTCCGATCCTTGGCCCTCAAACCAGATGACGAGTCAGAGGGCGGCGCTTTTCAGGATTTTTTGCGACTGGGAACGATTTGCAGCTTAGCTCACCATTTCAGCCGGTATCCCAGCGACACGGTCGTGCCTTGGCCGGCATAGTACGACCATGCGTCGTTGAGGGCCTGCATCGCGGCCGGAACATACTGGTTGTTCAGCAGGTTGCGCACCCCCAGCTCGACCGTTCCGGGACCGGCCGCGATTTCGCCGATATAGTCGACGAGGAACACCGTCTCGACCTCGCCTTCGCCGAATGCCGTGCTGCCCGGAAAGCGGTCATGGCCGGGCGTCAGGGTGAACTGAAGGCGATTGAACCAGTCGTGCGTCGGCTGGTATTCCGCATAGCCGGTGAATCGCAGCGGCGTGATGAACCACGACTGCAGCCGGCTGGTATCGCCGTTCACCTCGCGCAGACCCTCCTGGTACGCCGCCGTGCCGCCGAAACCCCAGGCTTCGAACGGCTGCACGTCCAGGGTCGCCTCGGCGCCCCAGATCTCCTCGGGCTGGCGCAGCGGGCGGGCAATGCCGGTGGCGCTCGGCGTGGTCCGCGAGCCCAACTCGGAACTGGTATAGAACGCCGACAGACTTCCCTGCCATGCGTCGGCATCATGCCGCACGCCGACCTCGAACTGGTCGGTTATCGCAGGCTCCAGCTCGATGGCGGCGACGTCGTTCACCTGGGCGGCCGCGCGCCCCACCTGCGTCACGTCGAAGCCCTGCGACCAGCCGCCGTACACTTCGGTGCGGTCGTTCAGCAACCAGACCACGCCCGCATTCGCCAGAGTGGCGGAATAGGATAGATCGCCGCCGCGGAAGGGCGTGCCGTCGCTCTTGATAATGCTCTCGACGCTAACGTCGAAGCGTTCATGGCGCACGCCAGCGGACAGCAGGAGCTCGCCGACCGGCACCTCCACCTGGGCGAACCCCGCGTAGCTGCTCTGAACGATGTCGGGCCTGAAGCTGGTGGTTACCGGCCGGGTGTCGAACACGTTCAGTTCCGAGCTGTAATAGTTCAGATAGTCGCCGCCCCAGACCAGCCGCGCCCCCTCCATCGGCAGCAGGCGGTCGATCGGCGTATCGAAATTGGCGCGGAACCCGAGCCGTCGCTCCTCGCGCTCGTGTTTGCCCGGCTCGTTTCCGGCGCCGCCGAAGGGCACGGCATTGATAAAGGTTTCGTATTCGAGCTGCCAGCGCTGCATGAAGGCTTCCAGCCGCATGTCGCCGCCAAGCACGTCGGTGTTGTCGTAGCCGAGGTTGACATTCGTCGACTGCTGCGGATCCGAGAACAGACCGGTGGGCAGCCAGTTCGGGAAAAGCGATTCGGTGGGCACGGCGTCGGCTTTCCGCTGGCCGACGATCGCGCCCGACGGGGCGGTCGATTCGTTCTCCTGGTCGCGGAAGTAGTTGGCCGACAGGCTCAGCTTCTGCGCCTCGTCGAGCTGCCAGCCGAGACGACCGTTCAGGTTGTAGATCGTGTTGTTGTATTCCGTATTCCAGTCGGGAATCCGGTCGCCCTCGGCGTCATAGGCATTCTCGAGGTCGCGGATCGAGCCGCCGAAGAAGTAGTCCAGCGCGCCGGTTCGCCCGCTTACGTCCTGGTAGAACTCCTTGGTGAAGCTGTCGGCCTCGAGCTTGTAGGGCGCGAAGGTGGTGCCGACGCGGGTGGTGAAAGTCGGCTGGCCGGCCTCCGGCGTCTTGGTGATGATGTTGATGATGCCGCCCGAGCCCCCGAAGCCGAACGTGGCGTTGGCGCCGCGCACCACTTCGATCCGCTCCACCATGTTCGGATCGATATTGCGGAAGTCGTAGCCGGCGCTGCGGAGCTGCTGGTTCTGCGGCACGCCATTGAGCAGCACCAGCGACCCGCGCCCGCGGATCGTGGTGTTCTCCTGCTGCGTTCCGTTGGCTCCGACGAAGCCCGGCACCGCCTGTTCGATGATTCCGCCGATGCTGCGCTGAACGCGCGTCTGCCGCGCCACCTCCTCGCGCGAGATGATGGAGACGGAACCAGGGATGTTCGACAGCGGCCGCTCCGCGCGTCCGGCGGTGACCGTGACGGCATCGAGCCGGCGCGGACCGCTCTCGACTTGCTCGGGCATTCGCTCGATCGTCACGCTGCCGTCGTCGATGAACCGCCGAGTCAGCCCGCTCCCGGCCAGCAGCCGCGCGAGCGCCTCTTCCGGCGTGTAGCGGCCGGACAGGGCCGGAGCCGTCAGCCCGGCTAGGTCGGCCGAGCGAACCATCAGCCGCAGGCCCGCCTGGTCGGCGAAGGCGGTCAAGGCGGTATCCAGCCGCTGCGCCGGAATCGAGAACACCACCTGCTCGGCGGCCGCCTGGGCCATGAGCACGAGGCGTTCGGCATGCGCGACGGCGGGCATGCCGGCCCCGACCAGGGCGGTGCCGGCAAGCAGCAGCGCCCGGCGCAGGCGGTTGAACTGTGACGAACGAACGACGCGGCACTCGGCCATAGGATCCCCCCCTCTTCCCCGGATCGATCACCGCAAATGCGAGTCATTTGCGGGTTATAGATCTAGGACGACGGGGGGCGCGCCATCTTGCAGCGCGCGTGGAAAAAATTTCATTCGGGTCTCCAGACCAGCTGTGTGTGCCTTACCCGCCAAAAAACGGCGCGTCTGGAGACGCGCGCTCCGTCAGGAGCCCCGATGAACCAATTTTTTCAGGCCGCGTGGATGACGGTCAGGAACGGCAGGCGCAGCACGGTGACCGGCAGGGTCTGTTCGATCAGGTCGAACAGGGCGTCGCGGTCGTCCAGGTCGAACACGGCGGTGACGGCGAGGCCGCGAAGGCTTTCCGCCACCACGATCGCGCCGTGCTGGTGGCGCGCCACCTCGGCCATCACCTCGCCCAGCGGGCGGCGGTTGGCGATGAGACGGCCGCGCCGCCAGGCAGTATCGGCGCGCGCGTCGACGGGCCGCACCGGCGCCAGGCTGCCGCCCGCGACCTCGACGTGCTGACCGGCGCCGAGGCGGACCGGCGCGCCGTCGGCGGCGACCTCGACCAGGCCCTCGGCGACGGTGATGCCGACGGCGTCGTCGTCTCGGGACACGGCATAGGCCGTGCCCACGGCGCGGGCCGTGGCGGCGCCGGCCTCGACGACGAAGGGGCGGGCGGCGTCGGCGACGACGTCGAACAGGGCCTCTCCCTGGTGCAGCACGATGCGCCGCTCGGAGCCGCCGTACCGGACGGAGAGGCGGGTGTCGGTGTTGAGGGCGACCACCGATCCGTCGGGCAGAGCGATCTCGGCGCGCTCGCCGACGGCGGTGACGTGGTCGGCACCGTCGCGCGGCGGCACGCCGGCCACCACCAGCAGGGCGAGGGACGCCGCCAGGGCACCGCCGATGACCGCCCGCCGGGTGGCGCGGCGTGCCGGCGCCCGGCCGGGCCGCGCCAAGGGCACGACGGCCGCGCCGCCCTCGGCATGACCGGCCGCCGCCCGGGTGTGGCCGAGATCGTGCCACAGACGCTCGGCCGCGCGGGCCGCGGCCTCGTGCGCCGGATCGGCGGCGCGCCAGGCGGCGAAGGCTGCGCGGTCGGTTGGGCCGGCCCGGCCCGAGCCGAGCCGGACGAGCCAGTCGATCGCCTGGTCTTCGAGGTCCGTATGGCTGCGTCGCGTGGTCATCGGTCCGCCTTGTGGAGGCACGCCTGTCTCATAGACGTCTGGCTCCGGTCCATTTTGCAGGAAAAACCTCAGAAGGCATCGCGGTCGAACTGGCGAATGCGCGCGCGGCAGTGCTTCAAGGCCTGCGCAAGGTATTTGGCGACCATGCTTTCGGACACGCCCAAGGCGCGCGCGATCTCGGCGTGGGAGCGGCCGTCGACGCGGCTGAGCAGCAGGGCCCTGCGGGCGTTCGGGGGCAATTCGGCCAGCGCCCGGTCGAGCGTGTCGAGGCGTTCGCGGGCCAGCACCCGCTCTTCGGCCGACGGCGCGCCGTCGGGCACGTGGTCGCCGTCCTCGGCCGCGGCGGAGATGCGGCCCAGCCGCTGGTCGCGGCGCGCGCCGTCGATGGCGATGTTGCTGGCGACGCGAAAGACGAAGGCGCGGGCATCCCGCAGTTCGGGACCAGGATCGGGCACCGCCGTCAGCCGGACATAGGTTTCGTGGGCGACGTCGGCCGCCCGCCCGGCATCGCCCAGCCGGCGGGTGAGGAACCGGACGAGCTCGTCGTAATGCTCCTGGAAGCCGGCAAGCAGGGTGGAGCGTCCGCGCATCATTCCCCTCTCGATGACCACCCGCGACGGCCAAGGGAGTATCAGAGATGCGAGTGTTTCTCAATAGCGGCCGTGGCCACGACTCCGTCGCCGGACCGGCGCGACGGGAAAGTCCCGTCCGCGCCGGTCCGGCTCCGCCCCGTCAGAAGTTGACGGTCGTCGAGAGCAGGAAGGTTCGCGGCGCGCCAAGCGTCAGCCCGTTGGGGGCCGCCGAAGCCCAATAGTCCGCGTCGAACAGGTTTTCGATATTGGCGCGCAGAGTGACGGGCGTCCCGGCGGTTTCGAACGTGTACCGCGCACCGATGTCGAAGCGGGTCCAGTCCGGGATCTCGCGGGTGTTTGCCGCATCGATGTATTGCGAACCCGTGTGGATCGCCCGTCCCGACAACGTCAGGCCCGGCAGGAAGGGCGTATCCCATTCGGCTCCGAGGTTGACCTGCACGTGGGGCACGCCGACCGCGGTATTGCCGTCGTTGGTGCCGCCGGTCGTGCGGGTCAGCGTGGCGTCGATGAGCATCACGCCGCCCAGCAGGCGGACGCCGTCCATCGGCTCGCCGAAAACGTTGACCTCGATGCCGCGGTTGCGCTGCTCGCCATCGACGGCAAAAACAAGCGTATTCGGATCGGTGATGCCGCTCGGCTGCGTGATCTGGAAAGCGCTCACGGTCGTGGCGAAATCGCCGAAATCCATCTTCACGCCGGCCTCGACCTGCTTGGAGCGTATCGGCGGAAACACCTCGCCGACATTGGCCGCCGTGGCCGGGGCGATTGGTCCGCGGGCGAGGCCCTCGGTGTAGTTGGTGTAGAGCGACACGTGCTCCCACGGCTGGACCACCAACCCCAAGGCCGGGGTGAGGGCATCCTCGTCATAGCTGGTCGTCTTGGCGCCGGTCGTCGTGTTGAAATTGTCCACCGTGATCCGCTGGAGACGCCCGCCGACCGTCAGATGAACCCGGTCGTCCAGGAAGGACAGGGTGTCGGCGAGCGCCAGTCCGGACAGCAGGGTTTCCGAAGCCTTCGGCAGATCGCTCGTCGACAGGGGCGCGAGGGTGGGCGCCGGCACGACGGCGGGATTGAAGATGTTGGAGGAGACTGCCGGCAGGGTCTGCCTCCGCCACCCGGTTTCCAGCTGGAACGCCGAGCCGATCAGGCCCAGGCTGTGCCGGACCGGGCCGGTCTCGAAACGGGCGCGCAGGCCGAGTTCCCCCGTGATCGCGTCCTCGCGATACGGGAATCGGACCGGCGTTGTCCTGAAGTCGCCTTGCGCATTGGTGACGGAGATCGTTCCAATTCTCAGGAAATCGTAGCGGCCATGCCGCGCCCCGGCCGCGGCGAAGGCCGTGATGTCGGGCGTGAGGTCGTATTCGCCTCGCAGGGCGCCAAAGGTGTCTTTCGATTCGGCGGAGGTCCAGGGCTGCGTGAAATTGGTGCTGCCATCCGGCGCGTTGGGGACCGGCACGCCGCCTCTGATGCTCACGCGTTCGAGGGGCGCATCGATGCTGCGCGCCTGATGACCCAGGTCGGCCGCCAGGCGGAACCGGTCACCGCGATAGTCGAGCCCGAGGACCCCAAGCCCCAGTTCCTCCGATTGCAGCTCGACGGGCGTGTCGCCGTTGCGATAGACGCCGTTGGCGCGAACACCGAAACGCTTTTCGGGACCGAAGCGCCGGCCGACGTCGAGGTGCCCGCCGAACTGGGCGTCGGAGCCATAGCTGAGGGTGACATCGGTTATCGGCTCCGCCTCGGCCCGTTTCGGCACCACGTTGATGCCGCCGCCGATGCCGCCGCTCGCCGCCACGCCGCTCAGCAGGGCGTTCGGTCCCTTCAGGATTTCGACGCGCTCCGCCACTTCCGTGGCAATCACGTAGGTCGACAGCAGGCCGGGGAGCCCGTCAAAGGCGACCTGGCTGTTCCACACGGGAAAGCCGCGGATCGAGAACTGTTCGAACCGGCCGCCCTTCGGGTTGACGATGCGGACCGACGGATCGTCCGCGACGACCTCGCCGACCGTACGCGCCTGCTGGTCCTGGATGGCCTGGGCGGTGTAGCTCGTGATGTTGAAGGGGGTCTCGAAGACGTCGCGATTGCCAAGCAGACCGAGGCGCCCGCCTTCCGCCACCTGCCCTCCGGCATAGGCCGGCGGAAGATTGCCGAGTTTCGCCTGAACGGGAACCTGTCCCGCCACCTGGATCGCGTCGAGCACCAGCGCGCCTTCCGGAGAGGCCTTGCGCAGAATCAGGGTCCGCTCACCGGCAAATTCCGCCAGGAGGCCGGTTCCGGCCAGCAACTGCTGCAGCGCCTGGCGCGGCGCCAGCTCGCCCCGGACGCCGGGGCTGGAGAGGCCGGCGACCATCGCCTGGTCGACCGAGACCTGCCAGCCGGACTGGCGGCCGAAGGCCCGGATCGCGGCGTCCAGCGGCTGCGCCGGAATGTCGAAGCCGACGGCCTGCTCTGCCTGGGCGATCTGGTGAGTTCCCTCGGCCGCCGCGGCCGGCGCCGCGAGCGGCATGATCGCCGCCATGACGGCCAGCGCCGTCGTTCCCATCAGCCGGGCCGCGCGCCCGCTCCGATCCTGCACCGACTGGTCCACAGTGCTCCCCCTTCTTCGAATTGGTGACGCGAATGCGAGTCACTCGCGTATGTCGAAGGAGAGACGAGGCTGCCGCGGCCTATTTCTCATCGCATAGGAATTTTTTTTCAGCCGGCGGACGACACCACCAGCAGATAGGGGGTCAGCCGCCGCACCGTGCCGCCATAGGGGCCGACCAGGGCGCGCAGGGCCCGTTCGGGGTCGGACAGGTCGTAGACGCCGGTGACGCGCTTTTCGGCCAGCGCGTGGTCGCTCAGCAGGATGACGCCCGGATGGTGGCGGCGGATGGCGTCGACGACCGTCGACAGCATGCGGTCGCCCACCACCAGCCGGCCATGGCGCCAGGCGCCGACGTCGAGGGGATCGACGGCGACCCGCCGGATCTCGCCGGAGGAGCGGTCGACGATGGCGCCTTGTCCGGCCTTCAGCCGTGTCTCCGTCCCACCATGGGCGACGGTCACCGAGCCCTCGGCCACCTCGACCGCCGCCGTCCGCTCGGTGAAGGCGACGTCGAAGGCGGTGCCGGTGACGGTCACGGTGACGTCGCCACCGCTCACGACGAAGGGGCGGGCCCGGTCGGGCTCGACCTCGAAGTGGGCGGCGCCGCTCAGCAGCGCCACGCCGCGCACGCCGTCCGAGAACGCGGTAGCGACCGCGCTGTCGGCCGCCAGGGTGAGTCGCGAGCCGTCGGCCAGCGCCAGCGCGCGGGTCTCGGCCGTCGCGGTGCGGTGATCGGATTGCAGGCGCTGGCTCAGGCCGGGCAGCAACGCCAGGGCGGCGATGCCGGCGGCCAGCGCCAGCACGGCGACGCGCCGGCGGCGGGCCGCGGCGCGAGGCGGCGGAGCGGCGGCAGCCGGCGTGGTGCCGACGAGGACCGGCGTGGTCATGCCGGCAACCGCCCAGGCCCGACGCGCCGCCGTCCAGGCCTGCGCGTGGCGGGGATCGCCGGCGATCCACGCCTCCAGCGCGGCCCGCAGCCGCGGATCGTCCGGCGCCTCCTGCGTCCGGAACAGCCAGTCGGAAGCCTGTTCCAGGATCGGGTCGGGTATGCCGCTCGCCACGCCGTTCATGACCTCATCCGATTCATCCCGAGACGCCGCCTCCCATACCAAAGACGTTCGCGGCGCATGAATTTTTCGGACGTCACGGCGTCAATTCCCGTCGTCGAGCAGACCGCGCATCACGCGGACCATGGCGTCGCGCGTCAGCCGGTGGGCGGTGGCGACCGAGACGCCCAGGCGACCGGCGATCTGGTGGAAGGTCAGGCCGCCGAAGCGGTGCAGTTCGAAGGCCAGCCGCGTGCGCTCGGGCAATTCCGCCAGCACCGCCTCGACCCGGCGCAGCTCGTCGCGATGGATAAAGACCTCTTCCGGCGAGTGCTCCAGCTTGTCCTGGTCGGCGGCGATGGCCTGGGCGTCCGCGCGCCGGCCTTCGGCGGCCAGGCGGCGCACGCAGTCCAGCGCCATGTTGCGCACGATGCGGTAGAGATACGCGACCGGCTGACGCAGGCCGTCCTCCTCGGCCGCCGCTTCGCGCCCGGCGAAGCGGAGCCAGGATTCCTGCACCACGTCCTCGGCCCGCGCGCGGCAGCCGACGATCGGCGTCGCGTACTCGACCAGCGCCGCGCGATGGGCCAGGAACAGGGCCAGTCGGGAACCGTCGTCTTTCACAGCCGGGCAACACCCCTCACGGACCGGGGCGGCCAACCGAACGACTGCTACCCCTTGAGATCTGCGGTCTACCCTAAAGATGTTGCGACCGGTTATCAATAGCGGCGCGAATGAGAGTCACTTGCGTCATCCTTCGGAGATAGCTAAAACTGCGCGGGTCGATCAGTGGCGCGCATGCGACTGAAAATCGGACCGCCGCCATTCGTCTCTACGAGTGAAGGAGACAAACACGATGAAGAGAGCCCGCCTCGCGGCAGCGCTGATCGCCGCCTGCCTGCCCGCCGCCGGCGCCGCCGCCGAGGCCGGTAGCCTCGCACTCGAACTCAACAAGCTCGAGCCGGTCGAGGATTCCTGCCGCGTCTATTCCGTCTACCGGAACGGCGCCGGGGCGGCGGTCGAAAGCCTCAAGCTCGACCTGATCTTCTTCGACCGCGACGGCGTCATCGCCCGCCGCCTGGCGGTGCAGGCCGGTCCGCTGCCGGCCGGCAAGACCATGGTGCGCATGTTCGACGTCGGGGGCCTCGCCTGTGGCACGCTGGGCAAGGTGCTGGTGAACGACGTGATGGCCTGCGAGGGCCTCGGCGATTGCCTGGCGCGGCTGTCGACGGATTCGCGGGTCGACGGCGTTCCGCTCATCAAGTGATGTTTCTCGGGCAAGGAAGGTCTTCTCAATGGACTCGATGACGGAAGCCGCGGCCGTGCAGGCGCCGCAGGACGGCCCGGCGGCACAGCTGGCGACGCTGATCGAGGCGGGCGGGCCGGTGGTGATCATCCTGATCGCCATGTCGGTGATCGGCCTGACCATCGTGCTGCTCAAACTGTGGCAGTTCCGAAGCGCCGGCGTCGGCGCGGACGTCCCGGTGGCCGATGCGGTGCGGCTTCATCACCAGGGCCGCGGGCGCGAGGCCCTGTCCCTGCTCGAGGGCCGGCGCGGCCCGCTGGCCGAGGTGACCTCCCTGGCGATCGCGGCGCGTCTGCGCAACCTGCCCGAGGCGCTGGGCCGCGAGGAGGCGCTGCGCCACGGCGCCGACCGGCTGGAGGATCTGCGCGGCCATCTGCGGCCGCTGGAGGTGATCGCCTCGCTGGCGCCGCTGCTCGGCCTGTTCGGCACGGTGCTCGGCATGATCTCGGCGTTCCAGGCGCTGGAGGCGGCCGGCAGCCAGGTCGATCCGGCGGTCCTGTCGGGCGGCATCTGGGAGGCGCTTCTGACCACCGCCGTGGGTTTGGCCGTCGCCATGCCGGCGATCGTCTTCCTCAACTGGCTGGAACGCCGGCTCGACCGGCTGGCCCACGACATGGACAGCGCCGTCAGCCGCGTCTTCACGCTCGGCCTGGCGGCCGGCATCGACCAGGGAGAACGCGAGCATGCTCGACTGCGCCCCGCTGCCGTCGTCGCCGCTGGCGAATAGGCGGCCGCGCCGGCGGGCGCTGGTCAGCCTGACGCCGCTGATCGACGTCGTGTTCATCCTGCTGGTGTTCTTCATGCTGGCCTCGTCCTTCCTCGACTGGCGGGTGATCCGCCTCGACGCGCCGGCGCCCGCGACCCGCGCCGGCGGCGCCGAGGGCGCCCTGCTGGTCGAGGTGCGGTCCGACGACCTGCGGCTTGCGGGGAGCGTGCTCGATCTGGCCGCCCTGCAGGCCGAACTCGCCAAGCGGTTCGCCGAGGATCCCGAGCGGCGGGTGCTGATCCGGCCGGATGCGGGCGTGTCGCTGCAGCGCGCCGTCGCCGCCTTCGACGCCGTCAGCGAAGCCGGCGGCCGCAACATGTCGCTGATCCGGAAGGGCGCGCCGTGAGACCGCTTTCCCTGAAGCGCCCCCGGCGCCAGAACGACGACGACTCTGTGCTGCCGCTGATCAACATCGTCTTCCTGCTGCTGATCTTCTTCATGGTCGCCGGACAGCTCAGCGCCGCCGATCCCTTCCGGGTCGATCCGCCGCGATCCGCCGCCGAGGGCGCGCCCGAGGGCGAACTCGCCGAAATCCTGCTCTCCGCCGACGGCCGCATCGCGCTGGACGGCGAGCCGATCCCGCGCGAGGCGCTCGCCGCGCGGCTGGCGGCGCGGCCGGATCCCGAGGCGCCGGTGCGCCTGAAGGCCGATGCCGGCATTGCCGCCGAGGAGGCGGTGGCGCTGATGGAAATTCTGCGCGAGGCCGGCGTCCGCCGCCTGCGCCTGGTGACGGTGGCGGCCGAAGGATGAAGCTCGAACGCAGGCATTGGAGCGTCGCCCTGATCGCCGCCGTCTTCGTGCACGCGGCGCCGCTGGCGCTGCTGATCGAGGACAAGCCGGCCTCGGGCGCGGTCAGCGCCGGCTACGGCGGCATCGAGGTCGATCTCGGGGTCGCCGGCGGCGCCCCCGGTAGCGTGGCGGCCGCGGAGCCGCCGCCACCGGAGCTCGCGGCGCAGCCGCCGGAGCCCGACGTCGTCGAGGCGATCGAGCCGCCGCCGCAGGCCGTGGAAGCCGTCGCGCCGCCCGAAGCGGTGCCGGTGGAGAGTCCCGAGCCGGTCAAGACCGTGCAGGCCGAGCCGCCGCCGAAACCCAAGCCGCGGAAACCGCCGCCGCCGCCGGCGGCCAAGCCCCTGCCGCCCCAAGAGGTGGCGAAGGCGGTGGCGCCCGCCCCCGCCCCGGAGCCGCCGGCGGAAACGCCGTCCGAGCAGGCGTCGATCGCCGGCGCGGCCGGCAAGGCGGGAACGCAGGCGGCGCCGCAAGCCGGCTCCGGGCCGGCGGCGAGCGCCGGCGGCGCTCCGGGGGCTGCGGTCGACTACATGGCGCGCCTGCAGGCCTGGCTCGAACGCCACAAGGAATATCCGCGGGCCGCCCGGATGCGCCGCCAGGAAGGCGTCGTGATGCTGCGCTTCACCATCGGCCGCGACGGCCGGGTGCTGGCGCATCGCATCGAGAACAGTTCCGGCCACCGCCTGCTCGACGCCGCGGTGGAGGAGATGATCCAGCGCGCCAATCCGCTGCCGGCGCCGCCGCCGGAAATCGAGCTGGCCCAGCTCGAACTCGTGGTGCCGGTCCAGTTCCAGCTTCGTTGAACTCGGCCCGGCGCCGGGATCGACCGGACGATGCGCGGGCGGACGCGCAGACGGATGCGGATCTTTTACGCCGAGGCGGAGCGCTCGCGGCCCTCCTCCCGTCGGCAGCAACTCGGTGAAATCCCGTACTCTCGCCTGAAAGCCGTCGCGAAATTGGCGGGCGACGAGTACCCCGCGCGCAGCGCCGCCTCGGTGACCGAGCCGGCGCCCCTTTCCAGAAACAGGCGTGCCTCTTCCAGGCGCATGCGACGAAGGTAATCGCTTACCGGCATGCCGAGCCGGTCGCGGAACAGACGTTGCAGCGTACTCACGCTCACGCAGGCATGGCGCGCCACGTCAGCCAATGTCAGGTCCTGCTCGATATGGGCAGACATGTACTGCCGCGCTGCCCGCAACCGCGCCTCGGCATGTGCCGGTCGGGTGGCCGCCGGGGGCTCGCCCGCTGCCGATTGAAAGACGCGCGCCAGCATTTCGAAGGCACGAGCCTCCCGGATGAGGCCGCAGCACGCGTCCCCGTCGCGCGCGTCGGCAAGCATGCACCTGGCCAGCCGCGCCAAGCCCGGCGATACCGGCAGGGAGAGCAGACCCCCATGATCCCCCGCGAGCCGGCGAGCCAGACTGGCGCCAGCCGTGTCGAGCCCGGCGTCCTCCAGCCAACCAGGAGGAATTCTGATCCCCACCTTTCGCACATGCTGCCCGCGTATCCCGCGTCGCTCGAAGATGTCGGGCTCTCGCGTCGCGTAGACCACCGCCATCGGACTCTCCCGGCCCGCGGCGTCGCGACGCGCCCCGACCTCGTACCTGCGGCCGCCGACCGATATGGCCGCCCGGCCGCCGAGAAACAGCGTCACCGTGATCCCCGGTTCGCCGACGATGCGCGTGGTCAGGTCGTGCAGGTCGAGCGCGTCGGACATGTGGACCGTCAGGCCGCTGCGCAGCCTCCGCCGCGTGAACAGTCCCCGCACGGCGGGATCGGAGGGGCGCAGGTCCGGCGCCACCAGGCGGAAGTCCCGCTCATGGGCGAGTTTCGCGATGTCCTGCCACGACAGAGCGCCGTCCGTCGCATTTTGATCGGCTCGCAAACGCATTTGACCTCTCCGCAAAAGCCGCCACGCCCGAGAACGGGTATACGAAAGCTCTATGCAAGGTGACGGTTTCGCGGCACCCTGCGCCCCGGATGTGAGAATGACTTGCAGTCTTAACATCAAAAGACCAGGCGGTCGAGCCGCCGCTGTGCCGGCAGGTTCCCGAAGCAAAGGATGCGATACATGAAGAACGACACGAGAAGCGCCGATGCGCTCCGGATCACCGTCCTGCTGGCGACCACCGCCCTGGCGTCCGGCGTCCTGTCCGCCGCGGCGGCGGCGCAGGATCCGTCGGCGCCGGAGGTCACGCTGCAATCGATCACCGTGGAGGCCGCGACGCCGGCGCCGATCCAGCCGATCGGCCCCAGCGAAGAGGAAATCGACCGCGAACAGCCGCAGACCTTGCGCGATCTCTTTGCCGACGAGCCGGCGATCACCGTCTCCGGTGGCAGCATCGCCGCGCAGAAGCTCTTCGTCCACGGCATCGCCCAGAGCAAGCTGAACGTCACCGTCGACGGCGCGCGCCAGCAGAACAACGTCTGGCACCACAACGGCAACCTGTTCCTCGATCCCGGCCTCCTGAAGGCCGTCGAGGTCGTCCCCGGCGTCGCGCCGGCCGACGCCGGCTTCGGCGCGCTCGGCGGCTCGGTTGCCTTCGAGACCAAGGACGCCGTCGACCTGCTGCTGCCCGGCAAGTCCATCGGCGGACGGCTCACGACGACCTACGACACCAATCCCGACGCCATCCGCGGCACCATCGCGGGCTACGGGGCGGCGCAAGGCTTCGACGTGCTCGGCCTGATCACGCGCGAGCGTGGCGACGACTACGAGAACGGCGACGGCGACGTCGAACCCGGCACCGACACAGACCTGATCGACGTCCTCGGCAAGGTCGGCTACGTGTCCCCCGACGGGCACGCCTTCAAGTTCAGCGCCGAGTATCTCAACGACGACACCGTCCGCCGGCTGCGGCCCAACATGGGCCTCGTGACCACCGAGATGAACCGCAACGATCTGACCCGCACGACGCTGACGGCGAAGTATTCGACGACGCAGCCGACGGCGCTGTTCGATCCCGAAGCCTCTCTGTACTACAACAAATACGAACTGAAGCGGCCCAACGAGAGCGGCTATGTGCGGCCGTCCGGCGACTTCAACTCGGAGGTGGAGACCATCGGCGGCAAACTGCAGAACACCTTTCTGGTGCCCCTCGGCAGCCTGACCGTCGGCGCCGATTTCGCGCATGACGAGATGGCGGTCGAACGCTTTCACTTCCCCACCGACGCGGCCGAGGAGATCACCCAGGCCGGACTGTTCGCCCAGGCGCGGCTGGAGCCGATCGAGCGCCTTTCCGTGTCGACCGGCCTGCGCGGCGACATCCAGCGCTACGAGGCGGTGGACGGCCAGACCTTCGAGAACGCCGGGCTCAGTCCCAACGTCTCGGCGGAGTACGCGCTGACGGACTGGCTGTCCGCGTTCGGCGGCTACAGCTATGTGTGGGGCGGCCTCGAGGCGTCGGAAACGGCTCTGTTCCATGCCCTGAACTACACCTACGATTCGGACCTCGAGCCGACCAGGTCCCATAACCTGCGCGCCGGTCTGCGCACCGACTATCAGGGCTTCGGCTTCGAGGCCGCCTATTTCCGCACGCGGATGCACGACGTCATGGAATTCGCGGATTTCAATTTCAGGGCCAGGACGGCGAGACGCGTCAACGGCGAGGACCTGGAGAGCCGCGGCTTCGACGTCATCGCCTCCTACAGCGTCGCGAGCGGCGGCGTCAGCGCCAAATACACCCACACCGACGTCACATACGGCGACCGCATCGCCCTGCCGAGCGACTACAACATGGGCGTCGCGGTCGGCGACGTCGTGACGGCCAGCGGCTATTACGTCTACGCGCCGGCGAACCTGACGCTGGGCGCGTCGGCCCAGCACGCCTTCGCGTTCGAGCATTCCGACCTGCGCGACAACGGCTTCGAGGACCTCGACGACTACACGGTGGTCGACCTGTTCGCCGAGTGGACCCCCGAGCCGTTGGCGCCGCACCTGACCGTGCGCGCCGAGGCCAACAACGTGTTCGACGCCGCCTATGTCAGCCGAGCCAGCTACGGTCAGTGGTCGGCGCGGGGGCGTTCGGTGAGCCCGGTCCTCGAACCCGGCCGCTCGTTCCTGCTGTCCTCCACCATCCGCTTCTGAGTCCTCCGCGAGCGGCCCGGCCGACAAGGTCGGGCCGCCCCGATCGATCGAGACGTCCGAGACATGATCCGCAACCTGAACCTTCTGCTGACCGCGGCCGCGGCTTTCGTCATGGTCGCTTTCGCTTCCCCCGCCGACGCCCGCACGGTCCTCGACCTGGCCGGCCGAACGGTGACCTTGCCCGAGACGGTGGGCAGGATCGTCCTCGGCGAAGGGCGCCTGGTCTCCGCGATCGCCATTCTCGATCGCGATGCGCCCCTGCGGCGGGTGGTCGGGATGATGGGCGACTTCGAGGTCCTCGATCCCGACGGCTATGCGCTGTGGCGCGCCGCCTTCCCGGAGATCGAACGGATCGAGGCGGTGGGACAGCTCTCGCCGGACAGTTTCAGCGTCGAGAAGACCATCGCGCTGAAGCCGGACCTGGCGGTGTTCGGGCTGGCCGGTCACGGCCCCGGGACCGACAACACGACGGTGGTCGCGCAACTGGAGGCCGCCGGAATCCCCGTCGTGTTCGTCGACTTCTTTCTCGACCCGCTCGCCAACACCCCGCCCAGCATGGCGCTGCTCGGCGAAGCGCTCGGCCGGCAACCGCAGGCGGCCGCCTTCATCGAGGCCATCGAGGCCGCGCGCGAGCGGGTCTCCGCGAAACTCGCCGGAGTGACGG
Source organism: uncultured Rhodospirillaceae bacterium (assembly GCA_964545205.1). GTDB lineage: Bacteria > Pseudomonadota > Alphaproteobacteria > Rhodospirillales > Magnetospirillaceae > CAZJFH01. The sequence continues at coordinate 102,654 of CAZJFH010000002.1, forward strand.
AACGGCCCCTGGTCTTTCTCGAGAACCGCGTCGGTCTCGGGCAGGATTGCTGCGCCAGCGTCGGCCACGGCGTGCTCGCGACCATGATCGAAGCGGCGGGCGGGCGCAATCTGGCGGCGCCGCTCATTCCCGGGCGCATCGGCATCGTCAGCATCGAGCACCTGCTGACCGACCAGCCCGACATCTGGGTCGGAACGGCGATCGGCAGCCGCGCCGCCGAGGGCCATGCCAACGGCCGCATCGTGCTCGGCCCCGGCGTTCCCGCCGCGCTGGCGACGCACAGCTTCGCCGACACCTTGAACCGCACCGGCGTGCGGGAGTTGAGCGCGGTGCGCGACGGCCGGGCGCATGCGCTGTGGCATCATTTCTTCCACGGGCCGTTCAACGTCGTCGCGCTGCACCTGATGGCCAAATGGTTCCACCCCGAGACGTTCGCCGACCTCGACCCGGCCGAAACGCTGAACGAGGTGATGCTCCGGTTCCAGCCGGTGGGCTTGGCAGGCACCTACTGGACGGATCCGCGATGAACGTCGCCCTTGCCGCGACGCTCGGACGCGCCTACGCCCGTCGCACCCGCGGCCGGGCACTGACGCTGCTGGGCCTCGCCCTGGTGCTGGTCGCATCGCTGCTGCTCGACCTGACGACGGGGGCATCCGACCTGCCGCTGGCGACGGTGCTGACCGGCCTTTGGGACCCGGCCGCCGTCGAGGTCGGCGTGCGGGTCATTCTGTGGGACGTCCGCCTGCCTCAGGCCGCCATGGCTGTCCTGGTCGGCGCGGCGCTCGGCCTCGCCGGGGCGGAGATGCAGACCGTGCTCGACAATCCGCTGGCGAGTCCCTTCACGCTCGGCATCTCCAATGCCGCGACCCTCGGCGCCGCCGTCGCGATCGTCGCCGGCCTGCACATTCCGCTGCTGGGGCCGGAGTGGACGGTCGCCTTCGCCGCCTTCGTCTGCGCGATGGCTGCGACCCTTCTGGTGCAGGCCCTCGCCCGGATGCAGGGCGTCGGCGGCGGAAGGGAGAACCTGATCCTGTTCGGCATCGCCATGGTCTTCGCGCTCAACGCCTTGCTGTGGCTGGTGCAGTTCCTGGCCTCGGCCGACGCGCTGCAGCAGATCGTCTTCTGGACCATGGGCAGCCTCGGCCGCTCGACTCCGACCAACGTCGCCCTGCTCGCGGTCGTCGTCGCCCTGTGCCTTCCGGCGGCGATGCGCCACGTCTGGGCGATGACGGCGTTGCGCGCCGGCGAGGAGCACGCCCAGAGCTTGGGGATCGCGGTCGGTCGGCTGCGCATCCTCGTGCTGCTGCGGGTCAGCCTGCTGGCCGGGGTGGCGCTCTCCTTCGTCGGGACCATCAGCTTCATCGGCCTGGTCGGGCCGCACATCGCCCGCCTGGCGCTTGGCGAGGACCATCGCTTCTATCTGCCGGGAGCGGCGCTCGCCGGCGCCGTCGTGCTGTCGCTGTCGTCGGTGGTCAGCAAGAGCATCGTGCCCGGCCTGGTGCTGCCGGTCGGAATCGTCACGGCCCTGGTCGGCATACCGCTGTTCGTCGCGCTGATCCTCGTTCAGAGGGGCCGCTCATGAGCCCCGGGCTGCACATCACCGACGCCGTCGCCGGCTACGGCGCCAAGCGGGTGCTCGACGGCCTGACCTTGCCGCCGGTGCCGCCCGGCACGGTCCTGGGGCTGCTCGGCGCGAACGGATCCGGCAAGTCGACGCTGCTCAAGACCGTCGCCGGCCTGCTCGGCGGTTCCGGCAGCCTGCGGCTCGACGAGCACGATCTGCGTCGCCTGTCGCCGGCCGTGCGCGCGCGGCTGGTCGGCTACCTGCCGCAGACGCTGATGCGGCCGAGTTCGCTCGTGGTCTATGAAGTCCTGCTCAGCGCCCTGCGCGCCACCTGCCCCGAGCTGACGCGGGCGCAGGTGGAGCGCCGGCTCGAGAATGTCCTGCGGGCGATGTCGATCATCGGGCTCGCGTTCCAGCCGCTCGGATCGCTGTCCGGCGGCCAGCGCCAGATGGTCGGACTGGCGCAGGTGCTGGTCCGCGAGCCGCGGCTGATGCTGCTGGACGAGCCGACCAGCGCGCTCGACCTGCGGTGGCAGATCGCGGTGCTCGACCGTGTCAGGCGGGAGGCCGCGGATCGTGGCGCCGTGGTGCTGATCGCCATCCACGACATCAACCTGGCGCTGCGCTTCTGCGACCGCGTCGCGGTTCTCGGTGGCGGGTTGATCGCCGCCGGTTCGCCGGCCGATGCATTGACACCCGAAATTCTGCGCCGGGCCTTCGGGGTGGCGGCGCGGATCGAAGCCTGTTCGCACGGCCGCCCCATCGTTCTGACCGACGGAGTCGCCGCGGAACACGGTCGCGAAGAGGACGCGAGATGACCCGGGAAACCTTCATCGCCACCGCCCACGCCGACTCCGCTGCCGCGGTCCGCTATCTCGGGCAGTTGTGCAAGCACTTTGCCCACAAGATTCCGGTCGACTACCGCCCGGAGGCCGCCCCACCCGAGGGCGTGGCGCATTTTCCGTGGGGCACGTGCCGCATGCGGGCGGAAAACGGCACCCTCACGGTGACGGCGAGCGCTCGGTCGGCCGAAGACCTGTACCGCATCAAGGTGGTCGTCGACAGTCACCTCCGGCGCTTTGGATGGCGGGAAGACCTCGTCCTGGTATGGAACGCATGGACGCGCGCGAGATCCTCTATTTCGGCATCGCGGCAAGGAACCGGCGCGACTTCCGACCGTTCAAGGGAGTGAGGGAAAAAGGAGATCACGATGCACAGGATCGGAATCCTGGGAGCGGCGGTGGCCATGACCACCGCGATCTCGCTGCCTGCCGCGGCGCAGCAGGCGGGCGGAACGGAGCGACCCGCGGCGAACGTGCCCGCGCCGCTCTCCGACACCGAGGTGATCCGGCTGCCCGCCTGGCAAAGCGGCCAGGATTTCGCCGGCGGCTGGAGCGCAGAAAGCCTGATCGACGAGGCAGAGGTCTACGGCCCGACCGGCGACGAGATCGGCGACGTCGAGAACATCGTCATCGGGCCCGACGGCCGGATCGTCAGCATCATCGCCGAGCTCGGCGGTTTCCTCGACATCGGCGACACCCATGTCAACGTGCCATGGGAAGAGGTCGAACTCGGGCCGGGTCGCGACCGAATCACCATTCCGGTCACCGAGGATACGGTCGAGCGCTACGCCGAACGGGTCGAACTGGCTTATCTGCCGCAGGAAAAGGCCGAAGGGCAGATCGCCGCGGTCGAGCACGGGATCAGCGACTTCGACACCGGACCGCGGGTCTGGCGTGCCGACGAACTGATGAACGACTACGTCCAACTGGCCGAGGGCATGCCTTACGGCTGGGTCGATGACCTGATCTTCGACGAGAACGGCCAGATTCAGGCGGTCGTCGTCGTGCCGCGCCGCGGCTTCGCCGCGCGCCCCTACGCCTATCCCTGGTACGGCTACCGTTACGGCTGGTACCCGGGCGCGCCGACCTACGTACTGCCCTATACCGAGGGCGAAGTCGCCGAGGCCGAGCCGTTCGAATACGAGCGACTCGGCGGCCGCGCGGACTGACAGGCACCGGGCAGGAGCGGAATGCCGCTGCCGGGTTCAACGGGACCGATCGGAGCGGACGCGCATCACCGGGATGGCGCCGCCGCGCCCGAGATTGGGAGGCCTTGCCGCACACCCTGGGCCTCCCGCCCCGTTGCCACTGCGGGGCGCCCCCCGGCGGGATGCGGCGGGAGAACGCTTTCACCTCGGTCGATGCGTGCGAGACCTGAATGCCGAAAGCACCGAACATAAGCCAACCGGTCGCGGATCATCGGGGGCTGGTGGCGGCGGTGCTGACCTTCGCGGCCGGGATGGTCGACGCATTCGGCTACATGGCGTTGAGCGGCGTCTTCACGAGCAATATGAGCGGCAACTCGGTGCTGATCGGCGTCCATGCCATGCAGGGCGCAACCGGGACCGCTTGGCTGCATGGCTACACGATCGCGATGTTCGTCCTGGGGCTGCTGGCCGGCGGCGCCGCCGTCGAGATGGCACGGCGCCGTCGGGTGCGCCGGCTGCTCGGCGTCGTGATGGGCATCGAGGCGCTAATGCTGGCGGGTCTTCTGCTCGTGCTCGGAGTGCTGGAGGACGGCGGGCTCGCGCTGCCGATCATGCTGGCAGCGGCGGCGATGGGGCTTCAGAACACCGTCCTGCGCATGGCCGGGATCCTGTCCGCCTTTACCACCCACGTCAGCGGCACCATCACCAACTTTGCCGAGCATGCCGTCGGCTGGGCCTTCGCCGACGGCAACGAAGACCGCCGCCGCGCCCGGCGCGGCGCCCGGATCGCGGCGGTGCTGTGGTGCTCGTTCGTCGCCGGCGCCGCGGTGGCGGTGGTGCTGCGCCAAGACTATGGGCCGGGCGCGCTCGTCCCGGCCCTGGTGATCATCTGTGCCGTCGGCCTGTTCGACCTCTGGCGGCCGCTCACGCCGCTGCGGGACTAACGCTTAGGTCCGCTTACGTCGCAGCAGGGCGGCGCCGCCGGCGACCAGCCCCATCAGGACCAGTCCTGCCACCACCGCCTCGCCGGCCGAAATCCGGGCCACCGGCTGCGGGCAGTGGCGTTCCGGCAGGTAGTCGCGACCGCCCGCCCCGTCCTTCAGGCCGAGGCGCAGCACTTCGGCCAGGTGAAGCGGCCGCCGTCCGGTGCCGTGCTCGATCTGTTGCCGGCAGCTGAAGCCGTCGGCGACGACCAGGGCATCGGGCGGCGTCTGGCGCACCTTCGGCAGCACGTCGTGCTCGCCCACTGCCATCGACACGTCGTAGTGCTCGCGCTCGTAGCCGAACGATCCGGCGCCACCGCAGCATCCGGTCTGCAGCATGGCGGCATCGAGCCCGGTCGCGCCGAGAACCTTGGCCGCCGCCTCGCGGTCGAGAAGTGCCTTGTCGTGGCAATGCCGATGCACCACGGCCCGGCCTTCCAGTCGCGGCGCGCGCCACTCATCGGTTCGGGCCAGGAACTCGCCGAACTGGAAGGTCTGGGAAGCGAGCCGCCGGGCGTCGAGGTCGTCGGGGAACAGGTTGACCAACTCGTCGCGGAATACGGCGGTGCAACTCGGCTCCAGACCGATGACCGGGATGCCGGTGCGGATGGCCGGCTCCAGCACCGCCATCGCGTGGCGCAGTTGGCGCTTGGCCGTGTCGAGCATCCCGTAGTCGTACAGCGTGCGGCCGCAACACACCCGCTGCTCGGGGACCAGCACCTGGAACCCGGCGTCCTCCAGCACCTCGACGGCCGCCTTGGCGGTTTCGGTCAGGAAGTAGTTGTTGAAGGTGTCCGGCCACAGTACCACCGGCGGCCGGGCGTCGTCGTCGCCGTTTCGGCGGGTGCGGCTAAACCAGGCCTGGAACGTCTCCGGGGCGAAGCGCGGCGTGGCGCGCTCGGTGGTGAACCCAGCCAGCGCCTTGAGCCCGTCGCCCAGGCCCGGCGTCGCCAGCACGCTGTTGACCAGACCCGGCATGGCCGCCGCGACCGGCGCCCAGCGAAACAGCAGGCCCATGGAATACGCGGCCGGCGGTCGCAGCCGGCCCTTGTAGTAATGCGCCAGGAACTCCGCCTTGTATGTGGCGACGTCGACCGATACCGGGCAGTCGCCCTTGCAGCCCTTGCACTGCAGGCACAGGTCCAACGCCTCGCGCACCGTCTCGTTGCGCCATCCGTCGGTGATGGCGTCGCCGCGCAGCATCTCGAACAGCAGATGGGCGCGGCCGCGCGTCGAGTGCATCTCCTCGCGGGTGGCCATGAAGCTGGGGCACATCGTGCCGCCCTCCAGCCGCCGGCACTTGCCGACTCCGAAGCAGCGCTCGGTGGCGTGGGCGAAGCTGCCGTGGTCGTCCGGAAACTTGAAATGCGTCTCGACCGGCTGCGGCCGATAATCCGGCCCGGTGCGCAGATTGGTGTCGAGGGGGTAGGGGTCGACCACCTTGCCGGGATTCATTTTGCCGTCGGGATCCCAGATCGCCTTGAATTCGCGAAACGCCTCGATCAACTCGGGCCCGAACATCTTCGGCAGCAGTTCGGAGCGGGCCTGGCCGTCGCCATGCTCGCCCGACAACGAGCCGCCATGCGCCAGGACCAGATCCGCGGCCTCCTCCATGAAGGCCCGGAACTTAGCCAGTCCGGCGACGGTGCGGAAATCAAAGGTCAGGCGCGTGTGGATGCAGCCGTCGCCGAAGTGGCCGAACAGCGTGCAGTCGTAGCCGAAGCGGTCGACCAGGCGCGAGAAGGCGCGCAGATAGTCGCCGAGGTTGTCCGGCGGCACCGCCGAGTCCTCCCAACTCGGCCAGGCCTCCTCGGCGCCCGGCACCCGGCTGGAGCCGACGCCGTTCTTGCGGATTTCCCAGACCTCGCTCTGCTGGGCCGGATCGGTGATGTGGTGGATGTCGGTGAAGCCGCCCAGGCGGCGCAGCTTGCGCTCGGCCTTGCGCGCCGCGGCGTCGGCCTCGTCCTGGCTCCAGCCGCCGAACTCGACGAGAAGCCAGGTCCGGCCCGGCGGATAGTAGCGGGCGCCCGGCGTGGCCTTGCCGGACCGGCGCATGTTCTCGATCACGTGGCAGTGCACGCCTTCCAGACCGCACGGCCGCATGGCGCGGATCACCGGCGCGTGATCGCCGGCGGCGCCGAGCTCGCGATAGCCGATCACCAGCAGCGAGCGTTTGGGCGGGCTGGCGATCAGCCGGACGGTGGCCCCCATGGTCACCGCGCAGGTGCTTTCCGACCCGACCAGGGCGCGGGCCAGATGAAAACCGCGCTCAGGCAGCAGTTCGTCTAGATTGTAACCCGAGACCCGCCGCGGGATGTCGGGATAGCGGCCGCGGATCAGATCGGCGTAGCGGTCACGCAAGGTCCGAAGGCGCTGGTAGATTTCGGCCGGCCGGCCGCCGCCGGCGACGACGCGCCGGTAGTCGGCCTCGCCTGTCTCGCCCAGGTTCAGTCGAGTACCGTCATAGCACAGGACGTCGAGAGCCAGCGTGTTCTCGACCGTCTTGCCGCCCATGATCGTATGGGTGCCGCACGAGTTGTTGCCGATGTTGCCGCCCAGCGTGCAATATTCCTTGGTAGCCGGATCGGGCGGGAAATCGAGATCGTAAGCCTTGGCGGCCTTCCGGAGCTGTTCATTGATCACGCCCGGCTGCACCCGCGCCCAGCCCTCGTCCGGGTCGATATGCTCGATGCGGTTCAGGTACTTGGAAAAATCGATGACCACCGCGGCGTTGCAGCACTGCCCGGCGAGGCTGGTGCCGGCGCCGCGGCCGAGAATCGGCACCTGATGCTCCCGGCAGACCGCCACCGTAGCGTCGACGTCGTCGAAGCTGCGCGGGATTACCACGCCGACCGGCACCTGACGGTAGGCCGAGAGATCGGCGGCATACAGGGCGCGATCGCCGGCATCGAAGCGGACCTCGCCGTCGATGCGACGACCGAGGTCTCCAGCCAGGACCCGCGCCTGTTCGGTCACGGCACCGTCGCCTGCGGCGCGCCGGGCCGCGACCGCGGAAACCTTTTCCTGCCGCGCCATCCAAGGTGTCGCCGCTGTCCTGTGGATTGCCGACCTCACCGTTTTCCTCCCTCAGCCGCAATGGGATCCGCATGGCTTCTAACCGCGCCGCGGCCCGGTTTGTTCTCATTGCTCCAAGCCGGTGGTCGCGCGACGCCACTCGAACACGGTATCGCGCCTCGCCAGAACGCGGCCGAGCGCCACATCCTCGGCCAGGCCGAACTGGTCGGCACCCACGAGCGGCACTGAGGCCGAACAACCGGTGCGCGCCGCCGTTGACAGGGCATGAGCGAACTCGTCGCTTGTGCCGGTTGCGGCGCCGAACAGCAACTGCCCGTCCTACCGGCGCGGGCCAAGGCGGACGCCTGGTGCCGATGACCCGCACGATGCAGCCGACCGGCCTGACCGAGCGCACCGTCGTCGACGGAATCGCCGAGTTGTTCGGGCATGGCTTCTGGTACTTCGGGATCGTCGTGCTGCTGGTCAGCGTCGTGATCCCGATCGGCAAGCTGGCGGGTCTCGCCTGGCTGATGCTGCGGGTGAAATATCCGCGGCGGCGCGGGCTGGCGTTCAGGACCAAGCTTCACCGGGTGATCCACGAGATAAACCGCTGGTCCTTCGCCGATCCGTTCATCGTCGCGGTGACCGCGCCGCTGATGGCCTATCAGGGAATCGCCGACGTCCACGCGGGGCCGGGCGCCCTGCCCTTCTCGCGTTCCGCTACGGCGCGGCGCGTTCAGACGGCCCACGGCCAGGCCACCGCCAGCCAGCCGAACCAGAACGCAAACAACCAGAACAGTAGAAGCAGAACGACCACGGCGCCGGGTGTGTAGCCCCACTCACGGCTGTAGGGATACCACGGCATCGCGACGATCAGCGCGAGCAGCAGCACGATCAGAAGCCAGAATCCGAGCATATCCTCCCACTGGAATGCCTAGCGGGCGTTGCCCAGGCCCCGCATCACGTCTCCCGTGCTGCCATAGCTGCGATCCGGCAATTGCCCCAGGACCGTGATCTCGTCCTCGTCGGCACCGGCGGTTTTGGCCTGATCGATCAGTTCCTGCTTGCCGGCCGGATAGGTGACTCCCTTCAGATGCTGCGGCAGGCGTTCGGCCGCTTCTCCGGGTGCGCGTCTGACCATCGTGTCTCTCCGTCGCGGTTGGATTTCACTCCGTCACTGCGATAACCCGAGGCGACCGCGTCGGTTCCGGCGTGGCGCCATTGTGATCGCCGTCGTTGCGGGCACGGCTGAGCCATTCGATCACGCAGCGGCCCAAGCACGACAGCCGCTGCTTCCTGCCGATCCACGTATACGGGGCGATCAGCGGCAAGCCGGTCGCCGCGATCCTGCGTGGTCTGGGTGCTGGCGATGGTCACGGACTTCGCTGCCGGCGCCACCCATCTGGGAATTTGGGACGGCACCGCGCCTACGGACCCGGTCGCCCGGCTCTGGTTCGATCAGCAATTGCCGCCGTCGCTGCATGGCGCCTGGGTCCAGGACCCGGTGCACCTAACTACGGATCAAGGCCGTCCGCCCCTGGTTTGATAGGCACCCTTCGAGATTCCGTGCGGCCGCGTCGGTCTGTTCCGGCAACGGGACAATGCCGAATGCCGGAGGCGAGCTTGACGCGATGATCGCGAACACCGAGCCCTTGCCGGGTCGGGAGCGGCATTCCACTGCATGCCCCAGGAGCTCGGCCGTGCGGCGGACGATTCCCAGGCCCAGGCCGAGCCCGAGCCGGCGGTCCCGTGCGGCGTTCCCGACCTGATAGAAGTCGTCGAAAATGTGCTGCCGGTGATCCTCGCCGATCCCGATTCCGGTGTCCCACACCTCGATCCTTACGGCGTATCCATCTCGCCGGCAGCCGATCAGCACGCCGCCCGCCTCGGTGTACTTGATGGCGTTGGACATCAGATTGCCCAGCAGCCGCCTCAGCAGGACAGGGTCGCTGCGGACCACGGCCGAGCTCGCGGCCACGCGCAGGGCGAGACCCTTCTGACTGGCGGAAGGCCCGGCTTCCCGGGCGAGATCCGCAAGAAGGGGCCCGAGCGGCACGTCCTGGAGGGCCGGCTCGATGGTGCCGGACTCGAGGACCGAAACATCAAGCAGCGCCTGCAGCAGGTCCTCGAGCGCCTTCAGCGCCAGCGCGGCATGCTCGACCGCGGCTTGCTGGCGCGCGGGATCGCGGGTGCTGAGCGCCGCATCGAGCAGAAGCCGCATCGCCTGCGCCGGCTGGCGTAGATCATGGCTGGCGGCGGCGAAGAAACGGGACATCCGCACGGTCGCCCTCTCGGCCTCCTCCGCCCGCTGGACCGCCTCGGCGGTGCGGCGGGCGACCAGCAACTGCAGCCGGGCTTCGGTTTCACGATCCGCACGCGCCTGCCGCATCATCATGAAGGACATGCTCGCGAGCAGCGAAGCGGCGGCAAAGGCAGCCATGGCGGCAATGGCAAGATTGCGGTACCAGCCCGACAACACGGCGGCCAGATCGACGCCGTGGCTGACAATCAGCGGGTAACCCACCAGTCTGATCGACGTGTAGATGCGCTCGCGGCCATCGGTCTGTGCCGTCACGCGGTAGGTCGCCTCGGGGTGGCTCTCATCGAGCTGAAACAGCGGGCGATCGCCCGACAAAGTCGACGGAGTTTCGAGCCGAGGATCCCGTGCGAGAAAGACGCCGTCGTCGCGGATCAGCGCTGACACGGCATTCGGGTCGTTGCTGACCTCGCGGAAGAGTTCGACAAAATACCCAGAGCGCAGACTGACCGTGGTGATCCCGGTGGCCGGCGGGTGGCGTCTGAGCGCCAGTGCGAACACCTCTTCGCCGCCGATTTCGTCGATGATGGGCCTCCCCACGACAGAGACTTCTTGAGCGGAGGCCATCGCCCGTCGAAAGTAGCCACGATCGGCGACGCTGGCGCCGCGCTGATCCGGCCGACTGCTATGGGTAACCACCCCGTTGCCATCGACGACCGCCAGAATGCGCCCGGGCCGACTGCCCAGCATCTCGTGGCTGAGCAATTGATCCAGCGCCGTGCCATCGAGGTAAACGGCGGTATGATTGACCAGGTCGATGATCTTGAAGTGCAGATCCAGCATGCGCGACGCATGCTCGGCGATGATGCGGGCGTTTCGACGGCTCGCGTCCTCTGCCGCTTCGATGCGGACCAGGTACGACTGCCAGGCGAACAGGGCGAGCAACGCGAGCGGCAGTACGATGCTGGCGACCAGCAGCCAGTGCGCCCGCTGATGCCGGGTGATCGTCATAGTCGGTCCTGAACATCAACTTCGGCGAACAGCCTAGCAAACTAACGCGGCATCCATGATGAGGCGTATTGCATACTTCTCTTGGTCATAGCCAACTCGAGGCAGCATTCTGACGCGCGGCCACCGCGCCGGGTTGCGCCGCGAAGTGCAGAATGGGGCCGCACTTTGGTGCCACTCGATGCGGCGATCCTGGCTCCAGCGTCGGACACCACCACGCCGGGCCCGCCGCGCTTGGCAATCAGGGCATCGCGCTCGCGCGCGACGGGGCAACTACGCGCAACGATCACACTTCTCGAACCTTGTCGAGAAAGGCGCCGACCTGCCGGCCGAGAGCGACCGTGCGCTCCGCTTGCGCTTCCGCGGAATCGAGCAACTGCTCGGCCGCAAGGCCCACGCCCCCCGCGACTTCGCGCAGACGCCCCGCCGAGCGGTTGACGCCGTCGGTACCCGCGGATGCCTGCGCCAGGTTGCGGGCGATCCCATCCGTCACCACGCGCTGCTGCTCGACGGCGCTCGCGACGGCCGCGGAGATCTCCTTCATCTCGGCGATCGTGCGGCCGACGCTCTCGATCGCGGCCACCGCCTCGGCGGTGGCCTTCTGCACGCCGCCGATCTCGCGCGCGATCTCCTCGGTGGCGCGCCCGGTCTGAGTGGCGAGGTTCTTGACCTCGCCCGCGACCACGGCGAATCCCTTGCCCGATTCGCCGGCGCGCGCCGCCTCGATCGTCGCGTTGAGCGCGAGCAGGTTGGTCTGGGAGGCGATGTCGTTGATCAGGTTCACCACCTCGCCGATTCGTCCGGTGGCCGTCGCGAGGCCGCGGATCACCTCGGTCGAGCGGTCGGCCTCGCCCACCGACTCGTCGGCGATCCGCACCGAGTCGCCGACCCGGCTGCTGATCACCTGGATTGAGCCCGACAATTCGGCCGCCGCGCTCGCCACCGCCTGGACGCTGCCGGCGGCCTGTGTCGCCGCGCTCGCCATGTCGGACGCCTGCCGCGAACCCGATTCGGCATTGGAGAGCATGCCCTGCGCCGTTCCGCGCAGCCGTTCGGCGGAGTCAGCCAGGCTGGCGAGAGAGTGGTTGGACTCCTCGGAGAAACGACGCAGCAGCGCCTCGATCGTTTCGGTTCGCCGCAGCTTTTCCCTCTGCTCCCGGCGCTCCGCCTCGGCCCGCTCGGTCCCGGCCACGACACTCCGTTTGAACACCAGCACCGCCTGGGCCATCGCCCCGATCTCGTCCGTGCGGCCGACGAACGGCACCTCGATCGCGGTGTGCCCGCCGGCGACTTCAGTCATCACGGTGCCGATCGCGTTCAGCGGGCGGGACACCACTCGGTCGAACATCCAGCGAAGTGCAAGGATTCCCGCTGCCGCCGCGAACAGCGCCAAGGCGGTCAGCATCAACAACGACCGCCGCAACGTCGCGAACTCGGCCGCGGTCGGGACGCTGCTGGAAAAAACGCCCAGCACGTCGCCCTCGATCTCGTCCATCAGGTTGTTATGGCAGCGCAGGCAGCCCTCGTCGCTGGCGCCCGGCGTGACGCCCAGCACGATCGGCATGCTGAACCGATAGGCGCCGTCGACGAACCTGCCGACCGGCTTGCCGGTCCGCAACGCCTCCTCGTCGACAGAGTCCCGGCTGAGCTTCGGTGCCCGGTCGGGCTCCTTTTGCGCCATGAACGGGACCACCTTCGGGCCCCAAACGCTCCACAGTTCCCCCGGGAAATCGCGGTTGCGGCGCTCGAACCAATCGTTGAAGACGGCTACCGCGATGTTGTTGGTGTCCTGTCGGCGCTTCGCCATTGCGCTGGCGACCAGGGCTTCAAGCGAGTTGATCTCGTTGCGCGAGAACGTCTCGAGCCGTTTCTCGAGCTGGGCCAACTGAAACCATCCGACGCCGGTCAGGACCAGACCCGCGAAGAGAAGGATTCCCACGCTGCCGAGAATCATGAACTTGCCGCGCAGGCTGATCGATTTCCAACGGCCCATGTTTCGACTCCTCTGCGATCCGCACGGAACGGCTGGTCCGGCGAGACGGCGGTCGAGCGATCAGGGAAAGCAAAAATTGTGCCTAATCCGCGCCTGACGCTGGATCAGCTGGTCCGGCGATAAGTGCCGGCTCGCGCGAGACGCGTTTCCGGGAACCGGGACTCCAAACGGAGAGCGATGAGGAGTGTACGAGGGCGCTTTCGGCCCGAAAGGCTGACCGCCTGAAAGCCGCAGAAAATCTGGGGGCAACTCATACTTTCGAGTTACCCCCATTTTCTGTGGATAAGGCTGTTGGCATCCGTGTGAGTCCGACGCGCCGCCGCGGCCCGCACGCCATTGCCCGAATCTTGGGCATCCGGAAAACACCGTTGATTTTGCAGTGCTTTTTTTGAATGGGATCAAAATATGGGCGGGTAGTTGACATTCGCGTGACAACCGATCCGGCGAGCCCCGGTTGTGGACAAGCGGAAGGCGCGGCATGGCGGGCGTATCCGAACGGGTGATCCGGCGATTGCTTCCGGGGCGGCTTTGCTTGGCGCCGGCTCGCCCGGATGGGTTATAGTGGCGCCGCCGGCGAGGTGGCGGGGACATGACCGAATTTCCGATCGTACTGGTGGTCGACGACGAGCAGCGCTCGCAGGAGGCGCTGCGCCGGGTGCTGTCCGAGGAATTCGAGGTGCTCGCCGCGTCGAACGCCGCCGAGGCGCAGGCGCTGCTGGAAGGCGAGATGGTGCACGCGATCCTGTGCGACCAGCGCATGCCGGGCACCGAGGGCGTCGAGTTCCTGCGCGGCGTGCGCGAGCGCTGGCCCGACCCGGTGCGGATGATCATCTCGGGCTTCACCGATTCCGAGGACATCATCGCCGGCATCAACGAGGCCGGCATCTACCGCTACATCACCAAGCCGTGGGACCCGGACGAGCTGCTCGACACCGTGCGCGGCGCCGTGCGGCTGTTCCGGCTGCAGCGCGAGAACGAGAGCGCCAGCATCGAGATGAAGCTGACGCCCGACGCGCTCGAGCGCTCGGTGGCGGCCAAGCGCAGCGTGCTGCGCCAGGCGCACCACTTCGACCGCATCGTCCATGCCGACTGCTCGCCGCTGCGGCTGACCCGGACGCAGGTCGCCAAGATCGCCGGCTACGACATCTCGGTGCTGATCACCGGCGAATCCGGCACCGGCAAGGAACTGCTGGCGCGGGCCATCCACTACAATTCCGAGCGCGCCGAAAAGCCGTTCGTGGTCGAGAACTGCGGCGCCCTGCCCGACCAGCTTCTGGAATCCGAGCTGTTCGGCTGCAAGAAGGGCGCGTTCACCGGCGCCTACGAGGATCGCATCGGCCTGTTCGAGCAGGCCAACGGCGGCACGGTGTTCCTCGACGAGATCGGCGAGACCTCGCCGGCCTTCCAGGTCAAGCTGCTGCGCGTGCTGCAGGAGGGCGAGATCCGGCCGCTCGGCGCCCGGCTGACCCGCAAGATCGACGTCCGCGTCATCGCCGCCACCAACCGCGACCTCGACGAGGAGGTGCGCAGCGGGCGCTTCCGCCGCGACCTCTATTATCGCCTGGCCGGCTTTCCCATCCACCTGCCGAGCCTGCGCGAGCGGCCGATGGACGTCCCGCTGATCGCGCGGACGATCCTGCAGCAGACCGCCACCGCCTTCGGCAAGCCGGTCAAGGGCTTCTCGGAGGAGGTGATGGCGCTGCTGCGGCGCTACGACTGGCCCGGCAACGTGCGCGAGTTGCAGAACGAGATCCAGCGCATGGTCGCCCTGACCGAATCGGAAATGCTGACCTCGGACCTGGTCTCGCCGCGGCTGCGCGGCGGCGACGGCGCCGCCGAGCCCGCCGGTCACGACGGCCTGACGCTCAAGGATCGCGTCGAGATGCTGGAGGAGCGGGTGATCCGCGAAGTGCTGGAGCGCCACCGCTGGAACATCAGCCGCACCGCCGAGGAACTCGGGCTGTCGCGCGTCGGCCTGCGCGCCAAGCTGCAGCGCTACGGCCTGGAGCGGGCGGAGTAGCCGCATGCCCGACCACGTCAAGCCGCACCTGCCCCACGCCGAACCGGCCGCGCCGCCGGAGATGCCGCACCTGTCCTCGATCCAGGAGACGGCGTGGATCGAGGTGATCCGCAAGATGGAGGAGGTCTATTCCGACCTGATCCGCCACGAGGTCGACCTCGAGGAGAAGAACAAGGCCCTGGAGGAGGCGCAGCGCTTCATCACCAGCGTGCTGTCGGCGATGTCCGACATCCTGGTGGTGTGCGATTCGCGCGGCAACGTCGTGCAGGTCAACCGCGCCCTGCTCGACCTCACCGGCCTCGCCGAGCCCGACCTGCTCGGCCAGCCGCTGGCGCGGCTGTTCGCCGGCGGCGCCGAGCTGCCGCGGCCCTGCGGCCAGGGCGGCGACGGCCCCACCGAATGCGAGCTGCGCCTGAAGGCGCGCGACGGCCTGACCGACCCGGTGGCGGTCAACTGCTCGACTCGCTACGACACCAGCGGCCGCCCGGCCGGGATGGTGCTGCTCGGGCGGCCGGTCGGCGAGCTGCGCCGCGCCTACGAGGCGCTGAAGCAGACCCAGCAGCAGCTGATCCAGAGCGAAAAGATGGCCTCGCTCGGCCGCCTGGTCGCCGGCGTCGCGCACGAGCTCAACAACCCGATCAGCTTCGTCTACGGCAACGTCCACGCGCTGCAGCGCTATCGCCGCAAGCTGATCGCCTATCTCGACGCCGTGCACGGCGGCGTCGGCGAGGACGAGCGCGAGCGCCTGCGCCGCGAGCTGCGCATCGACCACGTCCTGGCCGATCTCGAGCCGCTGATCGAGGGCACGCTGGAAGGCGCGGTGCGGGTCTCGGACATCGTCAAGAACCTGCGCCGGCTGTCGTTCCCCAATGTCGGCGAGCCCGAGGCGGTCGATCTCGCCGCGGTGGCGCGCACCGCCGTGCAGTGGGCGGCCAAGGGCACCCGCACGACCGCGCGCATCGACCTGGCGCTGCCCGAGGGCATGGTGGTGCGCGGCCAGTCGGGCCAGCTCAACCAGGTGATCGTCAACCTGCTGCACAACGCCTTCGACGCGGTCGCCGGCCGGCCGCAGCCGGTGGTCTCGGTGACCGGCGCCGTCGGCGAGGCGGTGCGGCTGACCGTCGCCGACAACGGCGCCGGCATCGCCGCCGAGCACCTGCTGAAGGTCTTCGACCCCTTCTTCACCACGAAGGCGGTCGGCCAGGGCACCGGCCTGGGGCTGTGGATCAGCTACGGCATCGTGCGCGACCACGGCGGCACCATCACCGCCGCCAACGCGCCCGGCGGCGGCGCCGTGTTCACCATCGAACTGCCGCGGGGCTGAGGAGATGGGCAAGGGCCTTATCGGACGCATCGGCCGCCGCGGCATCTTCGCCAGGCTGAACATGCACGAGACGGCGGCGCTGTTCTCGTCGGCGGACCTGTTGCGCGTCGGCGCCGGCACCGAGCTGATCCGCCAGGGCGACACCCGGCGCGACTACCTGGTGCTGCTCGACGGCGAGCTCGAGGTGCGGCGCTCGTGGACCGCCGCCGACGGCCATGCCGAGACCAGCGTCGGCCGCGTGCGCCCCGGCGAGGGCGTCGGCGAGATGTCCGTGCTGTCGTCGCTGCCACGCGGCGCCACGGTGACCGCGGTGCTGCCGTCGCGGCTGCTGCGCCTCGACGGCGAGCGCATGGACGAGCTGCTGTCGTGGTGCCCGCCGCTGGGCGATCGCCTGAAGGCCGACGCCGAGGAACGCGAGCGCATGAACGCCGTGCGGCAGTCCTCGGCCTTCCGCCAGTTGCCGCTGGCGACCATGCAATGCGCCTTCGAGCGGATGGAGCCGCTGGACGTCGCCGCCGGCGGCGTGGTGGTGCGCGAGGGCGAGCCCGGCGACGCCTACTTCCTGGTCGAAAGCGGCCGGGCCGACGTGCTCGCCGGCGGCGTCGCGGTCGCCGTGCTGGGGCCCGGCAGCACCTTCGGCGAGGAGGCCTTGCTCACCGGCGCGCCGCGCAACGCCACGGTGGCGATGCGCGACGCCGGCCGGCTGTGGCGGCTGTCGAAGACCGATTTCGAGGAGTCGGTGCGCGCCGCCCTGGTGGAGGAGATCGCACCGGAACGGGCGCTCGAGATGGTGGCCCGCGGCGCCGTGTGGATCGACTGCCGGGTCGAGGAGGAATTCGCCGCCGGCCGCATCCCCGGCGCCACCCTGCTGCCCCTCAACCGGCTGCGCCGCGAGGCCGGCGGGCTGGAGCCGGATCGGCAGTACGTCGTCTACTGCCGCAACGGCGTGCGCAGCGGCTGCGCGGCCTTTCTGCTGCGCGAACGCGGCATCGCCGCCTACTCCCTGGCCGGCGGCCTCGGCGAGTGGCCCTACGAGATCGACGCCGGTCCCGCATCGCCCTGAGCAAAGCAAAGGCGGCGCGCCCATCCGGACGCGCCGCCAAGGTCTACCGCAGCCGCAATCAGTCGCGCTGACGCCGGCGACGCGCGAACAGGCCCATCAGGCCGAGGCCCAGCAGGGACAGCGTGCCCGGCTCGGGGATCTGGCCGCCGTTGCCGCCGTTGCCGCCGTTGCCGCCGTTGCCGCCGTTGCCGCCGTTGCC
>CAZJFH010000002.1:120169-135215 GCA_964545205.1 uncultured Rhodospirillaceae bacterium
CGCCGTTGCCGCCGTTGCCGCCGTTGCCGCCGTTGCCGCCGTTGCCGCCGTTGCCGCCGTTGCCACCGTTGCCACCGTTGCCGCCATTGCCGCCGTTGCCGCCGATGGCGCCCCAGAAGTCGATGTGCGAGATGCCGGGCTGCTGCCCGCCCGGATTGGTCAGATCGGCGGTCGACCAGGACCCGGTCAGGGCGTTCGGGTCGATGTCGTAGACCGCACCCATGCTGCCGCCGACGACCTCGATGAAGCTGACCAGAAGACCGGTGTCGCCCGGATCCAGCGTCCAGGTGCCGGCGATGCATTCGCTGCCGCCGTCCTTGGTCTCGGTGCACATGCCCGACAGGCTGATGCCCATGTACTCTTCCTGCGGGGTCAGGCCGTTGCCCTCCAGCTTGCCGAGATAGGTCAGCTCCTCGCCCGACATCGTCTCCAGGGCCGATTCGAGGTCGTCACGGTGATCGCTGCCGAAGGGCGGCGAGGTGGTCATCACCGGCGCCGCATACGACTGGGCGGCGATCAGCGTGGCGATGGCGAAAGCGGAAAGTCCGGCAATGGTTTTCATGATCTTGCTCTCCTGTGTTGTGGTTCTTGGGAAACCGTGCCCGGACCGATTGGAGCAAGGGACGTGCCAGTGGCTCTGGCGCTGGGGTTTCGCGGGGTCGGGGGCCCCCTCCGCGGCGTGCTGTCAAATCGGCCTGGGTTCGGCCGTTCGGCAGCCAACCCCCTGTCTTTGTGCGGATTCGCCGGTTTCGGGCGGCGAGCGCGACAGGCGGGACCACGTCGAACGGGCTGGACGCCTGTAAGGCCGGCCGAACATGACTTTCGGCATAAGGCCCCGGAATCGAAGGCGGCGCATCCGCACGCAGCCTTGGTCGAGGATGGGCCGAGCGGGCCGGCTTGCGCGGCGGCCGGCGCGGCGCCACAGTGGCGGCCATGTCGCCCGCCACCGCCACCTCCCTGCGCCTCGCCCTGTTCTACGCCGGCATCTTCTCGGCCGTGGGGATTCACCTGCCGTTCTGGCCGGTGTGGCTGAAGGCGCAAGGCCTGGACGCCACCCAGATCGGCGTGCTGCTGGCGGCGACCTTCTTCACCAAGATCATCTCCAATCCGCTGGTCGGGCAGATGGTCGACCGCCGCGGCGACCGCCGCCGGCCGATGATCGCGCTGGCCGCCGGCGGCGTGCTGTCGTTCATGCTCTACGCGCTGGTCGACGACTTCTGGGGCATCCTGGCGGTGACGATCGTCGCCGGCGGCTTCTTCGCGGCGATGATGCCGGTCGGCGAGAACCTGACCATGATGGTCGCGGTGCGCGACGGCCTCGACTACGGCCGCATCCGCCTGTGGGGGTCGTTGAGCTTCATCGTCGCGGCCAGCGCCGGCGGCTGGCTGATCGCCGGCCGCCCGCCGGACCTGATCATGTGGCTGGTGACCCTGGGGCTGGCGCTGACGCTGCTGGCCTGCCTCGGCGTGCCGGACGTGCGCGCCGCCGGCCCCGCCGCCGCCAGGCCGCCGCCGATCCGGCTGCTGCTGGGCAACCGGCTGTTCCTGCTGTTCCTGCTGGCGACCAGCCTGTCGCAGGTCAGCCACATGATCTACTACGGCTTCGCCACCCTGCACTGGCAGGCGGCCGGCCTGTCGCCGTGGATGATCGGCCTGCTGTGGGCCGAGGGCGTGGTGGCCGAGATCGTGCTGTTCGCGTTCAGCAACAAGGTGGTCCGGCGGCTGGGGCCGGGACGGCTGCTGGTGCTGGCCGGCATCGCCGGGCTGGTGCGCTGGACGGTGCTGGCCGCGACCACCGATCCGCTGGCGCTGGCCGCCGTGCAGTGGCTGCACGCCGGCACGTTCGGCTGCATGCATCTGGGCGCCATGCACTTCATCCACCGCGCGGCGCCGGCGGGACTGTCGGCGCGGGCGCAGGCGCTGTATTCCTCGGTGACCCTGGGCGTCGCCTCGGGCCTGTTCATGCTGTTCACCGGCCAGCTCTACGCCGGGCTGGCCGGCGGCGCCTTCCTGGTCATGGCGGCGCTGAGCGCCGCCGCCGCGCTGACCGGACTGCGGCTGCGGCGCGCCTGGGACGGCAACCCGATCGCCTGATCAGGCCTTCCACGCCACCCAGGCGCCGAACAGCAGCGCCGTCCACAGCCGCTCCATGCCGACGAAGCCGGCCTCGCGCAGCAGCTCGGCCAGGCGCTCCTCGGGCACGAAGTGGATGTCGACGACGATGCGGCGGAAGCCCTTGTCGACGTCCTCCTCGGGCATCCCCGAGGCGAGCTGCCACGAGCGCCAAAGCCCCATCAGCCGGTGAAAGCCGGGCTCGCCGGGACGGCCGTGGAGATCGGCGATCACCAGCGGCGCGCCGGGCTTCAGCCGCCGCGCGATGGCCCCCAGCAACGCCGCCTTGGCGCCGTCGTCGGGCAGGAAATGCAGCACCAGCAGCAGGGTGGCGGCATCGAAGACTGCGTGCTCGGCCAAAGCCTCGACGCCGCCGGCGACCAAGTCGACCCGGCCGCCCAGCGGCTCCAGCCGCCGCCGCGCCGCCTCCAGCATCTGCGGCGCCGGGTCGCAGCCGGTGAAGCGCCAGTCGGGGCGCGTCGGCGCCAGCACCGCAACTTCGGCCCCGGTGCCGCAGCCGACGACCAGGACCTCGGCGGCGGGGCCGAGACGGGCGTCGAGCTGCACCGCGACCAGCCGGTGCAGCACCTCGTAGCCCGGCACCACCTGCCGGATCACCTCGTCGTAGACGCGCGCCCGGCGATCGTCGAAATGCTTGGTGCTGTCCGCCGCCATCGCCACCTCCTCGGCCACGGCCCGAGAGTAACCCCGCCGCCGGCGGCGGTCACGCCTCCGTGTCGGGATCGCCGCGCTTGCGCAGCGCGTCCAGCGGGCAGCCGTCGTCGTCCTCGGCGCTGAACGGGATCACCTGGACCATGTAGCAGGTCTGGCACCAGCAGATGTATTCGCCCTCGGTCTCGATCACCAGATGCGGCTCCTTGCGCCGCGACACCGGACACCACAACTCCTCGCGCCGTTCCTGACCGTCCACCCTGCCCTCCGAAACCAAAAAAAAGCCCGCCGGCCGAGCGCGCCGGCGGGCTAGTCTGGCGCCGCCGCCCCACACCTGAAGGCGAAGGCGCGGGGCAGATGATTCCATTGATGCGTGGGTGATTGATATCGGTCGGTCGTGCGGTTTGCCGCGGCAAGGGCAATAGGACGAACATTCACGCAACATTCGAGACACATATCCCGGAACTCACCGGGACATATGCACTTGGTTGAAGTTTTTCGTCACTCTTGCGCCCGGGCGGGGAGGCGCCGCGGCGGCGCCTCCCCTGACCGGTCACTGCGCCCGGCGCGGCCGGCCGGTGTGGCGGTCGACCTCGACCACCTGGACCAGCGAGCCGTCGACGGTGACGATCTCGGCGGTGACGGTGTCGGCGTCCTTCTCGGCGACGTCGCCGACCTTCAGCCGCTTGTTGCCGCGCATCGCCAGCCGGCCCTCGATGATGTCGCGGACCTCGGCGGCGCCGAGCTGCCTGTCGATGCCGGCGTCGCCCCAGCCGAAGCCCGGGCCGCCGCCGCGGCCGCCGCCGAAGCCGGGGCCGCGTCCTTCGAACACGCCGGGGCCGCCGGCGCACGGGCCCCAGCCGCCGCCCGGCCCGAAGGCGGCGGCGGCGCCGGCGGTGGCGATCAGGATGGCGGTGCCGGCGACGGCGATCTTGGCGATGCTGTTCATGTCGGAACTCCTGGCGAAGTGTTTCTCTGCAGCCAGTGAAGCAGCCGCGTGTAACCGAGCGATGTCGCCGGCGCCGGCATCGTGTAACGCCCGGTAACAAGCGCGCCTTTCGTCACCGAGCGTTGCGAAAATCCACGCGCGCCCGCGGCCGGGCGCGGCTATGATTTCCGCATGGACCCCGTCGCCCCGCACATCCTGGTCGTCGACGACGACCGCGAGATCCGCGACCTGCTGGCCAAGTTCCTGGCCCGCCACGGCTACCGCGTCACCACCGCCCGCGACGGCGCCGAGATGTTCAAGGCGCTGGGCGACTGGCGCTTCGACCTGGTGGTGCTCGACCTGATGCTGCCGGGCGAGGACGGCCTCAGCCTGTGCCGGCGGCTGCGCGCCGGCTCGACGCTGCCGGTGATCATGCTGACCGCGATGGGCGAGGAGACCGACCGCATCGTCGGGCTCGAGATGGGCGCCGACGACTACCTGCCGAAGCCGTTCAACCCGCGCGAGCTGCTGGCGCGGATGAAGGCGGTGCTGCGCCGCGCCCGCGCCCTGCCCGAGGCGCCGCCGCGCGGGAGCACCCGCGTCGGCTTCGCCGGCTGGAGCCTCGACCTGGCGACGCGGCGGCTGGAGTCGCCGGCCGGCGTCGCGGTCGAGCTGTCGGCCGGTGAATACGACCTGCTGACGGCGTTTCTCGATCACCCCAGGCGCGTGCTCAACCGCGACCAGCTGCTGGATCTGTCGCGCGGCCGCGCCGCGGCGCCGTTCGACCGCTCGGTCGACGTCCAGGTCGGGCGGTTGCGGCGCAAGATCGAGGCCGACGCCAAGGACCCGCAGATCATCAAGACGGTGCGCGGCGGCGGCTACATGTTCACCCCCGAGGTGACGCGATGATCCGGCGCCTGTGGCCCGATTCGATCGTCGGCCGCACCGTGCTGGTGCTGCTGGTCGGGCTGCTGCTGTCGCACACGGTGGCGCTGGCGATCTATTCCGGCAACCGCGTCGACACCCTGATCAACATCGGCGGCCGCGCCGCCGCCGAGCGCGTCGCCGGCATCATCCAGCTCGTCGAGGAGGCGCCGGCGGCCGAGCGCCGCACCCTGCTGCGCGCCCTCGACGTGCCGGGTCTGCGCGTGCGCTGGACCACCGAGCCGCTGATCGTGGAGCAGAGCGCCGATCCGCTGGCGCTGCGGGTGCGCGAGGTGGTGCGCCAGCGCCTGGGCGTCGACGAGGTCCGGGTGGCGCTGGGCGCGCCCGAGCAGCCGCCGGAGGGCGGCGGCTTCGGCCGCGGTTTCGGCCGGCCGGGCGACGGCCACCGGCCGCATCTCCACCGCATGTGGCACGGCGGGCCGCTGGGCGACGTCGTGCGGGTCGCCGTGCGGCTGTCCGACGGAAGCTGGCTGAACTTCATGGCGCCGCTGGACATGATCGATTCGCTGTGGCGGCCGCGCTTCGTGCTGTCGCTGGCGGTGATGGCGGTGCTGGTGATGCTGATCGGCGTCTGGGCGCTGCGCCGCGCCACCCGGCCCTTCGCCACCTTCGCCGCCGCCGCCGAGCGCCTGGGCGTCGACGTCGCCGCGCCGCCGCTGCCCGAGACCGGCCCGCGCGAGGTTCGCGGCGCCGCGCACGCCTTCAACGTCATGCAGGGCCGGCTGCGCCGGTTCGTCGAGGACCGGACTCAGATGCTGGCGGCGATCAGCCACGACCTGCGCACCCCGATCACCCGCATGCGGCTGCGGGCGGAGTTCGTCGACGACGACGAGCAGCGCGAGAAGATGCTGGCCGACCTCGCCGAGATGGAGGCGATGATCGCCGCCACCCTGGCCTTCGCCCGCGACGACGCCGCCAGCGAGCCGCACCGGCCGATGGATCTGGGGTCGCTGCTCCAGGGCCTGGCCGACGACTTCGCCGAGACCGGCGCGGCGGTGGCGTATCACGGCCCCCAATCGCTGGCGATCCGCGGCCGGCCGGCGGCGCTCAAGCGCGCCTTCGCCAATCTGGTCGACAACGCCGTCAAATACGGCGGCGGCGCCGAGATCGGGCTGTCGACCGCCGACGGCCTGGCGGTGGTCGAGATCGCCGATCGCGGCCCCGGCATTCCCGAGGCCGAGCGCGAGAAGGTGTTCGCGCCGTTCTACCGGCTCGAGCGCTCGCGCTCGCGCGAGACCGGCGGCAGCGGCCTCGGCCTGGCGGTGGCGCGCTCGATCCTGCGCGGCCACGGCGGCGACATCGCCCTCGCCGCCCGCCCCGGCGGCGGCCTGACCGCCCGCGCGGCGCTGCCCCTCTGAAAAGGCGATCAACCACAAATCCACGCGAATTTGCATCAACTGTGACGGCAATCACTTCGCCGCCCGGCCCGGCGTGGCATCAATCCGCCATCTGGGACGAGAGGTGGGAGATGGAATGCAAACTGGACGGGCTGTGGTGCTGGCGCTGCGACGCCGAGACGACGCACTCGGTGCGCCTCGACGCCGATGCGGCGCGGCTGACCTGCGAGGCCTGCGCGAATTCGAGCGCGCTGCCGCTGGGCGACCTGTCGCCGGCGCGCGGCGCCCCGGTCACGGCAGGGCGTCGGGATCTGGAATGAGCCGGAGCGCCGGTCCTCGACCGGTGTCGCTGGCGCGCGGCCTAGCTGCTCCGGCCGCCGTGCACCGCCGACCACTGCACCGGGTCGTGCAGGAATTTCCGAACCTCGTCGAGCGCCGCCTTGTCGAAGTGCTGGCCCTGCTCGGCGACGTCGAGGACGTCCCACCAGTTGGCGAGGTAGTGCAGGTGGACGTCGATGTCCTCCAGCGACTTCAGCGCGCCGGGGAAGACGCCGTAGAAGAACACCACGAAGGCGTGGTTGACGCGGGCGCCGGCATCGCGCAGCGCGCGGCAGAAGTTGACCTTGCTGGCGCCGTCCGAGGCCAGGTCCTCGACCAGCACGACGCGGTCGCCGTCGCGGAAATGGCCCTCGATCTGGGCGTCGCGGCCGAAGCCCTTGGGCTTCTTGCGCACGTAGAGCATCGGCAGCGCGAGCTGGTCCGAGATCCACGCCGCGTAGGGGATGCCGGCCGTCTCGCCGCCGGCGACGGCCTCCATCGACTCGAACCCGACGTCGCGGGTGATCGCCGCCGCCGCCAGTTGGCAGATCTTGGTGCGGGCGCGCGGGAAGCTGATGACCTTGCGCACGTCGATGTAGACCGGGCTGGCCCAGCCCGAGGTCAGGATGTAGGGCTGCTCGGGGCGGAAGTTCACCGCGGCGATCTCCAGCAGGATCTTCGCCGTGATCAGGCCGGCCTGCTTCTGCTCCGGCGTGCGCGAAACCGATTGCATCTCGTCCCCTCCTGCACGGGCGATGCCATGATCGCCACCGATGGCCTTTTCGGGTAGTGTGCGCCCGAAGCCGGCGGTATAGGCCGGATCGGACGGGGTTGCAAGACGGGAAGGACGCATGGCCGAAATCGAGGTTTCGCGCGACGGCGCGGTGGCGACGGTGGTTCTCAACCGGCCGGACAAGATGAACGCGCTCAACCTGGCCATGTGGCGCGGTCTCGCCGCCGCCTTCGCCGAACTGTCGGCCGACGATTCGGTGCGTTGCGTCGTGCTGCGCGGCGCCGGCACCCAGGCCTTCGCGCCCGGCGCCGACATCGCCGAGTTCGACACCGACCGCGCCACGCCCGACCAGGCCAAGGCCTACGACCAGGTGATGCGCTCGGCGCTGGCGGCGGTGCGCGACTGCCCGCTGCCGACGATCGCGATGATCTTTGGTCCCTGCGTCGGCGGCGGGCTGGAGCTGGCGGCGCAGTGCGACCTGCGCATCGCCGGCGAATCGGGTCGCTTCGGCGTGCCGATCGCGCGCATCTCGGTGGTGATGGCGACGCCCGAGATCGCCGCCATCCAGGCCCTGGTCGGGCCGGCGGTCACGCGCGAGATCCTGCTGGAGGCGCGCGTGTTCGATGCCGCCGAGGCGATGGCCAAGGGCCTGCTGACCCGCGTGGTCCCCGACGACCGGCTCGAAGACGAGGTCGCGGCCACCGCCACGCGCATCACCGCCGGCGCGCCGCTGGTGCACCGCTGGCACAAGCGCTTCGTCGCGCAGATCGCCGCCGGCACGGCGCCGGCCGACCTCGACGAATGCTATCGCTTCCTGGAGACCGCCGATTACGCCGAGGGCCTGGCGGCGTTCAAGGCCAAGCGCAAGCCGGCGTTCCAGGGACGGTGACGGCCCTTACTGATCGTACCACTCCGGCTCCTCGGTGCGGATGATGTCGCACAGGCGGGTCACCACGCTGGGCCGCATCGGGTCGTCGTCGCCCAGGGTGCGCTTGTCGCCGGCGACCCAGCGCTTGGCCTCGACGAGTTCGGCATGCGTGGCGCCGGTGCCGATGACCTCGGCGATCTTCAGGTCCTCCAGCGGACCCAGGGTCTCGATCACCTGGTCGCGCGTCAGCTTCGCGGACATCCCAACCTCCCTTCGTTGCCTGGCCCTATGACGATGAGGTCAGGGCGGCGCGGCGTCAACGCGCCCGAAAGGGGGGCCTGCCAAGCGGGCGAAGCGCATTGACAGGCCCGAACGCGCCGCTTAAGCCCTTCGGCAGGGGCCGCATGGGACACGCCAGATGACCGACCGCCCGACGCCCGTATGGGTGCTCGCCGACGACCGTGCCGGCAATGTCAGCCAGTGCCTGGGCGTCGCCGAGGCGCTGGGCCTGCCCTTCCTGCGCAAGGAGGTCCGCTACGCGGCCGGCGGCGGGTTGCCGAACATGGTGCGCGGCGCCAGCCTGCTCGGCATCGCGGCGGCGAGCCGCGGCCAACTGGCGCCGCCGTGGCCGCAGGTGGTCATCGCCGCCGGGCGGCGGGTGGCGCCGGTCGCCCGCTGGCTGAAGCGCGCGAGCGGCTGCCTGCTGGTCCAGATCATGGATCCCGGCCCGCCCGGGCGCGGCGAGTTCGACCTGATCGCGGTGCCGGTGCACGACCGTGCCGTGCCCGCCGGCGCCAACGTCCTGCCGATCACCGGCGCGCCGCACCGCGTCACCCCCGAACGCCTGGCCGCCGAGGCCGCGATCTGGCGGCCGCGGCTGGCGCATCTGCCGGCACCGCGCATCGCGGTGCTGGTCGGCGGCGCCGCCAAGGGCCGCGCCTTCACGCCCGCGCACGCCCGCGCCCTGGCCGGCCTGGCGGCGGCGGCGGCACGATCGGCCGGCGGCGGCCTGATGGTCTCGACCAGCCGCCGCACCGGCTCGGCCGCCGAGGCGGTGCTGCTCGACGCGCTGCCCGAGCCGCGCCACGTCTATCGCTGGAGCGACGGCGGCGACAATCCGTATTTCGGCTATCTCGGCCTCGCCGACGCGGTCATCGTCACCGGCGATTCGGTCTCGATGCTCAGCGAGGCCTGCGCGACGCCCGGACCGGTCTGGGTGTTCGCGCCCGAAGGCATGGTCTCGGCCAAGCACGCCCGCCTGCACCGGTCGCTTTACGACCAAGGCTACGCGCGGCCGCTGGACGGCACCTGGGCCGAGTGGCAGCATGAGCGGCTGAACCCCGCCGGCGCCATCGCCGCGCGGATCCGCGACCTGCTGGAGCGGCGGCGATGACCCGCATCGGCTTCTACCACCTGCAGCGCTGGCCGCTCGACCGCGCCCTGCCGGCATTGCTGGAGAAGGTGCTGGCCTCGGGCCTGCGCGCCGTGGTGCTGGCCGGCACGGCCGAGCGCGTCGCCCATCTCGACGGCCTGCTGTGGACCTATGCCCCCGAGTCGTGGCTGCCGCACGGCACGGCGCGCGACGGCGACGCCGAGCTGCAGCCGGTGTGGCTGACCGACAAGGACGAGAACCCCAACCACGCCCAGGTGCTGGTCATGGTCGACGGCGCCGCCCCGGCCGATCTCGGCGGCTTCGAGCGCTGCCTCGACATGTTCGACGGCAACGACGACGACGCCGTCGCCGCCGCCCGCCGGCGCTGGAAGGGCTGGAAGGACGCCGGCTTCGAGCTGGTCTACCACCAGCAGACCGAGACCGGCGGCTGGGTCGAGAAGGCGCGGGCGAACGCGCCGGAATAGCTTCAACGCCCTCTCCCGCCTGCGGGAGAGGGCCGGGGTGAGGGTGTCTTTACGGCCGAAGGCCGGATATGAAGCGCCGCCGCTCCCCTCACCCTCCCCACCGCTCCGCGGTGGGTCCCCTCCCTCTCCCGCAGGCGGGAGAGGGCCTATGGGAGAGGGCCGCTCAAATCGCCCCGCTCTCCTTCAGATAGGCCACCACCCGCTCGGCCGCCTCCTCGGCCGACAGCGCGTCGGTGTCGAGCACCAGGTCGGGCTCGGCCGGCGGCTCGTAGGGGCTGTCGATGCCGGTGAAGTTGGCGATCTTGCCGGCGCGGGCCTTCTTGTAGAGGCCCTTGGGATCGCGGCGCTCGCATTCCTCGAGCGAGGTTTCGACGAACACCTCGATGAACTCGCCCTCGGGCATCATCTCGCGCGCCAGCAGGCGCTCGGCGCGGAACGGCGAGATGAAGGCGGTGAGCACGATCAGGCCGGCATCGGCGAACAGCCGCGCCACCTCGCCGACCCGGCGCACGTTCTCGACCCGGTCGGCCTCGGTGAAGCCGAGGTCGCGGTTGAGCCCGTGGCGGACGTTGTCGCCGTCGAGGATGTAGGTGTGGCGGCCAAGCGCGTGCAGCTTCTTCTCGACCAGGTTGGCGATCGTCGACTTGCCCGAGCCGGACAGGCCGGTGAACCACAGCACCCGGGGCGCTTGGCCCTTCAGCCTGGCGCGGGCGGACTTGTCGACGTCGAGCTCCTGCCAGGCGATGTTGGTCGCCCGCCGCAGGCCGAAGTCGATCATGCCGGCGCCGACCGTGGCGTTGGTGAAGCGGTCGATCAGGATGAAGCCGCCCATGTCGCGGTTGTCGGCATAGGGGTCGAACGCGACGACGTGGTCGAGCGCCAGGTTGCACACCGCCAGCTCGTTCATCTCCAGCGTCTTGCCGGCCTGGTGTTCGAGCGTGTTGACGTTGATCTTGTGCTTGAGCGCGGTGACCTCGGCCGGCACGGTGACCGCGCCGAGGCGCAGCAGGTAGGCCCGCCCGGGCAGCAGCGGCTCGGGCGCCATCCACAGCACATGCGCGGCGAACTGGTCGGTGACCTCGGCCGGGCGGTCGGCGGCGGCGATGACGTCGCCGGCCGAGACGTCGATCTCGTCGGCCAGGGTGATGGTGACGGCGTCGCCGCAGCGGGCCTCGTCGAGGTCGCCGTCCATGGTCGCGATGCGCGCCACGCGGCTGGTGCGCATCGACGGCAGCACCATGACTTCGTCGCCGGGCCGGATGCGGCCGCCGACCACGGTGCCGGCATAGCCGCGAAAGTCCTGGTTGGGCCGGTTGACCCACTGCACCGGCAGCCGGAACGGCTTGTCGAGATCCTCGGCGGCGACCTCGACGGTCTCCAGATGCCCGAGCAGCGTCGGGCCGGCGTACCACGGCATGTTGTCGCTGGGCACGAGGACGTTGTCGCCCTCCAGCGCCGAGACCGGCACCGCGTGGACGTGGCTGATGCCGACGCGCTCGGCGAAGGCGGCGAACTCGGTGGCGATGTCCTCGAACCGCGTCTGGTCCCAGCCGACCAGGTCCATCTTGTTGACCGCCAGCACGACGTGGCGGATGCCGAGCTGGCCGACGATCACCGAATGGCGCCGGGTCTGGGTCAGCACGCCCTTGCGCGCGTCGACCAGGATCACCGCGAGCTGCGCCGTCGAGGCGCCGGTCGCCATGTTGCGGGTGTACTGCTCGTGGCCGGGGGTGTCGGCGACGACGAACTTGCGCTTGTCGGTGGCGAAGAAGCGGTAGGCGACGTCGATGGTGATGCCCTGCTCGCGCTCGGCCTGCAGGCCGTCGACCAGCAGCGCCAGATCGATCTCGCCGCCGGTGGTGCCGACGCGGCGGCTGTCGGCTTCGAGCTGGGCGAGCTGGTCCTCGAAGATCAGCTTGGAATCCCACAGCAGGCGGCCGATCAGCGTCGACTTGCCGTCGTCGACGCTGCCGCAGGTGATGAAGCGCAGCAGGCCCTTCTCGCCCTGCTGGCGGAGGTAGCCGGCGAGATCGGCGGGGCGGATGTCGGCGGTCATCAGAAATAGCCCTCCTGCTTCTTCTTCTCCATCGAGCCGGACTGGTCCTTGTCGATCAGGCGGCCCTGGCGCTCGGAGGTGCGGGCGACCATCATCTCGGCGATGACGCTCTCGAGATCGGCGGCGTCGGATTCGACCGCCGCGGTCAGCGGATAGCAGCCGAGCGTGCGAAAGCGAATCCTGCGCATCTCGGGCCGCTCGCCGGGGCGCAGCGGCAGGCGGTCGTCGTCGACCATGATCAACTGGCCGTCGCGCTCGACGACCGGCCGCTCGGCGGCGAAGTACAGCGGCACGACGGGGATGTTCTCGGCCCAGACGTATTGCCAGATGTCGAGCTCGGTCCAGTTCGACAGCGGGAAGGCGCGCACGCTCTCGCCCTTCGCGACGCGGCCGTTGTAGACCCGCCACAGCTCCGGCCGCTGGTTCTTGGGGTCCCAGCGATGGGCGCGGGTGCGGAACGAGAAGATGCGCTCCTTGGCGCGCGAGGCCTCCTCGTCGCGCCGGGCGCCGCCGAAGGCGGCGTCGAAGCCGTACTTGTCCAGCGCCTGCTTCAGCGCCTGGGTCTTCATCACGTCGGTGTGCACCGCCGAGCCGTGGTCGATCGGATTGATGCCGCGCGCCAGCCCCTCCTGGTTGGTCCAGGCGATCAGCTCCATGCCGACCTCGCGCGCCATGCGGTCGCGCAGCTCGATCATCGCGCGGAACTTCCAGGTCGTGTCGACGTGCAGCAGCGGGAACGGCGGCGGCGCCGGCCAGAAGGCCTTGCGCGCCAGGTGCAGCATCACCGACGAATCCTTGCCGATCGAATACAGCATCACCGGGTTGTCGAACTGCGCGACGACCTCGCGGATGATGTGGATGCCCTCGGCCTCGAGCTGCTTCAGATGCGCCGGCAGGCTGCGCCCGCCGGCGATCGGCCGCTCCAGGGTCTGTACCCCCGTCATGTCAAATCCCCTCCCCAAGAAACGTGTGGATGCCGCATTCGCTCTTGCCCGTGCCGGCCCAGCGTCCGGCGCGCGCCGGCTCGCCGGGCGCCGTGGCGCGGGTGCACGGCCAGCAGCCGATCGAACGGAAGCCCTGCGCGACCAGCGGATGGCGCGGCAGCTGGCGTTCGACGAGGGCGGCCTCGATGCGCTCCTCGCTCCAGCCGGCCAGCGGGCTGATCTTGATCAGACCGCCCTCGCCCTCGGAGATCGTCGCCAGGCCGTCGCGCTTGCCGCCGTGGAAGCCCTTGCGGCCGTCGATCAGCGCCGCGCAGCCGGCGGCGGCGCGGCGCAGCGGCAGCACCTTGCGCAGATGGCAGCAGCGGTCGGGATCGGTGCGCCAGAGTTCGTCGGCGGCGGCGAGGTCGGCGGGCAGCGGCCGCACGATGCGGATGTCGGCGAGGCCGAGGCGGCGGACCAGCTTGTCGCGATAGGCCACGGTCTCGTCGAACAGCGCGTCGGTGTCGATGAAGATCACCGGCGTCGCCGGCTCGACCTGGGCGACCAGGTCGAGCAGCACCGCCGCCTCGGCGCCGAAGGACGACAGCACGGCGATGTTGCCGGCGAACTCGCGGCCGATCATCACGCTGAGCAGGTCGCGGCCGTCGAGATGGCCGTAGGCGGCGCGCAGCGCCTCGATGCGGCGGGCGGACAGGGTCGACATCCGAGCCCTCCTACGATCCGAAGGCGGCGAAGTCGACGCCGGTCGCCGCCGGCGCCGGCGGCGCGGCGACGAAGGCGCGGACGCTGTCGACCCACAGGGCGACGGCCTCGCGGTAGGCGGCGATCTGACCGCTGCCCAGGGCGACGGCGCGTTCGGCCTGCACCGCCGCCAGGGTCTCGCGCAGGGCGGCGTCCGGCGCCTGGACCAGCGCCGTCTCGATCACCACCGCGGCCGGATCGTCCTCCTCGGTCGCCGTGCCGAGCTGGGCGAGCAGCCGGCGGGCGGCATAGACGGTCGCCTGTTCGGCGGCCCGCAGCGCCGGCTGCCAGCGGCCGGCGGCCAGGGCGCGGTCGGCGGCGATCAGCGCGTCGTCGCCGAGGTCGGCCAGCACCAGGTCGACCGCGAACGGCGCGGCGCAGTCGCCGCCGGCCTTGCTCGGCGGCGCGAAGTCGACCGCCTCGCCCCAGTCGACGAACAGGCCGTCGGCATCGGCGCCGTCGATCGGCGCCAGCGCGGCGGCAAGGCCGTCCTTGCCCAGCCGCTCGGCCCAGGCGCGCACGCCCTCGCCGTCCCGGCGGTCGCGGCCGTAGGCGTCGCGCAGCAGCTTCAGCGCCCGCGGCGCCAGCCGCGCCGGCACCACCGGACCCGACAGCCCGACCGCGCCGCCGCGCCGCGCGTCGCCGCCGAGATGGATCTGGTAGTGCGGCGCGACGCGGCCGTCGATCTTCTTGGCCATGCCGTGGAAGCCGAAATCGCCGACATGGTGCAGGCCGCACGAGTTCTGGCAGCCGGAGACGCGCACGCTGGCGCCGGCGGCACCGGCGTCGCCGGCCGCCTCGCGCAGCACCTGGGCGGCGAAGTTCTGCGAGTTGGTGATGCCGATGCGGCAGGTGGTGGTGCCCGGGCACGAGATCACGTCGAGCGCCGCCTCGGCGCTTTGCGGCACCGGAATTCCGGCCCGTTCGAGCTGTGCGACCACCTGCGCCACCTTGGCCGGCGCGACGCCGGGCAGCACGATGTTCTGGTCGCGCGTGGTGCGGACCTCGCGCAGGCCGGCGGCCTCGGCGATGGCGGCCAAGGCCTCGAGCTGGTCCGAGGACAACAGCCCGAGCGGCGGATTGGCGACGATCGCCTTGCGGCCGTCGTGCTGGTCGACGACGCCCATCGGCGTGCGCGCAACCGGGGCCTCCGACGGCGCACGCCAGGCCAGCGGCTCCCACGGCCGCTGCGGCAGGCCGCGGACCTGCTCGAATTCCTCGACGAACAGGGCGCGGAACTTGTCCTCGCCGAAGCGCTTGACCAGGAATTTCACCCGCGAGGCGTTGCGCAGGCGGCGATCGGAGTAGCGCTGGTGCAGGCGCACCAGGGCCTCGACCACCGCCGGCAGTTCGGCCTCGGGCACGTCCTCGAGCACCGGCACCGCGGCGCGCGGCGCGCCGCCGAGGCCGCCGCCGGCATGGACCGCGAAGCCGTTGGCGCCGGCGACGAAGGCGAGGTCGTGGATCGCCGAGGCGCCGCAATCGGTGGCGCAGCCCGAGACCGAGATCTTGACCTTGCGCGGCATGTGCTGGAC
>CAZJFH010000003.1:0-122510 GCA_964545205.1 uncultured Rhodospirillaceae bacterium
TGACCTTCACCGCGTCGGCGAGGATGTCGACGCCGCGCAGCATGCGCGTGCGGGCGTCGGTGGAGAACTTGACTTCCTTGGCAGCCATTTGTCGCAAGCTCCTGATCAGGCAGCCTTCTTGGCGTTGGCGGCGCCCTCGAGGACGCCCATGATGTCGGACTCCTTCATGATCAGCAGCTCCTCGCCGTCGATCTTGACCTCGGTGCCCGACCACTTGCCGAACAGGATGCGATCGCCCGGCTTGACGTCGAGCGGCACGATCTTGCCGGCCTCGTCGCGGGCCCCCGGCCCGACGGCGACGACCTCGCCCTGCTGCGGCTTCTCCTTTGCGGTGTCCGGGATGATGATGCCACCCGCGGTCCGCTCCTCGGCCTCGACCCGCCTCACCAGCACGCGGTCGTGCAACGGCCTGAACTTCATCGGTTCCTCCGTCATTCCTCGTTGAAGCAAATGACCAACCGCTTCCCCCTTTCGAGCGAAGCGCGAGCGATTTAAGCCGGAAGAAGAAGCTGTCAAGGGGGGCGTCGCGTGTCGCGCGGACCCGGAGGACAGAGCGTCGTCAAAGGGCGCGCGAAGCGCGCAAACGACAAGCGCTCCGTGGAACTCCGCGCCCTCTGCGTCCCCAGGCAACGCCGCGGCGCCGCCGGCCCCGCCCCGGGGGCGCTCTCAAGCCGCGGCGGCGCGGGTGGCCTCGGTCAGCTTGGCGATGGCGCGGGCCTCGATCTGGCGGACGCGCTCGCGGCTGATGCCGTAGTCCTGGCCGATCTCCTCCAGCGTCGCCGGGGTCTCGACGAGATGGCGGCGGGTGACGATGTCGCGCTCGCGCTCGTTCAGCGCCTTCAGCCCGTCCTTCAAGGCCATGCGCCGCATGCGCCATTCCTGGCGTTCGGCGACCACCGCCTCCTGGTCGGCGCTCTCGTCGAGCAGCAGGTCCTGGACCTGGCCGTCGCCGTCGATGGTCAGCGGCGCGTTCAGCGACGCGTCGCGGCCGGCCAGGCGCCGGTTCATGTCGACGACCTCGCCGGCCGGCACGTCGAGCTGCGCGGCGATGGTGCCGACGTCCTCGGCGCTGAGATCGCCGGTGTCGAGGATGCCGAGGCGCGCCTTCAGCCGGCGCAGGTTGAAGAACAGCTTGCGCTGGGTCGCCAGGGTGCCGAGGCGCACCAGCGACCACGAATTCAGCAGGTACTCGTGCAGCGAGGCCTTGATCCACCACATCGCATAGGTCGCCAGCCGCACGCCGACATCGGGGTCGAACTTCTTGACCGCGCGCATCAGGCCGACATTGCCCTCGGCGATCAGGTCCGACAGCGGCAGGCCGTAATGGCGGTAGCCCATCGCGATCTTGGCGACCAGCTTGAGGTGGCTGGTGACCAGCTTGTGCGCCGCCTCGACGTCGTGGTGCTCGCGCCAGCGCTTGGCCAGCATGAACTCCTCTTCGCGGTCGAGGACCGGCAGCTTGCGGATTTCGGACAGGTACTTGGACAGGCCGGCGTCCGGGCCGGCGGCAACGATGTTCGACATTGGCAATCCTCCGGTGACCGTCACGGGACGCCGCCGGGCCGCGAGGCCGGGCGGAAACACGGAGATGCCGGCGCTATGCCGAATCCAGTCGGAAGAGCGTCGTCACGTCATATCCTCCATCGAGCAACATGACCAGGGCCCACCACAGGTGGTCGAGCCTTGTGCGCCGGCCCCCGCCATGGGCTGCCGGCACCGCTATTGTTCACCATGCGTGCCCGTGTGGTCAAGTCGTGCCGAGGACGGAACCGCCTTCGCCGTCCGGCTGGGGCCGGTCGCGGACGGCGAAGCGGGCGGCGCATGCGGCGAAGCGGCCTTCGTCCCGCCCGCATGCGCGCCACGTGGTGGGGCAGCGCCCATCATGACGAGCGATGCGACCATGCTGTTCACCATGCTGCCGGCGGCGCTGATCGCCCTCGCCGCCCTCGCCACCGAGCCGCCGCCCGGCACCGGCACGTCCGACGGAATGGACGTCCTCGACCGCCTGCCCGGCGCGCCCGAGACGCGCCAGGCCGAAGCCCCGACACCGCCCGGGCGGGCGCCGGTGCGGCTGGCCGGTCTGGCGCAGGCCGAGTGAGGGTTTTACCTGCTTTCTTTGACCTCGATCAATGCCGGCCCCCTGCCCTTCGGCTAGTCGTGGCGTATGCCCGCCCAAGGAGGGGCGGTCGGAGCCCTAGGGGGAAGGCTTCTCATGTCGGCGATCCGTTGGGAAGACAGCATGAGCGTCGGCGTCTCGGATCTCGACGTCGACCATCGCAGGCTGCTCGAAATTCTCGCCCAATTGCAGCAATCGATGGGCGGCTCGGGCAATCGCGAGTTCGTCAAGGCGACCATCGAAACGCTCCTGACCTACACCGAGGAGCACTTCGCCCACGAGGAAGAGGCGATGGAGCGCTGGGCCTTCCCCGAGAAAGAGGCGCACGAGGCCGAGCATCAGGAGCTGATGCGCAAGCTGGTGGCGTTCCGCGACAACGCGGCCCGCGGCCAGGTGGCGTCGACCATCGAGCTGATGGACTTCCTCGGCGGCTACCTGACGAACCACATGCTCGGCGCCGACAAACGGCTCGGCCACTTCCTGCGCGAGCGGCTGGGCGAGCAAGCCTAGCCGGCGACCGCAGAACCAATCCCGTCGAAGCTCGTTGATTCGGGCAGACGGGAGAGGTTCATGGCCCAGATCACCGAGCGCGAAGCCGCGGCCTGCACGATTCCGACCGACCGGCCCGAGTCCGCCGACGTCATGCCGGCCGACGCCGCCCGCCGCCCGGCGGTGAGCGGCCGTCTGCACGCCGTCGGCCCGTGCCGCGCCTTCTCGATCCCGCCATCGTCCCACACCGCGCCGACGCCGCACCGTCTCGAGCGGCTCCACGACCACGTGCGCCTCGAGCGCATGCCGTCCGACGGCGCGCCGCAGCCCGCGAACGGAGCCCCGAGGGCCGCCCCGCCGCGGCCGGGCTTCGGCATCGAGTTCAAGCACGAGGACGCCGAACCCTATGCCCTTTGACTTCTCGGACGGCCAGACGGTCCGCGCCCAGGCGCCCACCTTCTCCGACGCCGCCGCCGGCGCGCTCGCCGAGGCGCTGAAGAAGCGCGTCTCCGGCGAGGTGCGTTTCGACGCGGGCAGCCGGGCGCTGTACGCCACCGACGCCTCGAATTACCGCCAGGTGCCGATCGGCGTCGTCGTGCCGCGCACCGTCGAGGACGTGATCGCCACCGTCGCGCTGTGCCGCGAGCACGGCGCGCCGGTGCTGTCGCGCGGCGGCGGCACCAGCCTGGCCGGCCAGTGCTGCAACGTCGCCGTGGTGATCGACTTCTCGAAACACCTGAACAAGATCCACCACATCGACGCCGAAGCGCGGCTGGCCCGCGTCGAGCCGGGGCTGGTGCTCGACAGCTTGCGCGACGCCGCCGAGAAGCATCACCTGACCTTCGGCCCCGACCCGGCGACCCACGACCACAACTGCCTGGGCGGCATGCTCGGCAACAACTCCTGCGGGCCGCATTCGATCATGGCCGGCCGCACCGCCGACAACGTCCGCGAGCTCGACATCCTGACCTATGACGGCCTGCGGCTGACCGTCGGACCGACCAGCGAGGCCGAACTGGAGGCCAAGATCGCCGGCGGCGGCCGCGAGGGCGAAATCTACCGCGAGCTCAAGGGCCTGCGCGACGGCTACGCCGACCTGATCCGCCGGCGCTACCCGAAGATTCCGCGCCGCGTCTCGGGCTACAACCTCGACGCCCTGCTGCCCGAGAACGGCTTCAACGTCGCCCGCGCCCTGGTCGGCAGCGAGGGCACCTGCGTCGCCATCCTCGGCGCGACGCTGGAACTCGTCGAGAGCCCGCCGTCGCGCTGCCTGCTGGTGCTCGGCTTCGAGGACATCTACACCGCCGGCGACCATGTGCCCGAGGTGCTGGCGACCGGCCCGGTGGCCTGCGAGGGCATCGACGACCTGCTGGTCGAATTCCTGCGCAAGAAGAGCAAGGGGCCCGAGGCGGCCGACCTGCTGCCCGACGGCAAGGGCTGGCTGCTGGTCGAGTACGGCGGCGCCGACGACGCCGAGGCCAGGGCCAAGGCGGAAGCGGCGATGGCGCGGCTGCGGCCGGCGGACGCGATGCTCTACGCCGACCCCGCGAAACAGGCCGAGGTGTGGGAAATCCGCGAATCCGGCCTCGCCGCCACCGCCTGGGTGCCGGACATGCCGGCGACCTGGCCGGGCTGGGAGGACTCGGCGGTGCCGCCCGACAAGGTCGGCGCCTATTTGCGCGACTTCCGCGCCAAGCTCGACGAATACGGCTATGGCTGCTCGCTCTACGGCCATTTCGGCGACGGCTGCATCCACGTGCGCATCGATTTCGACCTCGAGACCCGCGCCGGCATCGACAAGTACAAGCGCTTCATCTCCGAGATGACCGACGTCGTCCTGTCCTACGGCGGCTCGCTGTCGGGCGAGCACGGCGACGGCCAGTCCCGCGCCGAGCTGCTGCCCAGGATGTACGGCCCCGAGCTGGTCGAGGCGATGCGCCGCTTCAAGCGCGCCTGGGATCCCGAGGACAAGATGAACCCGGGCAAGGTCGTCGCCCCCTATCCGGTCGACGCCCATCTGCGGCTGGGCGAGAGCTTCCGGCCGCAGGCGCCGAAGACCGAGTTCGCCTATCCGGTGGAGGGCAATTTCGTCGGCGCCGCCATGCGCTGCGTCGGGGTCGGCAAGTGCCGGCGCCAGTCGCCGAAGGACGGCGTCATGTGCCCCAGCTACCAGGCGACCCGCGAGGAGAAGCACTCGACCCGCGGCCGCGCCCGGCTGCTGTTCGAGATGGTGCACGGCGGCCCGATCGCCGACGGCTGGAAATCCGACGCCGTGCACGAGGCGCTGGATCTGTGCCTGGCCTGCAAGGGCTGCAAGAAGGACTGCCCGGTCGATGTCGACATGGCGACCTACAAGGCGGAGTTCCATTCCCACTACTACAAGGGCCGGCTGCGGCCGCGGGTCGCCTATTCCATGGGCCTGATCCACTGGTGGAGCCGCGCCGCCGCCTGGGCGCCGCGGCTGGCCAACGCGGCAACCCAGACGCCGGGCCTGTCGACGCTGGCCAAGAAGGTCGCCGGCGTCCATCCCGAGCGCAGCCTGCCCCGCTTCGCGCCGCTGACCCTGCAGCAGCGCTGGGCGCGGCGCGGCAGCCGCAATTTCGGCGGCCCGAAGGTGGCGCTGTTCCCCGACACCTTCAACAACCACTTCTACGCCGATACCGGCATGAACGGAGTTCAGGTGCTGGAAGCGGCCGGCTACCACGTGGTGATGCCGACGAAGCCGGTGTGCTGCGGCCGGCCGCTCTACGCCTGGGGCATGCTCGACCTGGCACGCCGCAACCTCGAGAATCTGATGGCGCTGTTCGCGCCCTACGCCGCCCAGGGCGTGCCGATCGTCGGGCTGGAGCCGGCCTGCCTGACGACGATGGTCGACGAACTGCCGGCGCTGTTCCCCGATGACGAGCGGGCACGAGCCATCGCCGGGCAGGCGGTGTTCTTCAGCGACCTGCTGGCGCGCACCGAGGGCTGGCGGCCGCCGCGCGTCGAGGGCAAGGCGATGGTGCATCCGCACTGCTACCACCACGCGGTGCTGGGCCTGGCCGAGGAGCGGGAGCTGATGCGGCGCATGGGCCTGGACTTCGAGATGTCGAAGGCCGGCTGCTGCGGCATGGCCGGCTCGTTCGGGTTCGAGCACGAGCATTACGACGTCTCGGTGAAATGCGCCGAGCAGGGCCTGCTGCCGCGGCTGCGCGAGCATCCGGAGACGGTGGTCGCCAACGGCTTCGCCTGCCGCGAGCAGATCCGCCAGACCGGCGGCCGCGAGGCCCTGCACGTCGCCGACCTGCTGGCGGAGGGTCTGAAGAACCGATAGCGCGTCATCCCCGCGAAAGAACGACAAGGAGCGAACCATGGCGAAATGGTTGGGCAAGACCGTCTGGGCGATCGCCGAGGGCTACATCCCCGAGACCAGCACCGGCGAGGGACCGGCGTTCGAGAGCCACGAGACCGCCTGCATCCTCAACACCACCGACAAGGACGCCCATGTCGAGATCACCGTCTACTTCGCGGACGAGGATCCGGCCGGGCCGTACCGGGTCACGGTGCCGGCGCAGCGCACCGCGCATGTGCGCTTCAACGAGCTGAAGCAGCCGCGGCCGATCCCCAAGGGCAGGGACTACGCCAGCGTCATCGAATCCGACGTGCCGGTGATCGTCCAGCACACCCGGCTCGACTCCCGGCAGGCCGAACTGGCTTTGGTCAGCACGGTGGCGTTCGCGGCGAACTGACATGGGCACGCGCATCGAGGACTACGCCCTGATCGGCAACACGATGACGGCGGCGCTGGTGTGCAACACCGGTTCCATCGACTGGCTGTGCCTGCCGCGCTTCGACTCGCCGGCCTGCTTCGCCGCCCTGCTCGGCAAGCCCGAGAACGGCCGCTGGCGCATCTGCCCCAAGGGCGAGATCAAGGACACCCGCCGCTGGTATCGCGGCGACAGCCTGATCCTGGAGACCGAGTTCCGGGCCGACGGCGGCATCGTGCGGGTGATCGACTTCATGCCGGTGCCGCACGAGGCCGACTGCCACGACCTGATCCGCATCGTCGAGGGCGTCTCGGGCGAGGTCGAGATGGAGATGGAGGTGGCGTTCCGCTTCGACTACGGCAGCATCGCGCCTTGGTTGCGCCGCCCGACCAGCGACTGGCAGCTTTCGGCGATCGCCGGCCCCGACGCCGTTCACATCCACACGACGCTGGACCTGCCGGAACGCCTGGGCTGCGAGGACAACACCACCCGGACCACGTTCACCGTGAGGGCCGGCGAACGGGTGCCGTTCGTGCTCAACTGGCACGCCTCGCACATCGCGCCGCCGCCGCCGGCGGACGCCGAGCACGCCTTGCGCTCGGTCGAGGACTGGTGGCGCGAGTGGAGCAGCCACCATCGCCACGCCGGGCCGTGGCGCGACGCCACCAAACGCTCGCTGGTGACCTTGAAGGGGCTGATCTACAGCCCCACCGGCGGCATCGTCGCCGCGCCGACCACCTCGCTGCCCGAGAAGATCGGCGGCACCCGCAACTGGGACTACCGCTTCTGCTGGGTCCGCGACGCGACGATGACCCTTTACGTGCTGCTGCACGCCGGCTACCGCGACGAGGCCATCGCCTGGCGGGAATGGCTGCTGCGCGCGGTCGCCGGCGAGCCGCACTCCCTCAACATCATGTACGGCATCGCCGGCGAGCGCCGCCTGACCGAACTCGAGCTGCCGTGGCTCGACGGCTTCGCCGGCAGCCGGCCGGTGCGCATCGGCAACGACGCCCACCGGCAATTGCAGATCGACGTCTACGGCGAGGTGATGGACGCCTTCCACGCGGCGCGCAAGAACGCCATCGAGCCCTACGACGAGGCCTGGGCGATGCAGAAGGTGCTGTTGGACGCCCTCGAAGGCTGCTGGGCGATGCCCGACGAGGGCATCTGGGAGGTGCGCGGGCCGCGCCGCCACTTCACCCATTCCAAGGTGATGGCCTGGGTCGCCGCCGACCGCATGGTCAAGGCGGCCGAGGACTTCGGGCTCGAAGGCCCGGTCGACCGCTGGCGGGCGTTGCGCGACGAGATCCGCAAGGACGTGCTCGAGAAGGGCTACGACGCGGTGCGCAACACCTTCGTGCAGTATTACGGCGGCCGCAGCGTCGACGCCGCCCTGCTGATGATCCCGATGGTCGGGTTCCTGCCGGCCGAGGACGAGCGCGTGAAGGGCACCGTCGCCGCCATCGAGCGCGAACTGATGAGCAACGGCCTGCTGATGCGCTACGTCCAGGACGCCGCGATCGACGGCTTGCCGCCCGGCGAGGGCGCCTTCCTCGCCTGCAATTTCTGGTACGTCGACAACCTGCTGATGATGGGCCGGCGCGCCGATGCCGACGCGATGTTCCGCCGCCTGCTCGACCTGCGCAACGACGTCGGGCTGCTCGCCGAGGAGTACGATCCGGCCGACGGCCGCATGCTCGGCAACTTCCCGCAGGCCTTCTCGCACATCGCGCTGGTCAACACCGCGCACAACATGGCCCGGCTGGACGGCGAGGAGCGCGGGAAGTGACATAAGCGTTTACACCCCTTCTACCTCGGCGCATCATTCGGCGACCGCCAGCGCCGACGAGGGAGAAGCAATCTGC
This sequence comes from uncultured Rhodospirillaceae bacterium, assembly GCA_964545205.1. Taxonomy (GTDB): domain Bacteria; phylum Pseudomonadota; class Alphaproteobacteria; order Rhodospirillales; family Magnetospirillaceae; genus CAZJFH01. Next base: position 8,217 of record CAZJFH010000003.1, read on the forward strand.
CGGGGCTCTCGCGCCAGCCGTTCAATTCACGCGCCCTGCTGTGGCTGCTCTGCGGGCTGATGTCGGGCTTGGCGGCCCTGGGCTGGCTGCTGATGCTGTGGCTGGAGCACGACACGCGGCTGCGCGACGCGCACAACGCCGCGGCGGCGGCGGCGCGCGTGCTCGAAGAGCATATCAGCCGCAGCTTCGACAGCACCGAGGCGCTGGTCGACCGCGCCGCCGACTGGCTGTCGGCGCGCGGCCTGGGCGAACAGCCGACCCGCGAGGAGTGGCAGGGCCTGCTCAGCCTCGGCCACGCCTTGCCGCAGATCGGGTGGGTCTGGGTGCTCGATGCGCAGGGATGGCCGTTCCTGAGCACGTCGCAGTTCCCGGCGCCCCGGGTTTTCGGCGGCGAACGCGAGTATTTCGCGGCGCATCGCGATGCCGGTGCCGATGTGTTCCTGGGACCGCTGATCCAGAGCAAGGCCAGGGGCCGCACGGTGTTCACCATCAGCCGCCGCATCGAGGGACCGGACGGCGAGTTCATGGGCGTCGTCGCCGCGGCGCTGCACGGCGACGGACTGCTCGACCTGCATGGCGGCCTCGGACTGGGCAGCGGCGCGATGATCGCGGTGCTGCGCGAGAACGGCGACGTGCTCATGCAGCAGCCGGAGGCGGCCAATGCCGGCCATCTCGGCGGGACCGATCTGCTGGCCGCGATGGCCGGCAGCCGGCGCGGCACCGTCGCGACCGCCCTGCCCGGCAGCGGCAGCGAGGGCATCGTCTCGTGGCGGCGGCTCGACGACTGGCCGGTCTACGTTCTGGCGGCGATCCCGCGCGGCGCGGCGCTGGCGCCGTGGCGGCAACTGGCCTGGCGCCACTTCCTGGTCGCGCTGATCGCGGTGGTGCCGGTGCTGGCGCTGGCCTGGATGGCGCTGCGCGGCGCCCGCGACGAGCGCGAGGCCGAACGCCGCCTGCGCGACAGCCACGACGCCCTGGAGGCGAAGGTCGCCGAGCGCACGGCCGAGCTTCGCGCCGCCCTGCAGCGCGCCGAGATGGCGACCGAGTCGAAGAACCGCTTCCTGGCCGCGGCAAGCCACGATCTGCGCCAGCCCGTCCAGGCGCTGCGCCTGTTCGCCGACGTGCTCGCCCACGAGGAGCTTCCGCCGCGCGCCGCCACCGTTACCCAGCACATCGGCCAGACGCTGGCCGGCGCCGAATCGCTGCTCAACGCCCTGCTCGACGTCTCGACGCTCGACGCCGGCATCGTCACGCCCGACATCCGTCCGTTCCGACTGGAGACGGTGCTGGTCTCGGCGGTGCACGAAGCGCGGGCGCTGGCCGCCGACAAGGGCCTGGTGGTGCGGCTGTGCCCGTCCTCGGCGGTCGTCGTCAGCGACGCGGTGCTGCTGCAGCGGGTGCTGCGCAACCTGCTGGTCAACGCCGTCCGCTACACCGACAGCGGCCGCATCCTGGTCGGCGTCCGCCGCCGCGGCGCCACCGCGCGCGTCGAGGTCTGGGACACCGGGCGCGGCATTTCCGAACAGGACCTGCCGCTGATCTTCGAGGACTTCTACCAGGTCGACAACCCGAGCCGCGACCGCGCCAAGGGCCTGGGGCTCGGCCTGGCGGTGGTCCAGCGCACGGCGCGTCTGCTGGGCACCGAGGTGACGGTCCGCTCGCGGCCCGGCAAGGGTTCGGTGTTCGCGGTCGCGCTCGCCGTCGCGGCGCCGGCGACGGCCGAAGCGATCCCGGCCTAGGCTCGGCGACCCAGCAGAAGCAGATCGTCGTGGAGCGACTTCGGCACGGCGATGCCGGCCGCGTTGCGCGCCCGCGCCGCCAGGCGCAGGTCGCCCGAGGCCGGCGGCTCGTCCGCGGCGGCGGCGATCGCCGCCAGCCGTCCGGCGACGTCGGACTCTCCGAACACCGTCGGCTCCCAGGCCGTCAGCACCTCGCCGCCGCCGGCCGTCGCCGCCACCGCGGCGGCCATCGTCCGCCACGACTCGAGTTCGGCCGGCAGCGCGGCGTCGAGCGCGGACTCGACGACCAGCGGCGGCTCGTTGCGGCGCGGACAGGCGAAGGCCGGCCCGCCGGCGCCGCCGAGCGCCAGCGCCACCATGCCGCGCCCGGCCAGCGCTTCGGCGGCGTGTCCGGCGAGACCGGGATGGCGGGCGTCGACGACGGCCGCCATCGCCAGGCCGTACTGCTCGACGACCTCCTGGACGGCAGCAACGGCGAGGTCGCGGGCCGGGACCGCGAATCCGCCGCGGCCGTCGACGCGGACGGCGACCGGCGACGGCAGGCTGACCTCGGGCAGCGCGCGGCCGTCGACGGCGCCGCGGCGCAGGTCCTCGACGAGGCCCGGCAGCCGCGCCAGCCCGTGCGCCGGCACCCCGTCGAGTTCGGCCAGCACCAGGGCGGCGGCCAGCGAGGCCGCGTTCTCGCGGCTGGCGCCGGCGGCGCCGAGCACGCGCTCGGCAAGCTCGCGAAGCTGCTCGGGGGATCGGGTCAGGCGCTCGGTCATGCTGGAACAAATGCCCCGGAGCACCCGTTTCGCAAGCGTACCCGAACGGAGGCGTCCGGATGAAGGTCAGCGACGTGATGATCCAGGATGTCGGCACGGTGAGCTCCGGCGAGACGCTGCAGACGGCCGCCCAGCTGATGGCCGATCTCGATTTGGACGCGCTGCCGGTGACCGGCGACGGCGGCATCGCGGGCATCCTGACCGGACGCGACATCATCCTGCGGGCGGTGGCCAACGGCCTCGACCCGCGCCGCACCCGCGTCGAGGAGGTGATGTCGGCACGACCGGTGAGCTGCCGGCCCGACGACAGCCTCGACGAGGTGCATCACCAGATGGAGCTGCGGCGCATCCACCGCATGCCGGTGGTCGATGCCGACGGCCGCCTCGTCGGCATGGTCAGCCACGGCGCGTTGTCGCGACTGCCGCGGGCCTGACCCAATTGTCAGCCGAGCAGATCGCCGTCTTCGCGGTGCTGGGGGCGGCGCTCGTCCTGTTCGTCTGGGACCGGATCCGCTACGACGTCGTCGCGCTGCTGGCGCTGCTGGCGGTGGTCGGCCTCGGCCTGGTACCGCCCGAGGACGCCTTCCTCGGCTTCGCCGATCCGGTGGTGGTCACGGTCGCCGCGGTGATGGTCCTCAGCGCCGCCATGCGCAGCGCCGGGCTGGTCGATCAGGTGCTGCGGCTGATCGACCCGCTGGTGCGCCGGCGCGCGCTCCAGGTCGTGACCCTGGTCGCGGTCGTCACCGTGTTCTCGGCCTTCATGAACAATGTCGGCGCGCTGGCGATCGTCATGCCGGTGGCGCTGCAGGTGGCGCGTCGGCACCGACGCCCGCCGTCGGAGCTGCTGATGCCGATCGCCTTCGGCTCGCTGCTCGGCGGCCTGATCACCCTGATCGGCACGCCGCCCAACCTGCTGATCTCCAGCGTGCGCCAGCGCATGCTTGGCGCCGGGTTCGAGATGTTCGACTTCGCGCCCGTCGGCCTGGGGCTGGCGCTGGCGGGAACCGCCTATCTGGCCTTCGCCTGGCGGCTGCTGCCGCGCGACCGCCGCGGCGAGACGCCGCCCGAGATGCTGTTCAGCATCGAGGACTATCTGGCCGAGGTGCGGCTGCCCGAGACCTCGCCCTTCGTCGATCGCACGGTGGCCGATCTCGAAGCGCTGGCGTCGGGGGATCTGACGGTGACCGCGATCATCCGCGAGAACTTCCGCCGCCACGTCCCGGCCGCGCACTGGCGGCTGCTGGCCGGCGACATCCTGGCCGTCGAGGCCGACCCGGCGGTGCTGCGCGCCGTCGTCGCCGAAGCCGGCCTGGAACTGGTCGGCAGCAAGGAACTGTCGCCCGGCGAGCCGCTCGACGACGTCGCCATCGTCGAAGCCGTGGTGGCGGCGGGCTCGCCGATGATCGGCTGCTCGCCGGCCGAGATGCGGCTGCGCCAGAGCTGGGGCGTCAACCTGCTCGCGGTCGGGCGTCGCGGCCGACCGACATCGGTCCGCCTGCGGCGGGTGAAGTTCCAGCTCGGCGACGTGCTGGTGCTGCAGGGCAGCGAGTCGGCGATGCCCGAGACGCTGCAGCGCCTGGGCTGCCTGCCGCTCGCCGGGCGCAACCTCCAGCTCGGCCAGCCCCGGCGCGCGGCGCTGTCGGGCCTGACCATGGCCGTCGCCATCCTGCTGGCGGTGTTCGACATCGTGCCGGTCGCCATCGCCTTCACCGGCGCCATCGTGGTGGTGATGCTGTCGGGCATCCTCAGCCTGCGCCAGGTCTACGACGCGGTGCCGTGGCCGATCCTGGTGCTGCTCGGATCGATGATCCCGGTCACCAGCGCCCTCGAGGCCACCGGCGGCACCACCCTGCTCGCCGGCTGGCTCGCCACGCTCGCGGCGCCGCTGCCGCCGGTCGGCGCCCTGGCCCTGGTGATGGTCGCCAGCATGGCGGTCACGCCGTTCCTCAACAACGCCGCCGCCGTGCTGGTAATGGCGCCGGTGGCGATCGGTCTCGCCGGCCAGCTCGGCCTGTCGCCCGATCCGTTCCTGATGGCGGTCGCGGTCGGCACGTCGTGCGACTTCCTGACGCCGATCGGCCACCAGTCCAACACCCTGGTCATGGGGCCGGGCGGCTACCGCTTCGCCGACTACTGGCGGCTGGGCCTGCCGCTGTCGCTGCTGGTCGTCGCCGCCGGCGTGCCGCTGATCGCCGTCGTGTGGCCGTTCTAGGACGCCGGCGCCAGCGGTTGCGCGTCGACGGCGGCGAAGCGGCAGCGGTTCTTCCCCTCCGCCTTGGCCTGGTACATCGCGTGGTCGGCGCAGGCCATCAAGGCCTCGGCGGCGTCGCCGTTCTCGGGATAGCCGGCGATGCCGATGCTCACCCCCACCGTGGCCGTGCCGCCGCAGGGCAGCGGCACCGGTTCGGCGACCGCGGCGATCACCTTGGCCGCCAGCTTCTCGACACCGGCCCGCCCAGGGGTGTCGAGCAGCATCACCACGAACTCGTCGCCGCCGAGCCGCGCGACGGTGTCGCTGCCGCGCACCAGCCCGTTCAGTCGCGCCGCGACCTCCTGCAGCACGGCGTCGCCGGCGAGATGACCGGCGGTGTCGTTGACCGACTTGAAGCCGTCGAGATCGAGGAACATCAGCGTCAACCGGCCGCCGTCGCGCCGCTTGCCGGCGAGCCCTTGCCGCAGGCGGTCGCGCAGCAGCGCCCGATTGGGCAATCCGGTCAGCGCGTCGTGGTTGGCGCTGTGCCGGAGCTGCTCGTGCAGGTGATGCTGGCCGGTGACGTCGCTCAGCACGGCGACGTAGTTGGCGACGTCGCCATCGGGCGTGCGAAGCGTGCTGATGACCAGGCGCTGAAGGTAGATCGTGCCGTCCTTGCGGCGGTTCCATATCTCGCCCTGCCAGCGGCCCTCGCTGGCGATCCGGCCCCACATCTCGGCGAAGAACGCCCGGTCGTGGCGGCCGGACGACAGCAGATTGGGCGTGCGGCCGAGCACGTCGCGGCGATCGTATCCGGTGATGCGGCAGAAGGCGCGGTTGACCGTGACGATCCGGCACCGGGAATCGGTCACCATCATGCCCTCGCCCGACGCGTGGAACACCGACAGCGCCAGCCGTTCCATCTGCTCGGCCGCCTTGCGGAGGCTGATGTCCTCGACCAGCGCCACCAGCATGCGCAGCGCGCCGCTGGTGGCGCGCACGGCGGCGACGGTGAGGTCGGCCCAGACCAGGGTGCCGTCCTTGCGCAGATAGCGCTTGCTCAGCCGATAGCCGTCGGTCTCGCCGCAGGCGACACGCGCCGCCGCGGCGCGATTGGCGACCAGGTCCTCGGGATGCGTGATTCCGTCCCAGCCCGCCGCCAGCAGTTCCGGCTCGCTGTAGCCGATCATGCGCTGGAACGTGGGATTGGCGCGCACGATCCCGCCCTCGGGCAGCGCCACCGCCATGCCGATCGGCGCCGCCTCGAAAATGGTCCGGAATTCGGCCTCGCGGCCGCGCAATTCCTCCAGCGCGCTCGTGAGCGGCCGCGCCATCAGCACGAAGCCGAACACCACGGTCAGCGCCGAGACCCCTGCGGCGTCGAGCAGAATGGCGACCCATCCTTGCTCCGCCGCCAGCACGGCCATCAACACGATTTCGGTTGCGAACACGGCCGCCGCCGTGACGGCCAGACGAATCCCCGGCCGCACGGCACTTGCCGAACCGGCATCAACTTGCGACAACGCAGCCCCCCCAACGGCGCTCGCCCGAGCGTATTTATCGCTCTTTTATTGCGGCGGCGACCTGCGTTGTCCAGATTGTTTTAATTCCTATCTTTGTCGCATCACTCGGGCGCCCGCACCTTGCGGAGCAGCGCGAAAAGCTGCGCCTTTTCGGCCTCGTCCAGCCCCTCGGCGATCATCGCCTCGTGCTCGCGCACGCGGCGGCGCGCGTCGGCGAGAAAGCGCTGTCCGTCGGCGGTCAGGTGCAGGGCGTGGCGGCGGCGGTCCTTCGGGTCCTTGCGCCGCTGCACCAGGCGCCGGCGCTCGAGATGGTCGATCACCGCCACCATCGTCGAGCGGTCGAGCGACAGCGCCCGCGCCAGATCGCTCTGGCTCATGCCGGAGTTGCGGTCGATCAGCACCAGGGTGCCGAACAGGCCGGGGGTGACGTCGAGCTCGCCGACGGTGGCGGCGAAATGCTTGAACACGGTGAGCTGCGCCTGGCGCAGGGCGTAGCCCAGCAACTCGGGCAGCTCGCCGTAATCCGTCGCCTCGCCGGTAATGCCGACATCGATGTCGTCGGGCAACGGATCCTCCTATTCCAAGAGCGGCAGCAGACCGACGGTCAGCACCGGGAAGGCGGCCAGCAGCAGCACGCGGATGGCGTCGCTGGCCAGGAACGGCAGCACGCCGCGGAACGAGTCGGTCAGGGGCACGTCGGGCGCCACGCTGTTGATGACGAAGACGTTGAGCCCGAAGGGCGGCGTGATCAGCCCGACCTCGACGACGATCAGCACCAGGATGCCGAACCAGATCGCGGTGTGCTCGGCGCTCATGCCGAAATCGAGGCCCATGACGATCGGGAACAGCACCGGCACGGTGATCAGCACCATCGACATCGAGTCCATGACGCAGCCCAGCGCCAGGTAGAACAGCAGGATCAGCGCCAGCACCAGCATCGGCGGCAGGCCGGAATCGGAGATTGCCGCCGCCGCCTGCGCCGGCATCTGGGTCAGCGCCAGATAGGCGTTGAACAGGTCGGCGCCGATCAGGATCAGGAAGATCATGCCGGTCAGCTTGGCGGCGCCGAGCAGGCTCTCGACCATGCCCTTCCAGCGCAGCCCGCCCTGCACGACGGCGATGACGCCGGTGGCGGCGGCGCCGACCGCGGCGCCCTCGGTGGGCGTGAAGAAGCCGCCGTAGATGCCGCCCATCACCACCACGAACACGATGGCGACCGGGGCCAGCTCGCCCAGCGCCTTCAGCCGGGCGGCGAACGGCGGTTTCTCGGCGGCCGGGCCGGCATCCGGGTTGAAGTGGACATAGACGGCGATGGCGATCATGTAGCCCAGCGCCGCCAGCGCGCCGGGCAGGATGGCGGCCAGGAACAGCTTGCCGATCGACTGCTCGGTCAGGATGGCGTAGATGACCAGGATCACCGACGGCGGAATCAGGATGCCGAGCGTGCCGCCGGCGGCGAGGGCGCCGGTCGACAGCGCGCCCGAGTACTTGAACCGGCGCATTTCGGGCATCGAGACGTGGGCCATCGTCGCGGCGGTGGCCAGCGACGAGCCGCAGATGGCGCCGAAGGCGGCGCAGGCGCCGACGCCGGCCATGGCGATGCCGCCCGGCCGGTGGCCGAGCCAGGCGTTGGCCGCGTTGAAGATGCCGCGCGACAGGCCCGACGCGGTGGCGAACTGGCCCATCAGCACGAACAGCGGAATCACCGACAGCGAATAGGTCGCGGTCTGGTAATAGGGTGCGGTGCTCATGTAGTTGAGCAGCTGCGGCAGGCCCGAGACCAGCACGTAGCCGACGCCGCCGATCACCAGCAGCGCCGTGCCGACCGGGATGCCGATCACCAGCAGCGCCACCAGCCCGGCGAAGCTCGCCGTCGCCAGGGTCGTGCCGGTCAGGCCGGCGGCCTTGGCGGTATCCGCCAGCGCCTCGGGATCGATGGCGGTGATCAGCAGCGCCGCGGCGGCGGCGATCGCCAGCGCCGGCAGCAGGGTCATCATCGGCCGCGGATTGTCCTCGTGCCCGGCCGCCGCGGCGGCGCGGGCCAGGCAGACCAGGGTCAGCAGACCGGCCGAGGCGACGATCGGCACGAACACCCACCAGGTCGGGATCTGCAGCATCATCGAGGAATCGTCGTAGGCGGCGAGGTCGATGGCGCCCAGGGTCATGCGCCAGGTCAGCAGCCCGGCGATGCCGGCGAAGACCAGTTCGGCCAGCAGCGTCAGCCAGCGCCGGGCGCCGCTGCGCATCATGCCCAGGAACATGTCGATGACGACGTGGCCGCCCTTGAGGTGGCAATAGGGCAGCACCGCGAACACGGTGATCGCGCAGCCGCGCTCGACGAGCTCGAAATCGCCGAGGATCGGCGATCCGAACAGCGACCGCGCGACGATGCTCGCCACCGAGACCAGCATCACCGCGACAAGGACCAGGCCGCCGCCGAGCGCCCAGGCGGCGCACGGCAGGGCCAGCGCCCGCTCCGGCCAGAGATGGGCGGGGATGCCGGCCCTGCGGCCGACCGCCCCGACCTCACCCGTGGCGGCGCGGGCGGAGGTTGCAACTCCGCTCATGCGCCGATCTCCGGTCACTGCTTCGAGTATTTCTCGATCGCGGCGACCGCGTCGTCATAGATCTGCTGGCCGTCGGGCGTGCGCTTGATCCAGTCCTGGACCACCGGCCGCGTCGCCTCCTTCCAGCGCTTGGTCTCCTCGGGGCTCAGTTCGTAGAACTGGTGCCCCATCTCCTTGGCCTGGGCGATGCCGGGCTTCTCGGCCTCGTCCCAGTCGGCGCCGACCTTCTTCGCCAGCGCCATGCCCGAGGCCTCGTCGATCACCTTTTTCAGGTCGGCGGACAGGCCGTCGTACTTGTCCTTGTTCATGGCGTACAGGAACACCGAGGTGTACAGCCCGGTGTCGGTGTGCGACTTGACCAGTTCGTTGACCCGCAACGGGCGGACGACCTCGAACGGGATCACCGTGCCGTCGACGACGCCGCGCGAGAGCGCCTCGTAGACCTCGGGCACCGGCATGCCGACCGGGGTCGCGCCCAGCGCCTTCAGCGCCTCGCCGATTGGCTTGGTCGGCAGGCGGATCTTCAGGCCCTTCAGGTCCTCCATCTTCTGCACCGCGTGGCCTTCCTTCATGTGGAAGGCGCCGGGCGCATGGGTGAACAGGGCCAGCACCTTGACGTCCTTGTACTCGTCCTTCAGGTGCTTGTCGTAGACGTCCATCACCGCCTGCGAGGTCGCTTCGGCGGTCTTGCCGGTGACGAACGGCAGCTCGAACACCTCGGTCTTGGGGAAGCGGCCGGGGGTGTAGCCGGGCAGCGTCCAGACGACGTCGGCGACGCCGGTGCGCACCTGGTCGAAGAGCTGCGGCGGCTTGCCGCCGAGCTGCATCGCCGGATAGATCTCGACCTCGATGCGACCGCCGGACTTCTCCTCGACCTCCTTGGCCCAGGGCTCGATCAGCTTCTTCTGCGCGGTCGACATCGGCGGCAGGAAGTGGGCGACCTTCAGCTTGACCTTGTCTTGCGCCGCCGCGACGCCGGCAAACCCGGCCAGCGCGAACGCAAAGACGCCAGTCAATACAGTTGACTTGATGTGGATCGATTTCATTTGGCTCACCCTCCCTTATGGATAGCCCGACGCCCTGCCCGAAAGTGTTAGGCCTTCGACGGGCCGGCCAATTTTATTTGACGATGGTAGTTTGAATTCATATTGTTGGTCAACCAAACAATTTCCCGGTCTCAGGAGGCGCGAATGGCCCGGGTGAGCGTACGCCCACAGGGCGTCACCGTCGAGGCAGAGATGGGCGGCACCATATTGCAGGCGGCGCTGGCGGCCGGGATCGACTTCCCGAACAGCTGCCAGTCGGGCAACTGCGGCGCCTGCAAGTGCAAGCTCGTCTCGGGCGAGGTCGACATGATGCCCTACTCGCCCTACGCCCTGTCGGACGCCGAACGCGCGGGCGGCATGATCCTCGCCTGCCGCGCCATGGCGTGGGAGGACTGCGAGATCGCCCTGATCGAGGCCCACCCCCATCGCCGCATCCGGGCGCGGGTCGCCGGAATCGAAAAGGCGACCCACGACGTCGCGGTGCTGCGCCTGGTCCACGACGAGGCGCCGCTGGAGTTCACCGCCGGCCAGTTCGTGCGCCTGGAGATCGCCGGCCTGGAGCCGCGCGACTACTCGATGGCCAGCCGGCCCGGCGACGACGTGCTGGAGTTCCATGTCCGCAAGGTGCCGGGCGGTGCCGTCTCCGGCCATGTCCACGACGCGCTGAAGGAAGGCGACCCGGTCGTCGTCGAGGGCCCGTTCGGCGATTGCCGCCTGCACGACGACCACGCCGGACCGATCGTCGCCGTCGCCGGCGGCAGCGGCCTGGCGCCGATCAAGTCGATCGTCGAGACGGCCCTCGCCAAGGGCATGGACAACCCGATCCACCTCTATTTCGGCGTCCGCGCCCGGCGCGACGTCTACCTGGCCGACCATTTCCGGGCTTTGGCCGCCCGCCATCCCAACCTGCGCTTCGAGGTGGTGCTGTCGGAGGAGGACGCGCCGGGCTGGCGCCACGGCCTGGTGACCGAGGCGCTGAACGCCGACGCCCCCGACCTCGCCGGCGCCAAGGCCTATGTCTGCGGCCCGCCGCCGATGGTCGACGCGGCGATGCGGGCGCTGGCCGCGCTCGGCGTGCCCGAGGAGGACCGCCACGCCGACGCCTTCACCACCCGCGCCGACACCGGAGGAGCCTGAGATGGCCGGCAGTCTCGAGGGGCGCGTGGCCCTGGTCACCGGCGGCGGCCGCGGCATCGGCCGCGCGATCGCCGCCAGGCTGGCGGCCGAGGGCGCCCAGGTCGTCGTCGCCGACACCGGCACCGGCATCGACGGCCGCGGCGAGGATCCGGGCGTCGCCCAGGCGGCGGCGCGGGCGATCGGCGGCCACGCCTGGCCGCACTCGATCGCCGCGCCCGAGGGCGCCGCCGGCGCGGTGAAGTTCGCGATCGAGCGTTGCGGCGGTCTCGACATCGTCGTCAACAACGCCGCCATCCTGCGCGACGGCTTCGTGTTCAAGGCCAGGCCCGAGGACTTCGACGCCGTGCTGCGCACCAACCTGTCCGGCGCCTTCTACGTCCTCAACGCCGCGACGCCGATCCTGCGCGACCAGGTCAAGCGCGGTCGCGCGCCGGGGCGCATCGTCAACATCGTCTCGACCGCCGGCCTGTACGGCAATTTCGGCCAGGCGGCCTATGCCGGCGCCAAGGCCGGCCTGGTCGGGCTGACGCGGGTGGTGGCGATGGACATGGCGCGCTCGGGCGTGACCTGCAACGCGGTGGCGCCGTTCGCGGCGACGCGGGTGACCGAATCGATCGTGCCGGCCAACGACGAGCAGACCGCCTACAAGGGCCGCGCCCTGCGCGTGCCGGCCGAGCACGTCGCCGGCTTCGTCGGCTATCTGTGCTCGCCGCGGGCCGCCGACGTCACCGGCCAGCTCTTCGGCGTGCGCGGCCGCAAGGTGTTCCTGTTCTCGCAGCCGCGCCCCGTCGCCGAGTTCACCGCCCAGGACTGGGACGCCGACGCCGTCGACGGCCGCCTGCGCGGCGCCTTTTCATCGAAGTTCACCGACATGCGAACGGATCTCGAAGCCTTCAACGAGGATCCGACGCTGTAGCCACGCAAGGAGCGATACCCCCATGGAGCGCATCGAGGTCAAGACCTGCGCCGATCTGCGCAACCAGCCCGAGGAATACCAGGCGGCGATCCGCAAGATCGTCGTCAGCCACGCCGTCAACGAGCTGTTCGGCGCCCAGGTGTTCGACGAGCCGGCCATCGCGCTGGCGCCCACGCCCTACGCCAAGTGGCTGACCTGCCGCGTGGCGATGGAGGAATACGGCCATCACGTCCGCTTCCGCGAACTCGGCGAGGAGATCGGCATTCCGGCCGAGGCGATGACCCCCGACGCCAAGCAGCCGCTGTCGATCTTCGCCTTCGAGCTCAACTCCTGGGCCGAGTTCTGCGTCATCAAGCTGCTGGCCGACTTCGCCGAGATCCTGCAGGTCGAGGACCTGGCGACCTGCAGCTTCCACCCGCTGCGCAACCTCGCCCGGCTGACCATGCCCGAGGAGAAGTTCCACTGCCAGTTCGGCCAGGACTTCTGCCGCGAGCTGGTGGCGACGCCCGAGGGCAAGGCCGCCGTCCAGGACGCCATCGACCGCTATTATCCGCTGTTGCCGTCCTTCTTCGGCCGGCCGGGCTCGAAGAACAACGAGATCTACCGGAAATGGGGCATCAAGCGGCGCAGCAACGAGGCGATGCGCGACGACTACGTCGGCCGCGCCCGCGCCATGGTCGAGGACCTCGGGCTGCGCCTGCCCGATGTGCCGGCGGCGGCATGACGCCGACCCTGGACATCGATCCCCTGGCGCGCGCCGTCGCCGACCTGCCCTGGTTCGTGAGCCTGGGCGCGCCGCTGACCGGCGCCGAGGCGGCGGACGCCCGCAGCCATGTCGGCGGCCTCGGCCTGCCCGAGCTGCCGGTTGTCGGCGTCGCCGGCTGGGAGCAGGCGCGGCGCGCCGCCAGCACGCCGCCCGGCGAGATCGACTGGTGGGCGGCCGAGGAGCGCCTGCGCCGCGGCCTGCTCGACGCCGCCGCGTCGCTGCACGGCAAGACCGTGGTGCTGCAGGCGCTGTCGCGGGTGATGGGGGCGGCCAACGAGGTCGCGCTCGGTGCCGCCGCGGTCGCCGCCGCCCGCACGGGCGTCGCCGACGAGGAGATGATCCGCGCCGCCGCCGGCGCCGCCGTCCAGGCCGCCTACCAGGCCGGGCTGGCGCAGGCCGGCGGCCACGGCGAGGCGCACCCCTTCGCCGCCAAGCTGCGCCTGTTCGCCGCCGGCCGCTGGCCGCTCGGCGTCGTCGACGGGAGGATCATGGTGTTTTGAGCCGCGTCATGCCCGCGAAAGCGGGCATCCAATCCTGAGGCTTTTCGACAGGTTGCGATGCTTCAGGAATGGGCTCCCGCTTCCGCGGGAGCGACGGGTTGAACTTCACAAGCTCTTACGCCGGCATGACGCCTGAAATCGCTGCTTGGACAGCCAACAAACAGGGAGGGACCACATGATCGAGACTCGGGAGGCGGCGCGATGAACCTCGCCGAAGCCTTGCTGTCGCCGCAACTGCTTGAAAACTCGGGCGAACTGCCGGCCTTCACCGGCCCCGGCGGCACGATGACCTATGCCGAGCTGGCGCGCCTGGTCGAGGGCTGCGCGCATGTCTTCGCCGAACTCGGCGTCGGTCGCGGCGCGCTGGTGCCGCTGTCGATGAAGGACTGCCCGCTGCTCGTCGCCGCCCATCTCGGCGCCATGCGCATGGGCGCGGTGCCGACCTTCATCTCGCCGCGCATGCCGGCCGCCGACGTCGCGGCGGTGATCGCCGGGTCGCGTCCGGCGCTGGTGGTCAACGACGAGACCGCGGCCCAGGCGGTCGCCGGGCTCGACTGCCGGCTGCTGGCCGCCGACGAGCTGGCGGCCAGGGCCGCCGCCGCGCCCGGCCCCTTCCCGGCCGTCGCGCTCGGCCCCGAGGACGAGGCGTTCCGCGTCTACTCCTCGGGCACCACCGGCAAGCCCAAGGGCATCGTCCACGGCCACAAGGCGCCGTGGCCGTTCGCCGCCTACGGCAAGGACTTCCTCGGCCTGAAGACGGGCGAGAAGATCTTCTGCACCTCGCGGCTGTCCTTCGCCTACGCGCTGGGCAACGGCTATCTCGGACCGCTGCAGCTCGGCGCCGCGATCGTGCTCGAGCCCGACTGGCCGACGCCCGAGAGCGCGCTGGCGACCATCGCCCGCGAGCGCCCGGCGGTGGTCTACAGCACGCCGACGCTCTATCGCGGCATGCTCGCCGCGATGACCGACGAGACCCGCGCCGCCGCCGCCGCGGTGCGCCACTACGTCTCGGCCGGCGAAGGCCTGCCCGAGCCGCTCGCCGCCGAGTGGAAGGACGCCGTCGGCGTCGACATCCTCAACGCCTACGGCTGCTCCGAGACGGTGGCGCTGGCGATCGCCATGCCGCCGGCCGACATCCGCCCCGGCCTGACCGGCGTTTCCGTCAGCGGCGGCGAATTCCGGCTGGCGCTGTTCGAGGGCGAGCGCGACGAACCCGGCGCGCTGGGCCAGCTCTGGATGCGCCACCCGTTCCTCGCGCTGGGCTATTTCGGCAATCCCGAGCAGACGGCGGCGCGCTTCGTCGACGGCTGGTACGACACCGGCGACGTGTTCAGCCGCGAGGCCGACGGCTACTGGACCCATCGCGGCCGCCAGGACGGGCTGATCAAGGTCGCCGGCCAGTGGGTGCAGCTCCGCGAGATCGAGGACATCGCCACCGCCTCGGGCGGCGCGGCCGAGGTGGCGGCCGTGGTCGCCAAGGACGGTCGCGGCTTCGGCCGCGTCGGCCTGTTCGTGGTGCCCGAAGAGCGCCTGGGCGAGCAGGCGGCGGTGCGCCGCGTGCAGCAGGCCTTCGAGGCGGTGCCCAAGCACAAATGGCCGAAATGGGTCCGCGCCATCGACGCGCTGCCGCGCACGTCGACGGGCAAGATCCAGACCTACCGCCTGCGCGAGATGATCGAGAGGGAGGACGCATGAGTCTCGTCTGCCGCCGCGAGGTGACGCTGGAATGGGGCGACTGCGATCCCGCCGACATCGCCTTCTATCCGAACTATTTCCGTTGGTTCGATGCCGGCACCCACCATCTGTTCCGGATGGCCGGCCTCGATCTCGGCGCGCTCGGCCGCGGCGAGCCGGCGGTGATCGTGCCGCTGCTGGGCGCCGAGGCGAAGTTCCTGCGCCCGTCGCGCTACGGCGAGACCATCGTCGTCGAAAGCCGGGTCGAATCGTGGGAGCGCAAGACCTTCCGCGTCGGCCACCGGGCGTTCAACGGCGGCGAGCTGGCGGTCGAGGGCGTCGAGACGCGCTGCTGGACCACGCGCGGCGCCGACGGGCGGCTGAAGGGAACGGAAGTGCCCGAGGAGGTGCGCCGGCGCTTCGAGCAGGGAGTGGAATGATGAAGCTCTACAACTTCACGCGCAGCTCGGCCTCGTACCGGGTCCGAATCGGCCTCGGGCTCAAGGGCCTGCCCTACGAGTACCTCGCCGTCAACCTGCGCGCCGACGAGCATCGCAAGGCGGCGTTCCTCGCGAAGAACCCGCAAGGCTTCGTGCCGGCGCTCGAGACCGACGACGGCCACGTGCTGACCCAGTCGCTGGCGATCCTCGAATGGCTGGAGGAGACTCATCCGCGGCCGCCGCTGCTGCCGGTCGGGCCGCTGGAGCGCGCCCGGGTGCGGGCCTTGGCGCTGACCATCGCCTGCGACATCCACCCGCTCAACAACCTCCAGGTCCTGCGCCACCTCGACACGCAGCTCGGGCTCGACGAGGACCGCCGCAACGCCTGGTACCGGCACTGGATCGCCGGCGGCTTCGCGGCGCTGGAGGCGATGCTGGCCGGCCATCCCAAGACCGGCAGCTTCTGCCACGGCGAGACCCCGACCATCGCCGACGCCTGCCTGGTGCCGCAGGTGTTCAACGCCCGGCGGTTCGCCTGCGACCTGTCGCCCTATCCCACCGTCATGCGCATCGCCGAGCACTGCGAGACGCTGGAGGCCTTCGCGCAGGCCCATCCGCGGAACTGCCCCGACCGCATCGACTGAGCGCCGGGGATGGCGTTCCGCCCGCGACCGCGCTATACCCAACGCGCGAGAAGGAGGAACGGCGCATGAAGGTTCTGGTTACCGGCGCGGCCGGCTTCATCGGCATGCATACCTGCCTGCGGCTGCTGGAGCGCGGCGACGAGGTGGTCGGCATCGACGACCTCAACGACTACTACGACGTCGGCCTGAAGAAGGCGCGGCTGGCGCGGCTGCAGGAATTTTCCGGATTCGCCTTCGAGCACGCCGACATCGCCGACCGGCCGGCGATGGAGGCCGTCGCCGCGCGCCATCCCGACGTCACCCGCATGCTGAATCTCGCCGCCCAGGCCGGCGTGCGTTATTCGCTGATCAATCCCTTCGCCTACAGCCGCACCAACCTGGAAGGCTTCGTGGTGCTGCTGGAGATGGCGCGCCACCTGCCGAACTGCGAGCACTTCGTCTACGCCAGTTCGTCCTCGGTCTACGGCGCCAACAAGAAGCTGCCGTTCTCGGTCGAGGACCGCGTCGACAACCCGATCTCGCTCTACGCGGCCAGCAAGAAGTCCAACGAGCTGATGGCCCACACCTACAGCCATCTGTTCCGGGTCCCGACCACGGGGCTGCGCTTCTTCACCGTCTACGGGCCGTGGGGCCGGCCGGACATGGCGGCCTATCTGTTCGCCGCCGCGATCATGAGGGGCGAGCCGATCAAGGTGTTCAACAACGGCGACATGCGCCGCGACTTCACCTATATCGACGACATCGTCGCCGGCGTGCTGGCGGCGATCGACAACGCCCCGGCCGACGACGGTTCGGCGCCGCCGTACCGGCTCTACAACATCGGCAACAACCGCTCCGAACACCTGATGCGCTACATCGAGCTGATCGAGGAGTCGCTGGGCCGCAAGGCGCAGTACGAGTTCCTGCCGATGCAGCCGGGCGACGTCAAGGAGACCTACGCCGACATCGAGGCCATCAAGCGCGACCTCGGCTACGCCCCGACCACCCCGATCGACGTCGGCATCCCCAACTTCATCCGCTGGTTCAAGGACTTCCACGGCGTGTGAGCCCTCCTCTACCGGCGCGTTTCCAGCGCTCCCTCGTCATGCCCGCGCAGGCGGGCATCTATTTTCCAGAGGCGGTTCGGAGCACGGCCGGGCGCCTCTGTGAGAACACCTCTGGAAAATGGGCCCCCGCCTTCGCGGGGGCGACGATCTGGGGTCCCCGCCAATCCGTGATTTTAGGCGTCATGCCCGCGAAAGCGGGCATCCATTCCTGTGACTTTTCAACACGTTGCGGCGCTTCAGGAATGAGCTCCCGCTTCCCGGGAATCCATTCCGGAGGCGGTACAAGGACTCACACCGTCACGACCACCGGGCCGAACGGCCCGTCCCGCTTGGTGAAGCGCTGGTTGCTGACCACGCGGGTGGCGCCGATGCGGTAGTCGGCGTCGTCGTGGGTGTGGCCGTGAATCCACAAGGGCGGCGCCGTGCGCTCGATCAGCGCCGACAGATCGGTGGCCGAGCCGGCGATGGCCGGCCGTTCGTGGCGGTGCGGGCTCAGCGAGCGGATGTTCGGCGCGTGATGGGTGACGACGATCGTCGTGCCGGCGAATTCCCGCGACAGCTCGGACTCGAGCCAGTCCCGCGCCACGCGGTGCCAGCCGGCGACCTCGGCCGGGGTGACGAAGCCGCCGGCGCCGTCGCGGATGTTGCGGTAGTCGCGGGCGCTCGCGGCGGCATGGGCCATGCGCTCTGCCCGCGCTTCCTCGCCGTGCAGCGAGTAGTCGGCCCACAGGGTGCAGCCGAGGATCCGCAGACAGCGACCCGCGACGTAGCATTCCAGCTTGTCGCGTTCGAGGAAGCGCACGTTCTCGGTGGCCGCCGCCGCCCGGCGCAGTCGCTCGATCGCCGCGGCGGCCGAATCGGCCTCCCAGTGCTCGTGGTTGCCGGCGACGTAGACCACCGGCCGGCCGGCGAAGGCCGCCGCCGCCCAGGCGATTCCGTCGGTGCCGTGGGCGACGTCGCCGGCAAGCACCACCAGGTCGGCGGCGACCTCCGGCGGCGTCCAGGCCTCGTCTTCGAGATGCAGGTCGCTGAGCACGGCGACCCGCAGGCCGCCGCCGGCGACCGGCTCAGTCCATGCCGATGGCACGCTTGTAGAGATCCAGCAGTTCCTCGGACTCCTTGCGGACGTGCTCCTCGACCTTCCGCAGGCGGATGATCTGGCGGATGATCTTGGTGTCGAAGCCGGTGCCCTTGGCCTCGGCGTAGACTTCCTTGATGTCCTTCTGGATGTTGCCCTTCTCCTCCTCGAGCCGCTCGATGCGCTCGATGAAGGACCGCAGGCGGTCCGACGCGATGCCGCCGACGTCGGCGGCCTGGTCGATCACGTCTTCCACGATGATGCCCTCTGTGCTGGTGCCCCAATGGAGCGGCGAACATACCCGCGAGGGGTACCGGCCGGCAAGCGGGGAGGAGTCGGGCCGGCACTTCGATGCCGGGTTGGGGCGCCGCTCACACCCCCTCGACCGTCTCGGCGACCAGCGCGTCGACGACCGCCTCCAGCGCCGCCCTCTCGCCGCCGCCGCCGGCGATCACCGCGCGGTACGTTGCGAGTTGGCGGTGGGCCGAGGTGCCGCGCAGCAGGATGTCGCGGGCCCGGCGCAGCTCGCCCTCGCAGCCGAAGAAGAAGGCGTCCTCGGCGATCAGCTCCAGCAGCTCGTCGAGGAGCTGCGGATAGCCGACGATCTCGCCGCGGCCGAAATCGACCAGGCCGTCGTCGATGCCGTAGCGCTGCGCCCGCCAGCGGTTCTCGTCCACCAGCATGCGGGCGTAGATGCGCCAGCGCTGGTTGCGCCGGCGCAGCCGGTAGAGCATGCGCAGCAGGCAGCGGAACATCGCGGCGATGGCCACCGCGTCGTCGAGCCGCGTGCAGACGTCGGTCAGCCGCATCTCGAGGGTGGGGAACCGCGCCGAGGGGCGGACGTCCCACCACAGCTTGGTGGCGTCCTCGATCAGGCCGGCGCCGACCAGGCGGCCGACCTGGCGCTGGTACTCGCCCCAGGAGTCGAACTGCTCGGGCAGGCCGGTGCGCGGCAGTTCGTCGAACACCGCCAGCCGGTAGGACTTCAGCCCGGTGTCGCGGCCGCGCCAGAACGGCGACGAGGTCGACAGCGCCAGCAGATGCGGCAGGAAATACGAGACCTGGTTCATCAGGTCGATGCGCAGCTCCTCGTCCTCGATGCCGACATGGACGTGCATGCCGCAGATCACCAGCCGCCGGGCGACGCCCTGCAGATCGCGGGCGAGGATCGAGTAGCGCTCCTTGTCGGTGGGCTTCTGCTCGTCCCACTGGGCGAAGGGATGGGTCGAGGCGGCGACCGGCGCCAGGTCGTGGCGCGCCGCCACCGCCGCCACCGTGTGGCGCAGGCGCGCGAGGTCGGTGCGGGCTTCGGCCAGGCTGGTGCAGACGCGGGTGCCGACCTCGATCTGCGACTGCAGGAATTCCGGGCTGACCTGCCCCTCCAGCAGCTCCTGGCAGCGCTCCAGCATGCCCGGCGGCGAATCGGCGATGTCGCGCGTGGTGCGCGAGACCAGGAAGTATTCCTCCTCGATGCCGACGGTGAACGAGGGCTCCGACACCTCAGAACATCTCCACCTTGTGCAGCGCCGGATCGCCGAGGATGCCGGACAGCGCCGTCGCCAGCACGTCGACCCAGCGCGCGACGCCGGGCGCGTCGGCGATCAGGTCCTGGCGGATCTCCAGCGCCACGTGCGGCAGGCCGGCGGCCTCGGCGTGCCGCGCCATGGTGAAGCCGACCTCGCGGCCGGAATAGGGCTCGTTGTCGCCGACTTCGAGGCCGGGCACGGCGTTCAGCGCGCGCAGCAGCGGCCCGGCCATGCGGGCGTCGTGGTTCCACAGCACGCCGACGTGCCACGGCCGCTCGCGCCCGGCCATCGCCGGCGTGAAGCTGTGGATCGCGACCAGGGCCGGCGGCAGCCCGGCACGGCGCCACTGCCGGCCCAGCGTCTCGGTGATCGCGTGGTGGTACGGCCAGAAGAACGTCTGCAGGCGGGCGTCGATGTCGGCTTCGGACAGGCCGGCATTGCCGGGCACCGGCGTGTCGTCGCTGACCTCGGGGATCGAGGTCGGGTCGCCGGGCTGCCTGTTGAGATCGACCACCAGACGCGAATAGCCGGCCAGCACCGCCGGCGCGTCGAGGCGCCGCGACAGGCCGCGGCTGATCGCCGCGGCGCCGATGTCCCAGCCGATGTGGCGGCACTGGTCGCCGTCGCAGACGCCGAGGCCGGCGAGGGCGCGCGGGATCGCCTTGGCGGCGTGGTCGCAGACGATCAGCACCGGCGCGGCGCCGCCCGGGTGGACGATCTCGACCGGCAGCGGGTCGCCGGGGCCGAGCAGCCCGGCGGCGGCGGAAAGGCGTTGTGGCTGGCTCATGGCATTGATTGTAGTGCGCCCGAGGCGCCGCGACGAGAGGCGCGGATGCAGAAAGGGCCGGCGCGACGGCCGGCCCTTTGCGCTAGGCGATGCGGATCCTCGATCAGCGCTGGCTGATCTGGAAGTCCGGCCCCGACAGTTCCTCCGGCGAGGCGCCGGCGGGGAGCTCGTGGGCGACGCCCTTGTGGCAGTCGATGCAGGTCGCACCCTTGCCCTCGGCCTCGAGGTGCCGGTTGCGGGCGCGGCTGCCCTGCTGGGTGACGTCCATCGAACTGAAATTGTGGCAGTTGCGGCACTCGCGCGAATCGGTGGTCTTCATCGCGTGCCAGACGTTGCGGGCAAGCTCCAGGCGCTTGGCCTCGAACTTCTCGCGGGTGTCGATGGTGCCCAGGGCCTTGTGATAGAGCTCGCGCGTGGCCTGAACCTTGCGCACGACCTTGTGGACCCACTCCTTCGGCACGTGGCAGTCGGGACAGGTCGCCCGCACGCCGGAAGCGTTGGCGTCGTGCACCGTCCCGCGATACTCGCGATAGGCGTTCTGCTCCATCTCGTGGCAGCTGATGCAGAACGTCTCGCTGTTGGTCATCTCCATGGCCCAGTTGAAGCCGCCCCAACCGGTCACGCCGATGACGATCCCGACGATGGTCAGTGCGCCGACCGACATGGAACTGGCCGGGCTCCACAACTTCTTCCACCAACCCATGATCTACTCCCCTCCTCTCTTCGCACCGGCGGCCGGGGCCGCCGAACTGTATTCGCGTTGTCTTCCGTTCAGATTGTTTCCAACCGACGTCACCACTTTCTTGTCCGAACGGCCCCGACGGCCTCAGCGCGACGATTGGAAGGTGTTGTCGACCAGCGGATTGGCGTCGGTCTGCGGCGCATGGCACTGGTTGCAGAACCAGCGGCCGCCGTAGACGACGTCGTACTGGTTGCCCTCGCGGTCCTTGTAATGGCTCTCGGCGATTTCGGGCGCCTTCTCCTTGGCCGCGTTCTGCCAGTCGTGGCACTTCAGGCACTCGTTGACCTTGAGGTCGATCTGATACTTGTCGACCTCGTGCGGCACCATCGGCGGCTGCTGACGGAAGGTCCGCTCGAACTTCTTGGTCTCGACCAGATTGAACACCGGCGGCGCGGCGTTGAGATCCGGGATGTCGGTCTCGGCCAGGCCCTTGACATCGGCCTGGGCAGCGCCGGCGAAGGCGAACGCCATCGCACCGGCCATGATAAGCTTGACGATCTTGGTCCTCACGGCACGTACTCCCCCTGTGTTGACCCAAGTGAACTCACCGCTGCCCGCCTGTCCGCCAGGTCCGGGCGCACTCTTCAGGCAGCTTCCCGAGCTTGCCTCTTCTCGCCCGTCTCGTGCGGTCCCGCTTCGACCTCCTTGGTGTTGAAGCGGGTGACGAAGGCGAAGACGTCGTGCGGGCAGACATCGATGCACCGACCGCAGTTGGTGCAGTCGCCCGACATAATCACCGGACCGATACCCTTGTCCCTGCCCTTCAGCGCCGGCGTCAGCACGTGGGCCTCGGGGCAGATCTGGTAGCAGTCCATGCACATGTCGCAGGCCGAGCGCCGCGGCGCCGACACCTTGGTCAGCGACAGCTTGCCGATCAGCCCGTAGAAGTATCCGACCGGGCACAGGTGGCCGCACCAGCCGCGCCTGCTGATCGCCAGGTCGAAGATGAAGATGCCGGCGACCACCATCCAGGCGAAGCCCGCGGTGCCGAACACCAGGGCGCGGTGGGTGATGGTGACCGGGTTGACCAGTTCCCAGGCGACGGTGCCGGCCAGCGCCGAGGCGGCCAGCGCCCCGAACAGCGCCCAGACCCGCATGCTGCGGCTCGACGCCACGCCCTCGCGCAGGCCGAGCTTGACGCGCAGCCAGTGCGCCGCGTCGGTGACGACGTTGATCGGGCACACCCAGGAACAGTAGACGCGCCCGCCGACCAGCAGGTAGCCGGCGACGACGATGGCGGTGCCGATCAGCGCCGTGCTCTCCAGCGGATGCCGGGCGAGCAGCGTCTGCAGCGCGATCAGCGGATCGGACAGCGGCAGGATGTCCAGCGTCAGCGACGACGCCAGCGTGCCCTTGACCAGCCAGAAGCCGGTCAGCGGTCCGACCAGGAAGACCGCCAGGAAGAATGCCTGCGAGACGCGGCGCGCCAGCAGCCATTTGTGCGCGAGCAGCCAGCCCTTCGCCTCGACGGCGGCGGCACCTGCGACCCGCTTCGTGTCCACGCCGCTCATGGCTTGAACTCCTTGAAACCGCCCTTGCCGTTGCCGGCCGCGCCGCCGTAGGGCGTGGCGCTGCCGTCGTTGTAGCCGCGGTCGGGCAGATCGATGATGTTCTGGTCGTCGATCAGCGATTTGCCTTCGCGCGCCTTCTCCTCCCAGCCCAGGCGGTAATGGCCGCCGATCTTGCCGAGCGCCAGCTGCGGCGGCAGCACCTTGATCGCGGCCTCGTCCAGCACGCAGCCCTTCTCGCACTTGCCGCAGCCGGTGCACTTGTCGGAGTGCACGGTGGGGATGAACATGGCGTGCTTGCCGGTGCGGGTGTTGTGGCTGCGCTCCAGCGTGATCGCCTCGTCGATCAGCGGGCAGACGCGATAGCAGACGTCGCAGCGCAGTCCGAGGAAGTTCAGGCAGGTCTCCTGGCTGACCAGGACGGCGACGCCCATCTTCGAGTCGTTGATGTCGGTCAGCCCCTTGTCGAGCGCGCCGGTCGGGCAGGCGACGACGCAGGGGATGTCCTCGCACATCTCGCAGGGAATCTCGCGGGCGATGAAGAACGGCGTGCCGGTTGCCGCCCCCTCGGCCACGTCCGACAGGCGCAGCGTGTCGTAGGGACAGTCGCGCACGCACAGCCCGCAACGCGAACACGCCGCCAGGAAGTCGCCTTCCTCCAGCGCGCCCGGCGGGCGCAGGGCGGTGGCTGGACGCGTCTGCGCCTGCTTGGCGAGGACGGCCAGCCCCAGTCCGAAGAAACCGATGCCGCAAGCGGTGCGCACGGCCCCGGCGAGGAAGTCCCGCCGGCTGGCGCCGCTGCCGTTCCGCTTGTCGTCTTGCCTCGACATAATCTACTTACCCTCAGTTGAGGTTGCCCCCGCCGGCGCTCCGAAGAGCAGCCGGCGGGATCCTCCCCCCTCCCCTGATCAGGCCTTGACCACGCGCACCGCGCACTTCTTGAAGTCCGTCTCCTTCGAGAGCGGGCAAGTCGCGTCGAGCGTGAGCTTGTTGACGAGCTGGCCCTCGTCGAACCACGGAATGTAGACCACGCCCTTCGGCGGCTTGTTGCGGCCGGAGGTCTCGACGCGGGTGACGAGTTCACCGCGGCGGGTCTGCAGCTTGACTTCCTGGCCGCG
Source organism: uncultured Rhodospirillaceae bacterium (assembly GCA_964545205.1). Taxonomy (GTDB): domain Bacteria; phylum Pseudomonadota; class Alphaproteobacteria; order Rhodospirillales; family Magnetospirillaceae; genus CAZJFH01. Next base: position 31,929 of record CAZJFH010000003.1, read on the forward strand.
GCGCAGGCCGCGGGCCTTGGCGTCGTCCGGGTGCATGAACACCTGGGCGGCCGGGTAGGCCTTGTGCAGCTCGGGCACGCGGCGGGTCATCGAGCCGGAGTGCCAGTGCTCGAGCACGCGGCCGGTGACCAGCCACAGGTCGAACTCCTTGTCCGGGCTTTCCGCCGGCGGCTCGTAGGGCGCGGCGATGACGAACGCCTTGCCGTTCGGCTTGCCGTAGAAGTTCACGCCCTCGCCCTGCTTCACGTAGGGGTCGTAGCCCTCGCGGAAGCGCCACAGCGTCTCCTTGCCGTCGATCACCGGCCAGCGCAGGCCGCGCGACTGGTGATAGGTGTCGAAATCGGCGAGGTCGTGATGGTGGCCGCGGCCGAACTGGGCGTATTCCTCGAACAGCCCCTTCTGGACATAGAAGCCGAAGTGGTTCGACTCGTCGTTGTCGAAGCCCTTCTGCAGCTGGTCGAGGCCGAACTTGTTGACCTGGCCGTTGGCGTAGAGCACCTCGAACAGGGTCTTGCCCTTCAGCTCCGGCTTCTTGTCCAGCAGTTCCGCCGGCCACACCTCGTCGGTGGTGAAGCGCTTCGAGAACTCCATCACCTGCCAGACGTCGGACTTCGCCTCGCCCGGCGCCTTGACCTGCTGACGCCAGAACTGGGTGCGCCGCTCGGCGTTGCCGTAGGCGCCTTCCTTCTCCATCCACATCGCCACCGGCAGGATCAGGTCGGCGGCCAGGGCGGTGACGGTCGGGTAGGCGTCGGAGACGACGATGAAGTTCTCCGGGTTGCGATAGCCCGGATAGCTCTCCTCGTTGATGTTCGGCGCCGCCTGCATGTTGTTGGTGCACTGCACCCAGTAGGCGTTGAGCTTGCCGTCCTTGAGCATGCGGTGCTGCAGCACGGCGTGGTAGCCCGGCTTGCCGGGGATCGTGCCGGCCGGGACGCCCCAGGCCTTCTCGCAGATGTCGCGGTGCTTCTCGTTCATCACCACCATGTCGGCCGGCAGGCGATGCGCGAAGGTGCCGACCTCGCGGGCGGTGCCGCAGGCCGAGGGCTGGCCGGTCAGCGAGAACGGACCGTTGCCGGGCTCGGAGATCTTACCGGTCAGCAGGTGGATGTTGTAGACCAGCGAGTTCATCCACGAACCGCGGGTGTGCTGGTTCATGCCCATGGTCCACAGGGACATGACCTTCTTGTTCGGGTCGGCGAACAGCTTGGCCAGCTCGACGAGCTGCTCCTGGGGCACGCCGGAAATCTCGGACGCCTTCTCGACGGTGTACTCGGCGACCATCGCCTTGTAGGACTCGAAGTCGAAGTCCTCGATCTTGCCCGAATCGGGATTGGCGGCGGCCTTCTGCAGCGGATGCTCGGGGCGCAGGCCGTAGCCGATGTCGGTGGTGGCCTTCTTGAAGTTGACGTTCTTCAGGAAGTCCTGGTTCACGGCGCCGTTCTGGATGATGTAGTTCGCCACGAAGTTGGCGATCGCCAGGTCCGACTGCGGATTGAAGATGATCGGCAGGTCGGCCAGCTCGAACGAGCGGTGCTCGAAGGTCGACAGCACCGCGACCTTGCAGCCCTCGTGGGTCAGGCGGCGGTCGGTGAGACGCGACCACAGGATCGGGTGCATCTCGGCCATGTTGGCGCCCCAGAGCACGAACGCGTCGGCGTGCTCGAAGTCGTCGTAGCAGCCCATCGGCTCGTCGATGCCGAAGCTGCGCATGAAGCCGGCGACGGCCGAGGCCATGCAGTGGCGCGCGTTGGGGTCGATGTTGTTCGAGCGCAGGCCGGCCTTCATGAACTTGGCGGCGGCATAGCCTTCCCAGATCGTCCACTGGCCCGAGCCGAACATCCCGACGGCGGTCGGGCCCTTGGCCTTCAGCGCCGCCTTCCACTTCTCGGCCATGATGTCGAAGGCCTCGTCCCACGAGACCGGCTCGAACTCGCCGTTCTTGTCGAACTTGCCGTTCTTCTTGCGCAGCAGCGGCTGGGTCAGGCGGTCCTGGCCGTACATGATCTTGGACAGGAAATAGCCCTTGATGCAGTTCAGGCCCTTGTTGACCGGCGCGTCCGGGTCGCCTTGCGTCGCGACGACGCGGCCGTCCTTGACGCCGACCAGCACGCCGCAGCCGGTGCCGCAGAAGCGGCAGACGCCCTTGTCCCAGCGGATGCCGCCGCGCGGCGCCGCCTCGGCGTCCTTGAGGGTGACCGGCACGCTGATGCCGGCAGCCGCCGCGGTCGCCATGACCGCGTTCGACTTGATGAAATCACGCCTTGTGACCTTCATGAGGAAGCCTCCCCTGTGTCCCCTGTGTCGTGGTAGTGGTAAACCAATGACGCGGAAATCACCCCGTCCACGTCATAGAACCGGTGCATCACGTCGCCCGCGGTGGCCTCGGGCGTATCCTCCACCGTTACGACCAGCCGACCGTCGTCGGTGTGCTGGTGAACCTCGACGCCCGGCAGGCCCGCCAGGCCGGTCATGGCGACCTCGAGCCGCTCGGGGCGGACCTGGACGAGCACGCCGCAGATGTGCTCGCCGTCGCGCTGCCCGCGCTCTTCCGCCGCCACGAACTTCTTCATGCGCATGCCGCGATCTCCCCTTCCTCGGAACGCACCATCGCGACGGCGCCGGTCGGGCACGGCCGCACGCAGTCGCCGCAGCCGGTGCAGCGCTCGGCGGCCACGACCGGGGTGGCGCTGCCGCCCCGGCCCAACTGGAATCGGATGGCGCCCGGCTCGCACCAGTCGCCGCAGGTGCGGCAGGCGGTGCCCTTGACGGCCAGACAGCCGCCGCCGATCGCCGCGGTCAGCGCCCAGGCGGGGCCGTCGCGGCGCAACGCGCCGGTACGGCAGGCCGCGACGCAGTCGCCGCAGAAGGTGCAGCCGCCCCGGCCGAACTCGACGATCGGAAAGCCGCCGTCGCCGGCGACGAGAATGCGGGTCGGACAGGCCGGGACGCAGTCGCCGCAACGGTCGCACAGCGCGACGAACCGCCGCTCGGCGGCGGCCCACGGCGGCCGCTGCTGCGGCGGGCGGGTCGCGCCAAGGCGGAAAAGGTCGCGCCGTGTGAGACCGGCTGCCATTTCGGCCAATACTCCTTCCCGATGGTCGTACGGACGCTCGGGCGGTCCGTTTCGAACGTCAATTCGTCGGAGCGGAGTCTACGCCTCGCCGCGACGCGCCAAACTTGACGTTGGTCAACCTTTCGCTGAAGAGTGCCGTATTTCCCTGGACTTGCGGCGAATTGTCGCACCCGATTACTGGTCTCACCAAATAACCAATAACTAATCGTTTTGGTCAGGTGTTCCCCGGCCGGCCCGCGACGAATTGACGCAGAGGCGAGTTCTTGCGCCCCCGCCAGCGGCGGCCTTCCGCCGATCCGCCCCGCCACCGTCGCCCCAATGCCCGCCGGAAAGCATCCGATTACGCCAATCAGCATACCCCCCCTCCCAACGGAGGGAACGGGCATCACATGTTTCGTTGGCATTGCCGAAAGAACTCCGGAGCGGCCGTTCCATGGACCTGGTCACCATCCTCGCCACGATCGCCGCGCTGGCGGCGCTGGTGGCCGGCATCGGCTGGTGGCGCGCCGCGGCACGGGCCGACGGCCGGTCGCTGTCGGCGGACGCGGTGCCGGTGGCGCTGGCGGTGATCGACGGCGACGGCCGCTTCCGGCTGGTCAACGCCGCGTTCGAGGAATGGGCCGGCCGCCCGGCGGCGGACCTGGTCGGCCGGCCGGTCGACGAGCCCGGCGGGCCGCTGCGCCACGCCTCGCTGCCGGCGATGCTGGCGGCGGCGCGCTCCGGCGCGCCGGTGAGCTTCGAGGCGCCCTCGCCGGTGCGCAGCCCGCCGCAGGGGCTGTCGGTGTCGCTGCGGCCTTACCGGGCGCTGGCGGGCGGCGTGCTGGCGACGGTCGAGGACCTCGCCGACCGCCGCCGCACCGAGCAGGAGCTGCGCAACAGCGAGGCGACGACGCGGGCGATTCTCGAGGCCGCTGTCGACGGCATCGTCACCATCGACGACAAGGGCTGCATCGAGACCTTCAACGTCGCCGCCGAGCGCATCTTCGGCTATCGCGCCGACGAGGTCGCCGGGCGCAACGTCAGCATGCTGATGCCCGAGCCCTATCGCAGCGCCCACGACCAGTACATCCGCAACTACCTGACCACCGGCGAGGCCAAGATCATCGGCATCGGGCGCGAGGTGCTGGGCCTGCGCAAGGACGGCTCGACCTTCCCGATGGAGCTGGCGGTCGGGGAGAGCCGCATCGCCGGGCGGCGCATCTTCGCCGGGGTGGTGCGCGACATCACCGAGCGCCGGCGCACCGACGAACGCCTGCGCCAGAGCGAGGAGCGCTTCCGGCTTCTGGTCGAGGGCGTGCGCGACTACGCCATCATCCCGCTCGACCGCGACGGCCGCATCACGAGCTGGAACCAGGGCGCCGATCGGGTCGCCGGCTGGTCGGCCGACGAGGCGGTCGGCCGCCACTTCGGCCTGTTCTATCCGCCCGAGGAGGTCGCCGCCGGGCGGCCGCAGGCGGCGCTCGAGACCGCGCGCCGCGAGGGCCGTTTCGAGGAGGAGAACTGGCGGGTGCGCAGCGACGGCAGCCGCCTGTGGGCGCACACCGCCCTCGCGCCGCTCGACGTCGACGCCGGGCCGTCGCTGGGCTTCGTGCTGATCACGCGCGACATCACCGACCGTCGCGCCGCCGAGGAGGCGCTGCGGCGGGCCAAGGACGAGGCCGAGCGCGCCAACCTCGCCAAGTCGAAGTTCCTGGCCGCCGCCAGCCACGACCTGCGCCAGCCGGTGCAGGCGCTGTTCTTCTTCACCGCGGCGCTCGACCGCAAGCTGCGCGGCCATCCGGCGCGGCCGCTGCTGGCCGATCTCGAGCGCTCGCTCGAATCCCTCAACATGCTGCTCGATTCGCTGCTCGACATCTCGAAGCTCGACGCCGGCGTGGTGGCGCCCAAGCAGACCACCTTCTCGGTGGCGGCGCTGCTCGAGCGCATGGAGAGCGAGTTCGCCCCGGCCGCCCGCGCCAAGGGCCTGGACTTCCGCATGGTGCCGTCGACGGCGATGATCCGCAGCGACCCGTCGCTGCTCAACCGCGTCGTGATGAACCTGGTCGCCAATGCCGTGCGCTACACCCAGCAGGGCCGCATCCTGATCGGCTGCCGGCGCGACGGCGAGTGCCTGCGCATCGAGGTGCTCGATACCGGCATCGGCATCCCGCCCGAGCGCCACGAGGACATCTTCGAGGAGTTCTACCAGGTCGCCAACGCCGAACGCGACCGCAACCTCGGCCTCGGCCTCGGCCTGGCGATCGTGCAGCGCCTGTCGCGGCTGCTCGGGCACCGGGTGTCGGTCCGCTCGGCGGCGGGGAAGGGCTCGCGCTTCTCGGTGCTCGTGCCGCTGGCCGGGCATCAGGCCTCGCGCGCCGAGCGCCGCGCCGCCCAGACGGCGCAGGCCGGCTCGTCGGGCCTGATCGTGATCATCGACGACGAGGCCACGGTGCTGCGCGGGCTGCGCCTGATCCTCGAGGAATGGGGCTTCGAGGTGCTGGCGGCGACCTCGGAAGAGGAGGCGATGTCGTTGCTCGAGGCCAGCCACCGGCGGCCGAACGCCATCCTCGCCGATTACCGTCTGCGCGACGGCCACACCGGCACCGAGGCGATCCGGCACATCCGCGAGCTGTTCCGGGCGCAGATCCCCAGCATCATCATCACCGGCGACACCGCGCCGGAACGGCTGCGCGAGGCCGAGGCCAGCGGCCTGTCGATCCTGCACAAGCCGGTGCAGCCGCCACAGCTCCATCTGCTGCTGAACCAGACCATGGGCAACGCCTGATCTGCCTCCACGGCGCCGGCACCGCATTATACCCAAGTATAAGCCGACACCCGTAGGGATAGGCTTCCGGCGCGGGCGAGTTCATGTACCCTGCAGCTGGCGGCGGTATGGTTTTTGGGAAGGACCCTGCATGGAGCGGGTCAAGGTAAGGGACGATGCCGACAGGCTGCGCCGTCTGCTCGGTGGGATCCTCGATGCGAGTTCCGAGAAGATCTTCGTCTTCGAGGCGGTCGGCCTGCGCATCCTCGAGGCGAACCGCCGTGCCTGCGACAAGCTGGGCTACGCCGACGACGGCCTCGCCGGGCGCCTCGCCACCGACATCCTCGCCGGCCATGCCGCCGACGACCTCCGCCGCATCCTCGCGCCGCTGCTCGACGGCTCGGCCGAGCGCCTGATCCTGCATACCCTCTGCCGCCGCCGGGACGGCACCACCTATCCCGTCGAGCTGCGCCTCCAGGCGGTCGACGACCAGCCGCCGACGGTGCTGGCGATCGCCGGCGAGCTCGGCGGCGACGGCAGGGTCGAGCGCGCGCTCAAGCGCGTCAACCGCGCGATGACGGCGCTGACGCGCGCCACCGAGGCGATGATCCATGCCGCCGACTGGCAGGAGCTGCTCGATCGCGTCTGCCACATCGTCGTCGAGGTCGGCGGCTACCGCCTGGCCTGGGTCGGCTGGGTCCGCCACGACGAGGCCAGGACCATCGAACCGGTCTCCAAGTGCGGCGTGGCCGTCGACTATGTCGACAAGGCCCGGATCACCTGGGGCGACGAGCCGCACGGATGCGGTCCCGCCGGCACCGCCGTGCGCAGCCGCCAGCTCCAGGTGGCGCACGACACCTCGGTCGCGGGCAGTTTCGGGCCCTGGAGCGAGGCGGCGCTGCGCCACGGCCTGGGATCGATGATCTCGCTGCCGCTGGCGGTCCAGGAACAGGTGGTCGGCGTCCTCAACATCTATGCCGCCGAGGCCGACGCCTTCGACGCCGACGAGGTGCGGCTGCTCGACGACTTGGCGCGCAACCTCTCCTACGGCATCGGCGCCTTGCGCGCCGAGGAGCAGCGGCGGCGGGCCGAGAGCGAGCTCAAGGAGAGCGAGGAGCGCTACCGCGCGCTGGTCGAGCTGTCGCCAGACGCCATCCTGGCGCACCGCCGCGGCCGCATCGTCTTCGCCAACGCCGCCGCCGACCGCGCCTTCCGCGTCCCCGAGGGCGAGACGCTGATCGGCCGCCAGATCCTCGACCTGGTCCACCCGGTCGACCGCGACGCCGCCCGCGAGCGCGTCGAGGCCAGCATCGTGCCCGCCCAGCTCGTCGAGGAGAAGCTGGTCCGCTTCGACGGCGACGTGTTCCATGCCGAAGTGATGGTCTCGCTGGTCGCCTTCCACGGCCTCGACGCCCGGCTGGTCGTGGTGCGCGACATCACCGACCGCAAGCAGGTCCAGGACCAGCTCGTGCAGGCGGCGAAGCTGGCGACGCTGGGCGAGATGGCCGCCGGCATGGCGCACGAGCTGTCGCAGCCGCTCAACGTCATCCGCATGTCGTCCGAGGGCGCGCTGATGCTGATGCGGCGCGGGCGCGCCACCGACGACTACAAGCGCAAGCAGTTCCAGCTGATCGCCGACCAGACCCGGCGCATGGCCGAGATCATCGACCACATCCGCATCTTCAGCCGCAAGGACACCGGCGCCGTCGAGATGTTCGACGCCGCCGAGGCGGTGCGGCTGGCGATCGAACTGTTCGAGCGCCAGCTTCGCGGCGACAACATCCGCGTCAGCGCCACCTATCCCGACGCCGCCTGTCCGGTGCTCGGCCGGCCGGTGCAGCTCGAGCAGGTGATCATGAACCTGCTCGCCAACGCCGCGGACTCGGTGCGCGACAAGCGCCGCCGGCCCGGCAGCGACGGCCTGCAGGGCCGGCTCGAGGTGGTGACCACCTGCTCGGAGGATCTGGGCCTGGTGTGGATCGCGGTCAGCGACAACGGCACCGGAATCCCGGAAAAGACCCTGGACCGCATCTTCGAGCCGTTCTTCACCACCAAGGACGTCGGCCGCGGCACCGGGCTCGGGCTGTCGGTCAGCTTCGGCATCGTCGACGCCATGGACGGGCGCATCGACGCCTGCAACAACAAGGAGGGTGCGTCCTTCGTCGTCACCCTGCCGCTGGCCGCCTGCACCGGATCCAGCCTCGGCCAGGAGCCCGCCGCGGCCGGCGAGCAGCCCTCGGCGCCGCCGCGCGACCATCACCTGCTGGTCGTCGACGACGAGGCCGAGGCGGTCGAGGCGATGGCGGGATACCTGCGCGAATGCGGCTACCGGGTCAGCGTCGCCGCCAACGGCGTCGACGCCTGGGAGACGTTCCAGGCCGATCCGGCCGAGCTGGTGATCACCGACCTGCGCATGCCCAAGGGCGACGGCCGCGAACTGATCGGCCGGCTGCGCGGCCGCGATCCGCTGCTGCCGATCATCGTGGTGACCGGCGAGATGGGCATGACCGAACGGCTGTCGGACGAACTCGACGACGAACTCGCGGTGGTGTTGAACAAGCCGGTGAGCTTGGCGTTTCTGGCCGAGACGGTCGATCAGTTCCTGCAGTCATGAAACTTCGCGGCGACAATAGTTCCTTTCGTTTCGAGTATTGCCACCAATGACGTGGTTGTCGCTACCCTCGCGGCTCGATATACTGCCGGTTATCAAGCGTCTATCCGAGCCGTGCGGGCTCTGCCAAGGGGGAACGGATGCATATACTGGTGGCCGACGACCACAATCTCGTGCGGGAGGGTCTGAAGCCGTTCCTCAACGAACTCGGAGATGATGTCGGCATCAGCGACGCCGCGTCGCTCGACGAGGCGATGTCGACGGCGGCCGGAATCGAGGACCTGTCGCTGGTGCTGCTCGATCTCAAGATGCCGGGCATGGACGGCCTGCGCGGGGTCGAGTCCTTCAAGAACCGCTTTCCCGACGTGCCCGTCGTCATCCTGACCGGGCACATCAACCGCGACGACGTGATGTCGGCGGTGCGGGCCGGCGCCTCGGGCTACATCCCGAAGACGATCAGCGGCGCCGCCCTGGTCAACGCCCTGCGCCTGGTGCTGGCCGGCGAGAAGTACCTGCCCTCGTTCATGCTGACCGAAACCGCCGAGGAACCGACGGTGACCGCCGGCGGCCGCGGCGGCGGCGGCCCCTCGCCGCTCGACACCCTGAGCCCGCGCGAGCGCGAGATCCTCAGCCTGCTGATCGAGGGCCGCACCAACAAGGACATCGCCCGCCGGCTCGACCTGCAGGAGATCACCATCAAGATCCACCTGCGCAACGTCTACCGCAAGATCGGCGCCGTCAACCGCGCCCAGGCGGTGCGCATCGCCATGACCGCCGGCTGGGACGCGACCCCGGCCGGCTGAGGCCGCGCGCTTTCGTCTTCGCCATGCCGCCCGGGCTTGGCCCACGGCTGTCCGGTTTGACGAATCAGGTTGTGCTGCGTTCATCGCGTCATGGCCGGGCTTGTCCCGGCCATGACGACTTTGAGGGCCGGATACGCCGATCCGAACTTGAACCGGACAGCCGTGGGCTTGGCCCGGGCATGGGGTTCGTCGAAGGGATCGGGCCGTTGACCCGTGGCCGGCCGGTCAGGCAGCGGCCATCATGCGTTCCAACGCGGCCTGGTCCGGGCCGACGAAGGCCGGGGCGTCGCAGGCGCCGGACAGGTTCTCCAGCAGTTGCCCCGTGATGCCCTGCGCCGGCGGCAGATGGCTCGACAGCACGACGCGCGGCGCGAGCCGGGCGACGGCGCCCAGCGAATCCCGCCATTTGCCGCGGTCGAGGCGCGCCAGCCACGGCGCGTCGACCACCGCCCAGCCGAGCATGCCCTGCGCCAGCACGCCGGCCTCGACCTCGTCCGCCGTGTCGAAGGCCTGCGGCAGCAGGGCGCCGAAGCAGTCGGCGCTGAACAGCACGCCGGTCCGGGCATCGAAGGCCGCGGTGGTCTCGGGCGCATCGAACACCGGCGGCGCCACCGCCCACAGGTGCCGGTCGCCGACGTCGAGGCTCTGGCCGGGGTTGAGCAGCCAGCAGCGCTCCGGCGGAATGCCCTGCATCTGCAGCTTGCCCATGCCCAGATAGTTCGTGACCACCCGGGCCTGCGGCGCCGCGGCCAGCACGGCGGAAAGGTTGCCGACATGGTCGGCATCGGCGTGGGTGATCCAGATCCAGCGCAGCGCGGCCGGGTCGAGCGCCGCCCGCAGCCCGGTCACGAACCCCTCGCGCAGCGCCGCCAGCCCGGTGTCGATCAGCACCGGCTGCTCGGCATGGACGACATAGGAATTGACCGGCAGAACGCCGAAGCCTGGGACCGGCATCCAGGCCGGCAGCAGGTCGGTGTCGGCGGCGACGCGGCGGGTCGGGAACATGGTCGGTGCGTTCATGGCGTCCTCCTGTCCATTTCGCTGAACATGTGTGTTCACTCGATGGCGAGCACCCTGACTCCACCGCCGCGGTCTTGTCAAACATTCAGTGACCACCTATGTTCACTAATATGGATAGGCGCAGCTACAGGCTTGGAAAACGGGCGGAATCGGTCGAGCAGACGCGGGCCCGCATCGTCGAGGCGACCATGGCCCTGCACGAGCAGCTCGGCCCGGCCGGCACGACGATCAGCGCCATCGCCGAGCGCGCCGGCGTGCAGCGGCTGACCGTCTACCGGCACTTCGCCGACGAGAACGCGCTGTTCGCCGCCTGCACCGGCACCTGGCTCGGCCTGCACCCGCCGCCGACGGTCGCGGACTGGAGCGACGAGCGCGATCCGGCCGCCCGCACCCGCGCCGCGCTGCTGGCGGTGTTCGGCTATTACCGCCGGACGCGGCGCATGTGGTCGGTGTCGTACCGCGACCGCGAGGCGGTGCCGGCCGTCGAGATCGGGTTGACCAGGTTCGACGAGCATGTGCGGGGGCTGCGCGACGACCTCGTCGCCGCCTGGCCGCGTCCGGGCAGGCAGCTGGCGGCCACGCTGGGCCACTGCCTGCACTTCCACACCTGGGAAACGCTGGCCGCGCAGGGACTCGACGACGCCGAGATGGCGGCGCTGTGCCTGCGCTGGGCCGAGGCGGCGGCTATCCCGTCGGCAGCCGCCGTTTGACGATCGCGCTCAGCGGCACCAGCACCAGCCCCTTGGCCTTGAGGGTCGGCAGCCATTCGGCCAGCGCCTGCGCCGTCCCGTCGTAGGGATGGCCGATGGCGACGGCGTGGCCATGGCGGCGCGCCACCTCCTCGGTGCGGGCGAGCTGCTTGCGGATCGCCGCGACGTCGGCGTCGTTGTCGAGGAAGACGTCGCGCGCCACCGCCGGCACGCCGAAGCGCCTGGCGGTCTCCAGGCCGACGCTGCGGCCGGTGGTCAGCGAGTCCAGGAACAAGAGCCCCCGGCGTTTCAGCTCCTCCATCACCACCCGCATGCCGGCGGCGTCGGCGGTGAACTTGCTGCCCATGTGATTGTTCAGCCCGACCAGGCCCTCGATCTTGCCCAGCCCCGCCGACAGTCGGCGCCGCAGCTCCTCGGCCGGCGCGCCGACCCGCAGCACGCCGGGACCGGGATCGTACTGCGCGCCCAGCGGCTCCATCGGCATGTGCAGCAGCAGCTCGTGGCCGCCGGCCCTGGCGGCGGCGGTCTGGGCCGGCAGGTCGGGGGCGTAGGACATGAACGCGGCGGTGAGCGGCCCCGGCAGCGCGACGATGTGCGCCGAGCGGCGGCGATCGACGCCGAGATCGTCGATCACGATCGCGATCATCGGCCGGCCGTCCACCGCCGGCGCCGCCACGGCGTTGCGGCGCCAGGCCGGGAGTTCGGCGCCCGGCGGCGGCAGCGGCGGCGCGATCAGCCGGGCCGGCGGCAGGTCGGGGGCGCGCAGCAGGGGAATCTCGGGCATGTCGGGCGCCGGCAGCTCGGCCGGCGGCGGCGGCGGCGGCACGGCGGCGGTCTCGACCTCGGCGGGCGCGGCCGGCGGCGCCTCGGCGACCGGTGGCGGCTCGCCCAGCCTGCCGCCGATCATCACGCCGATGCCGACGCCGAGCGACAGCACGAGCGCGGCCAGCAACAGGACGGTCCGCCAGCGCGGGCCGGATCCCCCGCGCCGCTGCCTCGACCTCCTGTCCGCCACTCGAACCTCCGTCACCCGAACACGCGAATGGTTATCCTTACAGCCTGCGCCCCGGTGGGAGCAAGCGGGCGCTCGGGCGGATCGTCAGCCGGCGACCAGGAGCAGCGCGCCGGCCGCGACCGCGACGGCGGCGGCGGTCGGCAGCAGCCAGCCGCCGCGGCCGGCGTCCCGGCGGGAGATGGTCTGGAGGGTGAGGAAGCCGTCGGCCCGCATCAGCTTTCGGCTTCTGGGCGTGAACATCTTCGGTTTCATGGCGAAAGCCTGGCAAGGCGAAGTTAGGATCGGGTTACCCGCCCGCGTCAACAGGCTCGCAAGATTCCGGCGGCTAGGCTGTGCCGTTCGCGATTTGGCGCCACCCGGACGCTGCGGGGAGTTGTTTCCGGCGCTCCCTCGTCATGCCCGCGAAGGCGGGCATCCAATCCTGAGGCATTTCAGCGGGTTGCAGGGCCTCAGGATCGGCTCCCGCTTTCGAGCTTGTGAAGAAATCACCGCGAGCAGCGATTTCATACCGTTCCACGTTTGAACGGACTTGCCGTCATGCCGGCGAAGGCCGGCATCCATTTTCCAGAGGCGCCAGGCGCTCCCCGCCGCGTCGAAGCCTCTGGAAAATGGGCCCCCGCCTCCGCGGGGGCGACGATCAGAGGCGCGGCGGGAGGCACTCGCGTCCTGGGTCTCACACCCGCTCCACGCTCGCCAGTTCCTCCAGGATCGGGCAATCGGGCCGGTCGTCGCCGTGGCAGCGCCGGGTGAGCTGCAGCAGGGTGCGGCGCATGCTCTCCAGTTCGGCGATCTTCGTCTCGATCTCCTCGACATGGGCCAGCGCCACCCGCTTGACGTCGGCGCTGGCGCGCGAGCGGTCGCGCCACAGCGCCAGCAGGTTGCCGACGTCCTTGACCGAGAAGCCGAGCGAGCGGGCGCGCTGGATGAAGCGCAGGGTCTCGACCTCGTTGGCGTCGTAGTCGCGATAGCCCGAGCCCTTGCGGTCGGCCGGCGGGATCAGGCCGATCGACTCGTAGTAGCGGATGGTCTTGGCCGGCACGCCCGAGCGCTTGGCCGCCTCGCCGATGTTCATGCCCTATTCTCCCTTCCAGCGCCGCAGCAGCAGCGAGTTCGAGACCACGCTGACGCTCGAGAACGCCATCGCGGCGCCGGCGATCACCGGCGACAGGAAGCCCAGCGCCGCCGCCGGCAGCGCCACGACGTTGTAGACGAAGGCCCAGAACAGGTTCTGGCGGATCTTGGCGTAGGTGGCGCGCGAGATCGACAGCGCGCCGGGCAGCAGCGCCGGATCGCCGCGCATCAGGGTGATGCCGGCGGTGTGCATGGCGATGTCGGTGCCGGTGCCCATCGCGATGCCGACATCCGCCGCGGCCAAAGCCGGGGCGTCGTTGACGCCGTCGCCGACCATCGCCACCGCCCGGCCCTCGCCCTTCAGGCGCTCGACCTCGGCGGCCTTGTCCTCGGGCAGCACCTCGGCGACGACGCGGTCGATGCCGACCGCCTCGGCGACGGCGGCGGCGGCGCGGCGGTTGTCGCCGGTCAGCATCACCGTCTCGACGCCCAGCGCCTTCAGCCGCGCGACCGCCGTGATCGCCGACGGCTTGACCGGATCGGTGACCGCGATCACCCCGACCGCCTTGCCGGCCTCGGCGACGAACATCAAGGTCCGGCCCCTGGCCTCGAGGTCCTCGGCGCGGTCGCGCAAGGCGGCGAGGTCGACGTCGCGCTCGTCCATCAGCCGCCGGCTGCCGATCAGCAGGTGGCGGCCGGCGATGTCGGCCTCGAGGCCGCGGCCGGCGATGCCCTTGAAGCTGGTCAGCGCCAGCAGCTCCCGGCCGGCGGCGGCGGTCATGATCGCCTTGGCCAGCGGATGCTCGCTGCCCTGCTGGGCCGAGGCGGCCAGCAGCAGCAGCGCGTCGGCGTCGCCATCGGCGGCGACGACGGCGTCGACGGCGGGATGGCCCTCGGTCAGGGTGCCGGTCTTGTCGAACACGACGACATTGGCGTGGTGGGCACGCTCCAGCCCCTCGGCGTCCTTGATCAGGATGCCGTGGCGCGCGGCGACGCCGGTGCCGACCATGATCGCGGTCGGCGTCGCCAGGCCGAGGGCGCAGGGGCAGGCGATGACCAGCACCGAGACGGCGGCGACGAAGGCGGTGCCGGGCTGGCCGGCCAGCAACCACCAGGCCAGGAAGGTGACGACGGCGATCGCCACCACGACGGGCACGAAGATCGACGAGATGCGGTCGACCAGCTTCTGCACCGGCGCCTTCGAGGCCTGGGCGCCCTCGACCATGCGGATGATGCGCGAGATCGTCGAGTTGGCGCCGACGGCGGTGGCGCGCACCCGCAGCAGGCCGTCGCCGTTGATGGCGCCGGCGGTGACCGGCTCGCCGGGCTCCTTCGGCACCGGCAGGCTTTCGCCGGTGATCAGGCTCTCGTCCATCTGCGAGCGGCCGTCGACGACCTCGCCGTCGACCGGCACCCGCTCGCTGGGCCTGATCACGACGACGTCGCCGAGCACCACGGCGTCGGCCGGAACCTCGATGATGCGGCCGTCGCGCTCGACCCGGGCGACGTCGGGGCGCAGCTTCATCAGCGCGCGGATCGCCGCCGAGGCCGAATGCTTGGCCCTGGTCTCCAGCCACTTGCCGAGCAGCACCAGCGTGATGACCACCGCCGAGGCCTCGAAATACAGCATGCCCTCGAAGCCGGTCAGCGTGTACCACGCCGACAGGCCGTACGCGGCCGAGGTGCCCAAGGCGACCAGCACGTCCATGTTGCCGGCGCCGGCCTTCAGGCTCTTGTAGGCGCCCTCGTAGAAGCGCCAGCCGATCCAGAACTGCACCGGGGTCGCCAGCGCCATCTGCACCCAGGCCGGCAGCATCCAATGCACGCCGGCCAGATCGAGCACCATCTGCGCGACCAGCGGCAGGGTCAGCGCGGCGGCGACGAACAGCTTGAGCAGCTCGCGCCGCGACTGCGCCGCGCGCTCGGCCTCGTCGCGCTCCAGCCGGTCGGCGGCGTCGACCACCACCTCGGCGCCGAAACCGGCCCCCTGCACGGCGCCGATCAGCGCCGCGGCGCCGACCGTGCCCGACAGCACCTCGACGCGCGCCCGCTCGGTCGCGAGATTCACCTCGGCCTTGACCACCCCCGGCACCTTGCCGAGAACGCGGTCGAGACGCGCCGAGCACGAGGCGCAGGTCATGCCCGAGACCGCCAGCTCGACGGTCTCGGTCGGCACCGAGAAGCCGGCGCCCGCGACGGCCTCGGCCAGGCGCTCGGGCCCGGCCTGGCCGGGGTCGAAGCGCACGGTGGCCTGTTCGCCGGCGAGGCTGACATTGGCCTCGACGACGCCCGGCACCTTGCCGAGCACCCGCTCCAGGCGGGTCGAGCAGGCGGCGCAGGTCATGCCGCGGACCGGAAAGCTCACGGTACGGGCGGCATCGTCGGCCACGAGGGCCGGAGTGGCGGCGGACTGGTTCATGCTGCGGATAGTTGGGCTTCCAGTCACTGGAAGGTCAAGGGGTCTTCGCGCCGCCCCGCAAGCTCTCGACGAAATTCCGCGCCGCGCCGATGTCGAGGTCGTAGACGGCGCGCGCCAGCTTGACCGCCTCGATCAGGTCGTCGCGCTGGACCGCCGCCAGCAACAGGTCCTCGTCGCTGGGCGCCGGCGCCGCCTCGCGTCCCGGCTCGGCGAAGCGGAACCACGGCCGCAGCAGCCGCAGCGCCTCGTCGAGTCCGGGCGTCAGCCGGTTGCGGCGGTCACGCCAGATCACGCGCACGAGGCCGTCGGGCGTGACCTCGACCGTGTGGTGGAGGTGCCGGCCGCGCGAGATGCGGCCCTTGGTGCGGCGGCCGGATTCCAGCCGCAGCGCCTCGGCGACCGGCGCGGTGTCGGCGTCGAGGGCGATGTCGAGCAGCCATCGCCTTTCCTTGAAGCGGTGGATGCCGGCTTCGTTGGTGTGGCTCGACGCCGCATCCAGCGTCACCGGCCGCAACCAGCGCACCCGGCGGCGCGGCACCACCAGCACGGTGGGGTCGGCGGGATCGAAGCCGGCGTTGAGGAACGAGCGCAGGTTGACCTGCAGCCCCTCCGGCCCGGCGCGCAGCACCCAGCCGCCGGGCGCCCGGGCGCGGCGCAGCCGCAGGCGAAGCAGCAGCGCGAACAGCCCGAACCATGCGGCGAGCCAGCCGCCGCCGATCGCGGCGATCCAGAATTTTTGCTCGGGCACCAGGAACGGCGCCGCCAGCCCGCCGAGCGCCACCGCGGTGCAGACCAGCATGGCGAAGACGGTCGCCACCGCCCAGCCCTGCCGCACCTCGACCGGCGCCGGTCGCGCCTCGGCCTGGGGCACGATTTCGGGCTCCTCGCTCATCCCAGCCACCCCGCCGCCCGCAGGGTCGCGACGTAGCTGCGGCTGACCGGCACGTCGAGGCCGTTGACCAGCTCCAGCACCACCCGCTCGCCGTCGCGGCGGACGTCGCGCACGGCGCGCCGCGCCACCCACCACGAGCGGTGCACGCGCATGCCTTCCGCGTCGGCCAGTTCGGCCTCGGCGTCGCGCAGCCGCATCAGGATCAGGTCGTCGCCCTTCGTCGTGTAGACCCGCAGGTAGTGGTCCTCGGTCTTCAGGCACAGCAGCTCGCGGCCGAGCTTCGGCGGGATGCGGCGCAGGAACGGCGGCTCGGCGGCGGACGGCGGCACCGCGCCCTCGGGCGGCCGGTGCAGCGGCAGCCGCGACGACCACACCGCCAGCGCGATCCCCACCGTCAGCAGCGCCACCCAGCCGTAGAGCCGCCACAGCGGATGGTCGAGCGCGCCGGGCCGCAGCATCCGTTCGAGCACCGCCACCTCGGCGGTCGCCGGCACCGAAGCCAGCAGCGCCGAGGCGACGATGCCGGCGCCGGCCGGCAGCCGGGCGGGAAGCCTGGGCACCAGGGCGCGGGCGATCAGTTCGACCTGCAGCCAGTTCAGCGGCACGATGACGCCCCAATAGACCAGCCGGGCGCCGAAGCTCATGTCGGCGAAGGTGCCGAACGGGCCGATGATCGCCAGCAGCGCCGCCACCCCCAGCGGGATCAGCAGATGCGGCAGCAGCGAGCGCGGGACGAGCGAAGCCATGGCCCCTGTTATAGCCCGCCGTTCGCGCTTCGCGAACGGCGTTCGCGAAGGCGCGCCGGCGTTTCGTGCAACCCGACTTGGCGGCGGCGCCGGCCTCGGCTCTGGTGGCGGCGACACCGCGTGGAGGACAAGCGAATGACCCGGCCCTGGCCCATCCTGCTCGGCGCCACCCCCTGGATCGCCTGGAGCGCCCTGCTGGCGCCGCTCGGCGCCACCGCCGCCGCCGGCGCGGCGCTCGGCGTGGCCGTGGCCGTCAACGGCTGGCGCTGGCGGGCGCGGCGGCTGAAGGCGCTCGAGCTGGCCGCCCTGCCCTTCCTGGCCCTGGCGCTGGTCGTACCGTGGCTGGCCGCCAACGCGGCGCTGGCGGTCCATCTCGCGCTGGCGCTGGTCGCCTTCGGCAGCCTCGCCGCCGGCAGCCCGTTCACCCTGCAATACGCCCGCGACGACTGGCCGCCGGAATACTGGGACCAGCCGCTGTTCCGGCTGACCAACCAGGCGCTGACCGCCCTGTGGGGCGTCGTCTTCGCCGCCGTCGCCGCGATCGCCTGGGCGGCGCCGGCGGCCAGCGGCTGGGCGGCGGCTTCGCTCGCCCTGGCCGGCGCCGGGGCGACGCTGTGGCTGCCGCGCGCGCTGCCGCGCTGGGCGGTCGGCCACGCGCTGCGCCGCCGCGCGCCCTACGACTGGCCGGCGCCGGCGGTGGGCCGCGGCGGCGGCGACGTCGTCGTGGTCGGCGCCGGAATCGGCGGCCTGGCGGCGGCGGCGCTGCTGGCGAAGGACGGCGCCAGGGTGACGGTGATCGAGGCGCACGACCGCCCCGGCGGCTACTGCTCGTCGTGGATCCGCAAGCTGCGGCGTGCCGAGGGCGTGCAGCGCTACGTGTTCGACGCCGGCGTCCACGACGTCAGCGGCGCCGGCCCGGGCGGCAGCCTGCGCGCGATCCTGGAGCGCGTCGGCGCCGGGCTCGACTGGCATCCGGTGACGCGGGCGGCGGCTCTCGACGGCGAACTGGTGCCGTTCGACGCCCGCCTCGCCGAGCGCCTGGGCGCCCGCTTCCCGGCCGAGCGCGCCGGCATCGCCGCGTTCCTGGCCGAAATGGAGCGCGTGCTGCGCGACATGCAAGGCGGCGGCGGCATCCCGCGGCCGCCGCGGACGGTCGAGGAAATGCTGGCCTGGCCGGCCCGTCATCCGACCGGCTTTCGCTGGATGGAGCGCCCCTTCGCCGAGATGCTGGCGGCCTTCGTCGCCGATCCCGGGGCGCGGCGCGCGCTCTCCGCCTTCACGCCCTACCTCGCCGACGATCCCGCCCTGCTCACCGCCGGCCGGATGGCGCCGGTCTTCGGCTTCGCCTTCGACGGCGGCCGCTACCCGGCCGGCGGCTCGCAGCGTCTGGCCGAGGCGCTGGTGCGCGCCGTCGAGGCGCAGGGCGGCACGGTGCGGCTGCGCAGCCGCGTCGAAGCGGTCCTGTGCGATGCTGGCCGGGTCGCCGGCGTGCGCACGGCCGCCGGCGAGACCCTGGCCGCCGCGGCCGTCGTCTACAACGGCGACGTCGCCCGCCTGCCGGACGTCGCGGCGCTGCCGCCGGATTTCGCGGCGCGGCTGCGCGGTCTCAAGCCGTCGTGCTCGGCGGCGATGGTGACGCTGGCGGTCGCGGGCGTGCCCGACCTGCCCGGCGTCGTGCTGGCCGAGGACGTCGCCATCGCCAACCCCTCGGCCCACGACGCCAGCCTGGCGCCGCCCGGACACGCCGCCCTGACCCTGATGCGGCTGCTGCCGCCGGGCGGCTGGGACCGCGCCGCGCCCGGCTACGCCGCGCGCAAGAAGGCGCTCGGCGACGCGATGATCGCCGCCGCCGCCCGCTTCGTTCCCGACCTGGAATCGCGCATCCTCCACCGCGAGGACGCGACGCCGGCCAGTTTCGCCCGCTACGCCCTGACCGCCGGCGGTGCCATCTACGGCCCGGCGCCCGGCCAGGCGCCGGTGCCGATGAAGACGCCGGTGCCCGGTCTGCTGATCGCCGGCGCCGGCACCTTCCCCGGCGCCGGCGTCGAGGCGGTGGCGATCTCGGGCGCGCTGGCCGCCGCGGCGCTGGTCAGTGACCGTGCTTCATGCCCGCGCCCCTGACCGTCACCGAGGTCTCGACGGTGCCCGCCTTCTCGAACACCAGGCTCAGCGGGAAGCTCTGCCCCGCCTGAAGCGGCTGCTTGAGCTTGACCAGCATGACGTGCATGTCGGACTGGTCCAGCCGCACCGTCTCGCCGGGCGCGATCTCGAACTTCTTCATCCGCTTCATGCGCTCGGCGTCGCCTTCGGTGCGGCTGACGTGGACCTGCGCCAGCATCGCCGCCGGACTGCTGACCTTCAGCAGCGTGTCGGGGGCGGCGCCGGTATTGGCGATGGTCAGGAACACCGATCCGGGCTTGGCGGTGTCGTCGGTGGCCGGCGACCACGCGCCCTCGCAGACGATGTCGGCGCGGGCGGCTCCGATCGACAGGGCGATGGCGGCGATGGCGAGCGCGGCGATGCGCGGGACGGTCATGGCGTTTCCTCCACTGCTGCATTGATCGGATCCACCGATTGCAACGATCGGACCAGCCGAAACTTGCACGGTGTTTGCTTCTCACCCGCTAAACACCAGGCCAAGGCCGGCCGGCGCGCCAGATCGAGTCCCGCCAATGGGAAACCGGACGCCGGAATTCTCGGAGATGACGATCCATGCGCTGGACCATTCGCTCGAAACTGTTCGCAATCGGCGCCGCCTCCGTGCTGGCGCTGTCGGTGCTCGCCGGAATCGGCTTCGCCACCAACCACCACGTCGCCGAGGCGACCCGGCACGCGGCGGCGCGCCAGGCGGACAAGGACCTCGCCGACCGCCTGCGCCGCGACGCGCTGTCGCTGCTGCTGCTGGCGATGGACAGCATCGGCGACCGCGACGAGGGCGGCGTCAGGCCGGAGCGCCTCGCCCGCATGGACGTGATCGTCGCGCGCCTGGCGCAGGATTCCGCGCGGCTGACGGCGGCCCGGGCGGGCGACGGCGCCGACGGCGCCCGACGGGTCGCCGACGCCATCGCCGCGCTCAACGAGATCGTCCGGGTCGACCTGGTCAACGCGATCGAGGCCGGCGCCGACGCCGACGAGATCGCCATGCTCGACGACATCGTCGACGCCGTGCGCGAACAGGTGGACGAGGAACTCGCCGCCTACGAAAAGGACGTCAACCGGCACGTCGAGACGGCGATGGCGATGACCGAACGGGCGGTCGCCGAGTCCAACCGCAACGCCGGGCTCGCCTACGGGCTGGCGCTGATGGTGATCCTGCCTCTGCTGTGGCTGGGCGGGCGCAGCATCGCCCTGCCGGTGCGCGCGATGACGGCGGCGATGCGCGCGCTGGCCGGGGGCCGGCGCGAGATCGAGATTCCGGGCCTCGGCCGCCGCGACGAGATCGGCGCGATGGCGGCCGCCGTCGAGGTCTTCAAGCGCAACGCCGCCGAGGTCGAGCGCATGGCCCGCGAGCAGGAGGCGCTGGAGCGGCGCAGCGAGGAGGAGAAGCGCCAGGCCGGCCTGCGCATGACGACGCGCCTCGAAGAGACCTCGGGCGCCATCGCCGAGCTGGTCCAGCAGGAGGCCGAGGGCGCCTCGCGCGTCGCCGAGAGCATGGGCGAGGTCGCCAACCGGGTGAAGGGCACCGTCGAGCAGGCGGCACGGGCGGCCGAGCGCGCGTCGTCCAGTTCGCAGACCGTGGCGGCGGCGACCGAGGAGCTGGCCGCCTCGACCGCCGAGATCAACCGCCACGCCGCCAACGCCGCCGACGTCGCCGCCCGCGCCTCGGGCCGCGCCGACGAGATCGACGGCCGCATCAAGGCGCTGACCGAGGCGGCGAGCAGCATCGGCGACATCATCTCGACCATCGGCGAGATCGCCAGCCAGACCAACCTGCTGGCCCTGAACGCCACCATCGAGGCGGCGCGCGCCGGCGAGGCCGGCAAGGGCTTCGCCGTCGTCGCCGGCGAGGTCAAGAACCTGGCCAACCAGACCGCCCGGGCGACGCAGTCGATCACGGCGCAGATCGGCGGCATCCAGGAAAGCACCGCCGCCTCGGCCGCCTCGATCGCCGAGATCGTCGCCGTGATCGGCGAGATCAACGGCATCGCCGCCACCATCGCCGCGGCCGTCGAGGAGCAGAGCGCGACCACCGAGGAGATCGCCCGCAGCGTGCGCGCCGCGGCGCAGGACACCGCCGAGGTCTCGGACGACATGGGCCAGGTGCGGACCGCCGCCGACGAGACCCACGACCTCGCCGCCCAGGTGCTGGACGCCTCGGCCAAGGTGGTGGTCAAGATGTACGAGCTGAAGGAGACGATGACGGTGACGCTGCGGCGGTCCGACATCGGCAACCGCCGCCGCGCCGAACGCGTGCCCGTCTCGGCCGAGCTCGTCGTCGTCGCCGACGCAACCGCGCACCGCTGCACGGCGGTCGACCTGTCGGCCACCGGCGTCCGTCTGCGGCTGGCCGACGCCGACGCGCCCCTCGACGGCGCCGTCCGGGTGGCGCTGTCGCCCGACGCGCCCGCCCTGCCCGCCACCGTGGCGTGGCGGCAGGGGGCGCTGGTCGGGCTCGACTTCGACGGGCTCGAGGCCGGCGGCCGGGCCGCGGTCGACGCGCTGATCGCCGCGGCCGAGCCGATGGCCGCGGCCGCCGAATGACCGCGCCTCAGGCCTCCTGAGCGACCGGCCGGCGCATCGAGGCGCCGACCAGCACGAGGTAGCCGAGCACCGCCGACAGCAGCGAGCCGGCGAGCACGCCGATGCGCACGTCGGCGCTGTAGCCGACGTCCTCGAAGGCCAGGGTGCCGATGAACAGGCTCATGGTGAAGCCGATGCCGGTCAGCAGCGACACGCCGTAGAACTGCGCCCAGCTCGCGCCCAGCGGCAGCGCGCCGACGCCGAAACGCAGCGCCACCCACGAGAACCCCATGACGCCGATCTGCTTGCCGACGAACAGGCCCAGCGCGATGCCCAGCGGCACCGGCTGGAGCAGGCTGGCGAAGGACAGGCCGGCTAGCGAGACGCCGGCATTGGCGAAGGCGAACACCGGCAGGATGGCGAAGGCGACCCAGGGATGCAGCATGTGCTCGAGGTGGCGCAGCGGCGAGTCGTGCCCCTGGGGGGCGCGCAACGGCACGAACAGGCCGATGACCACGCCGGCCAGGGTGGCGTGGACGCCCGATTTCAGCACGCAGACCCACAGGAACAGCCCGACCAGCATGTAGGCCGCCAGCCGGCGCACGCCGAACAGGTTCAGCAACGCCAGCCCGACGACGCCGACCCCGGCCAGGGCCAGCGAGACGGTCGACAGCTCGGCGGTGTAGAAGATGGCGATGATGATGATGGCGCCCAGATCGTCCATCACCGCCAGCGCGAGCAGGAAGATCTTCAGCGTCGGCGGCACCCGCTTGCCGGCCAGCGCCAGCACGCCGAGCGCGAAGGCGATGTCGGTGGCGGCCGGGATCGCCCAGCCGCGCAGCGTCTCGGGCGAGCCCATGTTGATCAGCACGTAGACCAGCGCCGGCACCGCCATGCCGCCGACGGCGGCGACGCCGGGCAGCGCCGCCTTGCCCCAGGACGACAGCTCGCCCTCCATGACCTCGCGCTTGATCTCCATGCCGACCAGCATGAAGAAGATCGCCATCAGGCCGTCGTTGATCCACAGCAGCAGGGGCTTGGCCAGCTCCAGCGCGCCGATCTGCACGACCACCGGCGTGTCGAGCAGGGCGATGTAGACGCTGGCGAAACCCGAATTGGCCCAGACGATCGCCAGCACCGAGGCCAGCACCAGCACGATGCCGCCGGCAGCTTCCAAGCGCATGAATTCGCGGATGGCGGTAAGCGGCATGCGGCGTGTCCTCCCCGGTGAAATGACTGCATTGCCCAATAGGTACGAAACCGCCGCGTGACAACCCTTCGATGGCGCGAGCCTGGCTTTCGGGGGCAAGCCAAGGCACGGGCACCCCCCCCTCTGTTGCGCCGGCCCCGACCCGACGCTATCGTGTTTATCGCCATTTCATCCGGTAGGGGGGACGGATGGGTCCGGGCGGGTTTTTCGCGATCGCCATGATCGCCGCGACCGCTGCCGCGTCGACGGCGGCGGCGGCGGAATCGTCGCGGCCGCTGGCCGTCTGCACCACCGAGTGGCCGCCCTTCACCCTGAACACCGGCGCGCCGGAGCCCGAAGGCGTCCACACCGCCGTGGTCCGCGAGGCCTTCCGCCGCCTCGGCTTCGCGATCGCCATCGACAACGTCGCCTGGGACCGCTGCTGGAACGAGGTCGCGACCGGCGGCTACGACGCCGTCTATTCGGCCTCTTACCGCCCGGAACGGGCCGCCGTGGCGGTCTATCCGCGGGTGCCGCTGCAGACGCTGGTCTACGTCGCCGTCGTGCTCGCGGGCACGCCCCAGGAATGGGACGGCCGCAACCTGCGCCGCCTGCCGCTGCCGGTCGGCGCGCCGCGCGGCTATTCGGTGACCCGCGAGCTGGCCGGACGTCTGGGCGACGACCTCGACGACGGCGCCCTGATCGACCTGCAGAACTTCCACAAGCTGCTGTCCGGCCGCATCGGCACCGCGGTGGTCGAACGGACGGTGGCGCGCTACCTGATCGACCAGCTCGGCCTCGCCGGCCGCGTCGAGATCCTGGAACCGCCGGTGACCGGGCGGCGCAGCTATTACGTGGTGATCGGCAAGCGCTTCGGCGGCGGCGAGGCGCAGGCGCAGGCGCTGGCCGACCGCCTCGACGGCGTGCTGGCCGACATCGCGCGCGAGGGGCTGGTCTTGCGTCTGCTCGCCGAGGCCGGCCTGGCGCCGCCGCTCGGGTCCGAGCCGTGAGCGGCCGGCGCCCCTCCGGGCCGCCGCCGCCGCAGCCCGACGCGCCGCCGGGCGCGCCGAAACGGCCGCCGCGACGCCGTCTCCGCATGTCCTTGCGCACCCAGGTGCTCGCCACGGTTCTGGCCATCGTCTTCTCGGTCCTCGTCCTGGTCGAAGGCTACAGGCTGTGGAGCGTCCGCGGCGAGGAGACCGCGATCCTGCGCGAGCGCGCCGACCGCATCGCCACCGTCCAGGCGGCGGCCATGGCGCGGCCGATGTTCGACTACGATCATCGGGTCGTGCAGGTTCTGGTCGAGGCCATCGGCGCCGACCCGGACGTCATCGGGGTGCGGGTCGAGGACGAGATCGGCGCCGTCGTCGCCAGCTTCGGCGTGGTGCCGCCCGACCGCGTGGTCCTGGTCGAGACCCGCCCCATCGCCATGGAGCACCGCGGCCGGACCGAGCATCTCGGCACGCTTACGGTGGCCTACGCCAAGGACGCGCTCGACCGTTCGGTGAACCGTCAGGTGATCCTGGGCACCGCCGGCCTGGCCGGTCTGCTCGCCGCGCTGTCGGCCGCCATCCTGCTGACCTTCCGCCGCATCGCCAAGCCGCTGGGCGAGATCACCACCAGCCTGCTCGGGGTCAGCGCCGGCCGCCGCAACCTGACCATCCCGGGTCTCGACCGCGACGACGAGATCGGCGACATGGCCCGCGCCACCGAGGCCTTCCTGCGCCAGAGCATCGCCATCGAGCGCCTGGAGGCCGACAAGGCGGCCGCCGCCGCGGCGCGGGCCAGCGAGGAGCGCCTGCGGCTGATCGTCGACAACATGCCGGTGCCGCTGCTGATGACCCGGCGCGCCGACGGCACCATCCTCTACGCCAACCGCAGCCTGCTGCAGGAGTTCTTTCCCGACGGCGGCGACCCGGTCGGCGGCCACGCCGGCGACTACTACGTCCTGCCCGAGGACCGGCGGCGGCTGATCGCCGCCGTCGACCGCGACGGCCAGGTCGCCAATTTCGAGACCCGCCTGCGCCGGCCGGACGGCTCGGTGTTCTGGGCGCTGATGTCGATCGTCGCCACGACGTTCCGCGGCGAGCCGGTGCTGATCGCCGGCATCAACGACATCACCACCCAGCGGGCGGCGCGCGAGGAGTTGCAGCGGGCGCGGGAGGCCGCCGAGCAGGCCAGCCGGCTCAAGGGCGACTTCCTCGCCAACATGAGCCACGAGATCCGCACGCCGCTGAACGCGGTGATCGGCATGGCGCATCTGGCGCTGCGCACCGAGTTGACCGCCGAACAGCGCGAATACCTGGCCACGATCCGGACCTCGTCCGAGAACCTGCTCGGCATCATCAACGACATCCTCGACTTCTCGAAGATCGAGGCCGGGCGCGTCGACATCGAGCGGATCGAATTCGACCTCGACGACGTGCTGGCCAACGCCGCCCGCATGGTGGCGCAGAAGGCGTTCGAGAAGCGCCTCGAACTGGTCTTCGACATCGCCGCCGACCTGCCCCGCCGCTGGGTGGGCGACCCGCTGCGGCTCGGCCAGGTGCTGATCAACCTGCTCAACAACGCCGTCAAGTTCACCGAACGGGGCGACGTGGTGCTGCGGGCACGGGCCGGCGACGCCGGCCTGGCGGTCGAGGTCCGCGACACCGGCATCGGCATGCTCCCCGAGCAGGCGGCGCGGCTGTTCCAGCCCTTCGTCCAGGGCGACGCGACGATCAGCCGCCGCTACGGCGGCACCGGCCTGGGGCTGTCGATCTCGCGGCGGCTGATCGCGCTGATGGGCGGCGAGATCGGCGTCGACAGCGCCCCCGGCCGCGGCACCAGCTTCCGGTTCACGCTGCCGCTGGGGCGCGCCGCGCCGGCCGACGACGAGCCGGCGCCGGAACTGGCGGGCAAGCTGGTGCTGGTCGCCGACGCCAACGCCGCCACGCGCGCGGCGCTCGCCGACTGGCTGGCCGCCTCGGGGGCGCGGGTGCTGACGGCGGCGGGCGCCGAGGCGCCGGCCGAGCCCGTCGACCTGGCGCTCGTCGCGGCGTCGCTGGCCGACGGGATCGCGGCGCGGCTGCCGGCGCCCTGCCCGACGGTGGTCCTGATGCCGGCCGGCGGCGGCTGCGAGCCGCCCGAGGCCGCCGACGGCGGCTGCTGGCTGCGCAAGCCGCTGACGCCGTGGCTGCTCCGGCGCACCATCGCCCGCCTGTCCTCGCCGCGGCCCGCGCCGGCCCTCGCCGAGGCGGCGGCCGCCGACATCGCCGGCCGGCTGCGCGGGCTGCGCATCCTGCTGGCCGAAGACAACGAGATCAATCAGCGCGTCGCCTCGCGCATGCTGACGCTGGCCGGGGCCAGCGTGACCGTGGCCGGCGACGGGCGCCAGGCGGTGGCGCTGGCCCAGGCCAGGCCCGACGCCTTCGACGTCGTGCTGATGGACGTGCAGATGCCGGTGATGAACGGCCTCGACGCGACCCGGCTGATCCGCGCCGATCCGCGCCTCGAGCGCCTGCCGGTGATCGCGATGACGGCGCAGGCGATGCCGGACGAGCGTCGGCAGTGCCTGGAGGCCGGCATGGTCGACCATGTCGGCAAGCCGTTCCTGCCCGAACACCTGGTCGCCACGGTCGCGCGCTTCGCCGGCCGCGCGCCCGCCCACGCCGCCCCGGCGCCGGATGCCGGCTTCGTGCCGCTGGACGGGCTGGCGCGCGTCGGCGGCGACCGCGAACTCTTCCGAGAGCTCCTGGAGCTGTTTCTCGCCCATCACCGCCAGTCGGGCGAAGCGGTGATCAGGGCGCTGGCGGCCGGCGACCGCGGCGCCGCCCGCGCCGAGACCCATTCGCTGAAAGGCGCCGCCGGCAACATCGGCCTCGACGAGGTCTGGCGGGTCGCGGCGCGGCTCGAAGCCGCCCTGGTCGAAGACGAAGGCTCGACCGACATGCTGGCCGCCGAGCTGAACGGCGCGCTCGCCCAGGCCGTCGCCGAGATCGCCGCCTATCTGGGGCACGGCGCGACCGCTTGACCCCCCGCGGGCCGGCGGGCATTCTGCCGGCTGGTCAAAGTCCTGGTGCCGCCTCCATGTTCCTGCTCATCGACAACTACGACAGCTTCACCTACAACCTGTGGCACTACCTGGGCGAGCTCGGCGCCGAGGTGGTGGTGAAGCGCAACGACGCGCTGAGCGCCGACGAGGCGCTGGCGTTGCGGCCCCAGGGCATCGTCGTCTCGCCCGGCCCCTGCGATCCCGACCGCGCCGGCATCTGCCTCGAGCTGATCGCCAAGGCCGCCGGCCGGGTGCCGCTGTTCGGGGTCTGCCTGGGTCACCAGTCGATCGGCCAGGCCTTCGGCGGCCGCGTCGTGCGGGCGCCCGCGCCGATGCACGGCAAGATCAGCGCCATCGCCCACAACGGCGCCGGCGTCTTCGCCGGCCTGCCGAGCCCGTTCGACGCCACCCGCTACCATTCGCTGCTGGTCGAGCGGGCCAGCCTGCCCGACTGCCTCGAGGTCACCGCCTGGACCGAGGACGGACTGATCATGGGGCTGGCCCACAAGGACCTGCCGGTGTGGGGCGTGCAGTTCCATCCCGAGAGCATCGCCTCGCAGCACGGCCACGCCATTCTGCGCAATTTCCTCGACCTCAGCCGCAAGACCTTGGGGAGCGCCGCCTGATGACCGCCATCGCCGACATGAAGGACCTGATCGCCCGCGTCGCCGGCGGCGAGCGCCTGTCCGAGGCCCAGGCCGAGCGCGCCTTCGACATCATCATGTCGGGCGACGCCACCCCGGCCCAGATCGGCGGCTTCCTGATGGCGCTGCGCGTGCGCGGCGAGACGGTCGAGGAGATCACCGGCGCCGCGCGCACCATGCGCGCCAAGGCGGCCCGGATCGCCGCCCCGCCCGGCGCCATCGACACCTGCGGCACCGGCGGCGACGCCTCCGGCACCTTCAACATCTCGACCGGCGCCGCGATCGTCGTCGCCGCCTGCGGCGTGCCGGTCGCCAAGCACGGCAACCGGGCGCTGTCGTCCAAGTCGGGCTCGGCCGACGTGCTGCTGGCGCTGGGCGTCAAGATCGACGCCGAGATGGAGCTGGTGCGCGAGGCGCTGTTCACCTGCGGAATCGGTTTCCTGATGGCGCCGCGCCACCACGCCGCGATGCGCCACGTCGCCGGCCCGCGCGTCGAACTCGGCACCCGCACCGTCTTCAACCTGCTGGGGCCGCTGTCGAACCCGGCCGGCACCCGGCGCCAGGTGGTCGGCGTGTTCTCCGACGCCTGGCTGGCGCCGCTGGCCGAGACCCTGGGCCGCCTCGGCGCCGAGCGCGCCTGGGTCGTGCACGGGTCCGACGGCCTCGACGAGCTTACCACCACCGGGCCGTCGAAGGTCGCCGAATGGCGCGACGGCAAGGTCCACATGCTGGAGATCACTCCCGAGGAGGTCGGGCTCAAGCGCGCCCTGCCCGAGGAGCTCAAGGGCGGCGACGCCGAGGTCAACGCCGAGGCGATCCGCCGTCTGGTCGCCGGCGACCCCGGCCCCTACCGAGACATCGTGCTGCTCAACGCCGCCGCGGCGCTGGTCGTCGCCGGCAAGGCGCTGGACCTCAAGGAAGGCCTGATGATGGGCGGGTGCGCCATCGACGAGGGCGCGGCCCGCAACACCCTCGACACGCTGGTCGCCATCACCAACCGGACGCCGGCGGCCTCGGCATGAGCGACGTCCTCGCCCGCATCTGCGACGACAAGCGCGGCCATGTCGCCGCCTGCAAGGCGGCGCGGCCGCTGCAAGCGGTGCAGGCCGCGGCCGCCCGCGCCGACGCGCCGCGCGGCTTCGCCGACGCGCTGTCGGCCAAGGTCGCCGCCGGCGGCTACGGCCTGATCGCCGAGATCAAGAAGGCCTCGCCCTCGGCCGGGCTGATCCGCCCCGACTTCGACCCGCCGGCGCTGGCCCGCGCCTACCAGGACGGCGGCGCCGCCTGCCTGTCGGTGCTGACCGACCGGCCCTATTTCCAGGGCGAGGATTCCTACCTGGTCGCCGCCCGCGCGGCGGTCGATTTGCCGTGCCTGCGCAAGGACTTCATGGTCGATCCTTACCAGGTGTGGGAAGCCCGCGCGCTGGGTGCGGACTGCATCCTGCTGATCATGGCGGCGCTCGAGGACGGCCTGGCGGCGGATCTCGAAGGCCTGGCCCTCGAGCTCGGCATGGACGTGCTGATCGAGGTCCACGACGAAGCCGAGATGACGCGCGCCCTGCGCCTGCGCTCGGGCCTGATCGGGGTCAACAACCGCAACCTCAAGACCATGACCACCGACATCGCCACCACCGAGCGTCTGGCGGCGATGGTGCCGGCCGACCGCGTGCTGGTCGCCGAAAGCGGCCTCAAGGGCCCGGCCGAGCTGGCGCGGCTGGCCAGGTGCGGCGCCAGGCGCTTCCTGATCGGCGAGAGCCTGATGCGCCAGCAGGACGTGACCGCGGCGACGCGGGCACTGTTGGCATCGTGAATGCCCTCTCCCGCCTGCGGGAGAGGGAGCAACACGAGGAACGGAACGCAAATGCCTGAATTCACGCATTTCGACGCCCAGGGCAACGCGGTGATGGTCGACGTCTCGGACAAGACCGAGACCGAGCGCGTCGCCACCGCCAAGGGCCGGGTGCTGGTCTCGGCCGAGACCATGCGGCTGATCCAGGCCGGCGGCCTCAAGAAGGGCGACGTCCTGGCGGTGGCGCAGCTCGCCGGCATCATGGGCGCCAAGCGCACCCCCGACCTGATCCCGCTGTGCCATCCGTTGGCCCTGACCTCCGTCAAGGTAGAGCTGACGGCCAATCCCGACGACAATGCCGTCGAGATCGCCGCGACCTGCAAGCTGAAGGGCCGCACCGGCGTCGAGATGGAGGCGCTGACCGCGGTCAGCGTCGCGGCGCTGACCGTCTACGACATGTGCAAGGCGGTCGACAAAGGCATGCGCATCGGCGACATCCGGCTGGTGCGAAAATCGGGTGGCAAATCCGGGACTTACGAGGCCGAGTGATGATTTCCGTCGAACAAGCCCGCGCCAAGGTTCTGGCCGGAATCGAAGTGATCGGCGCCGAGCAGGTCGGCGTCGCCCAGGCCGTCGGCCGGGTTCTGGCCGCCGAGGTGGCGGCGCGGGTCAGTCACCCGCCGGTCGACGTCTCGGCGATGGACGGCTACGCGGTGCGGGCCGCCGACACCGACCCGGCGCCGGCCAGGCTGCGGCTGAGCGGCGAGTCGGCCGCCGGCCGGCCGTTCGACGGCTCGCTGCGCCCCGGCGAGACGGTGCGCATCTTCACCGGCGCCCAGGTGCCCGAGGGCGCCGACGCCGTGGTGATGCAGGAGGACGCCGCCCGCGACGGCGCCGAGGTCGAGATGCGCCAGCCGGCGCGGCCCGGCCAGCACATCCGCCCGGCCGGCCTCGACTTCGCCGCCGGCGCCGTGCTGCTCGACGCCGGCCGGCTGCTGACGCCGCGCGACGTCGGCCTGATCGCGGCGATGAACGTGCCGTGGATCATGGTCCGCCGCCGTCCCCGCATCGCCATCCTGTCGACCGGCGACGAGATCAGGATGCCCGGGGATCCGCTCGGCCCGGCGCAGATCATCGGCTCCAACGGCCTCGCCCTGGCCGCCTTCGTCGCGGCCGCCGGCGGCGAGCCGGTGCTGCTCGGCACCGCCATGGACACGATGGAATCGCTGCAGGCGATGCTGGCGGCGGCGCGCGGCGCCGACCTGCTGCTGACCTCGGGCGGCGCCTCGGTCGGCGACTACGATCTGGTCAAGGATGTCGGCGGCGACCTGGCGCTCGATTTCTACAAGGTCGCGATGCGCCCGGGAAAGCCGCTGATGTTCGGCCGCCTCGGCGACATGCCGATGCTCGGCCTGCCCGGCAACCCGGTCTCGGCGCTGGTCTGCGCCGAGATGTTCCTCGGCCCGGCGATGCGCAAGATGGTCGGCCTGGCGCCCGAGGTGCGCGGGCTGGCGGCGACGCTCGGCCGCGACCTGCCGGCCAACGACCTGCGCCAGGACCATCTGCGCGCCACCTTGACGCGCGACGACGCCGGGCGCCTGGTGGCGACGCCGTTCGACAAGCAGGATTCGGCGATGCTCGCCAGCCTCGCCCGCGCCGACGGCCTCGTCATCCGGGCGCCGCACGCGCCGGCGGCCAAGGCCGGCGAGACGGTGACGGTGATCCCGCTGGCGGCGGGTTGGTAGGCCTTGACGGGTTGCGGGAACTAAACTAGAACATTACTTTGATGTTTTGGATTTGTTCCTAACGCCGGAGGGGGCGGAATGCTGACCCGCAAGCAGTACGAGCTGCTGATCTTCATCGACCAGCGCCTGAAGGCGACGGGCGTGTCGCCGTCCTTCGACGAGATGAAGGCGGCCCTGGGCCTGAAGTCGAAATCCGGCATCCACCGCCTGATCACCGGGCTCGAGGAACGCGGCTTCATCCGCCGCCTCGCCCACCGCGCCCGCGCGCTCGAGGTGATGCGCCTGCCCGAGAACGCCGGCGAGCCGGCGGCCGAGGATCTCGACGCCGCCGAGGCGCCGCCGTCGCGCCCGGCCTTCACCCCGAACGTCATCCCCGGCGGCTTCCGCAACGGCCTGCCCGGCGCCGCCGTCGCCGACGGCGCCGAGGCGATCTCGCTGCCGCTCTACGGCAGGATCGCCGCCGGCACGCCGATCGAGGCGCTGCGCGACCATTCCAACACCATCGGCGTGCCCGGCTCGATGCTCGGCAGCGGCGAGCACTACGCGCTGGAGGTCGAGGGCGATTCGATGATCGACGCCGGCATCCTCGACGGCGACACGGTGATCATCCGCCGCTGCGAGAGCGCCGAGAACGGCCAGATCGTCGTCGCCCTGGTCGACGGCGGCGAGGTGACGCTCAAGCGCCTGCGCCGCAAGGGCTCGTCGATCGCGCTGGAGCCCGCCAACGCCAAGTACGAGACCCGGGTGTTCGGCCCCGACCGCGTCCGCGTCCAGGGCCGGCTGATCGGGCTGCTGCGCAAGTACTGAGCGGCACCCCGTTCGCAGTGGTGTCGAACCACACCTGGAAAGCGGAAAGAAACGCCGTCGGACCAGCGGCTTGCATGGCGGCTCGACGACAGCGTTCGACGACAGCTTGAATCCCGGGCCGGGACGCGCTCACACCGGCAGGCCGGCGACCTGTTCGCGCAGTTCCTCCATCCGGCGCTGGGCTTCCTCGAGGTGCGGATTGATCTCCAGCACCTTCTCGAACACCCTCACCGCCGTCTGGTCGTCGCCGACCTCGTGGAAGATGCGGCCGAGGAGGTTCAGCGCGCCGAAATGCCGCGGCTCCAGCGAGAGCACGTTGCGCAGGTCGCTGACCGCCGGCCCGTACTCGTCCTGCAGCCAATGGACCAGCGCCCGCATGTTCCAGCCCTCGGCGAAGTGCGGCGCCAGGCTGACCACCTGGTCGAAGGCGCGGATCGCGCCGTCGACGTCGTTGGCGTGGATGGCCTGCAGGCCCTGGAGCATCAGCCGGTCGACCTCCTCGCGGCCCGATTCCGACCAGGCATGGATGATCGCCACCTCGATCATCTCCGCCTCCTCGGCGTTCGAGGTCGTCTGCAGCCGCTCGAACAGCTTGTCGAGGTCGGCGTGCCCGGCATGGCCGATGTCGTCGGGACTCCGCTCCGAGCACGACGGCGCGGCCACGGACAGGACGATGAGCAAGGCCATGACGATCCGCATGCCCTGGCATGTGGGCGCGCCCGCGCGCCGCGCCAAGCCGGCGCCCGCGGTGCGGAAGTTTGCCCGCGGGCGCCAAGCGGCATAACACTATGGCGGAAGGGCGAGCCTAGCCGAGCGCCGCCGGCCGCGGCCCGCCGGTCGCCCAGTCGAGCAGTTCGACCGTGTGCACGATCGGCAGCGCGGTGCCGCCGCCGATCTGCATCATGCAGCCGACGTTGCCGGCCGCGATCACCTGCGGCGCCACCGATTCGATGTTGGCGACCTTGCGGTCGCGCAGCCGGTCGGCGAGTTCGGGCTGCAGGATGTTGTAGGTGCCGGCCGAGCCGCAGCACAGATGACCCTCGGGCACCTCGCGCACCTCGAAGCCGGCGTGCCGCAGCAGCGCCTTGGGCTCGTTGCGCACCCGCTGGCCGTGCTGCAGCGAGCAGGCGGCGTGATAGGCCACCACCATCCCCTGCCCGGCCACCGGCGGCCTCAGCGTGATCCCGGCCAGCAGTTCGGTGACGTCGCGGGTCATCGCCGACACCGCCGCGGCCTTGTCGGCCCACTCGGGTTCGGTGCGCAGCATGAAGCCGTAGTCCTTGACCACCGTGCCGCAGCCCGAGGCGTTGATCACCACCGCGTCGAGACCGCCGCGCTCCTTCTCGCGCAGCCAGGCGGCGACGTTGGCCTTGACGAAATCCAGCGCCTCGTCCTCGTGGCCGAGATGGTGGGTCAGCGCGCCGCAGCAGCCGGAGCCCTCGGCGACGACGACCTCGATGCCGTGGCGGGTCAGCAGGCGGATGGTGGCGGCGTTGATGTTCTGCGCCACCACCTGCTGCACGCAGCCGGCCAGCAGCGCGACGCGGCCCTGGCGCTCGCCCTCGGCCGGGAACACCTGCGGCTTCAGCGGCGCCGCCGGCGCCTGGGCCGGCGCCATCGCCACCATGCCCTTGAGGCGGCCCGGCAGCAGTCCGGCGAACGGCTTGCCCAGCTTGGCGCCCAGCAGCGCGACGCGGAAGCGCGCCGGATAGGGCAGCACGGCGTTGAGCAGCCGGCGCAGGGCGCGGTCGGCCGGCGCGCGGGCGCTGGTCTTCTCGATGTGGGTGCGGGCCTGGTCGACGAGGTGCATGTAATGCACGCCCGAGGGACAGGTCGTCATGCAGGACAGGCAGGACAGGCAGCGGTCGATATGGGTCTTGACCGTCTCCGAGGCCGGCTTGTCGTTCTCCAGCATGTCCTTGATCAGGTAGATGCGCCCGCGCGGGCTGTCGTTCTCGTCGGCGAGCAGCACGTAGGTCGGACAGGTCGCGGTGCAGAAGCCGCAATGGACGCATTTGCGCAGGATCTCGTCGGCGGCGGCGATGCCGGGATGGGCGAGCTGGGCGGCGGTGAAGTTGGTCTGCATCTCAGAGTCCCGCGTGCATGCGGCCCGGGTTGAGCACCCGGGCGGGATCGAAGGCGTCCTTGACCCGCTCGGTCAGAGTCCGCATCGGCGGCGCCAGCGGCGTGAACGGATCGACGCGCCCGCGCGTCTCGGCCGGCGCCCGCACCAGCGTCGCGGTGCCGCGGGCGTCGGCGGCGATGCCGCGCGCCACGGCCGCGCCGGCGTCGTCGCCGCCGCGCACCGCCAGCCAGAGCTGGCCGCCGCCGCGGTCGAGGAAGGCCTCGGCGTCGAGCTGGTCGAGCAACGCGCCGAGCGCCCAGCCGCCGGCGGACGGCGGCAGCGCCAGGCGCCACACCGCGCGGTCGTCGCCGACGAAGGCGGCGACGTCGCGCAGCTCGCGCCACAGGGCGCGCGAGTTGGCGGAATGCAGCTCCTCGCTCGGGCCGAAGCCGCCGAGTTCGTTGCGCAGGGCGGCGCAGCGATAGGCCACCGAGGGCTCCGGCCCCTCGATACGGATCGCCGTGACCGCCCGGCCGGCGCCGGCGACGTAGGACACGCCCGAACGCGCCGCCAGCCCGGCCGGCAGATGCGCCGCGCCGGAGACCTCGTGGCAGCTGTGCAGGGCCTGGGTCATCGCCTTGACCGCCGCGTCCTGGTCCAGCCCGAGCAGCAGCACGGTGCGCACCTTCTCGGGCTGCGGCAGCACCTTGAAGGTCAGCTCGGTGATCGCCGCCAGCGTGCCGTAGGAGCCGGCCAGCAGCTTCGGCAGGTCGAAGCCGGTGACGTTCTTGACCACCCGGCCGCCGGTCTTGAACGCCTCGCCGCGCCCCGAGACGCAACGCACGCCGAGGATGTGGTCGCGCGCCGCGCCGATGGCCAGGCGCCGCGGTCCGGCCAGGTTGCAGGCGAACAGCCCGCCGACCGTCCCCAGCCCCGCCGCCAGCCCGAGCAGCGGCCCGTAATCGGCCGGCTCGAAGGCCAGGCGCTGGCGGTTGTCGTCGAGCAGGGCCTTGACCTCGGCCAGCGGCGTGCCGGCGCGGGCGGACATCACCAGCTCGTTGGGCTCGTACATCGTGACGCCGGACAGGCCCGACAGGTCGAGCGTGTGCGCCACCTGCAGCGGGCGGCCGAGGGCGCGCTTGCTGCCGGTGCCGACGACCTCGAGCGGCGTGCGGCTGCCATGGGCCCAGGAAATCGCCTCGGCGGCCTGGGCCTCGTCGTTGGGTGCGAGGATTTCGGTCATGGTCTGGTTTCCTGGCAATCCCCCTTCCCCGCCCGCGGGGAAGGGTTGGGGTGCGGGCTGGCGGGTCCCCCCCTCTCCCGAAAGCGGAAGAGGGTGTTCTCGGACGGTTCCGACGGCATCAGAACCTCGGCAGGTTCGGGAACGGCAGGTTGCCGCCGCTGACGTGCAGCTTGCCGAGTTCGGCGCAGGCGTGAAGCTGCGGGAACACCTTGCCGGGATTGAGCAACTGTCCGGGATCGAAGGCGCATTTGACCCGCATCTGCTGCGCCAGGTCGACCTCGTCGAACATCGAGCCCATCAGGTCGCGCTTCTCGACGCCGACGCCGTGCTCGCCGGTCAGCACGCCGCCGACCGCGACGCAGGACAGCAGGATGTCGGCGCCGAACGCCTCGGCCGCCTCCAGCTCGCCGGGACGGTTGGCGTCGAACAGGATCAGCGGATGCAGGTTGCCGTCGCCGGCGTGGAAGACGTTGGCGACGCGGAGCCCGTGCTTGCGCGAGTACGCGGCGGTGGCGCTCAGCACCTCGGGCAGGCGGGCGCGCGGGATGGTGCCGTCCATGCACAGGTAGTCGGGCGAGATGCGGCCGACGGCGGGGAACGCGGCCTTGCGGCCGGCCCAGAAGGTCAGCCGCTCCTCGTCGCTGGTCGAGGCGCGGACCTCGGTGGCGCCGAGCCGCCGGGCGATGGCGCCGACGCGCTCGATCAGGTGGTCGACCTCGGCCGCCGGGCCGTCCAGCTCGCAGATCAGGAGCGCCTCGACGTCGAGCGGGTAACCGGCGTGGACGAAGTCCTCGGCGGCCTGGATCGCCGGCCGGTCCATCATCTCCAGCGCCGCCGGGATGATGCCCTCGGCGATGATCGCCGCGACGCAGTCGCCGGCCGCCTCGTTG
Source organism: uncultured Rhodospirillaceae bacterium (assembly GCA_964545205.1). Taxonomy (GTDB): domain Bacteria; phylum Pseudomonadota; class Alphaproteobacteria; order Rhodospirillales; family Magnetospirillaceae; genus CAZJFH01. The sequence continues at coordinate 68,120 of CAZJFH010000003.1, forward strand.
CCGGGGAAGCCCATCAGGAGGGCGCGCGCCGTCTCGGGGCTGCGCAGGATGCGCACGCTGACCTCGGTGATGACGCCGAGCAGGCCCTCGGAGCCGGTGACCACGCCCATCAGGTCGTAGCCGTCGCCGTCCGACTGGTGCTTGCCGCCCAGCCGCAGCACGGTGCCGTCGATCAGCACCATCTCGACCCCGAGCAGGTTGTTGGTGGTCAGGCCGTATTTCAGGCAATGCACGCCGCCCGAGTTCTCGGCGACGTTGCCGCCGATCGAACAGGCGATCTGGCTGGACGGATCGGGCGCGTAGTAGAAGCCGCGGTGCTGCACGGCATTGGTGATGGCGAGATTGGTGACTCCCGGCTGCGCCACCACGCAGCGATTGTCCCAGTCGATTTCGATGATGCGGTTGAACCGGCTCAGCCCCAGCGTCACCGCGTCGGCGAGCGGCAGCGCCCCGCCCGACAGGCCGGTGCCGGCGCCGCGCGGCACGACCTTGACGCCGTTGTCGTGGCAGTAGGCCAGCACCTTCGAGACCTGCTCGGTCGTCGACGGCAGCACCACGATCATCGGCAGCTGACGATAGGCCGACAGGCCGTCGCACTCGTAGGTGCGCAGCTCGTCGGCGTCGGTAATGACCCCGTCGGGCACGATCCGCCGCAGATCCGCAACAATCTGCGGCCGGCGCGCGATCACCGCGTGATCGGGATCCGGCATCCGCATCTGACATCCTCCGTTCTGGTATGACCAGTTTATCGGCTGCCATGCCCGATTGGCAATGCATGCATTTGCCCGCGATCGTCCGCCGGCCGGGAACCCCGGGGCGGGCGGCGCTGTTTGGTACGGGTGTTCGTCTCGACTGGCGAGGATGTCATGCCCAACGATACCCACGGCAACGGCGGTTCCACGCTTTCGGCGCTGTTCACCAACCTGCTGCAGGACATGTCCCTGCTGGTGCGCAAGGAAATGGCGCTGGCGCGGCTGGAGACCAGCCAGAAGATCTCGCAGGCCGGCAGCGGCGCCACCATGCTGGCGATCGGCGCCGTCCTCGGCCTGATCGGCGGCATCGGCCTGATGACCGCGGCCGCGGTTGCCCTCGCGCTGGTGCTGCCGGCCTGGGCGGCGTGGCTGATCGTCGGCGGCGCCATCGCCTTCGTGGCGATGATCTTCGCGATGGCCGGCTACAGCAGGATCAAACCGCGCCACCTGAAGCCCGAGCGCACGATGCGCACCCTGCGCGAGGACGCGATCTTCGCGCGCCAGCAGATTCGAGGAGGCTGACGTGGCGGGAATGGTACGCGGACTCGTGAAGGGCGCCGCCCGCGGCATGGCGTTGCGCGCGGCGATGCGCAGCCCGGTCGGGCTGGCGCTGCTGGCCGCCGGCGCCGGCTGGATGGCGATGAAGAAGGTGCGCGGCGGCGCGACCTCGCGGCGGATGAGCGAGGCGGAGACCCACCGCCTGGTGGCCCGCCGCGGCCGCTACTGGCGCGGAGAGTGACACCGTGCCGCCTATGGCTCGGGCGATCCGTCGCTCCCGCGCGAACGAGCGTGTGAAGAAATGCGATCCGTCGCTCCCGCGAAAGCGGGAGCCCATTCCTGAGGCGCGCAACCCGTTGAAATGCCACAGGAATGGATGCCCGCTTTCGCGGGCATGACGGCGAAGAGCCAGGTCAAACGCGCACGGAGCCAAGGGAGACTCAGCATGGCGGAACACGCGAGCGCCCGCGGGCGCGAGGCCGGGCGCCCGGGCGCCATTCCGAAGCGCGGCTGGAAGGACGTCGCCTGGCGGGTCAAGGAGGAGGCGACCAGGGACAACCTGTCGATGGTCGCCGGCGGCGTCGCTTTCTACACGCTGCTGGCGCTTCCTCCGGCGCTGGCCGCCGTGGTGTCGATCTACGGCCTGGTCGCCAGCCCGGAGACGGTGCAGCAGCAGATGGCCAACCTGTCGGGCATGCTGCCGGGCGGCGCCCAGGATATTTTCGAGCAGCAGCTCACGCGGGTGGCACAGGCCTCGGGCGGCGCGCTGGGCATCAGCCTGGTGGTCAGCATCGTCATCGCCCTGTGGTCGGCGGCCAAGGGCATGAAGGCGCTGATCATCGCGCTGAACATCGCCTATGACGAGGAAGAGAAGCGCGGGTTCCTGAAGCTCAACGCCCTCGCCCTGGCGCTGACCGTCGCGGCGATCGTCTACCTGATCCTGGCCCTGACGGTGGTCGCCGCGGTGCCGGCCTTCATCGACAATCTCGGCCTGCCGGAATGGCTGCGCTGGACGCTGCAGCTGGTGCGCTGGCCGATCCTGTTCGTGCTGGCGGCGGCGGCGCTGGCGGCGATCTACCGTTATGCGCCGAGCCGCGACCGGCCGCGCTGGAACTGGGCCAGCCCCGGCGCGCTGGTCGGCACCGCGCTGTGGCTGCTGGGCTCGATCGCGTTCTCGGTCTATGTCAGCAACTTCGGCAGCTACAACAAGACCTACGGCGCGCTGGCGGCGGTGGTGCTGCTGATGATGTGGATGTTCATCTCGGCGTATGCGGTGCTGATCGGCGCCGAGGTCAACGCCGAGACCGAGCGCCAGACCCGGCGCGACACCACGCGCGGACCGTCGGAGCCGATGGGCACGCGCGGCGCCCGCTCGGCGGACACCCTGGGCGAGGAGAAGGGCTGAAGGTCGAACCCGGACCCACCAAAGCAAAGAGCGGAGCCGCGAGGCTCCGCTCTTTCGCGTTCCGTGCCGGTCGGACGACGCGGCCGGGTGACCTTTAGCCCTGGCGCGCCTTGAAGCGCGGGTTGGTCTTGTTGATCACGTAGATGCGGCCCTTGCGGCGCACGACACGGCAGTTCTTGTCGCGCAGCTTGGCCGACTTCAGCGAGTTGCGAATCTTCATAACGAATGTCCTTGCCGACCATCGTCCGTCTTGAGAGCCGGGAACATACGGACTGCCACCGGGCCTGTCAACCGCGTTTCAGGCGCAGGACGCCGCCGGCCGCGGTTACTTCCGCCACGCGCGCAGCCGCCGCGCCGCCTCGGCCATCGCCTCGGTGGCGCCGGCGAAGGAGAAGCGCATGAAGCGGTGGCCCTGCGCCGGGTCGAAGTCGATGCCGGGCGTCGCGGCGATGCCGGTCTCGGCCAGCATGCGGCGGCAGAATTCGGGGCTGTCGTTGGTCAGGTGGCCGATATCGGCGTAGACGTAGAAGGCGCCGTCGGCGGGCGCCAGGCGGTCGAAGCCGGCCCGCGGCAGTTCGGCCAGCAGCAGGTCGCGGTTGGCGCGGTAGCGGGCGACGTTGGCGTCGAGCGCCGGCTTGCAGTCGAACACCGCCAGCGCCGCGTGCTGCGACAGCGTCGGCGCCGAGATGAACAGGTTCTGCGCCAGGCACTCGACCGAGCGCAGCAGGTCGGGCGGCACCACCAGCCAGCCGAGGCGCCAGCCGGTCATCGAATAGTATTTCGAGAAGCTGTTGACGACGATGGCGCTGCCCTGCCCGGCCGCGGTCGCCGCCTCCATGCCGTAGGTGATGCCGTGGTAGATCTCGTCCGACACCAGCCGGATGCCGTTGTCGTGGCAGTGGCCGGCCAGGCGCCGGAACTCGTCGGGCGGCATCATCGAGCCGGTGGGATTGGACGGGCTGGCGACGATCAGGCCGTCGAGGCCGAGGTCGCGCACCAGCTCGACGCTGGGCTGGAAGCGGGTCTCGGGCCCGACCGGGATCAGCACCGGCTCGACGCCGAGCGCGGCGAGGATGTTGCGGTAGGCGGGATAGCCCGGCGTCGCCATCCCGACGCGGTCGCCGGGATCGAAGGCGGCCAGGAAGCCGAGCACGAAGGCGCCGGACGAGCCGGTGGCGACGACGATCTGCTCGGGATCGACGGTGGCGCCGTAGCTCTCGGCGTAGTGCCGGGCGATGCGCCGGCGCAGCGGCTCGATGCCGAGCGCCAGGGTGTAGCCGAGGCGGTCGGTGTCGAGCGCCGCCTTGGCCGCGGCCAGCACCGCCTCGGGCGCGCCGGTCGAGGGCTGGCCGACCTCGAGGTGCAGCACGTCGGCGCCGGTGGCGGCGCGCTCGGCCGCCGCGCGCATCACGTCCATCACGATGAAGGGCGGAATCGCCCCGCGCCGCGCCGCCTTGAGCGCCATGCCTCAGTCGCTCCCGATCGCCAGGGCGAGGCCGCTGCCGCCCGGATCGGTCACCGCCAGGCAGCTCTTGCGCGACGGCCGGCCGCTGGCGCAGGCGATGGCGTTGGCGCCGCTGCCGGCCGGAACGAGTCGCGGCAGCGGCAGCGGCTCGTAGCGCGCCCGCCCGGCGATCGCCGATTCGACGACGGCGGCGGCATCGGCGGCGATGCCGAGATGCGGCTCCTTGACGTGGCGGTTGGAGACCAGGGTCATCGGCATCGGCGCGACGCCGCCGAGTTCCGCGACCAGCATGCCGGTCTCGCCGGCGAAGCGCCCGGTCCCGAACGGCCGCCCCATGCTCAGCCCGCACACCGCCATGCGCCCGACGACGTCGAGCACCACGAACCCGGTCTGCCCCGCCCCGGGCGCGGCGAGGCCGGCGCTCGGCAGGAAATGGGCGAGATCGTCGGCCGCCGGACGCGACGCCGGCTGCACCCAGGCGGGAAGGTAGTCGCGCACCGCCGCCGCCGAGGTGCGGCCGCCGGCGGCGTTGATCGCCGCGGCGAGCGCCGGCGCGTCCTGCTGGTACAGATCGCCCGGGCCCTTGAAGCGCAGGCGGCCCAGCGTCGCCGCCAGCGCCGGCTGCTGCAGGCGCTGGCCCTCGGCCAGGCCGCCGACCAGCGCCGCGGCGTCCGAGGCCGGCGGCGCCTGGCCGGCGTCGACCAGCAGCGCCCGCGACGCCTGGGTCCCGAACCGGGCCAGGTTCTCGGCCGGCGAGACGATCGATTCCCAGCGCAGCCGGCCGTAGCGGGCGTGCAGCGCGAACAGCCCGCGCGGCAGGCCGGGAACGCCGCCCTGCGACATGAAGTCGAGTCCGACGACCTCGTTGCCGACCGGGTCGTAGAGCAGGCAGGCGCCGCCGCCGCCGAGGCCGGCCGCCGAGGGCAGCGTCACCGCCAGCGCCAGGCCGACCGCCGCGGCGGCGTCGACGGCGCTGCCGCCGGCGCTCAGAACCTCGCGGCCGACCAGCGCCGCGCGCGGCTCCTCGGCCACCACGATGCCGGCGAATCCGCCGACATGTCCCGGCCTGCCCAGCGGCGTCTCGGGGCCGCCGCAGCCGGCCAGGGCGAGGCCGAGCGCCAGCGTCGCCGCCACGCGGTTTCGTTGACGAGAACCGCCCGGTGCCGTAATGATCGGGGCTGCTGCCGAAGGTGATTTCGTGTTCACGCGCATCCTGGTACTCGTCGTCTTCTGCCTGACCACGCTGGCCGCTCCGGGCGGGATGGCAGCCGACCGTATAAGCTTCGTGCGCGACGCGGAAGTGGAAAATGCCATCCGGGCCTTCGCGACGCCGATCTTTCGCGCCGCCGGACTGTCGCCGGAATCGGTGCGCATCCATCTGGTCAGGGACCAGTCGCTGAACGCCTTCGTGGCCGGCGGCATGCGGCTGTTCCTCAACACCGGCCTGCTGATCCGCACCGAGCACGCCGGCCAGCTCGTCGGCGTCATCGCCCACGAGACCGGCCACATCGTCGGCGGCCACCTCGCCCGCATGGACGAGGCGATGGCCAACGCCACCGCCGAGGCGATCATCTCGATGGTGCTCGGCGCCGCCGCCGCCGCCGCCGCCGGCCGGCCGGACGTCGGCGCCGGCGTGCTGATGGGCGGGCAGAGCATGGCCCAGCGCTCGTTCTTCGCCTACACCCGGACCCAGGAGCAGTCGGCCGACCAGGCGGCGGTCAAGCTGATGGACGCCGCCGGGCTGAGCAGCCGCGGGCTGCTGGAATTCATGGACATCCTGGGCGACCAGGAGCTGCTGCTGGCCGAGCGCCAGGATCCCTACGTGCGCACCCATCCCCTGACCCGCGACCGCGTGTCGTTCCTGCGCCACCACGTCGAGACCTCGGCCCGCTCGGCGGCCGACGTGCCGCCCGAATTCGCCGAGATGCACCGGCGGATGCGCGCCAAGCTGTTCGCCTTCCTGGAGCCGACGGGGCGCACGCTGCAGCGCTACAAGGAAGACGACGACAGCATCGAGGCCCGCTACGCCCGCGCCATCGCCTGGCACCGCAAGCCCGACCTGCCCAAGGCGCTGGCTCTGATCGACGGCCTGATCGCCGAGCGGCCGCGGGATCCCTATTTCCACGAGCTGCGCGGCCAGATCCTGTTCGAGCACGGCAACGCGCGCGACGCCGTGACCTCGTACCGCGAGGCCGTGCGGCTGCTGCCCGATTCGCATCTGATCCGGCTGAGCGCCGCCCAGGTCCTGGTGGCGCTGGAAGGCCCCGATGATCTGCGCGAGGCCATCGAACACCTGGAGCCGGTGGTGCGGGTCGAGCCGCGCAACAGCTTCGCCTGGCGCCTGCTGGCGGTGGCCCACGGGCGGCTGGGCAACGAGGCGATGGCGTCGCTGGCGATGGCCGAGGAGGCGCTGCTGACCGGCCGCGTGCCGGACGCCAACTTCCACGCCGGACGCGCCGAACAGCTGCTCAGGAAGAACAGCCCCGCCTGGCTGCAGGCCCAGGACATCAAGGCCCGCGCCGCCAATATTCGCAGCGAGCGCGAGCGCTGACCCGGTGGTCTTGCCGATCCGCCGGCCTTCGCGCATGATGCCAGCCCCGCCGGCCGCACACAGGCCGATCAGAAGGTAAACCGACCCGATGAAACGAACCCTCCTTTCCGCCAGCCTCGCCCTGCTGATCGCCGCCGTGCCGGCGAGCGCCTCGGCGCAGGACGAGGCGCCGCTGGACCAGAAGCAGGTCGAGGCGGTGCGCAAGATCGTGCGCGACTACATCATGGAGAACCCGGAGATCATCGCCGAGGCGATCGAGGCCCTGCGCGAGAAGCAGCGGCTGGCCGCCGAGGCCGAGGCGAAGAAGGCGCTGCTGGCGCGCGCCAAGGAGATCTTCGAGGATCCCGAGGCGCCGGTGGCCGGCAATCCCCAGGGCGACGTCACCCTGGTCGAGTTCTTCGACTACCGCTGCACCTACTGCAAGGCGGTGATGGACACCATCTTCGAGGTCATCGAAAAGGACGGCCAGGTCCGCTTCGTCTACAAGGAGCTGCCGATCCTCGGGCCCGAGTCGGTGTTCGCCGCCAAGGCCGCGCTGGCGGCCCGCGCCCAGGGCAAGTACGACGCCTTCCACCGCGCGCTGATGAAGATGCGCGGCGTCGTCAACGAGCAGACCATCCTCAAGACCGCCGCCCAGGTCGGCCTCGACGTCGAGAAGCTCAAGAAGGACATGGACTCGCCGGCCATCGAGACCGTCCTGAAGCGCAACATGGAACTCGCCCGCGCGCTCGACATCAACGGCACGCCGGCCTTCGTCGTCGGCGACCGCGTCATCCCCGGCGCCGTCGACCGCGGCACGCTCAAGCAGCTCATCGAGCAGGCGCGCCAGCCGGACGACAGGAAGGGCTGACGCCGCGGAAGGCGGAGCCGGAACGGACGAGGGGCGGACCCGGCGGGTCCGCCCCTCTTTTCGCGCGTCCGCGTTCTGCGGCGCGACGAAATCAGCGTTTCAGGCCGCCGGCGGTGGTCATCATCTCGTCGGCGACCTGGAAGACCCGGCTGGCGCTGCTGTAGGCTTTCTGCGTCGCGATCATCCGGGTGAATTCGTCCGCGACGTCGACGTTCGACGCCTCCAGCGCGCCGCCGACGAAGGTGGTGCTGTTCCAGTCGGTGCCGACGCGGCTCAGCTCGAGCAGGCCGGCGCCCTCGGTGGCGTAGAACAGGCTGCCGCTCTGCTGGCCGAGGGCGTTCGGCACCTCGAACCGCGCCAGCGCGAGCTGCCCCAGCGCGACGCTGCGGGCGTTGCTGTAGGACGCGACCAGCTCGCCGTTGCCGGCGAAGGACAGCCCGATCAGCGAGCCGCTGCTCGAGCCGTCGACCTCGGCGGCCAGGCGGGTGGCGCCGGACAGGCTGGTGAGCCGCGACATGTCGAGCGCCACCGCGCTGGTGCTGCCGTCGGCCCAGGTGACGTCGAGGGTGGCGCTGGTCGGCGACACCAGCGCGCCGCCGCCGCCGAAGGTGACGGTGTGGCTGCTGGCGCTGGCGCCGTTCTCGGGCGCGTAGGTGACGGTCCACTCGTTGGCGTTGCCGGTCGGCGTGAAGGTCATGTCGACGCGCCGGCTCTGGAAGCCGGTGTCGTAGACGTGGATCGGGCTGGTCTGGGTGCCGCCGCCGGCGTCGATGTTGCCGTTCAGCGTCGCGGTGGTCGTCGCGGTGCCGGGCAGTTCGGCGTTTCGGTCGAAGTTGATGCCGGTCAGCCCGGCCGCGCCGGCGCCGGACGCGCCGGCGCCCCAGCCCTGCAGGTAATAGCCGTTGCCGTCGACCAGATAGGTCGTCTGGCCGCGGCCGGCCACCGCCGGGTCGATCGCGGTCGAGAACGAGCCCTGGCGGGTGTAGAAGGTCTCGCCGGAGCCGTCGGGCATCGTGTTGACGACGAAGAAGCCCTCGCCGTTGACGGCGAGATCGGACCAGTAGTTGCTGGTCCGCATCTGGCCCTGGCGGTCGACCAGCGTGCGGATGTTGGGCTTGGTGCCGAAGACGTCGGTGCCGGCGGTCGATTCCGACAGCACCGTCGCGAACAGCGACTCCGACCGCTTGTAGCCGGTCGTGTTCACGTTGGCGATGTTCTGGCTGATGTGCGACAGAGCGGTGCTCTGCGCGTTCATCGCCGTGACGCTGTTGGTGAACGCACCCCAGATGCTCATGCCGGCTCTCCGTAGGCTCGGATCCTTCGCCGGATCTGGGAGCAAACGCCGTGCCAGCGCCGAGGGCCAGGAAAACCGCGCATCGGGGCGGCGCCGCGAGGCCGCGGTGGGCAGGAATTGCCGGGCGGCCCGGCAAGGATTGCACGGCGCCTCCCCCGCCCGGCCGGACGAGGGAGGCGCGCGCCGGTCAGATGTAGTGGGCCTTCAGCGGCGCGAAGCCGTTGAAGTTCACCGACGCGTAGCTGGTGGTGTAGGCGCCGGTCGACAGGATCTCGATCTTGTCGCCGATCTCCAGCGCCACCGGCATCTCGTACTTGTGCTTCTCGTACAGGATGTCGGCCGAATCGCAGGTCGGGCCGGCCAGGACCACCGGCGCCGTCTCGCCGCCGTCCTTGGGCGTGCGCATGCGGTACTTGATGGCCTCGTCCATGGTCTCGGCCAGGCCGCCGAACTTGCCGACGTCGAGGTAGACCCAGCGGACGTCGTCGTCGTAGCCCTTGCGCGAGATCAGCACGACCTCGGTCTGCAGCACGCCGGCATCGCCGACCAGCGAGCGGCCGGGCTCGATGATCATCGCCGGCAGGCGGTTGCCGAAATGCTTGGTGATGGCGTGCATCACCGCGTCGGCGTAGCGGTCGATCGCGCTGACGTCGGAGCGGTAGCGGGCCGGGAAGCCGCCGCCGAGATTGACCATCTTCAGCTCGATGCCGGCCTCGTTCAGCGCCGTGAACAGCATCGCCGTCTTGCCGACCGCGACGTCCCACTGGCCGAGATCGGTCTGCTGGCTGCCGACGTGGAACGACACGCCGTGCGGATCGAGCCCGAGCCTGCGGGCCAGGACCAGCAGGTCCTTGGCCATGTCGAACTCGCAGCCGAACTTGCGCGACAGCGGCCATTCGGCGCCGTCGCAGGTCATCAGGATGCGGCAGAACACCTTGGCGCCGGGCGCGCTCTCGGCCAGCTTGCGCAGCTCGGCCTCGCTGTCGAAGGCGTACAGGCGCACGCCCTGCTCGTAGGCCCAGGCGATGTCCCGCTGCTTCTTGATGGTGTTGCCGAACGACAGCCGCGCCGGATCGGCGCCGGCTTCGAGGCACAGCGCGATCTCGGGCACCGAGGCGCAGTCGAACGAAGAGCCCATGTCCGCCAGCATGCGCACGATCTGCGGCGCCGGATTGGCCTTCACGGCATAGTAGACCTGCGCCAGCGGCAGGTAATGACGAAGGAGATTGTAGTTCTCGGCAACGACGTCCATGTCGACGACGACGCAGGGCGTCTCCGGCTGATGCTCAGCCAGGAAGCGTGAGATCTTCTCGGTCACCGCGGTGGACCTTCTAGGACCGGGGTTCTTGTACTTGATTGTGCGGGAAAGGCGGGCCGGATGCGGCCCTTTGCGCCGGCGCGTCGTTACGCGCCGACGGCCATACTGGCGCCAACCGGTGTGCTGGTGATGAATGCGAAATCGCCGCGGACGACGTCGACATCTATGGCCTGGGGCGCCGCAGCGCCGATGAAGACAACTGTCATGCCACTCCTCCGGGCACCGGTAACGACCGGGTTGGTGCTTCAGAAGAACGCTTGACGTCGTTGCTTAACCAATCGTGGGCCAGAGGCACGTGCGCGTATGCGTCTAGACCCGCTATATACGCGTTCGCGCGGCGATGAAAAGGGAAAAATTTCGCGGCCGGAAAAATTCGCCGCGGGCGCCGGCGCCGGCCACGGACCCACGGCCGGGTTGCGATGCGCCCCGAGCCGTGCGACACAGATCGGCGAGAGGTCATACCACAAGAAGGTCGCGCGTTCCGATGCAGGTGGTCCTGGAAGTCGCCCTGCCCGTCTTCGGGCTGATCCTGGTCGGCTATCTCGCCGGCCGCTGGGGGATTCTCGGCCAGGATTCGTCGCTGGCGCTCAATCGCTTCGTCTACTACTTCGCCCTGCCGGCGGTGCTGTTCCTGTCGATGGCGCGCCGGCCGCTGGACGAGGTGTTCAACGGCCCGTTCATCGGCGCCTTCCTGGGCGGCATGCTGATCACCTACGCCCTCGGCTGGCTGGGCGGCATGGCCTTCCGCCGCGAATCGCAGCCGGTGCACAGCATGCAGGCGCTGACCGCGTGCTTCTCGAACACCGGCTACATGGGCATCCCGCTGTTCATCGCCGCCTTCGGACCGGATCAGCTGCTGCCGGCGCTGATCGGCACCGTGATCATGAGCGTGGTGATGGTCGGCCTGGCGGTGATCGCCATCGAGCTGACGGCCAGCGCCAAGGCGTCGCTGGGCCACGCGCTGGCCGACGTCGGCAAGGCGCTGGCGAAGAACCCGCTGATCCTGTCGAGCGCCGCCGGGCTGGCCTGGAACGCCGCCGGCGTTCCGGTCTTCGCCCCCGTCGCCACCTTCTGCGAGCTGCTCGGCGCCGCCGCCGGGCCGGGGGCGCTGTTCGCGATCGGCCTGTTCCTGGCCGGCCGGCCGCTGGCCGCCGAATGGGCCGAGATCGGCTGGGTCTCGGGGCTCAAGCTGCTGGTCCAGCCCGGCATCACCTGGCTGCTGATCGTCTTCCTCTTTCCGATGGACCCGTTCTGGACCGCCGCCACCCTGCTGCTCGCGGCGCTGCCCACCGGGGCGCTGACCTTCGTGGTCGCGCAGCAGTACGGCGTCTATGTCGAGCGCACCAGCCAGGTCATCCTGTGGTCGACGATCGGATCGCTGCCGACCCTGTCGCTGCTGCTGTATCTGTTCGTGCAGCGCTGATTTTGCTGCAATGCGGCATTCTGCCGCAGCGCACAAAGCTGCGACACATGACCGCATGGCATCGCATGCCGCGAAGTGCCATATGGGAGAGCGCCTGCCCGGCCGTGTGGCCTGCGCCTACCCACCAGCCACGCCCCAAGGCAGCTACACGAAGGTATGAGTTTTCATTAACCCTTCCAGTCGCAAATTGCGGGTCTCGCCCGCGGACGGGGTTGATAAGGTCGGGGTTATGCTGCAGCGCACAAAATGGGCGCTGGACACAGAGGGTGATCAGATGGCGATCCGGAACCTGGAATTCCTGTTCAAGCCGAAGTCGGTGGCGGTGATCGGCGCCAGCGACGGCGCCGGCGAGGTCGGGGCCGTGGTGATGCAGAACCTGCTGGCGGGCGGCTTCGCCGGCCCGATCATGCCGGTGACGGCAAAGCATCGCGCCATCAAGGGCGTTCTCGCCTATCCCAACGTCAAGGCGCTGCCGACCGCCCCCGAACTGGCGGTGGTCGCGCTGGCGCCGGCCGAGGTTCCGGCGGTGGTCGGCGAACTGGGCGAGATCGGCGCCAAGGCGGTGCTGCTGCTGACCGACAGCCTCGACCGCCAGACCGGCCCCGACGGCCGGCTGCTGCAGGACGCCGCCATGGACCAGGCCCGCAGGCACGGCATGCGGGTGCTGGGGCCGAACGGCATCGGCCTGCTCAGCCCCAATATCGGCCTGAACGCCAGTTTCGCCGCGCGCCCGGCGCAGAAGGGCAAGATCGCCTTCGTCTCGCAGTCCAAGGCGCTGTGCAACGCGGTGCTGGACTGGGCCGACACCCACAACATCGGCTTCTCGCACTTCGTCTCGGTCGGCGCCGCCGCCGACGTCGATTTCGGCGACGTGCTCGACTACCTGGGCAGCGACCCGCACACCAGCGCCATCATGCTCTACATCGAGACCATCACCGACGCGCGCAAGTTCATCTCGGCCGCCCGCGCCGCCTCGCGCAACAAGCCGGTGATCGCCATCAAGTCCGGCCGCTCGCGCCAGGGCGCGCGCGCCGCCCAGTCGCACACCGGCAAGCTGGCCGGCGTCGATTCCGTCTACGAGGCGGTGCTGCGCCGCGCCGGCGTGCTGCGGGTGCACGACTTCGAGGAGATCTTCGAGGCCGTCGGCACCCTGGGCCACGTCGCCGCGAGCCAGATCCGCAACGTCAGGGGCGAGCGCCTCGGGGTGCTGACCAACGCCGGCTCGATCGGCGTTCTGGCCGCCGACGCGCTCGAGGACAGCGGCGGCGAACTGGCCGAGCTGACCCGCGAGACCGGCGATAAGCTGACCGCGGCGCTGGGCGCCACCTGGTCGCAGGCGAACCCGGTCGACATCGCCGGCGACGCCGCGCCGCAACGCTACGCCCAGGCCCTGCGCATCCTGCTCGACGCGCCCGAGATCGACGGCGTGCTGGTGATGCACGCGCCGACCGCGCTGACCTCGGCCACCGAGATCGCCCGCGCCGTCGCCGAAGTCGCCAAGAGCCAGCGCGCCAAGAGCGTCTCGACCTGCTGGGTCGGCGTCGGCACCGTGCAGGAGGCGCGGCAGCTGTTCGACCACGCCCACATCCCGACCCACGAGACCCCCGAGCAGGCGGCGCGCGCCTTCATGCACCTGGTGCAGTACCGGCGCAATCAGGAGATCCTGATGCAGACGCCGGCGTCGCTGCCGAAGTTCTTCCGCCCCGACGTCGCCCGCGCCCGCGCCATCATCCGCCGCGCGCTCAACCGCGGCCAGACGGTGCTGGACGAGCAGGATTCGAACATGATCCTGGCGACCTACGGCATCCCCGTGGTCCAGACCCGCTTCGCGGCCTGCGCCGAGGACGCCGGCCGCGTCGCCGCCGAGATCGGCTTCCCGGTCGCGCTCAAGATCCTGTCGGACGACGTGATCACCAAGTCGGACGTCGGCGGCGTCGTGCTCGACCTCAAGAGCCGCGAAGAGGTGCTGGAGGCGGGCTGCGACATCACCGACCGCGTCCACGCCGTCTACCCCGACGCCAGGATCCGCGGCTTCACCGTGCAGCCGATGGCCCGCCGGCCCGGCGCCCAGGAGCTGATCGTCGGCGTCGCCGACGATCCGGTGTTCGGCCCGGTGATCCTGTTCGGCGCCGGCGGCACCGAGGTCGAGGTGATCCGCGACTCGGCGGTGGCGCTGCCGCCGCTCAACATGGCGCTGGCCAAGGACCTGATGGCCCAGACCCGCATCGCCCGCGTGCTCGAAGGCCATCTCGGCGCCGGCGTCGCCGACCGCGAGGCCGTCGCCGCGACGCTGTGCCGCGTGTCGCAGATGGTCTGCGACATCCCCGAGCTGCGCGAACTCGACATCAACCCGCTGGTCGTCGACGGCCAGGGCGTGATCGTGCTCGACGCGCGCATCAAGGTCGCCGAAGGCACCCGTTCGCGCCTGGCGATCCGCCCCTATCCGAAGGAGCTCGAGGAAGAGTTCGTGATGCGCGACGGCCGCTCGGTCGTGCTGCGGCCGATCCGCCCCGAGGACGAGCCGGCGCACCACGAGTTCCACGCCATGCTGTCGCCGGAAGACATCCGCATGCGCCACTTCGCCTTCGTCAAGGAGATCGTCCACAGCCAGATGGCCCGGCTGACCCAGATCGACTACGACCGCGAGATGGCGTTCGTCGCCGCCGCCGACGGCGAGACCCTGGGCGTGGTGCGCGTGGCGCTCGACCAGGATGCGGCCAGCGCCGAATTCTCGATCGTCATCCGCTCGGACCTCAAGAAGACCGGCCTGGGCAGCGCCCTGTTCGACAAGATGATCCGCTACTGCCAGTCGCGCGGCGTCACCCGCATCGAAGGCCAGACCATGCGCGAGAACCGCAAGATGCAGGCCTTGGCCGAGCGCTTCGGCTTCAAGCTGCATCACGATCCCGAGGAAGGCCTGGTCGAGATGGTCAAGATCGTCGAGCCCACGGCGGCGGCGGCCGAATAGCCGGCCCGCGCTCGGCGGCGGTGGACAGCCGCCGCCGTCCGGCGCACACTCGATTCGCATCCGCGAATCGGGAGGGCGCCATGGCCTACTTCGAGTGGGACCCCGCCTGGGACACCGGCATCCCGGCGATCGACTACGAACACCGCAAGCTGCTCGACCTGCTCAACGAGGTCGATTCCGAGATGCAGTCCGGCGCGCCGCCCGAGGCGGTCGCCGGCACGCTGGGCGAATTCCATTCGCTCGCCAGCGCCCATCTGGCACTGGAGGAGAAGATCCTGCAGGACATCGGCGATCCGAGCTTCGAGGACCACCGCCGCCACCACTACCAGGTGCTCGACGCGGTGCGCGAGATCATGGACGCCCACCGGCGCGGCGCCTTCACCGACAAGCCGGCGCTGCCCGCCGCGCTGAAGGAATGGGTGTCCGAGCTGATCCGCATGGACGGCCAGGCGCTGCCGCGCATCGACGACGCCAGGCTGAAGGATTACGGGCTGAGCCGGGGTTGAGCGGCGGCGCCGGCCTTCCCGACCGGCTACACCGCGTCGCGGCGCCCGCCCTCGCCTTCTTCCGCCTCCTCGCGCTCGGGGAAGACCAGCGAGGCGACGACGCCCAGGGCCAGGGTGCCGACGACGACGAACAGGCTGCTGGTCGGTCCGATCTCCAGGCCCGGCCAGTGGAAGACGTGGTTCGAGGCCTGCAGCGCCAGCTTGAAGGCGATGAACCACAGCAGCGCGATCACCGCCTTCTCCAGGTGCACCAGGTAGCGCGCCAGCGCCGCCAGCACGAAGTACAGGCTGCGCAGACCCAGCACCGCGAAGATCACCGAGGCGTAGACCAGCAGCGGCTCGCGCGTCACCGCGATCACCGCCGGCACGCTGTCGAAGGCGAACATCACGTCCGAGGTCTCGATCGCGATCAGGCACAGGAAGGCCGGCGTCGCGTAGTACGGCGCCTGCCGCGTCACCCGCGCCGAGGGGTCGGCGTTCTGAAGGTCCTCGACGATCGCGCGGGTGACGAAGAAGCGCTCGAGATGCAGGCGCGGAAAGATCGGCATGATCCGCTGCGTCATCTTCACCGACCAGTGGTCGGAATAGTCGCGGATCGGCCCGCCGTCGCCGCCGGCGGTCATCATCTTCCACGCCGTCCAGCCGACGATCGCCGCGAACAGGAACTCGACCCACGGACCGATCGCGAACAGCGCCGTGCCGGCGCCGACGAAGATGGCGCGGAAGATCAGCGCGCCGAGGATGCCGTAATACAGGATGCGGTGCTGCAGGATGCCGGTGATGCCGAAATTGGCGAAGATCGCCATGAACACCATCAGGTTGTCGATCGACAGCGACTCCTCGAGCGCGTAGCCGGCCAGGAACATGTCGGCCCACGACTTGTCGAACCGCACCCACAGATAGGCGTAGAACGCCAGCGCCAGCCCGATCCAGAAACACGACCACAGCGCGGCGTCGCGGACCGTGATCTCGGTGCGGCGGCGGTGGGCGAGCAGGTCCAGCCACACCGACAGCCCGATCACCACGACGAAGATGACGATGGTCTCGACGGGAAACCCGAAATCGGCCGGCATGGGCACCTGTTCCTGCAACTCCGCTGCTCCCGGATATAGGGCATCGGCGCGCCGCTGCGAACCCCCGGCGAGGAGGGCGGAATCTTTACCCTTGCCCGGTTATGCATGAGCTCCGGAAGGTTCGGGCGCCGGCAAGGCCGTGGTCAGATTGTCGCCACATTGCTCTGCTAACTCCCTCTTTCGAGTAGCCGGCGCGGGGCCGCGAGGTCCCTGGACGTTTTCTTCCCATGCGGTATAAGCACACGCGGTTTTCGTCTTCAGAGGGATTGGTCGAGGGATGGCTGGACATTCACAGTTCAAGAACATCATGCACCGCAAGGGCGCCCAGGACGCGAAACGCGCCAAGGTGTTCACGAAGCTGATCCGCGAACTGACCGTCGCCGCCAAGACCGGGCAGCCCGACCCGGCCGCCAACCCGCGCCTGCGCGCCGCCATCGCCGCCGCCAAGGAGGCGAACATGCCCAAGGACACCATGGAGCGGGCGATCAAGCGCGGCACCGGCGAGGGCGACGACAGCAATTACGAAGAGGTGCGCTACGAGGGCTACGGCCCGGCCAGCGTCGCCATCATCGTCGAGGCGCTGACCGACAACCGCAACCGCACCGCGTCCGAAATCCGCTCGGCCTTCGGCAAGCACGGCGGCAACCTGGGCGAGACCAACTCGGTGTCGTTCATGTTCGACCGCATCGGCCTGGTCCACTACGCCGCCGAGGTCGCCAGCGCCGACGACATGCTGGAAGCCGCGATCGAGGCCGGCGCCGACGACGTCCAGTCGGGCGAGGACGGCCACGAGATCACCTGCGCCCCCGACGACCTCAACGCCGTGCGCGAGACCCTTGAGGCCCGCTTCGGCCCGCCCGGCGGCGCCCGCCTCGACTGGCGGCCGCAGACCACGGTGCCGGTCGCCGACGAGCAGGCGGCGCAGACGCTGCTGAAGCTGCTCGAAGTGCTGGAGGACAACGACGACGTCCAGCGCGTCCAGGCCAATTTCGAGATCGCCGACGAGATCATGGAGCGCCTGAGCGCGTAACGGAGAGGCGATGCATTGCCCAGCCCTGTTCTCGCGACGCCGTTCCCACCCCTTCCCCCGCTCGCGGGGGAGGGCCGGGGTCGGGGCTGCGCCTGAGGGGCGGGCCGAACGCCTGAGCGCCGCCCTCGCCCGCCCGGTCTTCGGCCGGGTCCCTTCCTCTCCCGCGGGCGGGAGCGGGGCAGTTGGAGCGGAATACCGATGAGGCTGTTGGGGCTGGATCCCGGCTTGCGCGTGACCGGCTGGGGCGTGATCGAGGTCGACGGCAACCGCCTGAGCGCGGTCGCCGACGGCGTCGTGCGCTCCGACGAGCGCCTGTCGCTGGCCGAGCGCCTGGCCCAGCTCCACCAGGCGCTGGTCGCGGTGATCCGCGAGCACGCCCCGGACGAGGCCGCCGTCGAGCAGACCTTCGTCAACCGCAATCCCGAATCGACCCTGAAGCTCGGCCAGGCCCGCGGCGCCGTGCTGCTGGCCCCGGCGCTGGCCGGCATCGCCGTCGCCGAATACGCCCCCGCCAGGGTCAAGCAGGCGCTGGTCGGCACCGGCCGGGCGCAGAAGGACCAGGTCGGCATGATGGTGCGCACCCTGCTGCCCGGCTGCCTGGCCGCCACCGCCGACGCCGCCGACGCCTTGGCCGTCGCCATCTGCCACGCCCATCACCGCGCCAGCGCGCGTCGCATCCCGGAGAAGACGCCGTGATCGCCAAGCTGAAGGGCATCGTCGACCAGACCGGCGAGGATTGGGCGATCATCGACGTCGGCGGCGTCGGCTATCTCGCCTTCTGCTCGGGCCGCACCCTGGCGCGGCTGCAGCCGGGGCACGCCGCGACCCTGTTCGTCGAGACCCATGTCCGCGAGGACCACATCCACCTGTACGGCTTCGCCGATGCCGGCGAGAAGGAGTGGTTCCGCCTGCTGACCACCGTTCAGGGCGTCGGCAGCCGCGTCGCGCTGGCGATCCTCGGCGCGCTGGCCCCCGAGCAGGTGATGGCGGCCATCGCCGCCCAGGACAAGACGGCGCTGACCCGCGCCAACGGCGTCGGGCCGAAGCTGGCCGGGCGCATCGTCGCCGAGCTGAAGGACAAGGCCGCCATGGTGGCGAGCCCGTTCGCGCCGGCCGCGGGCGCCGGCGGCGCGCCGATCTCGGCCCCGGCGGCGGGCGGCGGCCTGATCGAGGACGCCGTCTCGGCGCTGGTCAATCTCGGCTACCGCCGCATCGAGGCGCATCCGGTCGTCGTCCAGGCGCATGCCGCGCTCGGCGAGGCCGCCACCGTGCAGGCGCTGATCCGCGCCGGGCTGAAGGAGCTCGCGCCCAGGGAGCTTAGCCGATGAGCCGGCTGGTGAACGCCGAGAAGGCCCCGGGCGACCTGGAAGCCAGCTTCCGGCCGCAGACGCTGTCCGACTTCATCGGCCAGCGCGAGGCCTGCGCCAACCTCAAGGTGTTCCTCGCCGCCGCCAAGGGCCGCGGCGACGCGCTCGACCACGTGCTGCTGTTCGGCCCGCCCGGCCTGGGCAAGACGACGCTGGCGCAGATCATGGCCCGCGAGCTCGGCGTCGGCTTCCGCGCCACCTCGGGTCCGATCATCGCCAAGGCCGGCGACCTCGCCGCGCTGCTGACCAATCTCGAGCCGCACGACGTGCTGTTCATCGACGAGATCCACCGCCTCAATCCCGCCATCGAGGAGGTGCTGTATCCGGCGATGGAGGACTTCCAGCTCGACCTGATCATCGGCGAGGGCCCGGCGGCGCGCAGCGTGCGCATCGACCTCGCCCCCTTCACCCTGATCGGCGCCACCACCCGCTCCGGCCTGCTGACCACGCCCCTGCGCGACCGCTTCGGCATCCCGGTGCGGCTGCAGTTCTATACCCCCGACGAGCTGCTGCTGATCGTGCGCCGCGGCGCCCGCGTGCTGGGGCTGGAGATGACCGAGGACGGCGCCATGGAGATCGCGCGGCGCTCGCGCGGCACGCCCCGCGTCGCCGGCCGGCTGCTGCGCCGGGTGCGCGACTTCGCCGCCGTCGCCGACACCCTGCCGGTCGACGCGGCCATCGCCGACGCGGCGCTCAACCGCCTGGGCGTCGACCAGGCCGGCCTCGATTCCATGGACATCCGCTACCTGCGCTGCATCGCCGACAACTACGGCGGCGGCCCGGTCGGAGTCGAGACCCTGGCCGCCGCCCTGGCCGAGCAGCGCGACACGCTGGAAGAGGTGATCGAGCCGTTCCTGCTGCAGCAGGGTCTGGTCCAGCGCACGCCGCGCGGCCGCATGCTCTCGGCCGCCGGCTTCCGCCACATCGGCCTGGAGCCGATGCGCGCCGCCGGCCTGCAGATGGATTTCCTGACCGGGGAGGAGGACGCGCAGTGACCGACCTCGCCACCCTGATGCGCACCGGCGTGCACGTCTGGCCGGTTCGGGTCTATTTCGAGGACACCGACGCCTTCGGCATCGTCTACCACGCGAACTACCTGAACTACGCCGAGCGCGCCCGCACCGAGATGATGCGCCTGTTCGGCCTCGAGCATTCGCGGATGATGGCCGGCGACGACGGCATGGCCTTCGCGGTGCGCCGCGCCGAGATGGACTTCCGCCGCCCGGCCCGGCTCGACGACGTGCTGGAGGTGCGCACCCGCGTGCTCGCCGTCGGCGGCGCCACCGTCGACGCCGAACAGACCGTCTACCGCCCGGCCGACGACCTCGACCTGGTGCGCATGACCCTGCAGCTCGCCTGCGTGCACGTCAGCGGCCGCCCGGCCCGGGTGCCCGCCGATCTGCGCGCCCGCCTGCAACACCTTCTCTCCACCCCTCGGATTTGAGACACGACATGGACCCCGTCCAAACCACTCAGCTCGCCGGCTCCGTCGCACACGACATGTCGATGTGGGGCCTGTTCATGCAGGCCGACTTCGTCGTCAAGGCGGTGATGGTCCTGCTGCTGGCCGCCTCGTTCTGGTGCTGGGCGATCATCTTCGACAAATGGCTGCGCCTGCGCCGGCTGTTCGGCCGCGCCGAGCACTTCGAGGAATCCTTCTGGTCCGGCAACTCGCTCGAAGAGCTCTACGACCGCATCGGCAACCGCCCGCTCGACCCGATGAGCGCCATCTTCGTCGCCGCGATGCGCGAGTGGCGCCGCTCGGCGGCGCGCGGCCTGACCGACCGCATGAGCCTGCCCCAGCGCATCGACCGGGTGATGCACATCACCCTGGGCCGCGAGATGGAGATCCTGGAATCGCGCATGGGCTTTTTGGCCTCGGTCGGCTCGACGGCGCCGTTCATCGGCCTGTTCGGCACCGTCTGGGGCATCATGAACAGCTTCCAGTCGATCGCCAACACCAACAACACCAGCCTGGCCGTCGTCGCGCCCGGCATCGCGGAAGCGCTGTTCGCCACCGCGCTGGGCCTGATCGCCGCCATCCCGGCGGTCATCGCCTACAACAAGCTGACCAACGACCTGGACCGCTATGCCAAGCGGCTGGAGGCGTTCGCCGGAGAGTTCGGGGCTATCCTGTCCCGCCAGCTGGAAGAGAAGGTCTGAGATGGGCATGTCGGTCGGAAACGGCGGTCGGCGCCCGCCCGGACGCCGCCATCGCCCGATGAGCGAGATCAACGTCACGCCGATGGTGGACGTGATGCTGGTGCTGCTGGTGATCTTCATGGTGACGGCGCCGCTGCTGACCGCCGGCGTGCCCGTCGACCTGCCGAAGACGCAGGCGCAGCCGCTGAAGGGCGACGACTCGCCGCTGTCCGTGTCGGTGAAGTCCGACGGCACGATCTGGCTGCAGGAGACCGAAGTGACGGTCGAGGAATTGGCACCGCGGCTGCAGGCCATCACGGCCCAGAAGCCCGACACCCGCATCTTCGTGCGCGGCGACGCCGCCGCCAATTACGGCCGCGTCGCCGAGGTGATGACGGCGCTGCAGAACGGCGGCTTCACCAGGGTGGGCCTGGTCACCGAGGCGCCCGCAGGCACCCCTCCGGCGCGGAAGGCAGGCCGCTGATCCACCATGGAAATGCGTAACGGCGTCGTCTTCTCGGCCCTCCTGCACATCGTCGTCGCGGCGCTGGTGGTCTTCGGCGTGCCGCAGCTCTGGCGCGACCCGCCCGAGATCGAGCAGGTCGTCGTCGTCGACCTGGTGCAGATCGCCGACAAGACCAACCCGCCGCCGAAGAAGGTCGACAAGCCCGAGCCCAAGCCGGAGCCGCCGAAGGAGGAGCCGAAGCCGGAGCCGCCCAAGCCCGCGCCGAAGCCCGAACCCAAGCCGGAGCCCAAGCCCGAGCCGGTTCCCGAGCCCCCGAAGCCCGAGCCCCCGAAGCCCGAGCCCAAGCCCGAGCCCAAGCCGGAGCCCAAGCCGGAACCCAAGCCCGAGCCGCCGAAGGTCGAGGAGAAGCCGAAGCCGACCAAGATGCTGGCCGAGGCCAAGCCGAAGAAGAAGCCGAAGCCGCCGCCGGACCAGTGGGACCAGCTCCTGAAGTCGGTCGAGAAGATCAAGGAGCAGCCGAAGCCGTCGGAGACTCCGGACAGGCAGATGGCCGCCAACCTGCCGAACGCCACCGAGCGCGGATCGCTGCGGAGCAACGCGGCCGAGCCGCTGAGCATGACCGTCAGGGACGCCATCATCGCGCAGATCCAGAAGAACTGGAACGTGCCGGCCGGCGCCAAGGACGCGCACGAACTGGTGGTCGACGTCCGCGTGCAGATGAACCCCGACGGCTCGGTCGTCGACGCCCGCGTGGTCGACGACTTCCGCTACAACACCGATCCCTTCTGGCGCACGATGGCCGACAGCGCCCGGCGCGCGGTGCTGATCTCCAGCCCGCTGCAGGGCCTGCCGATGGACAAGTACGACCAGTGGAAAAGCATGAAATTGACCTTCAATCCCAAAGATATGATCATCGGGAGATGACCGTGATTAGCCGTTTCCGCCGACTCGCCGCCGCCGCCGCCGCCGGCCTCGTCCTCGCTCTGGCGCAGGCGGCGCCGGCGGCCGCCGAGCTGCAGCTCGACATCACCCGGGGGCACATGCAGCCCCTGCCCATCGCGATCACCGAATTCGCCGGCCTGACCGGCCAGGAGGCCCAGTTCGGCAAGGACGTCTCGCGCGTCGTCTCGGCCGACCTGGAACGCTCGGGCCTGTTCCGGCCGATCGATCCGCGCGCCTTCATCCAGACCGGCGAATCGCTGCAGGTGCAGCCGCGCTTCGCCGACTGGAAGGCGATCAACGCCCAGGCGCTGGTCAACGGCCGCGCCGAGCTGACCCCCGACGGCCGCCTGCGCGTCGAGTTCCGGCTGTGGGACGTCTACGGCGAGACCCAGCTCACCGGCCAGGCCTACACCGCCGATTCCAAGGGCTGGCGCCGGATCGCCCACCTGATCGCCGACGCCATCTACAAGCGGCTGACCGGCGAGGCGGGCTATTTCGACACCCAGATCGTCTACGTCGCCGAATCGGGCCCGAAGGACCGGCGCGTCAAGCGCCTGGCGATCATGGACCAGGACGGCGAGAACCATCGCTTCATCACCGACGGCTCGGACCTGGTGCTGACCCCGCGCTTCTCGCCGCAGATGCGCGAGATCACCTACCTGTCGTATTTCAACAACCGGCCGCGGGTCTACATCCTGCAGATCGACACCGGCCGCCGCGAGGTGCTGGGCGACTTCCCCGGCATGACCTTCGCGCCGCGCTTCTCGCCCGACGGCAACAAGGTGATCATGAGCCTGGCCATCGACGGCAATTCCGACATCTACGAAATGGACCTGCGGACCCGCCGCGAGCGCCGGCTGACCGACAATCCCGGCATCGACACCGCGCCGTCCTACGCCCCCGACTCCAGCCAGTTCACCTTCGAATCGGACCGCGGCGGCACGCAGCAGATCTACGTCGCCGACGCCGACGGCTCGAACGTGCGGCGGATCAGCTTCGGCGACGGCCGCTACGCCACGCCGGTGTGGTCGCCGCGCGGCGACCTGATCGCCTTCACCAAGCAGAAGGGCGGCGAGTTCTTCATCGGCGTCATGCGCACCGACGGCTCGGGCGAGCGGCTGCTGGCCTCGGGCTACCTGGTCGAGAGCCCGACCTGGGCGCCCAACGGCCGCGTGCTGTCGTTCTACCGCCAGACCCGCAGCGACAACCAGGGCCGCGGCGGCACGTCGAAGCTCTACACGATCGACCTGACCGGCTACAACGAGCGCCAGGTGATGACCCCGCTCGACGCCTCCGACCCGGCCTGGTCGCCGCTGACCCCCTGATTCGGCGGAGCTTCCGGCGCCCGCTCAACCGCTGGGGCGGGCGCCGGAGCGAAACTGTTGCCTGCCCGCCACAGTGCGGCAGCACCAACACAATCGGGCGCCCCGACTCCCCGGATGCGCTTGATCACCCGGAACATTTTCCGTATATTTCGCCTCCAACAAACCTCCGATTACAACGGGTCCGAGAGTTGTGATCGAACACGCAGGACCGTCCGCACGGACGGCCGGCGCGTCGGGTATACGAACATTCATCAGTAATTTCCGAACAACCGAACATCATCACGCCTGTGAGGGGGTACCAAAAATATGCTGAAGCGTTTCCTGACCGTTGCCGCCGTCGCCGCCGCCCTGGCCGCTTGCGAAACGGCTCCTGAGGACACCGGCGCCGCCGCGGGCGCCGGCCAGGGTGCCGGTGCCGGCGCCGCCACCACCGTCAGCGGCGTCCAGCCCGGCAGCCAGGCCGATCTGGTCGCCAATGTCGGCGATCGCGTCTTCTTCGACTTCGACAAGTACAACCTGCGTCCCGACGCCCGCGCCACCCTGGAGAAGCAGGCCGCCTGGCTGAAGCGCTATCCCAGCGTCGGCATCGTCGTCGAGGGTCACGCCGACGAGCGCGGCACCCGCGAGTACAACCTCGCCCTGGGCGAGCGCCGCGCCAACTCGGTGAAGGACTACCTGGTGTCCCAGGGCATCCCGGCCTCGCGCGTGCGCACCATCTCCTACGGCAAGGAGCGCCCGGTCGCCCTCGGCTCGAACGAGGCCGCCTGGTCGCAGAACCGCCGCGGCGTCACCGTCGTCCAGTAATCGACGGCTGAACGGCTGAAAAAGAGGGGCGCCCGGCTTCGGCCGGGCGCCCTTTTCGTTGGGTCTTCGCGGACCGGCGCGCCCGGACGAGAACGCCGCCATCGAATCGCCCGAATTCGACACCGAATCGCCATCTGTCGACGCCATTGCCGCCATCTCCCGCCGCCATACCGGATGACGGCAACAAGGGAGACAGCAGATGCGCAACGCCTTCTTCGCCGTTCTCGCCGCCGGCGCCGTCGTCGCCGGCTGCCAGAACGCCTCCGAACGCACCCATGCCGAAGCGCCGCCGCCGCCGAAGCCGGCACAGACGTCGCCGACGCCTTTGCTGCAGCGGGTCGGCGGCGTCGTGTTCTTCGCCCGCGGCAGCCACGCCCTCGACGACGACGCCCGCGCCGCGCTGGCGCGGCAGGCCGCCGTTCTGCGCCGCCAGCCCGACGTGGCGCTCCGGGTCGAGGGCCACGCCGACGAGCGCGGCACCCGCGCGTTCAACATCGCCCTCGGCGAGCGCCGCGCCAACGCCGTGCGCGACCATCTGGTGGCGCTGGGCGTGGCGCCGAAGCGGATCGTGGTGACCTCGTACGGCAAGGAGCGCCCGGCCTTCGCCGGCGCCGGCGCCGCGGCCTGGGCGCAGAACCGGCGCGCCGTCCTGGTCGCCGAGCCGCCGGCCGCCCTGGCAGGCCTGTCGCAATATTCCCGTTGACCCCGGCGGCCCGGTCGGCATTTTCTAGGTCATTGATTCCGATTGCAGACAGTCCCGCGCCGATGACGCGGGTGCGAGGTTCGACGTGAAGCTCCTGACCACCACCGGCATCGCCGGCCTGCTCGCCGCCGGTCTGCTCGCCGCAGCCCCCGCCGCGGCGCAATCCGACATCCGCCCGCTGCTCGACCGCATCGAACGCATGGAGCGCGACATGAGCACGCTCCAGCGCCAGGTCTATCGCGGCGCCGGCAGCGCCGCCGAGTCCGGCGCCGGCGGCACGACCGTGATCACCTCGCCGGCCCTGGGCGGCGGCGGCCCGGCCGCGCTCGGCGCTCCGGGGCCGCAGGTGCTGCCCGAGGACGCAGCGGCGCGGATCGAGGTGCGCCTGCAGGGCCTCGAAGAGCAGATCCGCCGCCTGACCGGCCAGGTCGAGGAGAACCAGTTCCGCGGCATGCAGGTCAAGGAGCAGCTCGAACGGCTGCAGAAGGACGTCGAGCTGCGGTTCCAGGAGCTGGGCGCCGGCACCGCCGTCGCCGCCGGCGCGCCGCCCGCCGCGGGCGCCGCCGGCGAGACGCCGCCGGCCTCCGGCCAGCCGGGGGTGCTCGGGCAGATGCCGCAGAAGGATCTCGAGCAGCAGACCGCCGGCGCCGCCGCGCCGCCCGCCGCCCCGGCGCTGCAGGGCGAGACCGCCAAGGAGCAGTACGAATACGCCTACGGGCTGGTGATGAAGGACCGCGACGCCGCCGAGCGGGCGCTGAAGGCGTTCATCAACGCCCATCCCAGCGACCAGCTCACCGGCAACGCCTATTACTGGCTGGGCGAGACGTATTTCGTGAAGGGCGACTTCAAGCAGGCCGCGGTGCAGTTCCTCGACGGCTACCGCAAGTTCCCGAAGAGCCAGAAGGCGCCGCACAACCTGCTCAAGCTCGGCATCAGCATGGTCAAGATGAACGACGAGAAAGGGGCCTGCGCCGCCTTCGCGCGCCTGGCCAGCGAGTTCCCCGATGCCGAACCCGCCATCAAACGCGCCGCCCAGGCGGAAAAGCAGAAGATCAAATGCCAGTGACCCGGCGGCTGGGGCGCTGAGCCCGGGCGAATTCGCGGCGGCGATCGCGCGGCTGGGGCCGTTCGAGGCCCGGCCGCGGGTCGCCGTCGCGGTGTCCGGCGGCGCCGACAGCCTCGCGCTCGCCCTGCTCGCCCACGACTGGGCGGGCGCGCTTGGCGGCGCGGCGGTGGCGCTGACCGTCGATCACGCCCTGCGCCCCGAATCCGCCGCCGAGGCCGCCGCGGTCGGGGACTGGCTGGCGGCGCGCGGCATGCCGCACCACGTCCTGCGCTGGCACGGCGCCAAGCCGGCCGGCGACCTCCAGGCGGCGGCGCGGGCGGCCCGCTACCGGCTGCTCGGCGACTGGTGCGCCGAGGCCGGCATCCTGCATCTGCTGCTGGCGCACCACCAGGAGGACCAGGCCGAGACCCTGCTGCTGCGCCTCGGCCGCGGCAGCGGCCTCGACGGCCTGTCGGCGATGGCGCCGGTCGGCGAAACCGAACGGGTGCGGCTGCTGCGGCCGCTGCTCGACGTGCCTCGCGCCCGGCTGCGCGCGGTCCTCGACGCCGCCGGCCAGGCCTGGATCGAGGACCCCAGCAACGCCAGCGCCGCCTTCGCCCGCGTCCGCATGCGGCGGCTGCTGCCGGCGCTGGCGGCGGAGGGCCTGACGCCGCGGCGGCTGGCCGAAACCGCCGCGCGCCTGTCGCGCGCCCGCGCCGCCGTCGAGGCGGACTGCGCCGCGGCGCTGGCCGCCCACGCCGTCGTGCATCCCGCCGGCTGGGCCGAGGCCGCCGCGCCGCTGCTCGGCCGCGCCGACGAGCTGGCGCTGCGCTGCCTGGCGCGGCTGCTGGCCTGCATCGGCGGCCGCGACTACGCGCCGCGCCTGGAGAGCCTGGAGCGGCTGCTCGACGGCCTGCGGCGCGGCGGCGGCGGCCGCACCCTGGCCGGCTGCCGCGTGGTGCCGGTCCGCGGCGGCTTCCGCGTCTTCCGCGAGCCGGCCGCCGCGGCGGCGCCGATCGCGGTCGCGTCCGGCGACGCGGTGACGTGGGACGGCCGCTTCCGCCTGCGGATCGACGGCCCGGCGGGAGCGACGGGCGAGATCCGCGCGCTGGGACAGGACGGCTGGCGCGCGCTCGCCGCGACGCTGGACGCGTCGACGGCGCGGCTGGTGCCGGCGGCGGCGCGCCCTACCCTGCCCGCACTCTGCGACCGAGGTGGTATTCTCGCGGTCCCGCACCTGGGGTATAACCGGACCGACACCGAAGGACGGTTGCGAATCGCCGCGGTGCGACCGGCCCCCCCAAGCCCTTTGACGGCGGTCGGGCATTGCCTTGTTTAGCGCGGGGCGCGCATTATCTGTTGTCGTGAATTCCCGGCCGCCGTCCGCGGCAGCGGGGCTCGTGTCGGCGCATCGAGGAAAGGCCTGAGAGTTGAACTTCAGCAAGAATTTGGCGCTGTGGGTGATCATCGCCCTGTTGCTGGTGGCGCTGTTCAACCTGTTCCAGACGTCCGCCCCGCCGCGGGGCATGTCCAACTGGGCGTTCTCGGACTTCCTGAGCGAGGTCGAGCGCGGCCAGGTCGCGGACGTCACCATCCAGGGCGAGGCGATCACCGGCCACTTCGCCGATGGGCGCGCGTTCAGCACCTATGCGCCGCCCGAGGCGGATCTGGTGCCGAAGCTGCGCGAACACGGGGTCCGCATCACCGCGATGCCCGCCAACGACGACACGCCGACCTTCTGGAGCGTGCTGGTGTCGTGGTTCCCGATGATCCTGCTGATCGGCGTGTGGATCTTCTTCATGCGCCAGATGCAGGGCGGCGGCAAGGGCGCGATGGGCTTCGGCAAGTCGCGCGCGCGGCTGCTGACCGAGAAGTCGGGCCGCGTGACCTTCGAGGACGTCGCCGGCATCGACGAGGCCAAGGGCGAGCTCGAGGAGATCGTCGACTTCCTGCGCGACCCGCAGAAGTTCCAGCGCCTCGGCGGCAAGATCCCGAAGGGCTGCCTGCTGGTCGGCCCGCCCGGCACCGGCAAGACGCTGCTGGCCCGCGCCATCGCCGGCGAGGCCAACGTGCCGTTCTTCACCATCTCGGGCTCCGACTTCGTCGAGATGTTCGTGGGCGTCGGCGCCAGCCGCGTGCGCGACATGTTCGAGCAGGGCAAGAAGAACGCGCCGTGCATCATCTTCATCGACGAGATCGACGCGGTCGGCCGCCATCGCGGCGCCGGCCTGGGCGGCGGCAACGACGAGCGCGAGCAGACGCTGAACCAGCTGCTGGTCGAGATGGACGGCTTCGAGGCCAACGAGGGCGTGATCCTGATCGCCGCCACCAACCGCCCGGACGTGCTCGACCCGGCGCTGCTGCGCCCCGGCCGCTTCGACCGCCAGGTCGTGGTCCCGAACCCGGACATCCTGGGCCGCGAGAAGATCCTGAAGGTGCACATGCGCAAGGTGCCGCTGGCGCCCGACGTCGACGCCCGCACCATCGCCCGCGGCACCCCCGGCTTCTCGGGCGCCGATCTGGCCAACCTGGTCAACGAGGCGGCCCTGATCGCCGCCCGCGCCGGCAAGCGCGTCGTCACCCACTCGGATTTCGAGTCGGCCAAGGACAAGGTGATGATGGGCGCCGAGCGCCGCTCGATGGTGATGACCGACGAGGAGAAGAAGCTGACCGCCTACCACGAGGGCGGCCACGCCATCGTCGCGCTGCACTGCCACGAGTCGGACCCGATCCACAAGGCCACCATCATCCCGCGCGGCCGCGCGCTGGGCATGGTGATGCGCCTGCCCGAGGGCGACCGCATCTCGATGTCGCGCGCCAAGCTCGAGGCCGATCTGGCCGTCGCCATGGGCGGCCGCATCGCCGAGGAGCTGATCTTCGGCAAGGAGAAGATCACCACCGGCGCGTCCTCGGACATCAAGATGGCCACCGACATGGCGCGGCGCATGGTCACCGAGTGGGGCATGTCCGAGAAGCTGGGCCCGCTGACCTACGGCGAGAACGACCAGGAGCTGTTCCTGGGCCACTCGGTCACCCAGCACAAGAACATGTCCGACGCCACCGCGCGCACCGTCGACGAGGAAATCCGCCGCATCGTCGAAGAGGCCTACGGCCGCGCCCGCAACATCCTGACCGAGCACATGGACGAGCTCGAGACGCTGGCCCGCGGCCTGCTGGAATACGAGACGCTGAACGGCGAGGAGATCCGGGCGCTGCTGCGCGGCGATCCGATCAGCCGCGGCGGCTCGGACGACGGCCGCCGCGACAGCGGCCGCCGCTCCTCGGTGCCGACCGCCGGTTCCGGCGCCAAGCCGACGCCGGGCTTCGGCCCCGGCACCGGTCCCGAGCCGCAACCCGGCTCTTGATCCCTGGCGTCGACGGACGTAAGCAGCGGGGCGGCCTTCGGGCCGCCCCGTTCGCATTCGGAGACCGCGCCGTGCAGCATCGCCCGATCCCCAGCCTGCCCCAGGGCATCTTCGTCGGCGACGAGACCGAGGCCGCGCGGCGGCTCTACCTGCTGCCGGCCGGCATCGTCTCCGGCCCCGCCGCCGAGGCCGCCGTCGGCGGCGGCAACGGCTGGCCGCTGGCCGGCGGGCCGCTGGTCTTCACCGCCGCCACCGTGCTGCTGCGCGACGCCGACGCGGTGATCGAGGCGACCGCGCCGCTGGCCGAGGTGCTGGACTGGGCCGCCGCCGAGGGCGAGCCGGTGGCCGGCCACGTCTCGCGTCTGGTCCATCGCCTGGGCGCCCGCCGCAAGCCGTTCGCCGGCCTGAGCCTCGAGCGGCCGCTGGTGATGGGCATCGTCAACGTCACCCCCGACAGCTTCTCGGACGGCGGCGCCTTCTTCGACGCGGAGGCCGCGGTCGCCCACGGCAAGGCGCTGCTGAGCGCCGGCGCCGACATCCTCGACGTCGGCGGCGAGTCGACGCGTCCCGGCGCCGCGCCGGTCGACCCCGACGAGGAAATCCGAAGGGTCGTGCCGGTGATCCGAGCCCTGGCCGAGGCCGGCGCCGCCGTCTCGGTCGACACCCGCCACGCCCGCACGATGGCGGCGGCGCTGGACGCCGGCGCGCGCATCGTCAACGACGTCACGGCGCTGGCCGATCCGCAGGCGCTGCGCGTCGTCGCCGCGCGCCGCGCGCCGGTGATCCTGATGCACATGCGAGGCGAGCCGCGCACCATGCAGGCCGAGCCGCGCTACGACTTCGCGCCGCTCGACGTCTACGACATGCTGGCCGACCGCCTCGCCGCCTGCGAGGCCGCCGGCGTCGCCCGCGACGACGTCTGCCTCGATCCCGGCATCGGCTTCGGCAAGGCCCTCGGGCACAACCTGCAGATCCTCAACCGGCTGGCGCTGTACCACGGGCTCGGCTGCCCGCTGCTGCTCGGCGTCTCGCGCAAGAGCTTCATCGCGAAGATCTGCGGCGAGGTCGCGGCCAGCCGGCGCCTCGGCGGCTCGCTGGCGGCGGCCCAGGCCGGGCTCGACGCCGGCATGCAGATCCTGCGCGTCCACGACGTCGCCGAGGCGGCGCAGGCGGCCAGGGTCTGGCGCGCGATTCGCGGCGCCGATTGACGCCGCCGCGCGCCACGCCCACACTCGTATCGGCGTAGGAGGCAACGAGCATGCGCATCACTGTCGAGGAAGCCAGGGCCAATTTCGACAAGCTGATCGAAGCCGTGCGCAACGGCGAGCAGGTGACGATCGTCGAGGATGACCGCGCGGTGGCTGAGATGCGGCGCCCCTCCGATGCAGCCCGTCGGCTGCGGGAGCTCGGCAAGGGAGTCACCCTCGGCGTGTCGGCGCGACAGATCCTCGACGAGGGTCGCAAAACCTGACCCGTTTCGTCCTCGACGCCTCGGTCGTGTTCGGCTGGTGTTTCGAAGACGAACAGAACCCGTATTGCGACGCCGTTCTGGGTGCCATCGAGGATGGCAGGGCCTTGGCGCTGGCGTTGGCGACCTTGGACCGCGAACTGGCGGCGGCGGCCGAAGCGGCCGGTGGGACCATTTTCCGCCCCTGAGTTCCGGCTTCCATCTGCCTGCCCGATGTTATAATCAAAACGGTCTGATTTCGGGGTGCCCAGGAAGGGATTGGGATGACGCGCAAGTTGTTCGGGACCGACGGCGTGCGGGGACGCGCCAACGCCGAGCCGATGACCGCCGAGACGGCGCTGCGCATCGGCATGGCGGCGGGGCATTTCTTCACCCGCGGCGATCACCGCCACATCGTCGTCATCGGCAAGGACACGCGGCTGTCGGGGTACCTGCTCGAACCGGCGCTCACGGCCGGATTCATCGCGGTCGGCATGGACGTGGTGCTGCTGGGTCCGCTGCCGACTCCGGCGGTGGCGATGCTGACGCGGAGCTTGCGCGCCGATCTCGGGGTGATGATCTCGGCCTCGCACAACGCCTACGAGGACAACGGCATCAAGCTGTTCGGTCCCGACGGCTACAAGCTCTCGGACGAGGCCGAACTGGAGATCGAGGCCAAGATCGACAACGGCCTCGCCGAGTACCGCGTCGCCCCCAGCCGCCTGGGCAAGGCCAAGCGCCTCGACGACGCCTCGGGCCGCTACATCGAGTTCGTCAAGAACAGCTTCCCCCGCGGGCTGCGGCTCGACGGGCTGAGGATCGTCGTCGACTGCGCCAACGGCGCCGCCTACAAGGTCGCGCCCACGGTGCTGTGGGAACTCGGCGCCGAGGTGATCCCGATGGGCGACGAGCCCGACGGCTTCAACATCAACCGCGACTGCGGCTCGCTGGCGACCGAGGCGATGCGCGCCAAGGTGATCACCGAGCGCGCCGACCTCGGCATCGCGCTCGACGGCGACGCCGACCGCGTCGTGATGTGCGACGAGAAGGGCCGCATCGTCGACGGCGACCAGCTCATGGCGCTGATCGCCACCACCTGGCAGCGCGCCGGCATGCTCAAGGGCGGCGGCCTGGTCGCCACCGTGATGTCCAATCTCGGCCTCGAGCGACACATGCACGGCCTCGGGCTGACGCTGGCGCGCACCGCGGTCGGCGACCGCTACGTCGTCGAGACCATGCGCCGCGACGGCTTCAACATCGGCGGCGAGCAGTCCGGCCACATCATCCTGTCCGACCACGGCACCACCGGCGACGGCCTCGTGGCGGCGCTGCAGGTGCTGGGGGCGATCGTCGAATCGGGCCGCCCGGCCAGCGAGGTCACCACCGTCTTCCAGCCGCTGCCGCAGCTCCTGCGCAACGTGCGCACCGGCAAGGCGGCGCCGAACGGCGTGCTCGACGACGCGACGGTCAAGGAGGCGATCGCCAGCGGCAACGAGCGGCTGAACGGCTGCGGCCGGCTGCTGATCCGCAAGTCGGGCACCGAGCCCCTGATCCGGGTCATGGCCGAGGGCGAGGACGAGGCGCTGATCGGCGCCATCGTCGGCGACATCGTCAGCGCCATCGAACGGGCGGCGGAGGCGTGAGATGAAGGGGCGCGTCCTGATCGTCGCCGGTTCGGATTCGGGCGGCGGCGCCGGCATCCAGGCCGACATCAAGGCGGTCACCGCCCTGCAGGGCTACGCCGCCACCGCGATCACCGCGCTGACCGCCCAGAACACGCTGGGCGTCCACGGCATCCACGAGGTGCCGGTGGAATTCATCGTCCAGCAGATGCAGGTCGTGCTCGAGGACATCGGCGCCGACTGCGTCAAGACCGGCATGCTGGCCAGCGTGCCGGTGATCGAGGCGGTCGCCGAGACGATCGCCCGCCTCGCCCCCGACGCGCCGCTGGTCGTCGACCCGGTGATGGTCGCCAAGGGCGGCGCCTCGCTGCTGGCGACCGACGCGGTCGAAAGCCTGCGCGGCCATCTCGTCGCCCGCGCCACCGTCGTCACCCCGAACGCCCCCGAGGCCGAGAAGCTGGTCGGCATGCCGGTGCGCAACCGCGCCGAGATGCGCGACGCCGCCCAGGCGATCCTCGCCCTCGGCCCCAGGGCGGTACTGCTCAAGGGCGGCCATGTCGAGGGCGACAACGTCTTCGACCTGCTCGCCCTGGCGGACGGATCCGAGCTGCTCTACACCGCGCCGCGCATCGACACCGCCCACACCCACGGCACCGGCTGCACCCTCGCCTCGGCGATCGCCGCCGGACTGGCCGCCGGCATGGCGATCGAGGAGGCGGTCACCCGCGCGCGGCACTACGTGCGCAACGCGATCGAGCAGGCGCCCGGCTTCGGCAAGGGGCACGGCCCGCTGGACCACGGGCACACCGTGCGGCCGTTCGAGACGGAGCGGGCCTGACCCTCACGCCACCGGCGCCCACAGCACGTCCTCGATGCGCTCGGCGCCGGCCGCCAGCATCACCAGGCGGTCGAAGCCGAGCGCGATGCCGGCGCTGTCCGGCATGCCGTGCTCCAGGGCGGCCAGGAACTCCTCGTCGACCGGCCAGCGATATCCGTACAGCCGCTCCTTGAGGTCCATGTCGGCGAAATAGCGCCGACGCTGCTCGGCCGGGTCGGTGAGCTCGCCGAAGGCGTTGGCCAGCTCGACGCCGCAGACGTAGAGCTCGAAACGCTCGGCGACGCGCGGGTCGCGCGGGCTGGGCCGGGCCAGCGCCGCCATCGAGACGGGATAGTCGTACAGCACGGTCGGCACCGCATGCCCGAGATGCGGCTCGACGCGCTCGAGCAGGATGCGGAAGAACACGTCCTCCCAACTGTCGGACTCGCCGACATGGATGCCGGCGCCGCGCGCTGCGGCCGCCAGCAGGTCGCGGTCGGGATTCAGCGGATCCGGCGCGGTGGCGAGCAGGTCGATGCCGGCGTGGCGGGCGAAGGCCTCGGCCACCGGCAGGCGCTCGAACGGGCGGAAGGGATCGCAGGCCAGGTCGCGGCGGCGGAACGCGGTCTCGCGGACCGCTTCCAGGCACAGCCGCAGCAGCGCCTCGCAATCGTCCATCAGGTCGCGGTATCCGGCGCCGGCGCGGTACCATTCGAGCATGGTGAACTCGGGATGGTGGGTGGGCGAGCGCTCGCCGTTGCGGAACACCCGCGCGAGCTGCCAGATGCGCGGCGCGCCGGCGACCAGCAGCTTCTTCATCGCGAATTCCGGCGAGGTGTGCAGGTACAGGGGGCGACTGCCCTGCCCGAACGGCTCGTCGAGCGTGGTGGCGAAGGCCGAGAGATGCGGCTCCATGCCCGGCGCCGTCTGCAGGATCGGCGTCTCGACCTCGTCGAAGCCGCGCTCGGCGAAGAAGCGGCGCACCGCGCCGAGCACCGCCGCGCGCACGCGCAAGCCGGGCCGGCGGGCGGCGAAGGCGTCGGGGTGCCACCACGGTTTGCCGCTCATGCGAATTCCTCTATGACTGTGCCCGGACCAAGCACCACGTAAAGCAGATGCCCGTGCCAGACAAGCGCCCCCGGACCTTGCGCAGCGCCGCCGACCTCGTTGCCGCCGGCCTGCTGGCGCCCGAGCAGGCGGCGGCCGCGGAGCGGGCGGCGCGGACGCTGCCGGTCGCGGTGACCCCGGCGATCCTCGGGCGCATCCTGGCGCCCGACGACGCGGTGGCCCGCCAATTCGTGCCCTCGGCGGCGGAACTCGAATTCGCACCCGAGGAACTCGCCGACCCGATCGGCGACGACGCGCATACGCCGCTCAAGGGCATCGTCCACCGCTATCCCGACCGCGTGCTGCTCAAGCCGCTGCTGGTCTGCCCGGTCTATTGCCGGTTCTGCTTCCGGCGCGAGGCGGTCGGCCCCGACGGCGGCGCCCTCAGCGAGGCCGAGCTCGACGCGGCGCTGGCCTATATCGCGGCGCGGCCGGCGATCTGGGAGGTGATCCTGACCGGCGGCGAGCCGCTGATGCTGGCGCCGGCGAAGCTGGCCATGCTGCTCGACCGCATCGCCGCGATCCCGCACGTCGCCAGCCTGCGCATCCACACCCGCGTGCCGGTGAGCGATCCCGAGCGGGTGACGCCGGCCCTGCTCGCCGCGCTGCGGCGCGAGCCGCCGGTGTGGCTGGTGGTCCACTGCAACCATCCGCAGGAGCTCGGCGAGCCGGCCCGGGCCGCGCTGCGGCTGCTCGCCGACGGCGGCATCCCTCTGCTCGGCCAGACGGTGCTGCTGAAGGGCGTCAACGCCGACGTCGAGACGCTCGACGCGCTGATGCGGGCGCTGGTGCGCAACCGGGTCAAGCCCTATTACCTGCACCACCCCGACCTGGTGCGCGGCACCGGCCATTTCCGCCTGACCATCGACGAAGGCCGCGACCTGGTGCGCGCATTGCGCGGACGGCTGTCGGGCATCGCCCAGCCGACCTACGTTCTCGACATTCCCGGCGGCCACGGCAAGGTTCCGGCGGGGCCGTCGTGGGTCGACGACGGGTCGGTCGAGGACGGCGCCGGCGGACGGCACCGCTATCCGCCGGACCGCGTTCCCTGAACTTCGCTTGACAGGCCGCGACCACGTGGCGGCAAATGGGGCCGGACTGGAGTGAGGGAAACATCATGAATTTCGCGTTCAAGGACACCGGCAGCGGCCTCGACGTCTCGATCGCCGGCCGCTTCACGTTCGCCGACGCCGCGAAGTTCAAGGACATACTCGGCCGCATGCCCGAGGCCGCCGGCCGCAGGCTGGTGTTCGACCTGAGCGCGGTCGAGTTCATGGACTCGGCGGCGATGGGCATGCTGCTGCTGGCCCGCGACACCGCCCGCGACGTCGGCGCCAGGCTGGTTCTGCGCGCACCCTCGGGCCAGGCGCGGCGCATTCTCGACGCCGCCCGTTTCGAGATGCTGTTCGAACTGGTCGAGGCCTGAGCGGACGCGGCGGCTCCGGCCGCGCTCGCAGTTGCCTCGGGACCGCTTAGCTGCTAGGTTCCGCGCCGACCAATTCCCGGAAGCCGCTCAGACGGACGATTCGATGAAGATCCAAGCCAACACCATCCGCCCCGGCAACATCATCGAGCACAACGGCCGGCAGTGGGGCGTCCTCAAGATCCAGCTGATCCAGCCGGGCAAGGGCGGCGCCTTCATTCAGGTCGAGATGCGCGACATTCGCACCGGCACCAAGACCAACGAGCGCTGGCGCACCGCCGATACCGTCGAGAAGCTGATGGTCGAGGAAAAGGACTGCACCTTCCTGTTCGGCGACGGCGACCTGCTGACCTTCATGGACGCCGAGAGCTTCGAGCAGTTCAGCGTGCCGCGCGACGTCCTCGGCGACCAGGCCGCCTATCTGCAGGACGGCATGCCGGTCGCGGTCGACTTCGTCGAGGGCTCGCCGGTGTCGGTCAAGCTGCCCGACAAGGTCACCCTGCAGATCACCGAGGCCGACCCGGTGGTCAAGGGCCAGACGGCCGCCTCGTCGTACAAGCCGGCGATCCTGGAGAACGGCGTGCGCGTCATGGTGCCGCCCTTCATCGAGACCGGCGAGCGCATCGTCGTCAACACCGGCGACAACACCTACGTCGAACGCGCGAAGGACTGACGTGGCCCTTCGCTCCCCCCTGATGAACGTGATGACCGCCGCCGCACGCAAGGCGGCGCGCGGTCTGCTGCGCGACTTCGGCGAGGTCGAGCAGTTGCAGGTGTCGATGAAGGGCACCAGCGACTTCGTCTCGACCGCCGACCTGCGCACCGAGAAGATCCTGCGCCAGGAATTGAAGAAGGCGCGGCCGAATTTCGGCTTCCTGCTCGAGGAAGGCGGCGAGATCGACGCCGACAAGAGCGAGCGCTGGATCATCGATCCGCTCGACGGCACCACCAACTTCATCCACGGCATCCCGCATTTCGCCATCTCGGTCGCGCTGCAGCGCGACGCCGAGATCGTCGCCGGCATCATCTACCACCCGCTGACCGACGAGATGTTCGCGTCGGAGAAGGGCGCGGGCACCTTCGTCAACGAGCGCCGGCTGCGGGTCTCGGCCCGGCGCAAGCTCGACGACGCCGTCGTCGCCACCGGCATTCCGCATCGCGGCCGCGGCGACCACAAGGCGTTCATGAGGCAGCTCGACGCGGTGATGGCCGAAGTCTCGGGCGTGCGCCGATTCGGCGCGGCGTCGCTGGACCTCGCCTATGTCGCGGCCGGCCGCTGCGACGGGTTCTGGGAATCCGGCCTGCAGACCTGGGACGTCGCCGCCGGCGTGCTGATGGTCAAGGAGGCCGGCGGCTATGTCAGCGAGATCGACGGCGGACAGAACTTCCTGACCTCGGGCAGCATCCTGGCGGCCAACGACCACCTCCATGGCCCGCTCGGCGACGTCCTGCGGCGGGCCGGCCGCTGACCGCCGCGCCGCCGGGCAGATTGGCGGTTGTCCCACCACCTTCGTATGAGATATCTTCCCTACGAAGCGCGTTCCAATGCGGAGCTCGCTATAGCACGTGCGGATTCATGCGAACGCGGCATTTGAGCATCCTGGCGGCCGTCGCGGCAGCCCTTTCGGTGGCCGCTCCGGCGGGCGCGCAGACCGTCATCGGCGGTCGGAACGACGACAGCGTCTTCGTGGACCGCGGTGTCCTGGAGCAATTGGGACCGCCGCGCACCCTGCCCCAGTTGATGATCAAGGAACCGCCGCAACGCGAAGCCGCGCCGGCCAAGCCGGCGGAGCCGCGGATCACGCTGACGCCGCCTTCGGCCCCCAAGGCGCCGAAGGCCGTCAAGCCCGCCAAGACCCGGACGGCCAAGGCCAGGCCCGCCCGACTGCAGGACAAGCCGGCGCCGCAGCCGAAGCCGGCGGTGCCGACCGCGGTCGCCGAAAAGGCGCCGCCCGCCGCCAAGCCCGCCGCCCCCGAACCCGCCCCCGAGATCAAGACCGCCGCCACAGACCTGCCGGCGTCCGTCGAGACCAAGGCCGCCGAGAGCGAGGCCGCCGAAAGCAAGCTCGCCGAGACAAAGGCCACCGAGACAAAGGCCGCCGAGACAAAGGCCGCCGAGGCCGTCGAGCGGACGACGGCGCTCGAACCGGCGGCGGTCGAACCGGCGCCGGTCGCGGCCAGGCCCGTCGAGGCCGCGCCCGCGGCGAGCGTCGGCGCGCCGGAACCAGCCGCGCCCGCCGCGCCGGCACCGACGCCCGCGCGCCTCGCCGCGGCCGAACCCGCCGAGCCGGCCTCCGCGCCGAAGGCGGTCGCGGCCGCCGCCGTCGCGCCGCGGCCGGAAGCCCCGCCACCGCCGGCCGAGACCAAGATCGCCGCCGCGGTGACGCCGCCGCCGCCGGTGCCGGGCGAACCGCGCGGCCTGGTGCCGCCGAAGATCGCCGATTCGCCGAAGCCCAAGGTGCAGCCGCTGAAGCCGGCCAGCATCGCGACCTCGGTCGTCAAGCCGGGCGTCGTCGAAACCGACGGCGCGCTTTCGGTCCGGTTCGCCGGCGGCGCCGCCGACCTGCCGACCGACGCCCATGGCCCGCTGGAGGCGCTGGCCGAACGCATGGACAAGGACCAGGCCCTCTACGTGCAGCTCATGGCCTATGCCGAGGGCTCGGACACCGAAGCCAGCAAGGCGCGACGGCTGTCGCTGTCGCGGGCGCTGGCGGTACGCTCGTACCTGATGAACTACGGTGTGCGCAGCACGCGCATCGAGGTTCGCGCTCTGGGCAATCGCGTTCCCGACGGACCCGGCGACCGCGTCGATCTGGTCGTCGAGAAGCGATAAGGTGGGATCGCCTGAAAAACCCCGAGCACCCGCGTATCTCCTAGGGCATACTTCCTTTGTGAAGGAGAACAGCGGCAGCCAGCCGTTCCACCAAATGACCCGACCCCACCGATACCTCACCCGCATGGCGCTCTTCCTGGCCGCCGTGGCCATCGTCGCAGCGCTGCTCTCGCCCGGCATCGTCGCCGCCTTCATGGCCAATCCCGCCTTGAACGGGTTGATCATGGGCGTGCTGCTGCTGGCCATCATCCTGAACTTCCGCCAGGTGTTCCTGCTCGGGCCCGAAGTGGCTTGGATCGAGAACGCGCGCCGCGGCCATCCGCAGCTTTCGGGCGACAAGGCGCCGCGCCTGATCGGACCGCTGGCGGCGATGCTGGGCGAGCGGCGCGGCGACCGCTTCGTGATGTCGGCGACGGCGCTGCGATCGGTGCTGGACGCCATCGGCTCGCGCCTGGACGAATCGCGCGAGATCTCGCGCTACTTCACCGGGCTGCTGATCTTCCTCGGCCTGCTCGGCACCTTCTGGGGCCTGACCCAGACCGTCGGCTCGATCAGCGACGTGATCCGCAACCTGACCCTGGCCGGCGACGACTTCGGCACCGCCTTCGAGGGCCTGAAGAGCGGCCTGGAGGCGCCGCTGTCGGGCATGGGCACGGCGTTCTCGTCGTCGCTGTTCGGCCTCGCCGGCTCCCTGGTCGTCGGCTTCCTCGACCTGCAGGCCGGACAGGCGCAGAACAGTTTCTACACCGACCTCGAGGACTGGCTGTCGAGCCAGACCCGGCTCGGCGGCGGCAGCCTGTCGGCCGACGGCGGCGATCACTCGGTGCCGGCCTACATCCAGGCCCTGCTCGAGCAGACCGCCGAGAGCCTCGACAACCTGCAGCGCATCATCGCCCGCGGCGAGGAAGGCCGCGGCAGCGCCGCCGCCAACATGCGCGCGCTGACCGACAAGCTGTCGACCCTGACCGACCAGATGCGGGCCGAGCAGAGCCTGATGATCCGTCTGGCCGAGAGCCAGATCGAGATGAAGCCGATGCTGGCAAAGCTGGCCGAGGCCGCCAGCAGCGGCATCGACGAGGCGACGCGCAGCCATGTGCGCAACATCGACGTGTCGCTGTCGCGGATGGTCGAGGACTCGGCGATCGGCCGCGACGAGCTGATCCGCGAGATGCGCAGCGAGTTCAAGCTGCTGGCCCGCACCATCGCCGCGATCGCCGAAGAAACGGATCGCTGACCATGCCCGGAATGGGCCGGCGCCGCCGGCAGTCCGACATCTGGCCCGGTTTCGTCGACGCCTTGTCGGCGCTGCTGATGGTCGTGATCTTCGTGCTGCTGGTGTTCCTGCTGTCGCAGTTCTATCTCGGCCAGGCGCTGTCGGGCCGCGACCAGGCGCTGGAGCGGCTGTCGCGGCAGATCAACGAGCTGAGCGAACTGCTGTCGCTGGAGCGCAAGGCCAACGCCGACCTTCGCCTGAACGTCGCTCAACTCTCGTCGGAACTGCAGCAGTCGGTCGCCGAACGCGACCGCCTGGCCGGCGCCGCCGCCGAGGCCGCCGACCTGCGCGACCGGCTGGCCGCGATGACGGCCCAGGCCGAGTCCGCCAGGGAGCGCACCGGCAACCTGTCGGCGGAGCTGGAGGAAGCGTTCCGCACCATCAGCGCCGATCGCGAGACCATCGAGGTGCAGTTGCGCGAGCTGGCGCTGCTGCGCCAGGACATCGCCGCGCTGCGGGCGCTGCGCTCGGACCTCGAGGCCAAGGTCGCCGAACTGGGTTCGAAGCTCGG
This sequence comes from uncultured Rhodospirillaceae bacterium, assembly GCA_964545205.1. GTDB lineage: Bacteria > Pseudomonadota > Alphaproteobacteria > Rhodospirillales > Magnetospirillaceae > CAZJFH01. The sequence continues at coordinate 108,445 of CAZJFH010000003.1, forward strand.
CGAAACCGAGGGCCAGCTCACCGAGGAGCGCAAGCTGTCGGAAGAGGCGCGGGCGCACGCCGCCCTGCTCAACCAGCAGCTCGAGGCGGTCAGGCAGGAGCTGGCGCGGCTGAACGAGGCGCTCGAGGCCTCGGAGAAGCTGGCCGCCGAGCAGAAGATCCAGATCACCAATCTCGGCGAACGGCTGAACCAGGCGCTGGCCAGCAAGGTCGAGGAGATGCGCCGCTACCGCTCGGAGTTCTTCGGCAAGCTGCGGGCGCTGCTCGGCGACAAGCCCGGCATCCGCGTCGAGGGCGACCGTTTCGTGTTCCAGTCGGAACTGCTGTTCAGCTCGGGCTCTGCCGATCTCGACCCCAGCGGCCAGTTGCAGCTCATGCAGCTCGCGGACACGCTCAAGCAGCTCATCCCGCAGATCCCCGACGAGCTGAACTGGGTGCTGCGCGTCGACGGCCACACCGACAAGGTGCCGATCTACAATCTGCGCTTCCCCAGCAATTGGGAGCTGTCGACCGCGCGCGCGACCTCGGTCGTGAAGTTCCTGATCTCGCAAGGCATCCCGGCCAACCGGCTGGCCGCCGCCGGCTTCGGCGAGTTCAATCCGGTCGACACCGGCGAGACGCCCGAGGCGCTGGCCCGCAACCGCCGCATCGAGATCCGCTTCGACCAGCGCTGAGAGCGCTGGGCGCTAAAGCGTCACGGTAGCGCCGGTCTTCGACGACAGCTCCGCCGCCAGCAGCGCCGTCAGCGCGACCGCGCGGTCCTTGCTCGCCAGCCAGCGGCCGTCCTCGGGATCGAAATGCCAGGCGCCGCTGACGGGCGAGGACAGCCAGATCTGGCGCATCGCGGCGTGCTTGTTGACGACGTACTGGCCGCCGTCGCCGAGATCGACCGTCAGCACCCCGCCCTGCAGGTCGACGTCGACCTCGTCGCCGATCGCGGCGTCGAGAGCGTCGACCAGCTCCTGAAGCAGGGTGTCGGCGAGAAGATGGAAACGGCTTTCGTCGATGGACATGCTCACCCCCGGGCTGACCTCGCCGGGTTATGGCACGCGCCGGCGGGCGCCGCAACCGCAGGGTCTTGCACCGGCCGGCGCGGTCCGTTATATACGGCGCTTCGGTTTCGGGAGCAGCAGCAATGAAGAGCGATATTCATCCGGATTATCACGAGATCACGGTCGTCATGACCGACGGCAGCGAGTTCAAGACCCGCTCGACGTACGGCAAGCCGGGTGACACGCTGCGGCTGGACATCGATCCCAAGTCGCATCCGGCGTGGACCGGCGTGCACCGCCTGGTCGACACCGGCGGCCAGCTTGCCAAGTTCAAGAAGCGCTTCGCGAATTTCGGCATCAAGTAAGGCCGAAATCGCCGAAATCAGTGACGAACGGCGGGCCGGACGGTCCGCCGTTCGCGTTTTGCGTACGCGTTGGCGGTTCCGCCTGATACACTTGCCCCCGTCTGCCGCAGCGGATGGCAGCGCATGTCCGAGGCCGCGCGTCGAATGCCCACCGAGTTGGCGCCGATTACACATTACGAGATCTATGTCTACGACCGCAGGCGTTGGGTCCTGCAGGTGCGCTATCGGCACGACCAGAAGGAAGAGGCCCTCGACGAGGCCAGGAACATCGAGAAGACCCTGGGCATCGGGGTCAAGGTCCTGCGCGAAACCTACCGGCCGGACACCAACACCTGCGAGGAGACGGTCGTCTTCCTGAGCGCGCGCACCAGCAAGCCCGAGCAGGTGGCCGCCCCCCGTGACCAGGTCCAGACCCTGCGGCCGACCGCGCGCCGCGCGCCCGCCGCCGAGAAGACGGCGGCCCCGAAGCCGCGGCGCCCGGCCGACGCCGGCCCGGAAGGCCTGACCGGCCTGGTGTTCAAGCTGCTGGCCATCATCATCGTCGCGCTGGGCGCAGCGGCGACCGCGACCGAGGTGCTGTCGACGGTGATCGAGGATGCCGTCCGCAACGGCTTTTCGATCGATCCGGCGACCGTCCCGAAGCTCACCTTCCTGACCTTCGCCGTCGTGTTCCTGGGAATCGCCCTGCCGCTGACCATGCGCTTCATCGCCGGGGTGCGCAAGAACACCGGCCGCACGCGAGCGCAACGGCTCGAGGGCCAAGGCGCGGCGGCGAACCCGCTGAGCACCGCGCGGCGCGCGCCGGCGCCGCCGCCGCCCGAGCCGATGGGCCCCTGGACCAAGGCGATGACCGACGCGCTGGCCGGCGCCCTGGGCGCCCTGGTCGGGCGGGTCGCCGGCGAGCCCGCCCAGGCCCGCCCCGATCCGAAGGCGCCGCCCGAGCCGACCTCGCCCGCGCCGCAGGACGAGCCGGAATCCTCGCCGCTCGACCTGTCTCCGGAGCCGGAGCCGGAACCGGGAACCGAACCCGGGTCCGACCCCGAACCCGAACCCGAGCCGTCCGAGGAGACGCATCTCTCGGCGGAAATCGAGCAGGCGGTCGAGAAGAACCGCTTCACGACCATGCGCTTCCTCGGCGAGACGCTGACCCGGGTGAAGTCCAGCCGGCCGCATCTCGACAATTTCAGCCGCTTCGGCATGAACCTGCTGCTGGCCGGCGCCGTCGACGAGCAGGCGACCAGCAACCGCCTGCACCCCGAGGCGCGGCTGGCGCTGCTGCGCGAGACCATTTCGCTGCTCGGGCTCAAGCCGGCGATGGCCGCCGCCTTCTGCGAGCGCATCGACCAGTACATGCTGGAACCGCGCTACATGCGCATGTTCCAGATGGGCCGCGAGCTGATGACCCGCTTCCTCAACGGCGAGGCCCAGGCGCTGGACCAGTTGCCGACCATTCTGGACGACTGGAACAAGCCGGCCGAGAAGCAGCCGGCCCAGCGCATCGTCGCCGTGCTGTTCACCGACATGGTCGGCTCGACCGACCTGACCCAGGCCCGCGGCGACCTGGCGGCGCAGGACGTCGTGCGGCGCCACAACAGCATCGTCCGCCTGTACCTCGCCGAATTCGACGGCCGCGAGATCAAGCACACCGGCGACGGCATCATGGCCTCGTTCGCCAGCACCGCCAACGCCGTCGACGCCGCCGCCGCGATCCAGCGCGCCGTCGCCGAGCACAACGCCGCCGACCCGTCGCTGCCGCTGCACCTGCGGATCGGCATCAACGCCGGCGAGCCGATCCAGGAAGAGAACGACCTGTTCGGAACCACGGTGCAGCTGGCGGCCCGCATCTGCGCCAAGGCCGATTCCGACCAGATCCTGTGCTCGAACGTCGTGCGCGAACTCAGCGCCGGCAAGGACCGCCGCTTCATCGCCAAGGGCGAGAACGCCCTGAAGGGATTCAAGGAACCGGTGACGCTGCACGAGGTGGTGTGGTGGCGCGGCGCGCCGGAACACCAGGCCGAGGCGGCGCCGGCCGAAGCGGCGGACTGGCCCGCCGGTCAGGAGCCGCCCGCCAGCAACGGCTCGTAGAGGTTCTCCAGCCCGAATGGGAACGCCGCCGGCGGCTCGGCGCCGGCGACGGTCGCGACGACGTCGCCGCCGACGAAGGAGAAGCCGGCGGCGATCGCGGCGCTGGCCAGACTGCGGGTCTTCAGGCCGTGCACGTAGGTGCGGAGTTGGCGCCGCGCCGCCTGCTCGGCGAACCTGTTCATCGCCTCGATGATCGCCTTCTCCGGCGTGCGCATCGCGCCGACATCGAACCCGGCCGCGTAGAGACCGCCGAGACGCGGATCGTCCAGCAGCCGGGAAGCCAGGCCGAGACGCAGCAGAACGCCGCCGCAGAACGGCCGCACGGTCGCGACCGTCTCGTCGACACGGCCGACGCCGCAATCCGCCGGCAGCCCCGTCAGCTCGAGGAACAGGCGCTCGCCGAAGGGTCGCGGCAGCGCCCGGCACGCGTCGAGGAACGCTTCGCGCAGAGCGGGGGTGGCGAGCGTGACGTAGTGCACCGGCACAACCAGGAACGGCATCGCCACGCTGCGGTATCCGGCGAAGGTGGCGCGCGCATGGGCGATGGCGGCGCAATCGATCTCGCCATTGGCCGCCGAGGCCGGCCCGGTGGCGACGACCTCGTCTCCGACCAGCAATATGCCCTCGGCATTGACGCGCGCCGGCACCAGCAGATGCGCGGCCACGATCCGGCGACCGACATGCCACATCGGTCGAAACGCGAACTGCAGGCTGCTGGTCGCGTAAGGACTGGTCGCGGCCCAGTCGTCGCATTGCTGGCCGCTCACCACCGGCGGCGCGACCGCGCCAGGCGCCGCGGCGGCCGCCGTCTCCAGCGGGCACACCGCACCGGGGATGTCCCGCCATTCCGGATCGCCCTCCGGGCGCGGTGACGCCCTGTCCGGAGACGGCGCCTCGGGCGGCCGCACGATGCCCGGGCCTGGCGGGCCGCCGGAGCCCGGGCCGGCCTCGACGGGGGTCAGGGCCCCCTCGCCGAGCGCGGTGCGGAACGCGAGCCCCAGCGCCACCTTCGGATCAAGCCGCTGCATGGTGATCTCGCGATCCTTGCGCACGGTGGCGATGGCGACCTCGACGCCGCTGCCGTGGCTGGTCTCGCCGAAAAGCCGCCGCGATATCTCGCTGGCGATCATCGCCGCGCGCAGCTTGGCCATTTCCGCCGGCAGCCCGGTGAAGACGATGACGTAGGCGAGCTCGCCGTATGCCGTGACGATCCCGGCGCCTGCGAGATGGCGGTCGATGATGCCGCGCACGACGGTGTGGACCCGTTCGGAAACCGCCGGCCACCGCGGCCCGAAATGGCTTCGCAGCTTGTTCAGTCCGAGGACGTGGACGCTGCCGGCCAGCAAGCTCTCGCGCCCGCGCAGCGCTTCGCGCAGCTTCTGCTCGAACAGGACGGCGTCGCGCCGCAGAACCTCGCCGGCCGCCGCGTCGCCGCTCTCGGCCGGCGCCGCCTCGGGCCGCCCCATCAATACCGACCAACTGCGCCGCAGCCTGTCGAGAAGGTCGGTGCTCACCGTCTCAGTCTTTCGCATGTATACGCCACACCAACCTTCCGCACATTTGGCCACCGGTCACGTAACAGCGTAACATCTTGGAAAAAGCCGGGAAGCCATCCAAAGGTTTGCCCAAAGTCGGATGTAAATAGAGTCGCTACGAGAGTGGGAGGTTGGTTTGCACTCGATACTCGTCGTCGAAGACGACGCCGCGGTTGCATTTACCGTCAGAGAAATGTTGAGCAGCGCCGGTTATCAGGTCACGACAGCCGCCAACGGCGTCGAGGCGATCGAGGCCTATCGCCGCTCTCGGTCCGACCTGGTCGTCACGGACCTGATCATGCCCGAGAAGGACGGGCTGGAGACGATCATCGACCTGCGCCGCGGCGATCCGGCGGTGCGGATGCTGGCGATGTCCGGCGGCGGACGCACGCGCAACATGGAATTCCTCGGCATGGCGCGGCGTCTGGGCGTCCGGGTGACGCTTTCGAAGCCGTTCACCCGCGAGGAACTGCTGATGGCCGTCGCGACGGCGCTGGAGGATTGAGCTACTCGGCGACGCCGGCCGCCGCGAGGCGCAGCACGCGGTCGGCCGGGAAGCGCATGGTCACGGTGGTGCCGGCGCCCTCGCGGCTGTCGAGGTCGAAGCGGCCGCCGTGCAGGTCGACGAAGGCCTTGGACAGCGGCAGGCCGAGCCCGGAGCCGGCATGCTTGCGCGCCAGGCTGGACTCGATCTGGGTGAACGGCTCGATCACCCGCGCCAGGTCGGCGGCCGGGATGCCGATGCCGGTGTCGCGCACCGACATGAACAACCCGCCGTCCTCGCCGATGCCGGCCGACAGGACGACCTTGCCGCCCGGCTGCGTGAACTTGATGGCGTTCGACAGCAGATTGAGCAGCGCCTGCTTGATCAGGCGCTGGTCGGCGCGCAGCGGCGGCAGGTCGTCGGCAACCTCGATCGCGGCGGTGAGCTGCCCCTCCTCGGCGAGATGCTCCATCATGCGCCAGGCGCCGTAGAGCATCGCCGGCACGTCGACCTCGCTCTCCTGCAGATGAATCTTGCCGGCCTCGATGCGCGAGACGTCGAGGATGTCCGAGATGATCTGCAGCAGGTGCTGGCCGGAATCGTGGATGTTGTGGATGTACTCTTCGTACTTCTCGTGCCCGATCGGCCCCATGATGTGGCTCATCATCAGGTCGGCGAAGCCGATGATCGCGTTCAAGGGCGTGCGCAGCTCGTGGCTCATGTTGGCGAGGAACGCCGTCTTGGCGCGGTTGGCGCTCTCGGCCATCTCCTTGGCCTCGATCAGCGCCTCCTCGATGCGCATGCGCTCGGCGATCTCCTGCTTGAGCTTGCGCGTGCGCTGCTCGACCGCGCGCTCGAGATCGTCGTGGGCGCGCTGCAGCGCCTCTTCGGCCAGCATGCGCTTGGTGACGTTGCGCGACACGCCGGCGATGCCGACGACGTCGCCCGAATTGGAGCGGATCGGCGCCAGCGTCGTCGACATCCAGATGCACGCCTCGCCGGTGTCGTGGCGCTCGACCTTGTCGCTGAGAACCTCGCCGGTCTCCAGGACCTCCTGCGCGTACTTGGCGAGGCGGAATTCGTGCGCCGAGGCCCCCACCAGCCGACGCGGATCCGACACGCCCAGCAGCTTGCACACCGCGCCGTTGGCGCGCTCGAAGCGCAGGTCGCGATCGAGGAAGAAGATGGCGTCGGGAATGCTGTCCATCAGGGCCTTGAGCAGGCGCCGCTCGTGATCGAGATTGCGGCTCAGCTCGAATTGCGCGGCGGCATTGAGCACCACGGTGCGCAGTTCGACCGGGTTCCAGGGCTTCGAGACGTAGGCGTGAATCTTGCCGATGTTGACGGCGCGCACCAGCGCGGTGATGTCGGTGTAGCCGGTGATCAGCACCCGCGTCGCCTCGGAGACCTCGCGCGCGCGCTGCAGGAACTCGTCGCCGTTCATCCCGGGCATGCGCTGGTCGGAGAGGATCACCGAGACCTGGTTCTCCTCGAGCAGGCGCAGGGCCTCCCAGCCGTCGGTCGCGGTCAGGATGCGGAAGTCGTCCTCGAACAGGTCCGAGATGGCGACCAGTATCTGCGGCTCGTTGTCTACGACCAGCAGGCGGTGTTTCGTGTTCTTCGCGGTCATTCAGGCGCTGCCCGTGCGGTCGTCAAGACGCGACGGCGGGCGTCGAGGATTGCGACAACAACGGTATGGAAATCGTCACGGTCGTCCCCTTCCCCTCGACGCTTTCGAAGTCGATTGTGCCCCCATGTGCCTGGACAATGCCATAGGAAATCGACAATCCCAGGCCGGTTCCCTTGCCCACCGGCTTGGTGGTGAAGAACGGGTCGAAGATGCGTTGGCGCACCTCGGCCGGCACGCCGCGCCCGGTGTCGCTGACGGCGATGCGGTAGCTGCCGTGGCGGATGCCGGTGCGCAGGGTGATGGTGCCGCGGCCGTCGATGGCGTCGACCGCGTTGCTGACCACGTTCATCAGCACCTGGTTGAGCTGCCCGGCGCGGCAGGTGAGCATGCTGGCGGCGCCGTACTCCTTGACGACGTCGATGCGCTCGGCGAACCGGTGCTGCAGGAACAGCAGCACGGTGTCGAGCGCCTCGTGGATGTTGGCCTCCTGCAGCTCGCCCTCGTCGAGGCGCGAGAAGGTGCGCAGCTTGAGCACCAGGCTCTTCACCCGGTCGAGCCCCTGGCCCATGTCGCCGACCCGCGAGCGCGCCTTGCGCAGCTTGCGCAGACTGTCCTCGGCCAGGGCCTCGGCGTGCTGCGCGTCGATCTGCCCCAACAGCCCCTCGACGGTGTAGACGTGGTTGGCGACGAAGGAGAGCGGGTTGTTGATCTCGTGGGCGATGCCGGCGACGAGCTGGCCCAGCGACGCCATCTTCTCGCTGTGGATCAGGTGCGTCTGCGTCTCGCGCAGCTTGCGGTTGGTCTCCTCGAGCTCGGCGTTGGCGATGCGCAGCTCCTCGGCCAGCGCGGCCTTGGCCTCGGCCGCCGCCTTCTCGGCCCGGGCGCGCAGCGCCTCCATCTCCTTGTTCTTGAACTCGTCGATGATGCGCCGGTTCTGCTCCAGGATGAACTTGCGCCGCAGCAGCGCGCGCACCCGCGCCTTGATCACCGCGATGTCCGACGACTTGCCGACGAAGTCGTCCGCCCCGGCCTCCAGCGCCCGGGTGACGTTCTCCTTGCCCTCGTGGGCGCTGATCATCAGGATCACCACCGGCAGCTCGGTCGGGCGGCGCTCGCTGGTCAGCTTCTGGCACACCACCGGGCCGTCGAGATGCGGCATCACCAGATCGACCAGCACGCAGTCGAAGTGCTCGGTCGCCAGCAGCGCCAGCGCCTCCATGCCGCCGCGGGCGGTGAACACCTGGTAGCCTTCGCGGATCAGCTCGCCGGAGATGAACTCGAGATAGGTCGGGCTGTCGTCGACGACCAGCACCTTGGCCTGCGAGTACAGCGAGGTGTCGACGGACAGGATCGACGAGCGTTCGCGCGCCTTGCGCAGCAGCGCGTGCACCCGCAGCATCAGGATGTCGCTGTCCTCGGACTTGGCGACGTAGTCGTCGGCGCCGCTCTGCAGGCTGTGCAGCTCGGCCGCCGTGGTCTGGTCCATGGTGAGCATCAGGATCGGGATGCTCTGGGTGTTGATGTTCATCCTGAGCTGGCGGCACAGCTCGTCGCCCTGGATGCCCGGCAGGTGGTAGTCGATGATCACCATGTCGGGATGCATGGTGGCGAACATCTCCAGCGCCTGCTCGCCGGATTCCGCCGACAGCGTCTCGAAGCCCTCGCCTTCGAGCACGAACTGCAGCTTGACCCGCTGGGTCGGCGAGTCCTCGACGATCATCACCAGCGGCGTCTTCATGCCACGGTCTCCCGGCGGAACGGCGCGACCAGTTCGACCATGCGCCGCGCGATGGCGGGCAGCGGCAGGCTCTCGCAGACGGCGCCGAGCTCGACCGCGGCGGCGGGCATGCCGTAGACGACGGCGGTCGAGGCGTCCTCGGCGATGGTGTGGGCGCCGGACTTGCGCAGCTCGAGCAGGCCGCGGGCGCCGTCGGCGCCCATGCCGGTCAGCAGCACGCCGAGCGCCTGGTCGCCGAGATCGCGGGCGATGGATTCGAACAGCACCGTGCCCGACGGGCGCTGGCTGCAGACCTCGTCGCCCATGCCGAGCCACAGCTTGCCGCGGCGCAGTTCGAGATGGCGGTCCGCCGGCGGCACGTAGACGACCCCGGCGCGCGGCGTCTCGCCCGGCTGGGCGATCCTGACCTCGAGCGGCGTCATGCCGTCGAGCCAGCTCACGAAGCCGTCGAGGAAGCTCGGCGTGATGTGCTGCACCAGCAGGATCGGCGCCGGGAAGTCGGCCGACAGCTCGCCCAGCACCCGGGTCAGCGCGTTGGGACCGCCGGTCGAGGCGACCAGCCCGACCATCCGCAGGCTTGCCGACCGCCGCGCCGGCGGCGGCGGCGGCGGCGGCGCAGCGGCGGCGGGCGGCGGCGGCGGCGAGCCGAACGACAGGCCGCGCCGCGGCGCCTGGCGCACGACCTTGACCTGGCTCATGATGGCGAGCTGGTTGCACAGGTGGGTGGCGACGCGCTCGTAGTCCTCGTTGGTGGTGCCGACCGGCTTCTCGACGACGGCGACGGCGCCGGCGCGCAGGGCGTTCATGGCGATGTCGAGCTCGTCGCCCTCGACCGAGGCGGCGACGACGACGATCGGCGTCGGCCGGGTCGACATGATGCGCAGGGTGGCGTCGAGCCCGTTCATGCCCGGCAGGCGGATGTCGAGCGAGATCACGTCGGGCCTGACGCGATCGAGGCAGGCCAGCGCCTCCTCGGCGGTCTCGCTGATCGAGACGATCTCGAAGCGCGGATCGCTGCCGATGATGTGCTGCAGCAGCAGCCGCACCACGGCCGAGTCCTCGACGATCATCACCCGTGTCTTGTTCATAGCAGCTGCTCGATCGTCTCCAGAAGTTCGCGTTGGTCGAACTTGCGTTTCACGACATAGGCCGCGGCGCCGAGGCTCAGGCCCCGCTCGCGGTCCTCGCGGCTCTCCAGCGACGTGACCATGATCACCGGGATGCGCGAGAAGGTCTTGTCCTTCTTCATCTCCTTGAGCAGGCCGAAGCCGTCGAGGCGCGGCATCTGCACGTCGGCGACGACAAGATCGATCGCCTGGGCGCGCAGCACCGCCAGCGCCTCGAGGCCGTCGACGGCGACGAAGACCTGGTAGCCTTGCGCCGCCAGGATGCTCTTCTCCAGCGTGCGGGTGGTGAAGGAGTCGTCGACGACCAGGATGCTGGGCACCTTGACCGCCGGCGCCCGCTCGACGGTCGCCAGGCTGCGGCCGTGATCGGGATGCCGGCAGGATTCGACGAGCTGGAACGGGCTGACGACGACCACCACCGAGCCGTCCTCCATCAACGTGCCGCCGGCGATCTTGCTGCCCGCCGGCAGCGGGAAGCCGAGATCCTGGATCAGGCCGTCGCGGATGGTGCGGAAGGCGTCGACCGCCACCGCGATGCGCGCGTCGCCCGAGCGCAGCACCATCACCGGCATCGTGCCGCCGTGGGTGGCGATCGCGGTGTCGGGCAGGTCGAGCAGCTCGGCCATGCCGATCAGGTTGAGCTGGCGGCCCTCGACCTGCACCACCGGCCGGCCCTCGACGGTGCGCACCTGGTCGAGGCGGAAGCGGCTCAGCCGCTCGATGCCGTCGGTCGGCACCGCGATCGTGCGGCCCTGCACCTCGACCAGCAGCAGCCGGTGCGTCGCCACGGACAGCGGCACCAGGAGCTGGAAGGTCGTGCCCGGCCCCTCCTTGTGCGGCACGTCGAGGCTGCCGTTGAGCTTGGCCACCGCCTCGTAGACCACCGACATGCCCATGCCGCGCCCGGCGAGGTCGGTCACCCTGCCGGCGGTCGAGAAGCCGGGCCGGAAGATGTGGCGCACCACCTCGTGGTCGCTGGCCGAGGCGGCGTCCTCGGCGGAGACGAAGCCGCCGGCGACGGCGACCTCGATGATCTTGCGCCGGTCGATGCCGCGGCCGTCGTCGTCGATGGTCAACAGCAGCCGGCCGCCGCGGATGGCGAATCTCAGGGCGATGCGGCCCGTGCGCTCCTTGCCGGCGGCCGCGCGTTCCTCGGGCGTCTCCATGCCGTGGAACAGCGCGTTGCGCAGCATGTGCATCACGGGGTCCTTGAGCGTCTGCAGGACCATGCGGTCGGCGCGCACGTCGAGCCCGACGACGCGGAAATCGACCTCCTTGCCTTCGTCGCGCGCCAAGTCGCGCATCATCTTGCGGAAACCGCCGAACACCGTTTCGGCCGGGATCATCCGCGCCGCCGTGACCTCCTCCTGCAGGGTGCCGGCGAGCTGGCGCAGCGTCCAGCCGCCGCGGCTCTGGAGGATGCGGGTGCCGCGCGCCTCCTTGGCCAGCGCGCGCAGGGCCTGGCCGAAGCCGTCGAAGCCGTCGCCGCCGTGACCGGCGCGCGGCAGCGACTTGCGCAGGCGCTTCCACTGCTTTTCGAGATCGGCGATCTGCGCCTCCAGGCCGCGCAGCCGCCGCGAGACCATGTCGTGGCCGTGGCCCTCGGTCAGGAGCTGGCCGGCAGAGCGCAGCAGGCGGTCGAGATCGTTGGTGTCGATGCGCACGGTGTCGTCGAGCGCCGCGACGCCGGCGCCACGCGACGGCGGCGGCTCCGGCGGCGCCTCGGTCGCCGGCGGCGGCATCTCCGCGGGCGGCGCGGCGGGTTCGGCGACCGGCGCCGTCGCAGAGGGTGCGCCGGCGCCCGGCGCGGCGTCCTCCTCGGGCATGTTGGCGAGGTGGACGTCGATGGCGTCCAGCGCCTCGACCGGCGGCGGCGGCGATTCGTTGTCGCCGAGCGCCGCCACCCAGTCCTCGATCGCGTTCAGGACCTGGTGGACGACGGCGACGGCCGCGGCGTCGGGCATCCGGTCGTCGGCGCGCAGGCGGTTGAACAGCGTTTCCAGCCGATGCGCCAGCACCTCGATCGGCCGCAGGTCGACCGCCCGCGCCGCGCCCTTGAGGCTGTGGGCGCGACGGAAGACCTCGTCGAATTCGGGCCGCTCCCAGGACGCGCCCCCCTCCTCGAACCTGGCCAGGGCGTTCCGGATGTACTCCAGATGGTCCCGGTGCTCGATCTGGAAGGCCGCCAGGAGCGTGCGGCGGATGTCCCTCAAAGCCTGTACTTCTCCACCACCTTGCGAAGCTGCTGGCCGAGACTGGTGACGTTGCCGGCAGCCTCTTCGAGCTGGCGCGTGCTCGACGCCGTCTGCTGGCTGGCGGTACGGATCTCGTGCAGCGCCTGGGTCACCTGCTCCAGGCCGATCTGCTGCTGGTTGGTGGCGCTGACGATCTGCTGGAAGGCGCTGACGTTCTCCTGGATGTTCTCGGCCATCTTGCGGATCGTCTGCTCGGCGAGCTGGGTCTTCTCGCGGCCGGCCTCGACCCGCTTGACCGCTTCCTCGGTCAGCATCACCGAGGTGTTGATGCCCTTCTGGATCTCCTCGAGGATCGAGCGCACCTGGCCGGTGGCCTCCTTGGCCTGGTCGGCGAGGTTCTTGATCTCGTTGGCGACCACGGCGAAGCGGCGGCCGTCCTCGCGGGCGTCGGCGGCCTCGATCGCGGCGTTGAGGGCGACCAGGTTCGACTGCTCGGCGATGTCGTTGACGGTGGCGATGATCTCGCCGATCGCCTGGGTCTTCTCGGACAGCGCGACGACGTTCTCGGCGACGCTTTCGGCCTGCTCGCGGATCGATTCCATCGCCCGCGAGGTGTGGCGCACCGCCTCGACGCCGGCACCGCCGGACATCGAGGTCGCCTGCGCCGCCGAGGCGACGACCTTCGAGCGCTCGGAGACCTGGGCCGAGGACTGGCTGATCTCCTCGACGGTCGAGGTGATCTGCTGCACCGCGGCGGCCTGCTCCTTGGTCGCCGAGGCCTGCTGCTGGGTGGTCGCCAGAATCTCGGCGGCGGCCGAGTTCAGGTTCTCGGTGACGCTGCGGCTCTGGATGGCGATGTCGCGCAGGCTTTCGAGCATGTCGTCGAAGGCCATGGTCAGCTTGCCGGTCTCGTCGCTGGACTGCACCGGCAGCTTGGGCAGGTTGAGGTCGCCGGCGGCGATGTGCTCGGCCATCGCCGCGCATTGCGACAGCGGCCGCGCGATCCAGCGGGCGATCGCCCAACTCGTCAGGAAGCCGAGCACCGCGGCGGCGATGGCGATCAGCACCTGCCAGTTGATCATCGCGCTCATCTTGGCTTCCGAGCCGCGGCTGAACATCTTGGTCAGGTTGTTGGCCTCGACCAGCAGGGCCTGCTGACTCTGCAGCATCTGGCGCAGCTTCTCGGGCCGGGTCGGGTCGATGGCGGTGGTGGCCAGGAACGCCTCGGTCGCCGCCTTGAGCTGGGCCGACATCGCGCGCTGGGTGTTGAGCAGCGCCTCGGCGTTGGGCGAGCGGTCGCCGGGCAGCACCACCGTGCGGCCGGTGTTGAGGTCCTCGATCGCGACGCCGCCGAGCACCAGCGCCTCGAGCGTGCCGTCGAACAGCTCGATCGTCGCCTTGTACTCGGCCTGCTGCTGCCCGAGCGAGGCCAGCAGCACCTCCTTGGCGTATTTCTGGCTGAGCATCCGCTGGCGCCCGGCCAGGTCGACGACGACCGCGTCGTGCTTCTGCTCGTTGATGCCCGAGATCGTGAAGTAGACGATGCCGGCGATGAAAATGATGTAGCCGATCGAAATGAAGGTCAGTTTCTGCGCGACCTTGGCGTTGCGCCAAATGCCGAAGATGCCCGTCTGCTGCATCGTCTCTTCCCTCGCTCTCCGGGGCCCTAGGCCGCCGGCCTCAAGATTTCCGCCAGCGCCTCGACCACCGTCGGCGCGTCCAACAACACCTGACCGTCGGGCGCGATGCCGTGCGCGAACCGCCCGCCCAACTCCGCGTCGCCACCGCCGGGCGGCGCGATCTCGTCCAGCCTGATCCGCCGCACCGCGCTCATGCCGTCGACGCGGGCGCCGAGCAGCCCGGCGCCGTCGCGCAGGAACAGGATGTATCCCTCGGCCTCGCCGTCCGCCGGCTTG
>CAZJFH010000004.1:0-118295 GCA_964545205.1 uncultured Rhodospirillaceae bacterium
AAGGACTTCAGCGCCGCCTTGCTGGCGGCGTAGATCGCCAGGCCGGGGAAGCCGACCTGCGTCAGGAAGGTGGTGACGAACAGCACGCTGCCGCCGGCGCGGACCTGCGGCAGAAGCTGGCGCACCGTCTCGACCGCGCCGCCGAAATTGACGTCGAACTGCTGGGCGACCGCCGCCGGCGTGGCGTCGCCGAACGGCACCACCTTGGCGACGCCGGCATTCGGCACGACGATGTCGACGCCGCCGAACGCCGCCGCCTCGGAGGCCAGGCGTTCCAGATCGGCCGCCTTGGTCACGTCGCCCTGGACCACCCGCACCCGCCCGGGATGCGCCGCCGCGATCTCGTCCAGCGGCCCCTTGTTGCGCGCGAACAGCACCACCTTGGCGCCCTCGGCGAGATACTGCTCGGCGATGGCGCGGCCGATGCCGCTGCTCGCGCCGGTGATCACCGCGACCTTGTCGAAAAGCCGACCGGACATGTCTCTGTTGCTCCGCTTGATTTATCGCTCCGGCCTCGCGGGCCGGTCGACAAGCCATAGCGGAGCGGTCGGACTCCGAACGTTGTGCGTCGACAAACAGGGCAGGAATTCGGTCAGCCGCCGGCGAACAGCGCGCCCCAGCCCGGCACGATCCAGGCGTCGCCGTCGCGCGACGGCGCGAATCCCGGCGCCTCCAGCGGGCGCAGACCCCCGGGCAGCGTCACCGGCAGCGGCCGGTCGGCGGTGTTGAACAGGCAATACAGCCGTTCGCCGTCGAGGCGGCGCTCGAAGGCGACCAGGTCGTGGCCGGCCTCCACGGCGCGCAGCGCGCCGCGGATCAGCGCCGGGCGCGTCTTGCGCCAGCGCAGGAAGGCGCGGGTGAAGGCCAGCACCGAATCGCCGTCGCGCTCCTGGACGTCGACGGCGCGGTCGCGGTGGTCGTCGGGAATCGGCAGCCACGGACGTCCCGTGGTGAAGCCGGCCTGCGGCGCTCGCGCGCGCCACGGCATCGGCGTGCGGCTGCCGTCGCGGCCCTTGAACTGCGGCCAGAAGTTGATGCCGTAGGGATCCTGCAGCGATTCGAACGGCAGCTCGGCCTCGGTCAGGCCCAGCTCCTCGCCCTGGTAGAGGCAGACGCTGCCGCGCAAGCTGAGCAGCAGCGCCGTCGCCAGCTTGGCGAATCGCGGCGAGCCGTCGCCCCAGCGGCTGACGACGCGGGCGACGTCGTGGTTCGAGAACGCCCAGCACATCCAGCCGTCGTCGAAGCGGTCCTCGACCTGGTCGATGGCGGCGCGCAGGTGGTCGGCGTCGAACTCGCCCTTCATCAGGCGCAAGGTGTAGGCCATGTGCAGCAGCTCGCCGTCGCCGCCGGTGTAGGTGTTGGCGCGCGCCAGGGCGTCGTACTCGCTGGACACCTCGGCCACCGTGGTGGTGCCGGGGAACCGGTCCATCAGCGCGCGGATGCGGCGCATCACCGCCAGGGTGTCGGGATGCGCCATGTCGTGGTCGTGGCGCTGCAGCCCGAACGGCTTGACCGGCATGACGCCGCCGGCCGGCGGCCGCGGCGGATTGTCGCGCAGGCCCGGGTCGTGGACCATGAAGTCGACGGCGTCGAGCCGGAAGCCGTCGACGCCGCGCCCGAGCCAGAAGGCGCCCGCCTCCAGCAGCGCGTCCAGCACCGCCGGATGGCGCAGGTTGAGCTTCGGCTGGCTGGTCAGGAAGTGGTGCAGGTAGTACTGCCGCCGCCGCGGGTCCCAGCGCCAGGCCGGGCCGCCGAACACGCTGAGCCAGTTGTTGGGCGGCGAGCCGTCGGGCCGGGCGTCGGCCCACACGTACCAGTCGGCCTTCGGTCCGGCGGCGTCTGCGGCGCTGGCGAGGAACCACGGATGGCGGTCCGAGGTGTGGCTCCACACCTGGTCGATCAGCACCTTCAGGCCCAGGCGGTGCGCCTCGGCGACCAGCGCGTCGAAATCGGCCAGCGTGCCGAACATCGGATCGACGCCCAGGTAGTCGCTGACGTCGTAGCCGAAATCCTTCATCGGCGACGGGAAGAACGGCGCGATCCACACCGCGTCGACGCCCAACGCGGCGATGTGGTCGAGATGGGCGGTGACGCCGGGCAGGTCGCCGATGCCGTCGCCGTTCGTGTCGCAGAAGCTTCGCGGATAGACCTGATAGATCACCGCGCCGCGCCACCAGTCCTCGGCCATGCCACGCACCGTCCGGCGAATCACCTCGGGAGCCATAGCAAGTAGCGGACAATCCTTAAGGAATCCCGAAGCCGCGGCGCCCGGCAAATCATGCCTATTGACTCCGAACCGCTGCAAGAGGTGAATCCAAGGTGGTAATCCATTCGATCAGCTGCTGAACGAGATATGCGCAGGACTTCCGTCGCATTCGCCGCGGTCATTCTCCACATGGGCACCGCCTCGCCCTGGCTGGGCGAGGTCGACCGCGCCGACGACGGCGTCTATCTCGACGTGGCCGGCCACCGCATCACCCACGTCGTGCTCGCCAGCATCCAGGACGCCAGCCGCCGCACGGGCGTCAGCTTCTCGTACCTGATGGCCCAGGCCGGGCGCGAAAGCGCGTTCCGCAGCGACGCCGGCAGCCGGCTGTCGAGCGCCGCCGGGCTGTACCAGTTCACCGCGTCGACCTGGCTGATGATGATCCGCCAGCACGGCCCCCGCTACGGGCTGGACGAGTTGGCCGCGCAGATCTCGGTCGACCGCCGCGGCAACTACGTCGTCGACGGCGCCGCCGCCCGCGCCCGCATCCTCGAGCTGCGCCGCGACCCGCGGCTGTCGGCGGTGATGGCCGGCGAATACGCCAAGGACAACCGCGACTACCTCGAGCGCGCGCTGGGCCGGCCGGTCAACACCACCGACCTCTACCTCGCCCATTTCCTCGGCCCCTACGGCGCCGAGCGCTTCCTGCTGGCCAAGGCGCGCCAGCCCGGCCAGCCGGCGGTGCGCGCGGTCAATTCGGCGGCGGCGCGCAACAACGCCCCGATCTTCTACGACAAGCGCCGGCGCGCGCGCACCGTGGCGCAGGTCTACGACATGGTCCACGACATCATCGACCGGCCGATGGAGCACTTCGCACATCTCGAGGACGCCCGCGCCTGGGCCGCCGCCTGGACCGAGACCATCGAGACCGGCAGCAACCGCGTGATCGCCACGATGCCGCCGCGCCGGTTCGAGGCGCCGCCGCCGCCGCCGACGGCCAAGCCCGATTACGGCGTGCAGATGGCCGCCGACCACTTCCCGCCGGTGCCGGCGCCGAAACCCTCGGCCCAGGTGCTTCTGGCGGGCCGATTCGTGCCGCCGGTCCCGGCCGCCAAGCCCGACCCGTCGGCGCCGCCGCCGCCGGCGTTCGTGCAGTACGCGATGGCCTTCGGGCCGCCGCCGCCGCCGCTGGCGCTGCCCGGCGACGCGCCGCCGTCGCGCGCCGTCGAGCCGACCCCGGCCGTGATGACCCTGGCCTTCGACGACCTGGCGGTCAGCGCCGCCCGCATCGAACGGCCGATGCCGCCGCCGGCCGGCGCCGCGGTGCCGGAGATCGCGCGGCCGCGGCCGTTCGGCTGGTTCCTGGCGCCGTTGCGCGAGTTGTTCGGGCGCGACGCCTGAGGCTTTTGACAAGCCCGGCGCGCCGCCGCTATATGAGACCAGGATTCCCGCAGCACCGGTGACACGATGATTCGCTACAGCCTGAAGTGTGGCGCCGACCACGTCTTCGAGGAATGGTTCTCCAACAGCGCCGATTACGACGCCAGGGCGGCGGCCGGCGAGATCGCCTGCCCCGAATGCGGCGACCGCGCGGTCGCCAAGGCGATCATGGCGCCCAACGTCGCCAAGAGCGCCGCCGCCCCCGCCCCCGCTCCCGCCCCGGCCTGCGGCATGGGCGGCTGCGGCGGCGGCGCCTGCGCCTTCGCCAACGACTTCTGAGGCCGCGATCACCGGGTTCACCGCCTATCTCGCGGCCGAGGGCTTCGTCGACGATCTCGTCGCCGAACTGGGCGAGGTCGCGGCCGTTCACGACCGCCTGGTGCTGGCGCCCGGACCGGCGCGGCCGGCGGCCTGGGCGCAGAACGTGTGGCTGGAGCCCGAGCGCATCGCCGTCGCCTCGATCGGCGAGGCGGCGCGCGCCCTGCGCGCCATCCAGCGCAACTGGGTGCCCTACGCCTGGCAGCTCCACCGCCGGACCAGCCTGATCCAGGACAAGCTGCCGCCGCTGTCGGGCAGGCCGTTCGAATTCGGCGCGCCGCTGCCGACGGCGCCGTTGGGTTCGTGGTGCCTGCTCGACGCCGGCACCGTGCTGGCGGCGCCGCGCTGCTCGAGTCCGTTCCCGCACGGCGTCGTCGCGTTCGGCGAGAATCGCGAGGCGCCGCCGAACCGCGCCTATCTCAAGCTGTGGGAGGCGTTCACGCTGCTCGAACGGCGGCCCGGGCCGGGCGAGCTGTGCCTCGACCTCGGCAGCAGTCCCGGCGGCTGGACCTGGGTGCTGCAGCAGTGCGGGGCACGGGTGATCAGCGTCGACAAGGCGCCGCTGGCGCCGGCGATCGCCGCGCTGCCCGGCGTCGAGTTCCGCCGCCAGAGCGCCTTCGCCCTCGAACCGGCGGCGTTCGAGCCGGTCGACTGGCTGTGCTGCGACGTGATCTGCTATCCGCAGCGGCTGTTCAAGCAGATCGAGCGCTGGCTGGCCGCCGGGACGGCGCGCAACTTCGTCTGCACGCTGAAGTTCCAGGGCGCGACCGATCACGACGCCGCCCGCGCCTTCGCCGCCATTCCGGGATCCCGCCTGCTGCACCTGTCGCACAACAAGCACGAGTTGACCTGGATTTCTTTGCGTGATTGGCGCTGACCTGTTTCGGCCTGCGCAATCGGCTTGCGTTGGGCCATGGTGACGGGGTAACCATAAACGGATATCCGGAAATTCGATTGCAGATCATACCCATGCCTCTCCCAGCCCTTCCGCCGCCCGTCGAACTCGGCGTCGACACCAAGAAGGCCGTCATCGACGGGCTGAAGAAGGTGATCGAGCGACTGCAGGAAAAGGGCGCCCTGGACAAGAACGTCGTCTATCAGGACGTCATCCACGACCCCGAAGTGCTGTTCAAGTTCATCCAGACCTATCGCGCCAATCGCGAGATGGTGGACGACATCGTCATCGGCGCCGACAAGAAGCCGGTGCGCGACGAGCGCGTGCCGCTGGTCTGCGGCGTGACGCTGGAGCAGGTGCAGCAGCTGCTGGTCAAGACCTGCGCCAAGTTCTTCTTCGAGAAGGAGCGCGGCGAGGAGGAGACCGTCGTCGAGACGGTGACCACCAAGCGCTTCCTGTTCTTCACCAAGACCGAACAGGTCGAGCGCAAGGCCGGCCCCACCGCCGACGACCGCAAGAACCGCGAGATCCTGCGCTATCTGGCCTTCGACTGGCAGCTCCCGCTGCTGGGCGCGCTCAAGGACGAGCTGATCTACCAGCAGGTCGCCGAGCTCGGCGACGACATGGTCTGCCTGCGCTCGGTCGACGCCGTCAAGACGATCGGCGAACTCGACCCCGTGGTCATCCGCAAGGCCAAGCAGGTCGCCGGCCAGGACTTCTCGAACGTCGTTCACGACCGGCCGCGGGCGATTCCGGGCATCGCCGCCTGGAGCCGCGACATGTACGTGTTCTATCGCAGCATCCTGGGCACCCGCGCCTTCGACTTCTTCAGCCGCGAGAAGCACTTCTTCAACGTGGTCGCCGAGCTCGACAAGCCGATGGCCCGCGTCTACGGCGACGTGCTGGTCTACATCGCGGCCGAGAACCTGCAGGAGATGCAGCGGCTGAACATCGACAAGGCCGGCGTGCTGATCGAGGGCCTCAAGGCCAGCCTCGGCGACGCCATCCAGCCGGTCCTGTCGCAGCCGAACTTCTCGAAGGACGTGCTGCGCAAGCTGGTCGAATCCCTG
Organism: uncultured Rhodospirillaceae bacterium; assembly: GCA_964545205.1. GTDB lineage: Bacteria > Pseudomonadota > Alphaproteobacteria > Rhodospirillales > Magnetospirillaceae > CAZJFH01. Next base: position 5,930 of record CAZJFH010000004.1, read on the forward strand.
GTGCACATGAGCCAGGAAAAGGACCAGATGCTGGTCTCGACGACGCTGACCTGCAAGGCGATCGCGCCGCAGATCCTGGAATGGCTGTCCAAGCAGCAGAAGACCACGGTCTGAGCGGCCGGCACCGAGCTCCCCCCGCCTCTGCCCTGCGAGGGCGTCTCCCGTCGCCGCCGCGAGAGCGTGGGCGATGGATCAGGAATGGATGCCCGCTTTCGCGGGCCGAAAAATCCGGGGAGGCGTAACCACCCCTCTCCCGCCTGCGGGAGAGGGAGGCGCCCAGCCGAAGGCTGGGAGGGTGAGGGGAGCGGCGCCTGACTCACATCCGGCCTTCGGCCGTAAGACACCCTCACCCCGACCCTTGTATGTCGCAGTATCGGTTATTCTGCCTGCGCGAAGAGATGCGCCGGGGGCGGTGATCGCCGCCCCCGGCGCCCAAGCGGCAGACCGGCCCCGACCCAGGATGTTGCAGACCGAGGGAGAGCGTGGTCCCGCTTGGTGTTCTTCCACAGTCCGTATGGTTGCACGGGTTCAAGCCCGCATTGCAAGGGGGGACGGGAAGATGGTTCACGATCGGGTGCTGGGGATCGATGTCAGCAAAGCGCAGCTGGACATCTGCGAATGGCCGAACGGCGAGGCTGTCGCCTTTCCCAATGACGAGTCCGGCTGGGCGGCCGTCGCGGCCCGCGCCGCTGAAATCGGCGCCGAGGCCATCGCCCTGGAGGCGAGCGGCGGATTCGAACGCGCCGCAACGCGCTATCTGCGGGAGTGCGGGCTGCTGGTGCTGGTATTGGACCCGCGCCGGGTCAGGCTGTTTGCCGCGGTCCGCGGCAAGACCGCCAAGAACGATCGGCTCGACGCAGCCACCACAGCCCAGTTCGCGGCTCTGTTCGGCGAAGAGCGCCCGGCACGTGGGCCCGAGCTCGAGCGCCTGGCCGAGTTCCTGACCTACTACGAGCAGTGCGCCGATTCCCTCGCCCATGCCCGCACGCGCGCGGGCGCTTTCGCCGAACCCGAACTGTGCGCCCGCATCGCCGAGGAGATCGCGCGGCTGAAGATGGCCAAGGTGGAGGTGCTGCGCCGCCTGCGCCAGTTGGTCAAACGGGTTCCCGGCCTGCCGCCGAAGATCGCCCTGTTGCAAAGCATGCCCGGCATCGGCTTTCTCAACGCCGTCACCCTTGCGGTGCGGCTGCCGGAGCTCGGCACGCTTTCGCGCCATGCCATTGCCGCCCTCGCTGGCGTTGCGCCCTATGATCGCGACAGCGGCAGCATGCGTGGGCAGCGTCACATTCACGGCGGTCGCGCCCGGGTCCGCCGGATGCTGTACATGGGCGCACTTCTGGCGACTCGCAGCGGCTCGCCCTTCGCCCAGCGCTACGCCGCCCTGCTGCGGGCCGGGAAGCCGACCAAAGTTGCGTTGGTCGCCGTCATGCGGAAGATGATCGTTACCCTGAACGCCATGCTGCGCGACGGCCGGAGCTGGACACCGGCCATCGCATAACATGGTTGCTCTCCCGCAGGCGGGAGAGGGAGAGGGGTCCCTGGCGTCACAGCATGCTGGCGAGCACGCGGTCGGGCGGGTTGTGGCCGTCGACGAAGGTCTTGATGTTGATGATCACCTTCTCGCCCATGTCGACGCGGCCCTCGAGGGTCGCCGAGCCGAGATGCGGCAGCAGCAGGACGTTGTCGAGCTGCAGCAGCTTCGGATTGATCGCCGGCTCGTGCTCGAACACGTCCAGCGCCGCGCCGGCGAGCTCGCCCTTGGTCAGCATCCGGGTCAGGGCGTTCTCGTCGATGACCTCGCCGCGGGCGGTGTTGACGACGTAGGCGTGCGGTTGCAGCAGCTTGAGGCGGCGCGCCGACAGCAGGTGATAGGTCGCCGGCGTGTGCGGGCAGTGGACCGAGATGACGTCCATGCGCGCCAGCATCTGGTCGAGGCTCTCCCAGTAGGTCGCCTCGAGCTCGGACTCGATGTCCGGGTGCACGCGCTTGCGGTTGTGGTAGTGGATCGACAGGCCGAAGCCGCGGGCGCGCCGCGCCACCGCCTGGCCGATGCGGCCCATGCCGATGATGCCCAGGCGCTTGCCCCAGATGCGGTGGCCGAGCATGAAGGTCGGCCCCCAGCCGGCCCACTTGCCGGTGCGCACCAGGCGCTCGCCCTCGGCCAGGCGCCGCGAGACGGCGATGATCATCGCCATCGTCATGTCGGCCGTGTCCTCGGTGAGCACGTCCGGCGTGTTGGTCACGGTGACGCTGCGCTGACGGCAGGTCGCCAGGTCGATGTGGTCGACGCCGGCGCCGAAATTGGCGATCAGGCGCAGATTGGGACCGGCCTGCGACAGCAGCGTCGCGTCGATGCGGTCGGTCACGGTCGGCACCAGCACGTCGGCCGTGCGCATGGCGTCGGCCAGCTCGGCCTTGGTCATCGGCGTGTCGTCGTCCCGCAGCCGCGTTTCGAACAGCTCCATCATCCGGGTCTCTATGACCTCGGGGAGCTTCCGGGTCACGATGACGAGCGGCTTCTTATGGGCTGGCATGGCGGCTCCCCCGACTCAGGTTCCGGCTTGGCTCTACCAAGACGCCCGCCGCTTGTCCAGAGCGGAAGTGGCGGGGCGCCGCTTGACCGGGGCCGCCGCCCCGCGCAGTATGGCGCCCTTGCCGTCCCGCTTGCCGCGAGCCATGCCGCCGATCCCACGCCGCCTGATACCGGCCGTCATCGCCGCCGCCCTGCTCGTCCCGGCCGTCGCCTGGGCGCAGGGCGGCAGCGGATTGCCGGTGCCGCGCTTCGTCAGCCTGCGCTCGGACGAGGTCAATCTGCGCGCCGGGCCGGGCGACCGCTATCCGGTGGAATGGGTCTACCGCCGCCGCGACCTGCCGGTCGAGGTGATCGCCGAGTTCAACCACTGGCGCAAGATTCGCGACCCCCAGGGCACCGAGGGCTGGGTGCATCAGAGCCTGCTGTCGGGCCGGCGCACGGTGACGATCACCGACCAGATGCGGGTGCTGCGGGCCGAGCCGAGCGCGGACGCGCCGGCGGTGGCGCTGCTCGAACCGGGCGTCCTGGCCAAGCTGATGCGCTGCCCGCGCGCCGGGCAATTCTGTCGGGTCGAGGCCGGCGGGCACGAGGGATGGCTCGCCCGCGCCGATTTCTGGGGCGTCTATCCCGAGGAATGGCTGGAGTGACGCGGCGGCTCAGCCGTTGACGCGCACGATGACGTCGACGCGGCTGATCGAGGTGCCGGTCGGGGCGTCGGGCACCTTGGCCACCACCACCATCTCGCCCGGGATGTCCTCGAGCTTGCCGCTCTTCTCGAAGAAGAAGTGATGGTGGTCCGAGGTGTTGGTGTCGAAATAGGACCGCCCGGCGTCGACCACGATCTCGCGCAGCAGCCCGGCCTCGGTGAACTGGTGCAGCGTGTTGTAGACCGTCGCCAGCGACACGCGGATGCTGCTGCCCATCGCCTCCGTGTGCAACTGCTCGGCCGTGATGTGCCGGTCGCCGTTCTCGAACAGCAGCTTGGCGAGGGCGAGACGCTGGCGCGTCGGTCGCAGTCCGGCGTTGCGGAGCCGGTCGAGGAGATGAGTGTAAGGACGCGTGAGCATCATGGCGCCGTTTCCCGGGACGTGATTGGCCGATCAGCTTATACTATTTCACTTCTAATCCATATCGGCCGCCAGGCAAAGCCTTCATTGTCACAAGCCCGAAAGAATCGTCACGGCTCGGCAAACCGGTGGACATGGACGTCGGTGGCGCCATGCCGCTCCAGAATGGCCGAGGCCCGTTGGGCATGGGCCTCGTCGCGCAGCTTGACGAAGACCAGCACGCCGCCCGCCTCGATCTGGCGCTGCAGCGATTCGGCGCGCGGCTTCTCGAAGGCGTTCGCCAGCCGCAGGCCCGCCGCCGCCGACGCGCCGCCGGCCAGCACCCCGAGCGCCACCGCCGCCAACGCGGTGCCGCCGGTGGCGAAGGTGACGCCGCCGATGGCGACCGCGCCGATGTAGCCGAGCACGCCGCTCAGCGCCCCCTTGCCTTCCATGCGCGATTCCGGCTCGGCCCAGGCGCGGCGCGGCGCGGTCGGATCGTCCCCTGCGGCGCGGGTGTCCCGGAGACGGTGGCCGAACTTGCTGCTTGCGGTCTGCTCCTCGGCGAGCAGGGTGACCTCGGCGACGTCGAAGCCACTGCTCAGCAGGTCCTCGACGGCGCGGTCGAGCGCCTCGACGGAATGGAAGGCCCCGACGGCCTCGCGAACCTCGCGCGCCTGCCAGGGCTGGTCCGGGCTGTGTTGCGGTTGCGCCATCTCGTCCTCCTGTCGCCCCGATCGACTCCCTTTCGATATGGCGCCGGCCGGCGCCGGTTGAAGGCGTCGCGGCCTGCGCAAATGGCGGAAAAGGGCTCGTCGCGGATCGGCGGGGACGCCAGACCGAAAAAAGGACCGGCGCGAGGCCGGTCCAGTTGGCAGGGAGGTATCGGCGCATGCCATCCCGGGGATGTCATGCCCCGGTGCGCTAACGCGTCACCTGCGCGAATGGTTCCGACCCCCGACGGCCCCGCCGGCCCGCCGCAGCGCCGCGGCGTCGTCGACGTCCTCGAGCGTCTCGAGCAGCGCCACGCGGCGGCCGCGCAGGTTGGCCAGCACGTCGGCCAGGGCGTGCGGGCTCGACCACCGCACGCCGCGATAGGGCCGCCACGGCGGCCTGCGGCGGCGCCAGCCGACCAGCCAGAAGCCGCCGTCGGCCGCCGGGCCGAACACCGCCTCGGCCCCCGCCGCCAGCGCCGCGAAGGCCTCTTCGACATGGCGCCGCGACAGGCCGGGGACGTCGGTGCCGACGATCACCACCGGACCGGCCGGCAGCCGCGGCACCGGCCGCTGCATGCGCGCGCCGATGTCGCCGCGGCCCTGGCCGAGGCGCGTCCAGCCGCGCGCCCAGCCCGGCGGCGGCCGGCCGCGCTCGGGCGTCAGCGCCAGCCGGCAGGTCCAGCGCCGGTCGCGCAGCCGGCCGAGCACGGCGCCCGAGGCGGCGCGATAGAACCGCCAGGCCGCGACGTCGCCGATCCCGGCCGCCAGCCGCCGCTTGACGCCGAGCCGCGGCAGCCGCGCGAACACCACCAGATGGCCGCGGATCATCGGTAGAGCCGCGCCAGGACGGTCGGCGGCACCCCGGCGAAGTAGAGACCGAGCAGGCCGAGATTGAGCGCCGGCCGCAGCAGCCAGCCGCCCTGGCGGTAGCGCTCGGCCGAGGTGACGGCGGCGGCGTCGAGCGCCACCAGGCGCTTGGCGCCGAGGCGGCGGGCGAGGTCGACGTCCTCCATCAGCGCCAGCGGCCGGTAGCCGCCGATCCTGTCGTACAGGCGCCGCGCGATCAGCAGGCCCTGGTCGCCGTAGGGCAGCGCGAAGCGGCGGCAGCGCCAGGCGACCAGGCGCTCGATCCGGCGGGCCGCCGGCGCGGCGTCGTCGAGGGCGAAGCGGAAATAGCCGACGCGGCCGCGATTGGCGGGATCGGCCATGAAGTCGGCGGCGACGCCGCCCCAACCCGGGGCCGGGACGGTGTCGGCGTGCAGGAACAACAGCCAGTCGCCGCCCGCGGCGGCGGCGCCGGCGGCGAGCTGGCCGCCGCGTCCGGGCGCCGCGGCGAGGACGCGGGCGCCGTGCTGCTCGGCCAGCGCGGCGGTGAAGTCGCGCGAGCCGCCGTCGACCACCAGCACCTCGCGCTCGATGCCGGCGCCGCGCAGCCCCGCCAGCGTGCGCGGCAGCGTGGCGGCGGCGTTCAGGGTCGGGATGACGATGCTCAGCATGCGGCGGCGGCCTGCCAGGGGCGCCGAGGCGCCGGACCGCTGGAGCTGATGCATATCCCGCAGCGGTTGTCAATCCCCAGCTCTTGGGAGGGCAGAGCCTCGGGCATATCGCCTATTCCTTGTCCGGGACCTAGTGGGGAAAACATCATGAAGCCCGAAACGCCGGCATCCAACGCACTCGCCATTCACCAGAGCCTCGAATACCTCTATCGCGAGGCGCTCGCCACCGACATGCATCTGGTCGCGCATCTGATCGGCGCGGCGTCGGAGGCGGCCAAGCAGTTCGCCGAGAGCCGCGCCGGCACCAACGTGGTGCCGTTCACGCCGCGCCAGCTCGAGGCCTGAGCCGGCGCGCTCACGCCTCGGCGAGGCCGGCCTTCAGCCGACGCTTGAAGCGGTCGTCCCGCTTGATCGCGGCCTCCCGGGCCGCCGCCTCGGTGCGCGACAACGGCCCTTCCTGATGAACGCAGATCCAGGGTCCGCGGCCGCGCGTGAACTTCGCGCCGCCGGCCCGCAGCCCGTTGTGCCGCTCGACGCGCAGCCCGACGTCCTTGGCGATGCCGGTATAGGCGACGCCGGCCGGGTTGACGATCACGTAGACGTACCAGGCGTCGGTCATGGGCGGCGGCGATGCGAACACTCTCTATGCCAGTCCGAGAAAGACGATGACGGCGCGTTCCAGCCGGACCATGTGCTCCGATTCGAGCACCCCGATGCGCTCGCCCAGTCGCGCCTTCGGAACCGTCGTCATCTTGTCCGCCATGAGTCGCGAGGTGGCGCGCAGGCCGTTCCGCTCCGTCGGCTCGACGACCAGGCGAAACAACGGCGCCTCGGTTTCGTCACTGGTGAAGACGCAGACCGTCAGGGACGTCGTCGCGTCGAAACGGTCGTCCTGCAGGATGACGGCCGGACGCGGCTTGCCGGCGTAACCCGCCCCGGACACCGTCCATATCTCACCGCGCCTCACCCGCCTCGTCCTCCGAGACGGCGTCGATGAACGCCTGGTCCTCGTCGGCGTGCCGGCTGCGGGCGACGGCCAGCGACTGCCGGTGCGCTTCGGCGACGAACGCGGCGCCGCGCGTGTCGGGCACCCAGATCTGAACGGGCCGCAAGCCCTTGGCGCGCATGCGCTGGCGATAGCTCCGCACCTTTTCGCGCGAACCCGGCCCGCCGTTCGCAGTGGTCATCGCAGACCTCCCGGTCGGTTACATGTAACCTATGCGCCGGGCGGCGGCGAAGCAAGGGCGGGGAAAAGGTTTGGTCGCGAAAGGAAATTGGCGGAGGGGAGGCGACGGAGATCGAAATGCTCCTCTACCCCAGTCTTAAAATCACCACGAAACACTACGACGGCACGTTCCAGCCCGACCAGCGCCCTTATTCCAGAACACAGCCCGCTCACTCAGTTGACCTATTCCCGGAAAACAATTTGAGGTGGAGTCCGTGGCAGTCAGGGGAGATGGACATAAAACGCTGCAAGTTCACCGAGGAGCAGATCACCGGAATTCTGAGGAGCAGGAAGTCGGCCCACTTAGCAGTGAATGTTTTTCGCAGGCACAGCATCCGAGATGCCAAACTCCTTCAATAAATAAGCATTGATATCAGGCCCAAAAAATCTGAACATGGACAGCGTTAGCTGGCTCGGATGGTTGCCAAGCAAATTTGGCCTTCCATGATCTACCTGGAGCGACCCGATTGAAACTGTGTGGCGTTCGTAACAGCGGCGAGCCACTGCGTCTCGCGAATGTTGAGCCTCTCTATGGATTCGCGGCGGAGGCAGCCAAGGGAGGCCAGCAAATTAAAGTATGGACCAAGCTCGCGCTGACCTCAGATCAGCCGCTATTTCACAGATTAGCTGAAAGTTTTGCGGGCGTAATTAACCATATGGCTCAGTAATCTGGCGCGACCGTAAATTTAAATCGTACAAACACGATTTTGCTAATATTGAAGCCAGATGCAACCGCTGAACTTTGGCTTGATACAGCGGCAGTCAGCATCAAGTGTGCAGTTAAACGCACGATAGCCCCTGGGTCCGCTGTGCTTTCGAATGACGTAGTTGACGTTGTCGGCATGACTTTTCCTTGCGTTTCCTTTGGCGCGGCCGACAGGGTTCTATGCCTATTTCGGCAAGATTGGCGCTTTGGCTTTGCATTCGATATGAATCCGGATGGCAAGTTCAATCCTGACGAATTCGCAAGTACATTAGGCACTCTGTACCGCGAACTGCGTTACAAGCACCTGTACGATGCGCTCAGCAACCAGGAACTATTCGATCGCTTGGTGAGTGCAGGTTGGTTTCCTTTTGCGGAGATTATTACTGCAGAGTTCAGGGACATCCTGCGCCATTGTGAGGCTGGCTTCGACCTAGCCGAGACAGAAGACCAAATTGTCGCCAAATTCGATGCTCTTCGTGTGCAGCAGATTATCGAACGATGGGTCGCTAAGCCGCATTTCGCGGCGCGGGCCGACTTGTTGAGGGCCGCTATAACGGCTTTTGCCAATAGAGAGCCAATCGCGGTTATAAAAATTTTACTCACAGAAATTGAGGGTGTGCTTAACGATGCATATCGTGCGACCCATGGCGGACGGAGTGCAAAGCTGAAGGATCTGCTGGCCTTTGCTGAAGCATCTGCCGAGCGCAAGGCGGGAACGGTAAGCAGCTTGCTATTCCCAAGAGCGTTCGGCCGATATTTGCGAGAGCACACCTTCGCGAACTTCGACCCTGACGCTCGAACAGGAACGGCGGGCTCTCGGCATGCGGTCGGCCATGGCGCAGCGCCTCAAGAAAGCTACACCATGCCGCGCGCCTTGCAGGCAATTCTCACGTTCGATCAGCTTGCTTTCTACACTTGACCCGACCGGCTTAAAGCGAGCGCGAATCTGCGAGCTACGGAAAACGACAGGGAAATTGGCGGAGGGGGTGGGATTCGAACCCACGATACCCTTTTGGGGTATACTCACTTTCCAGGCGAGCGCCTTCGACCACTCGGCCACCCCTCCGCACGGCCCGTTCGGGCGCGGAGCCGGCAAAATAATCGAGGCCGTCGGGGTTTGCAACGGCCCAGATCGGCTCGTCCGCGCAAATTTTCTTGAACTTTCAGGCGAATGGCGGCATTCCTTGTTGTGCCGTGGGGGTTTTGGACCGGCGGGGTGGGATGTTTCTGGGTCGCCTGTTTGGATGGCTGATGATCGTCGCGGGGCTGGTCCTCGTGTCCGGCGACGCCGTGCAGGCGTTCGGGCCCGAGCAGCGGCCGCCGATCGCCACCGGCGAGATCGTCACCCTGATCTCCGGTTATCCGGTGCCCGAGGCGCCGCCGCCGCGCTCGTCCTTCGGCGCCGCTTTGGGCCTGCTGGTGATGAACCTGCCGGCCTGGCTGGTTCTCGGCATCGGCGGCTTCGTCCTCTGCCGCGCCTGCCGGCCGCGCCGCCGGCGCTACCGCCTGCGGCCGGGCTGAGCCCCCGCCGACACCGCCGCCGGCCGCCATCCGCGACGCTTGTCAGCGCCGGGCGCTTGCACTAACGTCTCCCGCCACCGCGGAAGCCGGGCCGTCAGCAGCGCCGGCGCCGCCAAGCCGGGAGCAGTCCATGATCAAGGTCATTCGCGCCAAGCTGCACGGAATCCGTGTCACCAGCGCCGACCTCAACTACCACGGTTCGATCACCCTCGACCCCGAGCATTGCGACCGGGCCGGCATCTATCCGCTGGAATTCGTCGAGATCTGGAACAAGAATTCCGGCGCGCGCATCAGCACCTACGTCATCTACGGCCAGCCCGGCTCGCGCTGCTGCATCCTCAACGGCGCCGCGGCGCGGACCTGCCAGATCGGCGACGAGCTGATCATCGCCGCCGCCGACTACACGACGGCGGACAAGCTGCACGCGCTCAAGCCGCGCATCCTGACCTTCCTGCCCGACAACCAGGTCGACCAGACGCTGCTCTACGACGTCTACCGCAGCGAGGCGCGGCCCTTCGACTTCCGCATCGTCGACGCCGACAGCCACCTGCCCGAGAGCTGCCACACGTGGGAGAACGTGGACATCGCCGGGGTGCGTGCCGATCTTAAGGCCAAGGGCTGGGCCGAGGCCGATATCGACGCCTTCGTCGCCGCCCATTTCGCCTTGTAGGCAGGGGGCCGCATGAAGCAAGCCCAGGAGATCCTCACCATCCCGACCCGCCGGCGCGGCCATCACAACGTCACCGGCCAGGTCTCCGGCTGGCTCGGCCGCCAGGGCATCGCGACCGGGCTGCTGACGGTGATGGTCCAGCACGTCCGCGCCTCGCTGTCGATCCGCGAGAACGTCGACCGCGACGACCTGCACGCCTTCTTCCGCAGCATCGAGGGCGACATGCCGCCGGCCGGCGAGACGGCGCCGCTCTACGCCACCCAGCTCGCCATCCCGGTGCGCGAGGGCCGCATGGCGCTGGGTCCGCGCCAAGGCGTTTTCCTTTACGAGGAGCGCGACACGCCGCAAACTCGCAGCGTGATCCTGCACCTGATCGGGGAGTGACCCGGCGATGACCCTGGCCGCGCTGATCTTCGACGTCGACGGCACCCTGGCCGAGACCGAGGACGTCCACCGCCGCGCCTTCAACGAGACCTTCCGCGACCACGGCATCGACTGGCACTGGGACGTGGCGCTGTACCGCGAGCTGCTGCGGGTCGCCGGCGGCAAGGAGCGCATGGCGCATTACGTCGACACCCACCATCCCGGGCGGCGCCACGAATTCGGGCCCGCGCGCATCGCCGCGCTGCACGCCGACAAGACGCCGCGCTACCTGGCGGCGGTGCGCGCCGGCGGGCTGCCGCTGCGTCCCGGCGTCCGCCGGCTGATCGACCAGGCGCGCGCCGCCGGCCTGCGCCTGGCGATCGCCACCACCACCAGCCGCGCCAACATCGTCACCCTGCTCGAGAGCACGCTCGGGCCCGAGGGGCCGTCGTGGTTCGAGGTCATGGCCTGCGGCGAGGACGCCGCCGCCAAGAAGCCCGATCCGGCCGTCTACCGCGTCGCCCTCGAGCGCCTCGGCCTCGCCGCCGCCGACTGCCTGGCGATCGAGGATTCGGTGATCGGCCTGCGCGCCGCCACCGGCGCCGGCATCCCGACCGTGATCACCCGCAGCGCCTACGGCCTCGATGCCGACTACGACGGCGCGCTGGCGGTGCTCGACGACCTGTCGGCGACCACGCTGGCCGATCTGACGGCGCTGCACGACAGGACCGCCGCCACGGTCTGAACGCGTGATCCTGCCCGACGTCCTCCGCCCCGGCCTCGACCTGGTGCTGTGCGGCACCGCGCCCAGCCGCGCCTCGAAGCAGGCCGCCGCCTATTACGCCAGGCCCGGCAACCTGTTCTGGCCGACCCTGCACGCCGTCGGCCTGACGCCGCGGCTGGTGGCGCCGGCCGACTACGCCTGCGTGCTCGACTGGGGCATCGGCCTGACCGACCTCAACAAGACCGAATGGGGCAGCGACGCCGAGCTGACCCATTTCGACGTCGCCGGCTTTTCCGCCAAGATGCGCCTGTACCGGCCGAAGACGATCGCCTTCGACAGCAAGACCGCCGGCCGGGCCTTCCTCGGCCGCAAGGTCGCCTATGGCCGCCAGCCCGAGGACTTCGCGGGCGCGGCGCTGTTCGTGGTGCCGTCGCCCTCGGGCCGGGCGCGCGGCCATTGGGACATCGCGCCGTGGCGGGAGCTGGCCGACTTCGTCAAGGCGCTGCGATGAGCCTCGACGCCCTGCTCGCCAAGGCGCGCGCCTGCACGCTGTGCGCCGAACACCTGCCGCTGGGGCCGCGCCCCGTCCTGCGCGCGGCCGCGAGCGCGCGGCTGCTGATCATCGGCCAGGCGCCGGGCACCAAGGTGCACGACAGCGGCATCCCCTGGAACGACGCCTCCGGCGATCGCCTGCGCGACTGGCTGGCGCTCGACCGCGACGCCTTCTACGACGAGACCCGCATCGCCATCGTGCCGATGGGCCTGTGCTATCCCGGCGTGCTGCCGCGCGGCGGCGACCGGCCGCCGCGCCCCGAATGCGCGCCGCTGTGGCACCCGCCGCTGCTCGCCGCCCTGCCCCACGTCGAACTGACGCTACTGGTCGGCTCCTACGCCCAGGCGCGCTACGCCGGCGGCAAGGCCGGCATGACCGAGACCGTGCGCGCCTGGCGTTCGCACCTGCCGCAGGGCCGGCTGCCGCTGCCGCATCCGAGCTGGCGCAACACGCATTGGCTGACCAGGAACCCGTGGTTCGCCGCCGAACTGCTGCCCGAGCTGCGGGCGCGGGTGCGGGCGCTGGTCGGCTGAGAGGCCGGGTTGTTCTCGCGCCGCAGCATGCCTATACTCCCGCCTGTTGCAACGCAGCATAGGGGAACCAGATGAACCCGGAGAGCCTGAACGGCTACTATTTCGAGGACCTGTCGGTCGGCATGGTCGGGGTGTTCGGCAAGACCGTGACCGAGGCCGACGTCGTCACCTTCGCCGGCGTCTCCGGCGACTTCAACCCGGTGCACATCAACGAGGCCTTCGCCAAGGAGACGATGTTCGAGGGCCGCATCGCCCACGGCATGCTGTCGGCGGCCTTCATCTCGACGGTGTTCGGCACCCGCATGCCCGGCCCCGGCTGCATCTACCTGTCGCAGAATCTCAAGTTCAAGGCGCCGGTGCGCATCGGCGACACCGTCGTCGCCCGCGTCGAGATCACCGAGCTCAACGCCGACAAGAAGCGCGCCAGCTTCAAGACCACCTGCAGCGTCGGCGACAAGGTCGTGCTCGACGGCGAGGCGGTGCTGATGGTGCCCTCGCGCGGCTGACCACACCGGGAGCGCGGGCGTCTCGCCCGCATCCTCGAGCCGGCTGAAGCGCCGGGCGGGCGGGACGCCCGTGCTCCCGGGGCGCCGGCCCGTCCAACGCTGTTGCGCTTCCTGGCGTTATCGAATACCCCTTACCGTCCACCGCCCGGATGGTGACAGGACCGACGCCTCGATGCGCATCTTTCGCACCTTGCACGAACTGCCTGCCGAAGCCCGCGGCGGCGTGGTCGCGCTCGGCAATTTCGACGGCGTGCATCTCGGCCACCAGGCGGTGATCGGCGAGGCGCGGCGCATCGCGCGCAGCGGCGGCCGGCCGCTCGGGGTCATGACCTTCGAGCCGCATCCGCGCATGGTCTTCAAGCCCGACCAGGAGCCGTTCCGGCTGACCCCGTTCCGCATCAAGGCCCGCCACGTCGAGGCCCTGGGCGCCGACTTCCTCTACCAGCAGCATTTCGAGCCCGGCTTCGCGGCGCTGTCGGCCGAGGCCTTCGTCGCCGACATCCTGGTCGCCGGGCTGGGCGTCGCGCATGTGGTGGTCGGCTACGACTACGTATTCGGCCAGGGGCGGCGCGGCAATTGCGTCCTGCTCGGCGAACTGGCCGCCGAGCACGGTTTCGGCGCCACCTGCGTGCCGCCGGCGCTCGACGACGACGGCAAGGTGTTCTCGTCGACGCGGGTGCGCGAGCTGCTGGTCGCCGGCAAGCCGGCCGAGGCGGCGCGGCTGCTCGGCCGCCACTGGGAGATCGAGGGCCGCGTCGAGCATGGCGACGCCCGCGGCCGCGCCATCGGCTTCCCCACCGTCAACATCCCGCTCGGCGAGTACCAGCGCCCGGCGACCGGCGTCTACGCGGTGCGCGCCGGCGTCGACAGGGGCGGCGACACGGTCTGGCACGACGGCGTCGCCAATTTCGGCCGCCGGCCGACCTTCGGCGGCGGCGACGTGCTGCTGGAGGCGCACCTGTTCGACTTCGACGGCGATCTTTACGGCCAGCACGTGCGCGTCGCGCTGGTGGAATTCCTGCGCCCCGAACGCAAGTTCGATGGCATCGACGCCCTGAAGCACCAAATCGTCCAGGACTGCGCCGAGGCCCGGCGGGTCCTGGCGGAGAGGCATTTCCCCGACCGCCCCGGCCCGACGGTGCCGACGACCGACTAGAGAGACGACGATGAGCGCCGACTACAAGAACACGGTCTTCCTGCCCAAGACGGACTTCCCGATGAAGGCCGGGCTGCCCAACCTCGAGCCGAAGCTGCTCGAGCGCTGGCAGAGGATGGGCCTGTACCACCGCCTGCGCGCGCAGTCCCGGGGCCGCGAGAAGTTCATCCTCCACGACGGTCCGCCCTACGCCAACGGCAACATCCATCTCGGCACGGCGCTCAACAAGATCCTCAAGGACGTCATCAACCGCTCGCAGCAGATGCTGGGCAAGGACGCCGACTACGTGCCGGGCTGGGACTGCCACGGCCTGCCGATCGAGTGGAAGATCGAGGAGGAGTACCGCGCCAAGGGCCTCGACAAGGACGCGGTGCCGATCGTCGAGTTCCGCCGCCAGTGCCGCGAATTCGCCGAGAAGTGGATCGACGTCCAGCGCGAGGAGTTCAAGCGCCTGGGCGTCGAGGGCCACTGGGAGCACCCCTACACCACGATGAGCTTCCGCGCCGAGGCGCAGATCGTGCGCGAGCTCGGCAAGTTCCTGATGAACGGCGGCCTGTACAAGGGCTCGAAGCCGGTGATGTGGTCGGTGGTCGAGAAGACGGCGCTGGCAGAGGCCGAGGTCGAGTACCACGACCACACCTCGTACACGATCTGGGTCAAGTTCCCGGTGGTCAAGGCGCCGCGCAAGGAGCTCGAAGGCGCCTCGGTGGTGATCTGGACCACCACGCCCTGGACCATGCCCGGCAACCGCGCCGTCGCCTACGGCCCCGACTTCGACTACGTCGTGGTCGCGGTCAGCGCCGTCGGGCCGAAGGCGCTGACCGTACCCGGCGACCGCTTCGTGGTCGTCAAGGAGCTGGTCGAGGACGTGTGCAGGAACGCCGACGTCACCGAATACCAGGAGATCGCCACCCTCAAGGGCGCCGATCTCGCCGGCACCGTCTGCCACCATCCGCTGCGCGCCGGCGGCTACGACTTCGACGTGCCGCTGCTGCCGGGCGATTTCGTCACCACCGAGACCGGCACCGGCTTCGTCCACATCGCCCCCGGCCACGGCGAGGACGACTGGCATCTCGGCGTCGCGCACGGGCTGGCGATTCCCGAGACGGTGGCCGACGACGGCACCTACCTGCCGCACGTGCCGATGTTCGCCGGCCGCCACGTCTTCAAGGTCCACCCGGAAGTGATCAAGGGGATGCAGGACGCCGGGCGGCTGCTGGCCCACGGCAAGATCGTCCACTCCTATCCGCATTCCTGGCGCTCGAAGGCGCCGCTGATCTTCCGCAACACGCCGCAGTGGTTCATCTCGATGGACACGAACGACCTGCGCCGTCACGCGCTGAAGGCCATCGACGAGACCCGCTGGGTGCCGGAAGGCGGCCGCAACCGCATCCGCTCGATGATCGAGAGCCGGCCCGACTGGTGCGTCTCGCGCCAGCGCGCCTGGGGCGTGCCGATCACCGTCTTCGTCGACAAGAAGACCGGCGAGCCGCTGCGCGACCAGGCGGTGCTCGACCGCGTCGTCGCCGCCGTCGAGGCCGAGGGCGCCGACGCGTGGTTCAAGCGCGACGCCAGGGAGTTCCTGGGCGACGATCACGACCCGGCCGATTACGACCAGGTCTTCGACATCCTCGACGTCTGGTTCGATTCCGGCTCGACCCACTCCTTCGTGCTCGAAGGCGACGAATGGCCGAATCTGCACTGGCCGGCGTCGCTGTATCTCGAAGGCTCGGACCAGCATCGCGGCTGGTTCCACTCGTCGCTGCTCGAATCCTGCGGCACCCGCGGCCGCGCGCCCTACGAGGCGGTGCTGACCCACGGCTTCGTGCTCGACGAGCAGGGCCGCAAGATGTCGAAGTCGCTGGGCAACGTCGTCGTGCCGCAGGAGGTCTGCGCCCAGTACGGCGCCGACATCCTGCGCCTGTGGGTGGTGGCCTCGGACTACACCGAGGATCTCCGCCTCGGCAAGGAGATCATCAAGAGCCAGGTCGACATCTACCGCCGCCTGCGCAACACCCTGCGCTACCTGCTGGGCGCGCTGGAGGGCTTCGACGAGGCCGAGCGGGTGTCGCGCGACGAGATGCCCGAGCTCGAGCGCTGGGTGCTGCACCGGATCTCCGAGATCGACGCCAGGCTGCGCAAGGCCTGCAACGATTTCCGCTTCCACGGCCTGTTCACCGAGCTGCACAATTTCTGCGCCGTCGACCTGTCGTCCTTCTACTTCGACGTCCGCAAGGACGCGCTGTACTGCGACCATCCCGCCGATGCGCGCCGCCGCGCCTGCCGCACGGTGCTGGCGCATCTGTTCGACTGCCTGACCGCCTGGCTGGCGCCGTTCACCTGCTTCACCGCCGAGGAGGCGTGGCTGGCCCGCCATCCCGGCGACGACGACAGCGTCCACCTGCGCACCTTCCCCGAGATCCCGGCCGACTGGCGCGACGCCGCGCTGGCCGAGAAGTGGGAGAAGATTCGCGACGTCCGCCGCGTCGTCACCGGCGCCCTGGAGATCGAGCGCGCCGCCAAGCGCATCGGCTCCAGCCTGCAGTCGGCGCCCGTGCTGCATGTCGGCGGCGAGCACCGCGACCTGATCGCCGATCTCGACTTCGCCGAAATCTGCATCACCTCCGGCCTGACGGTGACCACCGATCCGGCGCCGGCCGCGGCGTTCCGCATCGACGAGGTTCCCGGCGTCGCCGTGGTCGCGGTGCCGGCCGAGGGCGCCAAGTGCCAGCGCTGCTGGAAGGTCCTGCCCGACGTCGGCAGCCACGCCCACGAAGCCGTGTGCGGCCGCTGCTCGGACGTCGTCGCGCGGATCGGCGGCTGACGCATGCGCCTCGGCCTGTTCCTGGCGCTGGTCACGCTTGTCCTCGACCAGATCAGCAAGTGGTACGTCGTCGAGGTGCTGATGCGCCCCGACGGCGTCGCGCAGACGCCGTTCTACACCCCGCGCTCGATCGAGATCCTGCCGGTGCTCGACATCGTGATGGCCTGGAACCGCGGCGTCAGCTTCGGCATCTTCAACAACGAAGGCGCCTACAACGCGCTGCTGCTGACGCTGTTGTCGCTGGCCATCGTCGTGGCCCTGGCGGTGTGGATGTGGCGCACCGACCAGCGCCTGCTGCACGTGGCGCTGGGCCTGATCATCGGCGGCGCCCTCGGCAACGTCGTCGACCGCGTGCGCTGGGGGGCCGTCGCCGACTTCATCGACTTCCACGTCGCCGACTGGCACTGGCCCGCCTTCAACCTCGCCGACACCGGCATCACGGTCGGCGCCGCGCTGCTGGTGTTCGACGCCTTGTTCGCGGGGCGCAATTCGCACAGGAACACCCGGGGCGGCTCCGAATAGGGCCGCCCGTCGCTGCGACTTCAGCAAACCCGGACTCCGGCCCCGAGCAGGCGCCGGCACCGAACGCGCGGCGACAAACAGAACGCCCGCCGGGGGATGGCGGGCGTCTGCAACGAGCCTGTGTGGGGGAAATCGGCGCCCCCGCCAGGGGGATTGGGGGGGGAGGGAAGCGAGGGCGCCGTGACAACGAGGTCAGTGTCGCGCATTCCCGGTCGGGCCGCTACCGTTCCAAGGTTTGTGGCCCGTGCGCGAAGGATTGGGGTGGGATTAATCCCGCACTACCAACAACGTTGATGCCGTTCCCGATTCGGCGCCCCTCCGCCATGCCGAGGCCGACGGCCGCCCCGCCTTCCGGCCGATGACGCCAAGCCCGCCGGTCCGGCCATCGCCGTTCGGCCGATGCCGCCGGCCTGGCGTCCAGGCGGATGCGCATTCGGGATACGACTTCCGGCATGCGGGCGGCGGTGCCATGAGAAAATGAGGGGCGAACAACGACTTTCGTTGCGAATCGAAAGCGCTAAAACCGGGCGGGAGCGCGAACCGTGAATTGACCGCCGCCGCCGCGGCTTGACGCGGAGGTTTCGCGCTGGTACCTAGTGATATCAAATGATACCACTGAGGCCGGCCCGGGCGCTGATCACGCGACGGGCAGGCCGGAACGGAGGACCCGGGGTGAAGCCACGTCCTTTCGACTACGTTCGCGCTCGAACGCTCGGCGATGTGTTCAGTGTTCTCGACGAGCACGGAGACGCGGCCAAGATCCTGGCCGGCGGCCAGAGCCTCATCGCGGCGATGAACATGCGCTTTGCCGCTCCCGAGGTGGTGGTCGACGTCGGATCGGTAGCCGAGCTGCAGGGAATCGCCGTCGTCGACGGCTCGTTGCGCATCGGCGCCATGAGCAGATACGTCGCGGTGCTGTCGGCGCCGGAGGTGGCGGTCCACGCGCCGCTGGTCGCGCTGGCCATTCCCAACATCGCCCATGCCACGATCCGCAACCGGGGCACGTTCGGCGGCTCCCTCGTCAATGCCGATCCGGCCTCGGAACTCCCGGCCTGCGCGCTCGCGCTCGAAGCCCGGTTCAACATCCAGAGCTCGGCGGGCAGCCGCACGGTCACGGCCGCCGAGTTCTTCGAAGGCACCTATGCGACCTGCCTGGCGCCGGACGAGGTCCTGGTGTCGGTCGACCTGCCGTCGGCCGGCCCGCATCACCGCCCCTTCTTCGACGAAATCGCCCGCCGGCGGGGCGACTACGCGATGGCCGGCCTGGCCGCCGCCGCCGATGTCGATGGCGGCGTCATCTCCGGGGCCCGACTCGCCTTCTTCGGCGTTGCGGAAATGCCGGTACGGGCGACCGCGGCGGAAGCGCTGCTCGATGGTCGGGCGATCACCGAACTGGATGCGGACGCGGTCTGCGCCGCCGTCACCGGCGAAATCCGCACGTTCGGCGATCTGACCACCTCGGCCGAAGCCAAAAGCCACCTGATGGCCGTCCTGACCCGCCGCGCCATTGCCGCCTGGGCCAAAGAGGAAGTCCAATGAGCAACCGCGTCATAGTCACCATCAGCGTCAACGGCGAACCGGTCTCGGCGGCCATCGAACCCCGCATCAGCCTCGCCGATTTCCTGCGCACCGAGGCCGGCCTGACCGGCACGCATGTCGGCTGCGAGCACGGCGTCTGCGGCGCCTGCACGGTCGTGATCGACGGCGCCACCGCCCGCGGCTGCCTCACCCTGGCGGTCCAGTGCGACGGCCGCTCGGTCGAAACGATCGAGGGCGCCACGCAGGCCGGGCGCATCCGCGACCTGCAGGACAACTTCGTCGAGCGCAACGCCCTGCAGTGCGGCTTCTGCACGCCGGGAATGCTGTTGTCCGCCGACGAGCTGCTGCAGGCCAATCCCAATCCCCGGCGCGCCGAGATTCGCGATCATCTGAGCGGCAACTACTGCCGCTGCACCGGCTACGAAGCCATCGTCGACGCGGTCGAGATGACTGCCGAACAGCGCCGGAGGAAAGCCTGACATGAAAGAAGCGCCGGTCATCCACCCCCTCGACGCGCCGAACTCCTATGTCGGCAAGTCGGTGCGCCGCCCGAACGCCGCGAAACTGGTGCAGGGGCGCGGGACCTACGTCGACGACATCACGCTGCCGCGCATGGTCCACCTGGCATTCGCGCGCAGCCCCTATGCCCACGCCGAGATCGTCGCCATCGACAAGTCGGCCGCCGAGGCCATGCCCGGCGTGATCCGCGTCGTGACCATGGACGACCTGAGGGATTTCTGCACGCCGTGGGTCGGCGTGCTCAACCACCTGAAGGGGATCAAGTCGGCGGAGCAGTGGCCGCTGGCCAACGGCAAGGCGTTCTGGCAGGGCGAACCGGTGGCCGCCGTGGTCGCCACCAGCCGGGCGATCGCCGAGGACGCCGCCGAGCTCATCGAGATCGAGTATCGGGAACTCGAGCCGGTCACCGACATGACCCGCGCGCTGCTTCCCGAGACTCCGGTCATCCATCCGGAGCTGGGCGACAATCTGTGCTTCGAGCGCCGCATCGACGAAGGCGACGTCGACGCCGCCTTCGCCAATGCCGCCTGCGTCGTCGAGGACGTGTTCCACTTCAACCGGCATACCGGGGTGACGATGGAGCCGCGCTCCATCATCTGCGACTACAATTCCGCCTCGCAGGAGCTGACGCTGCACATGTCGGTGCAGTGCCCGCACATGTCGAAGAACCTGTTCGCGAAGCATCTCGGCCTCAAGGAGGACCGGGTCCGCGTCATCTGCAAGGACGTCGGCGGCTCGTTCGGGATCAAGATCCACACCTATTCCGACGAAATGGCCGCCGGAGCGATCTCCGTGATGCTGGGCCGGCCGGTGAAGTTCGTGGCCGACCGGCTCGAGAGCTTCGTGACCGACATTCACGCCCGCGATCACGTCGTCAAGGCGCGGATGGCCTTCGCCGCCGATGGCGAGATGATCGCCCTGGACATGGACGACATCACCGGAATCGGGCCCTACTCGGTCTATCCGCGGACCTCCGGGATCGAGCTGAACCAGGTGATGAACCTCACCGCCGGTCCGTACCGGCACCGCAACTACCGGGCTCGCGGCCGGGTGGTGTTCCAGAACAAGAACGTGATGTGCCAGTACCGCGGCGTCGGTCATCCGATCGCGGTGGCGGTGGGCGAGCATCTGATCGACGAAGGCGCGCGCAAGCTGGGCATCGACCCGGCGGAAGTCCGCCGCAAGAGCTTCATCGGCGACGACCAGTACCCCTACACCGCCCCTTCGGGCGCCATCTACGAGCGCCAGTCCCACCGCGAGTGCCTGGACAAGCTGATCGACATGATGGGATACGGCGCGCTGCGCGCCGAGCAGGCCGAGCTGCGGTCGAGGGGGATCTACCGCGGCATCGGGTTCGCGAGCCTGATCGAGGTGACCAACCCGAGCCCCGCCTTCTACGGCGTCGGCGGCGCCCGCATCGCTTCCCAGGACGGCTGCACCATCCGCCTGGAGCCCACCGGCGGACTGACCTGCAGCACCGGGGTGACCGAGCAGGGCCAGGGCACCGAGACGGTGATCGCGCAGGTGGTGGCGACCGCGGTCGGCGTCGCCGTCGAGGATGTCCGCGTGATCACCGGCGACACCGAGACGGTGCCCTATGGCGGCGGCACCTGGGCCTCGCGCGGGGCCGGCATCGGCGGCGAGGCGGCGCTGCAGGCGGGCAAGGCGCTCAAGGGCAACATCCTTGCCGTCGCCGGGTCCATCCTCCAGGCGGAGCCCTCGCGGCTGGACATCCGCTCGGGCGTCATCGTCGACGCCGCCACCGGCATGGAGCACATGCCGCTGTCCGAACTGGGGCGCATCGCCTATTTCCGCGGCGACACCCTGCCCAGCGACGTGCAGCCGGAACTCGTCGTCACCCGCCATTTCGTCTCGCGCGGCTATCCCTTCGCGTTCACCAACGCCGCCCACGCCTGTCATCTCGAAGTGGACACCGAGACCGGGCTGGTGAAGCTTCTGAAGTATTGGGTCGTCGAGGACTGCGGTCGCGTCATCAATCCGCGGCTGGTCGCCGAGCAGACCCGCGGCGGGGTGGTCCAGGGCATCGGCCCGGCGCTGTTCGAGGAGTGCATGTACTCGCCCGAGGGCCAGCTGATCAACGGCTCGATGGCCGACTACCTGCTGCCGATGGCAGCCGAGATGCCCGACATCGTCGTCGGTCACGTCGAGACCCCGACCGAGACCTCGGAACTGGGCGCCAAGGGCGTCGGCGAAGCCGGGACGGCGGGCGCGCCGGCCGCGGTCATGAACGCCATCAACGACGCACTGAGTCCGCTGGGGGCCAAACTGACCCACATGCCCTTCACACCGGACAAGGTGTTGCGCGCGCTTGGAAAAATATGACCCGGAAAACCGGGCTGTCAATCGGCCGGAAGCGGCTTGTCTAGGGAGCACGAAAATGAAAGACCTGATTTCGAAGAGCAAGGGCGGGCTGAGCCGCCGCACCATCCTCAAGAGCGCGGTCGCCGGCGGCGCCGCCGCGGCCACCGCGCCGTTCATGTTCCATATCGCCAGGGCCGCCGAGCCGACGATCAAGATCGGCTTCCCGGTGCCCCTCACCGGGCCCTACGGCTCGGAGGCGAAGGAGCAGGCCGTCTGCGCCAACATGGCGGTCGAGGAGTTCAACAAGGCAGGCGGCCTGAACGGCCGCATGGCCGAGCTTCTCGTGCGCGACGACAAGCTCAAGGCCGGCGAGGCCGCGACCCGCACGCTGGAACTGATCGAGAAGGACGGCGCCGACTTCATCTGCGGCTCGCTCTCCGCCTCGGTGCAGCTCGCGGTCAACCAGGTGTGCAAGGAGCGCGGCAAGATCTACGTCTCGATCTCCCAGTCCGACGCCATCAACGAGGCGGAGCACTTCTCCAAGTACACCTTCCACGAGGCCATGAACCCGCACATGACCGCGGGCGCGGTCGGGCGCTACATGTTCCCGAACCACAAGAACAAGCGGGTCGCGTACCTGATCGCCGACTACGCCTATGGCCACGAGATGGCGCGCGGGTTCAAGCGCGCCGGCGCGCCCTACGGCATGGAGACGGTCGCGGAGGTCAAGCATCCGCTGGCGACCAAGGACTTCTCGACCTTCCTGCCGCAGATCCAGGCCGCCAAGCCCGACATCCTGTGTCTGTGCAACTTCGGCTACGACCAGATGAACTCGCTGAAGCAGGCCACCAATTTCGGCCTGAAGAACGACATGATGATGCTGGCTCCGGCCCTGCTGTACAATCAGCGCAAGGCCGGCGGCGCCGAAGCCTACGAAGGCGTCGTCGGGGCCACGAACTTCTTCTGGGGCATCGAGAAGGACGTTCCTTCGGCCAAGCGCTTCAGCGACGCCTACCGCGCCGCGAACAACGGCGCGCCGCCGTCGGACTACGGCGCCTACGGCTATTCCGGCGTCGGCGTGATCCTCGAGGCGGTCAAGGCGGCGGGAACCACCGATCCCGACCGGGTCATCGCCGCGCTGGAAGGGCTGAAGTACGACAAGTACAAGGGCGAGCAGTATTTCCGCAAGTGCGACCACCAGTCGATCCAGTCGGTCTACATCATCGAGTCGAAGCCGGCCGCCAAGATGGCGAACGAGTACGACTTCTTCGACATCGTCCACATCGATCAGCCCACCGAGGAAGCGATGCGCTCGTGCGCCGAACTCGGCTTCTCGTGATCCGGATCTGCCGGCCCCGCGAGCCGCGGGGCCGGCACCCTTTCCTGACTCGGTGGGATGGAGTGCTCCATGCTGAGCCTTGACCTGCTCGCGCTGCAGCTTTTCACGGGACTGGCCCTGGGCTCGGTCTTCGTGTTGCTGGCCGTGGGGCTGTCGCTGATATTCGGGCTGCTGACGGTGGTGAATTTCGCCCACGGCGCCTTCTACATGGTCGGCGCCTATGTCGGCGTGTTCGTCGTCGGCCTGACCGGCAACTTCTGGCTGGCGCTCGCCGTGGTGCCGCTGGCGGTGGGCGCGATCGGCATCAGCGTCGAGCGCTTCCTCGTCCGGCCGCTCTACGGCCGCGGCATCGACTATCCGCTGCTGCTGACCTTCGGCCTCGGCCTCGCGATGGTCGAGGTGGTGCGGATCCTGTTCGGGCTCGAAGGCATGCCCTTCGACACGCCCGAGGCGCTGCAGGGCGCCGCGTATCTCGGTTTCGGCTATTTCCCGATCTACCGGCTGTTCCTGATCGGCATCACCGCGGTTCTGATCATCGGGCTGTGGCTGTTCATCGAGAAGACCTCCTACGGACTGGTGATCCGCGCCGGCGCCCGCGACCCCGAGATCGTGCGCGTGCTGGGCATCGACATCTCGAAGGTGTGGCTGCTGGTCTTCGGCATCGGCACCGGCGTCGCCGGTCTCGCCGGGGTGCTGTCGGCGCCCATGCGCAGCGTCATTCCCGACATGGGCACCACCGTGCTGGTCGAGGCCTTCGTCGTCACCGTGGTCGGCGGCATGGGCTCGCTGGCCGGGGCGGTCGTCGCCGGCCTGCTGGTCGGCGTCGTCGTGGCGATGACCGGCCTGTTCTGGCCCGACCTGTCCGATCTGGCGATGTTCGCGCTGATGGCCGTGGTGCTGCTGGTGCGCCCGCAGGGCCTGTTTGGCAAGAAGGGATTGCTGGGATGAGCGAGATTCCGATGTATTCCGGGACGCTGCAGGTCTCCGGGCGCCGTCTCGCCGGCATGGTGACGTCGGTGGCCCGCCACCGGGTGGCGTCGGCGCTGCTGATCCTGCTGCTGTTCCCGTTCCTCATGCCCTACGAGGCGCTGGCGGTCAACATCCTGATCTACGGCCTGTTCGCGCTGGGGTTCAACCTGGTGTTCGGCTACATGGGCGTGCTGTCCTTCGGTCACGCCGCCTTCTTCGGGGTCGGCTCCTACGCCACGGGCATCGCCATCGTCCATTTCGGCGTTCCGTGGCTGCCGGCGATTCTGCTCGGGATCGTCATGGCCGGGCTGACGGCGGTGGTCATGGGAGCGCTGGCGGTCCGTTCGCGCGGCATCTACTTCGCGATGGTGACGCTGGCCCTGGCCCAGTGCGTCTACTACCTGATCTACCAGCTCGACGAATGGTCCGGCGGCGAGGACGGCCTCACCGGCGTCAGCGTCGGCGAGATCGACCTCGGGGTGGTCGCCTTCAGCCTGCACGACCCGACCGCGAAGTACTACTTCGTCTACGCCTTCGTCGCAGTGGCCATCTTCCTGTTCTCGCGCATTCTGGCCTCGCCGTTCGGCGCAGTGCTGGAGGCCGTCCGGGAGAACGAGAACCGGGCGCGCGCCTGCGGGTACAACGTCCAGTTCACGCGCTGGCTGGCGTTCGTGCTCTCGGGGCTGTTCTGCGGCCTGGCCGGCGCGCTCAACGCGCTGCACCTGTCGATCGTCCCGATCGAGTCGCTGCACTACCACCTCTCGGGCCAGGCGGTGATGATGTCGCTGCTGGGCGGGATGGGCACCTTCTTCGGCCCCTTCGTCGGCGCCGTCGCCTTCCTGCTGCTCGAGGACATCATCACCACGATGACGGCGCACTGGCAGTTGGTGCTGGGCATCGTCTTCATGGTCTTCGTCCTGTTCTTCCCCAAAGGCATCTGGGGATCGATCCAGCACTGGCTGTCGCGATGACCCGCATCGACACACGAAACCAGGAGGTTCTGCGGCTCGAGCGCGCGACCGTGCGCTTCGGCGGCTTCACGGCGCTGTCCGACGTCAGCGTCTCCTTCCCCGAGGGCCGGCTGACCGCCATCATCGGCCCCAACGGCGCCGGCAAGAGCACGTTGTTCAACGTGCTGTCCGGAGCCTTCCCGCCAACCGAGGGACGGCTGTTCTATCGCGGCGAGAACATCACCGGCACGCCGCAGCACCAGTTCGCCCGGCTCGGGATCGCCAAGTCGTTCCAGATCACCAACGTCTTCCCCGAGCTGACGGCGCTGGAGAACGTGCGCATCGCCATTCAGGCGCTGACCTGCCGCTACAATATGTGGACGCCGCGATCGAAGCTGGTGCGCATGGAGGAGCGGGCGGCCGAACTGCTGGAAGCGGTGGGTCTGCACCGCCACCATCTCCGCCGCGCCGGCAACCTGGCCCACGGCGAGCAGCGGGCGCTCGAGATCGCGCTGGCCCTGGCCTGCAACCCGAAGCTGCTGCTGCTCGACGAGCCGACGGCCGGCATGAGTCCCGAGGAGACGATGGTCATGATGGGCCTGATCACCCGACTCGCCGAGGAGCGCACCGTGATCCTGGTGGAGCACAAGATGAAGCTGGTGATGGGCATCGCCGACCGCCTGATCGTGCTGCACCACGGCACGTTCCTCGCCGAGGGCACCCCCGACGAGATCCGCGCCAACGACGAGGTGCGCCGCGTCTATCTGGGACGGGGAGACCACTGATGCTGGAACTGCAGGATCTGCACGCCTGGTACGGCCACAGCCACATCATCCAGGGCGTTTCGCTGCGGGTGGAGAAGGGCGAGATCGTGTGCATCGTCGGCCGCAACGGCGCCGGCAAGACGACCACCCTGCGCACCATCATGGGCCTGGTCTCCAAACGGCGCGGGCGCGTGCTGTTCGACGGCCGCGACATCGTCGACGAGCCGACCCACACCCGGTTCCGCCACGGCCTCGGCTACGTGCCCGAGGACAGGCGCATCGTCCCCGGACTGACCGTGCGCGAGAACCTGCGCCTGGGCCTGACCGCGTCGCGGCTGCGGGGGCGCGAGTCCGAGGTCATCGACCGCATCGCCGAGACCTTTCCACGGCTCAAGGAACGCCTGGACCAGGTCGCCGAGACGATGTCGGGCGGCGAGCAGCAGATGCTCGCCATCGCCCGCGCCACCGCCTCGAACCCCAAGCTGATCATGCTCGACGAGCCTTCGGAAGGCATCATGCCGATCCTCGTCGACGAGATGTTCGAGTTGTTCGCGCGGCTGAAGGCCGACGGCACCACGATCCTGCTGGTCGAGCAGAACGTGGAGCGCTCGCTGAGCATCGCCGACCGGGCCTACATCATGGACCAGGGCCTGATCGTGCACGAAGCGCCGGCAGCGACGCTGCTGGCAGACCAGGAAATTCAAGAGCGCTATTGCTCGGTGTGAGGAGGAATCCTTGGAGATTACCGCCGCCAAAAAAGCTCCGGCGACCCCGCAATTTGTCGGGCAGTACCTGATTCCGGCGCCGCGCCAGACGGTCTGGGAGGCGCTGAACGACCCCGAGGTGCTGAAGGCCTGCCTGAGCGGGTGCGAGGAGATGAACAAGGTCTCGGACGACACCTTCGAGGCCACGGTCACCGCCAAGCTCGGCGCCGTGCGCGCCCGGCTCAAGGGCCGGGTCGTGCTGTCCGAGATCGATCCGCCCAACGGCTACACCATTTCCGGCTCCGGCCAGGGCGGCGCCGTCGGCTTCGCCAAGGGCGGCGCCCGCGTCGCCCTCGCCGACGCCGAGGGCGGGACCCTGCTGACCTACGAGGCCCAGGCCGACCTCGGCGGCAAGCTGGCTGCCGTCGGCTCGCGCGTCATCCAGGGCGTCGCCAAGAAAATGGCCGACGACTTCTTCGGCAAGTTCGCCGAACGCCTGGGCGGCGGCACGCCGGCCGCCGAGGCCGAGCCGCCGGCCGCCGCCGCCCAGGCGCCGGAGGCGTCGCGGCCCGCCGCGCCGGTCCCGGCCGCCGCCGCGGCAGGCCTGCCCGACTGGATGAAATGCGCCCTGGCCAACGCCGCCGTGTCCTGCATCGCAGTGGCCGTCGCGGTCGCCCTGGCCGGCTGACGAAAACGCGGAGAACCCCCATGACCGAACAATTGAGCCATTTCATCGACGGCGCCCGGGTGCCCGGCACCTCCGGCCGCATGCAGGACGTCTTCAATCCCGCCACCGGCGCCGTGCATGCCCAGGTGCCGCTGGCCAGCGCCGACGAGGTGCGGGCGGCGGTGCGCTCGGCCGCTGCCGCCTTTCCCGCCTGGGCGGCGACGCCGCCGGCGCGCCGGGCCCAGGTGCTGTTCCGGTTCCGCGAACTGCTCCTGGCCAATCAGGACGAGATCGCCGTGCTGCTGTCGCGCGAACACGGCAAGACCTTGAGCGACGCCAAGGGCGAGCTGGCCCGCGGCATCGAGGTCGTCGAGTTCGCCTGCGGCATCCCGCACCTGCAGAAAGGCGAGTTCTCGGATTCGGTCGCCTCGGCGGTCGACAGCCACTCGCTGCGCCAGCCGCTGGGCGTCGTCGCCGGCATCACGCCGTTCAACTTTCCGGTCATGGTGCCGATGTGGATGTTCCCGGTGGCGCTGGCCTGCGGCAACACCTTCGTCCTGAAGCCGTCGGAGCGCGATCCCAGCTCGACCCTGCGCATGGTCGAGCTGCTGCACGAAGCGGGGCTGCCGGCCGGCGTGCTGAACATGGTCAACGGCGGCAAGGAGGCCGTCGACGAACTGCTGGCCAATCCCGACGTGAAGGCGGTCAGCTTCGTGGGCTCGACCGCGGTCGGCGCCTACATCTATGCCGAGGGCTGCCGGCACGGCAAGCGCGTGCAGGCGCTGTGCGGCGCCAAGAACCACATGGTGGTGATGCCCGATGCCGACATGGATCGCGCCGTCGACGCCCTGATGGGCGCCGCCTACGGCTCGGCCGGCGAGCGCTGCATGGCGATCTCGGTGGCGGTGGCGGTCGGCGATGAAACCGCCGACGAGCTGGTGCGCCGCCTGGTGCCGCGCATCAAGGAACTGAAGGTCGGCCCGTACGGCGATCCCGACGTCGAGATGGGGCCGGTGGTCACCCGCGAAGCCAAGGAGCGCATCGAGCGCTACATCGGCATCGGCCTCGAGGAGGGCGCCGAACTGGTGGTCGACGGCCGCGGCCTGGTGGTCCCCGGCCACGAGGACGGGTTTTTCCTCGGCGGCACCCTGTTCGACCGGGTCCGGCCAGGCATGCGCATCTACACCGACGAGATCTTCGGCCCCGTGCTGTCGGTGGTCCGCGCGCGCGACTACGAAACGGCGCTGGAGCTGGTCAGCGAGCACGAATACGGCAACGGCACCGCGATCTTCACCCGCGACGGCGACGCCGCGCGCGACTTCACCGCCCGGGTCCAGGTCGGCATGGTCGGCGTCAACGTGCCGATCCCGGTGCCGGTCGCCTATCACAGCTTCGGCGGCTGGAAGCGCTCGCTGTTCGGCGACCACCACATCCACGGAATGGAGGGCGTGCGCTTCTACACCAAGCTCAAGACCGTCACCACGCGCTGGCCGTCGGGCATGAAGGAAGGCGCTCTGTTCCACTTCAAGGCCGGCAAGGACCACTGAGATGAGGATCGGATTCATCGGCACCGGCATCATGGGCCGGCCCATGGCCGGCCACCTGCAGAAGGGCGGGCACGAGCTGTTCCTGTCGCGGCACCGCTCGTCGCCGCCGGCCGAGCTGGTGGACGGCGGCGCGGTGGTCTGCGACGGCGCCGCCGCGGTGGCGCGGCGGGCGGAGGTGGTCATCGTCATGGTGCCCGACACCCCGGACGTCGAGCGCGTGCTGTTCGCCCCCGGCGGCGTCGCCGAGGGCCTGAGTCCGGGCCAGCTGGTGATCGACATGAGCTCGATCTCGCCGACCGCGACCAAGGACTTCGCCGCCCGCATCGGCGAGAAGGGCTGCCAGTATCTCGACGCCCCGGTCTCGGGCGGCGAGGTCGGCGCCAGGAACGCGGCGCTGACCATCATGGTCGGCGGCCCCGAGGACGCGTTCGAGCGCGCCCTGCCGCTGTTCCAGCTGATGGGCAGGAACATCACCCTGGTCGGCGCCGAGAACGGCGCCGGGCAGACCTGCAAGGTCGCCAACCAGATCATCGTCGCCCTGACCATCGAGGCGGTGGCCGAGGCGCTGGTGTTCGCCTCGAAGGCCGGCGCCGACCCGGCCAAGGTGCGCCAGGCGCTGATGGGCGGCTTCGCCTCGTCGAAGATCCTCGAGGTGCACGGCGAACGCATGATCAAGCGCACCTTCGATCCCGGCTTCCGCATCGAGCTGCACCAGAAGGACCTCAACCTGGCGCTGCAGTCGGCCCGCGAACTGGGCGTAAGCCTGCCCAACACCGCCACCGCGCAGGAGCTGTTTTCCGCCTGCAAGGCGGCCGGCGGCGCCGGCTGGGACCATTCGGCGATGGTCCGCGCATTGGAGAAACTTGCCGGCCACGACGTGGCCTGAGGGGGAGGGAAGCCAGGATGAGCCAGAAATACGCGATCTTCGTCACCATGCAGCTCAAGCCCGGCATGGGCGAGGCGTTCCGGCCGCACATCATGCGCAACGCCGAGATCACGCGGCGCGAGGACAAGGACAACCACGCCTTCCACGTGCTGGTGTCGGACAGCGATCCGGACCGCTACCACTTCTTCGAAATCTACACCGACCAGGACGCCCTGACCCGGCACCGCGAAAGCGCCCATTTCAAGGACTATGTCGCCGCGACGGCCGACATGGTCCAGGAGCGCACCGTTCAGGGCCTCTGGGTGCAGGAACCCTGACGCACCGCGCCGCCCCGCGCTCCGGGGCGGGCCCCGCGCATCATCGGCAAGGCTTGGCCGTCTTCGCCAGGACTTGCCGATGAATCCCGGGAACGCCGGCCAGGAAGACGCGCACGTCGTTCTCGATGGCGTCGTCGGTGAGAATGGTGCTTTCCATGTTGTAGACGAATCGCCGGATCGCCCGGTAGAAGAAGCCCCCGTGCAGGCCCCAGGCCAGTTCCAGTTCCTCGTCGCTGATCGGAACCTCTGAAACGCCGGGCAGGCCGTTCTCGTGGCGCAATTCGCGGCAGACCGGTTCGAGAACCCGGGTTCTGACGATCGCCAGGTAGCGGTCGTTGATGTCGACGCCCTTCAGGCCGGAATAGATGAAGATGCGGACCCAGACGTAGTCGTAGACGGCGCGCGCGTATTCCTTGTAGAACTGGCGCAGCCGGTCGCTCAGCGGGCGCGAGCGGTCGGTTATCAGATGATCCCACTCCGGCCGCCACCGCCGCAGATAGACCTCGTCGTAGACGCGGTCGACCAGGCTCTCCTTGCTCGGGAAATAGCGGTAGAGAAGCGGCTGCTTCATGCCGATCCGATTGGCGAGCTCCCGGGTCGTGCCCTTGAAGCCGTGCTCGGCAAAGAAGATGACCGCCTCGTTGACGATGAAGGCGGCACGTTCGTCCTTCGTCATCCGCTTCCGTCGCTCGGACCCCTCGCCCTTTTCTGAAGCGCCGGCAGGCACGTTGCGATGCATGGACGATTTGACCATTCGGATGGCTGCTCCCGAGTTGTCTTCGTTTCCCGGCTCTGATCTCAGAGGATAGCGGTAGCGGTTGATACCATAGCTGCGGCTGCATGTTCAAACGCGGGCACGGAATCCGATGCCGGGCTCGTGCCGGCCCGTCCAGGAGGTTCGGAGCGGAAGAGCGTCGCGCTCCGGGCACCGGGCCGCCGAAGCAGACCGGAAGCCTGGTGCAAAAAGTCCTTGGACATCGGAACATCCGGACTACTATGCGCTACGCGCACGTCGACGATGCCGAGGTGCGGGCTGCCATGGAGAAGCTGACGGCACGGCGCAAATCCGGCGCAGCGATCGACTCCGAAAAGGCTAAGATGTTGAAATGAGCAGCGTAATTGACCACAACACGCAACTCGCATAAGAATACGCCATGACCTTCCGAACAGATCGAATGGCCATGTCGATTCGCACCGCCTGTGTCGTTGCCCTGGTTTCCCTGACCCTCGCCGGCTGCGGCGAGACGAGGAAGGCCATCGGCTGGGAGAAGACGCCGCCCGACGAGTTCGCGGTGGTGTCGCGGGCGCCGCTTTCGGTGCCGCCGAACTTCCAGCTGCGTCCGCCGGAGCCCGGTTCCGTCCGTCCTCAGGAAGGAACGACCCGCGCCCAGGCCCGCGGCATCCTGACCGGCTCGCGCGAGCTGGTGGTCGCCGGCCGCAGCGAGGGCGAGCTGACGCTGCTGCAGAAGGCCGGCGCCGAGCGGGCGATGCCCGAGATCCGCAGCGTCGTCAACCGCGAGACCGCCGCCCTGGCCGAAGCCGACCGCACGCTGACCGACCGGCTGGTGTTCTGGCGCGACCCGGATCCGACCGGCACGATCATCGACGCCGAGAAGGAGGCCAAGCGGCTGCGCGGCAACCAGGCGCTCAACCTGCCGGTCGACGAGGGCGAGACGCCGATGATCAAGCGTCGCAAGCGCGGCATCCTGGAAGGGCTGTTCTGAGGCCCGTTCCGGGCCCCGTCGTCCCGGGGGGAGCGGCGGCCGCCGCGTTCATGACCAAGGTTTAATCCGCTGCGGCCGTGGCGCGCGTTGCCGGGCCGGCGGGTTCTCACCATATCCGGGCCAGCCGCATGAGGAGAACCCAGCCATGAATGCCTTCGCCCGCCGAGTCGCCGCGGCCCTGCTGGCGGCCCCGTTGCTGGCCGCCGCGCCGGCGACCGCCCAGGTCTTCAATCCCGAATCCTTCGTGCTGTCCAACGGCATGCAGGTCGTGGTGATCCCGAACCACGCCGTGCCGGTGGTCAGCCACATGGTGTGGTACCGGGTCGGCTCGGCCGACGAGCCGCCGGGCAAGACCGGCATCGCGCATCTGCTCGAACACATGATGTTCAAGGGCACCGACGAGCTCGCGCCGGGCGAGTTCTCGAAGACCGTCGCCCGCCTCGGCGGCCGCGACAACGCCTTCACCAGCTCGGACTACACGGCCTATTTCCAGAACGTCGCCAAGGAGCACCTGGAGACGGTGATGAAGATGGAGGCCGACCGCATGGCCGACCTGCGGCTGGTCCCCCAGGAGGTCCGCACCGAGCGCGACGTCGTGTTGGAGGAGCGCCGCTCGCGCACCGACAACGACCCGTCGGCGCTGCTCGCCGAGCGCGCCGAGGCGGTGCTGTTCCTGAACCATCCCTACCGCAATCCGGTGATCGGCTGGGCGTCCGAGATCGCCAGGCTGGACCACGGCGACGCGCAGGACTTCTACAACAAGTACTACGCGCCCAACAACGCGATCCTGATCGTCGCCGGCGACATCACGGCCGAGCAGCTCAAGCCCTTGGCCGAGAAGCACTACGGCAAGGTCGAGCCGCGCGACGTGCCCAAGCGCCTGCGGCCGCAGGAGCCGCCGCCGGTGAGCCAGCGCCGCGTCGAGCTGCGCCATCCCGACGTCGGCCAGCCGAGCTGGAGCCAGCGCTACCTGGCGCCGAGCTACAACGCCGGCGAGTCCAAGCACGCCTACCCGCTGGAGGTCCTGGCCGAGGTGATCGGCGGCAGCTCCACCAGCCGGCTGTACCGCAATCTGGTCGTCGAGCAGAAGATCGCCGCCGCCGCCGGCGCCTATTACAGCCCGCAGGCGCTCGACCTGGGCACCTTCGGCATCTATGCCTCGCCGCGGCCCGGGGTCGAGATGGACAAGCTCGAGCAGGCGGTGCGCGAAGAGCTGAAGGCGATCGCCGCCGGCGACGTCGACGCCGCCGAGATCGAGCGCGCCAAGCAGCGCCTGCGCGCCAACGTCGCCTACGCCCGCGACTCGCTGCAGGCCGGCGCCTACGCCTTCGGCGTCGCCCTGACCACCGGCCAGAGCATCGCCGACGTCGAGCAGTGGCCGGAACGGATCGCGGCGGTGACCCCCGAACAGGTGCGCGAGGCCGCCGGTCTGGTGCTGAAGCCGGAGCTGTCGGTGACCAGCGTGCTGCTGCCCGAACCGCGGCGCACCGCCGCGGCCCCCGCCCCGAACGCCGGCGCCGCCAAGGAGGCCGCCCAATGAGAATGCTCGGAATCGCCGTCGCGGCCGCGCTGGCCGTGTTCGCCCAGGTCGTGCCCGCCCACGCCATCGACATCAAGCGCGTCGTCAGCGACGGCGGCGTCGAGGCGTGGCTGGTCGAGGACCACACCAACCCGGTCATGACCATGCAGTTCCTGTTCCGCGGCGGCGCCATCGCCGATCCGCCGGGCAAGGCCGGCACCGCCCACATGACCTCGGGCCTGCTCGACGAGGGCGCCGGCGAGATGCCGTCGTTCGAGTTCCAGAGGGCGCTGGAGGACAAGGCGATCAAGCTGTCCTTCGACGCCGGCCGCGACAGCTTCTCGGGCACGCTCAAGACGCTGACCGAGAACCGCGGGCAGGCCTTCGACATGCTGCGCCTGGCCCTGACGCAACCGCGCTTCGACGAAGAGCCGGTGGCGCGCATCCGCGCCCAGATCCTGGCCAGCCTGGCCCGGCAGCTCGAAGATCCCGACGTCATCGCCGGCCGCAAGTGGATGGCCGAGACCTTCCCCGACCACCCCTACGGCACGCCGGTCCAGGGCACGCCCGAGTCGATCAAGGCGATCGAGATCGCGGACATGAAGAGCTTCGTGGCGAGCCGCTTCGCCCGCGACAACCTGGTGATCGGCGTCGCCGGCGACATCACGCCCGAACAGCTCGCGCCGCTGCTCGACGAGGCCTTCGGCGCCCTGCCGGAGAAGGCGGCGCCGCTCGAGGTGGCGAAGGTCGAGCCGAAGCTCGACGGCACGACCTCCGTCGTGCGCCGCGACATCCCGCAGAGCGTGGTGGTGTTCGGCCAGGAGGGCGTCGACCGCCAGGACCCGGACTGGTACGCCGCCTACGTCATGAACTACATCCTCGGCGGCGGCGGCTTCTCGTCGCGGCTGATGGAGGAGGTCCGCGAGAAGCGCGGCCTGGCCTACGGCGTCTACACCTACCTGCAGCCCCTGGACTACGCGGCGCTGCTCAGCGGCACGGTGGCGACCGAGAACGCCCGCGTCGCCGAATCGCTGCGGGTGATCCGCGACGAGTGGCGGCGCATGCGCGATCAGGGGCCGACGGCCGAGGAGCTGGAGAACGCCAAGACGTACCTGATCGGTTCGTTCCCGCTGCAGCTCACCAGCACGGGCGGCATCGCCGGCATCCTCGCCTCGGTGCAGCTCGACCGGCTCGGCATCGACTATCTCGACAATCGCGACGAGCTGATCCGCGCGGTCACCGTCGCGGACGTCCAGCGCGTCGCCAAGCGCCTGCTCGACCCCGAGCGGCTGAAGGCCGTCGTGGTCGGCGATCCGCAGGAACTCGCCGAACGCTGAGCGCTCGGCCGCCGCCGGCCGTGGCCGGCGGCGGCGCGCGCCGACGTTGGACCCCTTGGCGCAACATGCTATATGGTCCGGCACCCTCGGCGGACGGACGGTCTTGAGCAAGCTGCCCCTCGATCAATCGACTTGGACGCTGGTGCGCCGGCTGCTGGCCGAAGGCGTGCGGCCGCACGCCTGGCGCATCGGCTTCGCCCTGCTGCTGATGGCGGTGGTCGCCGCGACGACCGCGCTCAGCGCCTGGCTGCTCGATCCGGTCATCAACGAGGTCTTCGTCGCCAAGAACCGCGGCCTGCTGTGGCCGATCGGCCTGGCGGTGGTCGCGACCTTCGCGGTCAAGTCGCTGGCGACCTTCGGCCAGGCGACGCTGATGGCCCAGGTCGGCCAGCGCATCATCGCCGACATGCAGAACCGGCTGTTCGGCCATCTGATGCGGATGGACCTGGCGTTCTTCCACGCCAACGCCACCGGCCAGCTCATCTCGCGGC
The DNA here is from genome assembly GCA_964545205.1 of uncultured Rhodospirillaceae bacterium. Classification (GTDB taxonomy): domain Bacteria; phylum Pseudomonadota; class Alphaproteobacteria; order Rhodospirillales; family Magnetospirillaceae; genus CAZJFH01. The sequence goes on from CAZJFH010000004.1 coordinate 40,618, forward strand.
TGACCAACGACGTCAACCAGATGCGCGCCGCGGTCTCGAACGCGCTGACCGGGCTGGGCAAGGACCTGCTCAGCGTCGTGTTCCTGATCGGGGTGATGTTCTACCAGGACTGGATGCTGGCCTCGGCGGCGTTCCTGCTGTTCCCGGTCGCCATCCTGCCGGTGGTGCGGCTGGGCCGGCGCATGCGCAAGGTCACCGGCAGCACGCAGATCCAGGTCGGCCAGCTCACCACCGTGCTCGACCAGTCGTTCCAGGGCGTGCGCGTGGTCAAGAGCTACGGCATGGAGGCTTACGAGCAGCGCAAGGTCGCCCAGGTGGTCGAGGAGCTCTACCGCCTGGTCTGCAAGGCGGTGCGCACGCGGGCGATGTCGTCGCCGCTGATGGAGGCGCTGGCCGGCATCGCCATCAGCGTCGTCATCGTCTACGGCGGCCACCGGGTGATCGCCGGCGAGACGACGGCCGGCGCCTTCTTCTCGTTCATCGCGGCGCTGCTGATGGCCTCGCAGCCGCTGAAGTCGCTCGCCAACATGAACGCCGCCCTGCAGGAGGGCCTGGCCGCCGCCCAGCGGCTGTTCGCGGTGCTCGACGTCAGGCCGTCCATCGAGGACCGCCCCGGCGCGCCGGCGCTGAAGGTCGGCGACGGCGCCATCGCCTTCGAGGGCGTGCGCTTCTCCTATACCGGCGAGCGGATGGCGCTGGACGGCGTCGACCTGACCGTGCCCGGCGGCCGCACCGTCGCGCTGGTCGGGCCGTCCGGCGGCGGCAAGTCGACGGTGCTGAACCTGATCCCGCGCTTCTACGACGTCGGCGCCGGGCGGATCGCCATCGACGGCCAGGACGTGCGCGCGGTGACGATCGCCAGCCTGCGGGCCAGCGTCGCCCTGGTCAGCCAGGAGATCACGCTGTTCGACGACACCGTGCGCGCCAACATCGCCTACGGCCGCTTCGGCGCCTCCGAGGCCGAGATCGAGGAGGCGGCGCGCAACGCCGCCGCGCACGACTTCATCGCCGCCCTGCCCCAGGGCTACGACACCATGGTCGGCGAGCACGGCGTCAAGCTCTCGGGCGGCCAGCGCCAGCGGCTGTCGATCGCCCGCGCCATGCTCAAGAACGCGCCGATCCTGCTGCTCGACGAGGCGACCTCGGCGCTCGACACCGAATCCGAGCGCCTGGTCCAGGCGGCGCTGGAGCGCCTGATGCGGGGACGCACGACCCTGGTGGTGGCGCACCGGCTGTCGACGGTGGTCGGCGCCGACATGATCTGCGTCGTCGATCGCGGCCGCATCGTCGAGCAGGGCACCCACGCCGCGCTGCTGGCCCGCGACGGCGTCTACGCCCGGCTGCACGCGCTGCAGTTCGCCGAGGGCGAGCAGGCGACGCGGACGGCGTCGGGGGCGCGGGCATGAGCCTGGTCAAGCGCCTCACCCGCAACCAGCGCTTCCGCGACGCGCTGTGCTGGCTCGGCGCCCAGTACATCCGCCTGGTCTGGCGCACCTGCCGCTGGGAGGTGATCGGCGGCGACATCCCCGAGCGCTACTGGAACGCCGGCCTGCCCTTCGTCTGCGTGTTCTGGCACGGCCGCCTGATGCTGATGCCCTATAGCTGGCGCGCCGACAAGCCGGTGCACATGCTGATCTCGCAGCACCGCGACGGCCAGCTCATCGCCCGCACCGTCAGCCATTTCGGCATCCGGACCATCGCCGGCTCGACGACGCGCGGCGGCACGGCGGCGCTGCGCGGCATCCTCAAGAAGCTCAAGTCGGGCGAGTGGATCGGCATCACCCCCGACGGCCCGCGCGGACCGCGCCAGCGCGTCTCGGGCGGCGTCGTCGACATCGCCCGCATGGCCGGGGTGCCGATCATCCCGGCGACCTTCTCGGTGCAGCGGCGGGTGCTGCTGGGAAGCTGGGACCGGTTCGCGCTGGCGCTGCCGTTCGGCAAGGGCCTGTTCGTCTGGGGCCGCCCGGTCGAGGTGCCGCGCGACGCCAGCCCGGCGGCGATCGAGGCGCTGCGCGCCGAGGTCGAGGACCGGCTGAACGCCATCACCGCCGCCGCCGACCAGCGCATGGGCCATGCGGCGGTGCCGCCGGCGCCGTGGCCGTCCGCCGCGGCGGACGGGGCGCCGGACGGGGCGCCGGACGAGCCGGCCGGATCGGCCGGGGCCGGGCATGCGGGCGCCTGAGTTCTGGCGCCGCGACGGCCTCGGCGCCGCCGCGCTGGCGCCGCTGGGCGCCGCCTATGCCGCCGCCGGCCGGCTGCGGCGCCGCCTCGCCACCCCCGAGCGGCTGCCGGTTCCGGTGATCTGCGTCGGCAACCTGGTCGCCGGCGGCGCCGGCAAGACGCCGATCGCCCTGGCCGTGGTGCGGCGCCTGCGCGAGCGGGGCGTCGAGGCGCATGTCGTCACCCGCGGCTACGGCGGCCGCGAGCCGGGGCCGCTCAGGGTCGATCCCGCCCGCCACACCGCCGTCGACGTCGGCGACGAGCCGCTCCTGCTGGCGGCAGCGGCGCCGACCTGGATCGCGCGCCGGCGCCCGGCCGGCGCCCGCGCGGCGATCGCCGCCGGCGCCCAGGCGGTGGTGCTCGACGACGGCCACCAGAACCCGACCCTGCACAAGGACCTGTCCCTGGTCGTCGCCGACGGCGGCTACGGCTTCGGCAACGGCCGCGTCATGCCGGCCGGGCCCTTGCGCGAGCCCATCGCCGAGGGCCTGGCCCGCGCCGACGCGCTGGTCATCCTGGGCGCCGACCGCGCCGGCGTCGCCGCGCTCGCGGGCACGATGCCGATCCTGCGCGCCCGCCTTCTCGCCGGCCCCGAGGCCCGCGAGCTGCGCGGCCGCGATGCCGTCGCCTTCGCCGGCATCGGCCGGCCCGAGAAGTTCTTCGAAACCCTGCGGGCGCTCGGGGCGTTCGTGCGCGCCGAGTTCGCCTTTCCCGACCATCACGCCTATCGCCGCGACGAGATCGAGCCGATCCTGCGCCGCGCCGGCGAGCTGTCGGCGATCGCGGTGACCACCGCCAAGGACGCCGTGCGGCTGCCGACCGAACTGCGCGATCGGGTCACGGTGCTGTCGGTGGCGGCGGCGTGGGACGATCCCGGGCTGCTCGACCACGTGCTGGAACGGCTGTTCGCGGGACCCGAGCCGGTTGCCGTCATGCCGGCGAAGGCCGGCAGCACTCCCGGCGCCGGAGACCCACCTCGAAGCCTCTGAAACACGGTTCATCACGGATTGGCGGGGAGGCGTAACCGACCCTCTCCCGCAGGCGGGAGAGGGAGAGGAGGAGGCCCACCGGCTTGTCGCGGAGCGCGCCCGAGCGGGGCGCCGCTCAGCCGCCGGCCGGGGCCGGCGCGCCGACATAGGCGGCGACGTCGACCGCGTCGATCTGCTCGGGCGCCAGGAAGCGCGCGGCGTAGTCGCGGTAGACGCCCGAGGTCAGGAACAGGTCGAACAGGTCCGGGTCGATGTGGTTGTCCTTCTTCATGAAGGACATGATGCGGATCGTCTCGGACAGCGTCTTGGCCTTCTTGTACGGCCGATCGGCGGCGGTCAGCGCCTCGAAGATGTCGGCGATGGCCATCGCCCGGGTCGGAATCGCCATCTGCTCGCGGGTCAGGCCGTTGGGATAGCCGGTGCCGTCCATCTTCTCGTGGTGGCCGCCGGCGTATTCGACGACGCGGCGCAGATCCTCGGGGAACGGCAGTTGTTCGAGCATGCGGATGGTCATCACGATGTGGTCGTTGATGATCTGGCGCTCGGCGTCGGTCAGGGTGCCGCGGGCCACCGACAGGTTGGCGACCTCGTCGTCGTCGAGCAGCGGCCGTTCCCGGCCTTCGGCGTCGACCCAGCGTTCGGCGGCGACGGCCGCCAGGCGCTCGATCTTGTCCGGCGCCATGAACTCGCCGCCCAGGTTGATCTCCTCGACGAAGCGACGGTCGTCGTCGAGCTTCGCCAGCCGCCGATCGAGCCGCGCCTGCAGCGCGTCGCGGTCGCCGCCCTCGGCGACGGCGCGCCAGAAGTCGCGCTCGGCGGCGTGGCGCAGCGCGGCGAAGCGGGCCTTCACCTCGTGGATGCGGTCGTGGATGGTCTCCAGCTTGGTCGACTTGTCGACGACGTATTCCGGCGTCGTCACCTTGCCGCAGTCGTGCAGCCAGGCGGCGACCTGCAGCTCGAACCACTCGTCGTCGGTCAGCGTGAAGCCGGCGAACGGGCCTTGCGTCTGCTCGGTGGCGGCGCGGGTCAGCATCTCGGTCAGCACCGGCACGCGCTGGCAGTGGCCGCCGGTATAGGCCGACTTGGCGTCGATGGCGGCGCTGATGACCCGCACGAACGCGTGGAAGAGCTGCTTTTGCGCCTTCAGCAGGCGCCAGTTGTCCAAAGCCACCGCCGCCTGCGAGGCCAGCGCCTCGACGACCGGCACGACGTCGAGCGGAAACGCGCCCTCGCCCGGCGGATTGATGAGCTGCAGCACGCCCGAGATGCGGCCGCGGTGGTCCTTCAAGGGCACGGTCAGGAACGCCCGCGAGCGATAGCCGGTGCGCGCGTCGAAGGCCTTGACCCCGGAGAAGTCGAACTTGTCGTCGGCGGCGTAGGCGTCGGCGATGTTGATCGTGGCGCCGGCGTTGGCGCAGTGGGCGGCGACGTTGCGGTGGTTGGGCGCGCCGCTCGCGTCGTACAGCGGCACCGGCGGCAGGTTCGGCGCGCTGTCGCTGGTGCCGCCCTGGGCCAGGCCCAGGGAATCGTTGCGCAGGATCTCGAAGCGCAGCACCCGTTCGTCGGAATCGATCATGTACAGCGTCGCGCCGTCGGCGGCGGTGATCTCCTTGGCGCCGAGCAGCAGCATCTCGAGCAGACGCTGGTGATTTCGTTCGGCCGACAAGGCGATGCCGAGCTCGACGAGCTTTCGGTAGCGCCCGTCCTGCTGATCCATCACACGTTTTCTCCTTCGGCTCACCCCGATAGCCTATGCCGAAAGCGCCACGTTTTCCACTTGCCGCACTGGCGGGCTTGACGCGGAGCGCCGTCCATTCTTCGATGGGTGTTCGTCTCTCGCCACCGACACGAGCCATGGCCCACGATTCGCTTCGCGACTTCATCCAGCGCCTCGAGCGCGAAAACCGCCTGGTGCGGGTCTCGGCCCCGGTCTCGCCGGCGCTGGAGATGACCGAGATCCAGACGCGGCTGCTCGCCGAGGGCGGGCCGGCGGTGCTGTTCGAGAGCGTCGTGCGCCCCGACGGCGGCCGCTACGACATGCCGGTGCTGGTCAACCTGTTCGGCACCGTCGAGCGCGTCGCCTGGGGCATGGACCGCACCCCGGCGCAACTGCGCGAGGTCGGCGAGACCCTGGCCTTCCTCAAGCAGCCCGAACCGCCCGGCGGCTGGCGCGAGGCGATGGAGATGCTGCCGCTGCTGCGCACCGTGATGGCGATGAAGCCGAAGACGGTGGGCGGCGCGCCGTGCCAGGAGGTGGTCTATCGCGGCGACCAGGTCGACCTGTCGATGCTGCCGGTGCAGACCTGCTGGCCGGGCGAGCCGGCGCCGCTGATCACCTGGCCGCTGGTGGTGACCAAGGGCCCCGGCGGCGACCGCCGCGACGTCTTCAACCTCGGCATCTACCGGATGCAGGTGACCGGGCGCAACACCACCCTGATGCGCTGGCTCAAGCATCGCGGCGGCGCCCTGCACCACGCCCGCTGGGGCGCCGAGAAGAAGGAGCCGCTGCCCTGCGCCGTGGTGATCGGCGCCGATCCCGGCACCATCCTGGCCGCGGTGACGCCGGTGCCCGACACCTTGTCGGAATACCAGTTCGCGGGCCTGCTGCGCGGCGCCAAGGTCGAGCTCGCCGACTGCCTGACCGTGCCGCTGAAGGTGCCGGCCAACGCCGAGATCGTGCTCGAGGGCCACGTCTCGCTGACCGACTACGGCGACGAGGGCCCCTACGGCGACCACACCGGCTACTACAACTCGGTCGAGCCGTTCCCGGTGTTCACCGTCTCGGCGATGACCATGCGCAAGCGGCCGATCTACCTGTCGACCTTCACCGGCCGGCCGCCGGACGAGCCCAGCGTGCTCGGCGAGGCGCTGAACGAGGTGTTCATCCCGCTCCTGCAGCAGCAGTTCCCCGAGATCGTCGACTTCTGGCTGCCGCCCGAGGGTTGCTCGTACCGCATCGCCGTGGTGTCGATCCGCAAGGCCTATCCCGGCCATGCGCGCCGCGTCATGATGGGGGTGTGGTCGTTCCTGCGCCAGTTCGTCTACACCAAGTTCGTCATCGTGGTCGACGACGACATCGACGCGCGCGACTGGAAGGACGTGATGTGGGCGATCTCGACCCGCATGGACCCGGCCCGCGACATCATGGTCGTCGAGAACACGCCGATCGACTACCTGGACTTCGCCTCGCCCGAATCGGGGCTCGGCGGCAAGCTGGGCATGGACGCCACCAACAAGCTGCCGCCCGAGACCAGGCGCGAGTGGGGCGAAAAGATACGAATGGATCAGACCATCGTCGACGAGGTGACGCGCAAATGGTCGGAGTACGGGCTTCCCGGCTCGGGCCGCCCTATCTGGAAATAGGATCACCCGCGCCGCCGACCCCCGGCGGCCGCATCGTCATGCCCATGGACCGACTGGACCGGAACGAAGGAGCCGAAGAATGGCCGCCGATGCCGCCCTCAACGTGCTGAGCGACCTGCTCGCCCGCGCCCGCAACGCCGGCGCCGACGCCGCCGACTGCGTGCTGGTCGATGCCGTCTCGATGTCGCTGGCCTACCGGCTGGGCAAGCCGGAACGGCTCGAACGCTCGGAATCGGCCGATATCGGCCTGCGCGTGTTCGTCGGCAAGAGCCAGGCGCTGGTATCCTCGTCCGACCGCTCGCCGAAGGCGCTGGACGAGTTGGTCGAGCGCGCGGTGGCGATGGCCCGCACCGTGCCCGAGGACCCCTATTGCGGCCTCGCCGATCCCGAACAGCTCGCCCGCGACCTGCCCGAGCTCGACCTGTGCGACCCGGCCGAGCCGGCGGCCGAGGCGCTGGTCGAGATGGCGCACCGCGCCGAGGACGCCGCCCGCGCCGTCGACGGCGTCACCAATTCCGAGGGCGCCGAGGCCGGCTGGGGCCGCTACGACGTCGCGGTGGCCGGGACCAACGGCCTCGCCCACGCCTATTCGTCCTCCAGCGCCTCGCTGTCGGTGTCGGTGCTGGCCGGCGACGTGCGCACCGGCATGGAGCGCGACTACGACTTCTCGACCGCCGTCCATCTTTCCGACATGCGCAGCCCCGAGGACATCGGCCACGGCGCCGGCCGCCGCGCGGTCGCCCGCCTCGGCGCGCGCAAGGTCAAGACCTGCCGCGTGCCGGTGGTGTTCAGCCCCCGCGTCGCCCGCGGCCTGATGGGCAGCCTGGCCGGGGCGATCAACGGCAGCTCGGTGGCGCGCGGCACCTCGTTCCTCAAGGACAAGCTGGGCCAGCGCATCTTCGCCGAGGGCGTGACCGTGGTCGACGACCCGCACCGCCGCCGCGGCCTGCGCTCGAAGCCCTGCGACGGCGAGGGCGTCGCCAACATGCGCCGCAACATCGTCGAGGACGGCGTGCTGACCACCTGGCTGCTCGACCTGCGCTCGGCGCGCCAGCTCGGGCTGGCCTCGACCGGCCACGCCTCGCGCGGCACCTCGTCGCCGCCCAGCCCCAGCGCCACCAACTTCTATCTGGAGCGCGGCGAGCTCACCGCCGCCGAGCTGATGGAGGACATCCGCGACGGCTTCTACGTCACCGAGCTGTTCGGCCAGGGCGTCAACCCGGTGACCGGCGACTACAGCCGCGGCGCCGCCGGGTTCTGGATCCAGGGCGGCGAGATCGCCTTTCCGGTCAGCGAGATGACGGTGGCGGGAAACCTGAAGGAGATGTTCCTGAACCTGACCCCGGCCAGCGACCTCGTCTTCCGCTACGGCGTCGACAGCCCGCATGTGCGCGTCGAGGGCATGACGGTGGCGGGGCTTTGAGAATACCCTCTCCCGCCCGCGGGAGAGGGAGGCGCAGCCCCCACCCCAGCCCTCCCCCGCGAGCGGGGGAGGGAGCGCAACCCGACGAGAAACGAGCATGGACGCACTGACCCCCGGCAAGGCCGGCGCCCGGCTGGCGCGGCAGATGGCCTTCGTCGCCGAGATCGACAAGCTCAAGCACATCCTGCGCCAGACCTGGCTGCTGGACGGCTCGCGGCGCGAGAACGACGCCGAGCATTCCTGGCACATCGCGACGATGGCGCTGGTGCTGGCCGAGCACGCCGAACAGCCGGTCGACCTCGGCAAGGTGATCCGCATGATGCTGGTCCACGACCTGGTCGAGATCGACGCCGGCGACACCTTCATCTACGACGAGGCCGGACACGCCGACAAGGAGGCCCGCGAGCAGGCCGCCGCCGAGCGGCTGTTCGGCATGCTGCCCGCCGACCAGGCCGCCGAGATGCGCGCCTGGTGGGACGAGTTCGAGGCCCGCGAGACGCCCGAGGCGCGCTTCGCCGCCGCGATCGACCGGCTGCAGCCGCTGATGCACAACTACCTGACCGAGGGCAAGGCGTGGCGGGCGCATGGCGTGACCGCCGACAAGGTGGTCGCCATGAACCGCGACCGCATCGCCGCGGTGTCGCCGGCGCTGTGGCGGGTGGCGCGCGGCATGATCGACGAGGCGGTGGCCAAGGGCTGGCTGGCGCCGGCGCCGGGATGACCGCGCGCCCGGTCACCCTGCGCCTGGACCACTGGCGCCGGCGCGGCGCTGACGTGCGCGACGGGCTGTCGGCGGCGCGCGCCGTCGGGCCGCATCTGTGGCTGGCCTGCGACGAGACGGCGGCGCTCGAACGCCTGACCCTGCAGCCCGACGGCGCCTTCGCGGCGCATGCGCCGTTTCCGCTCGCCGACCTGCTCGACCTGCCCGGCAAGGCCGACGGCGAGGCCGACATCGAGGCGCTGGCCTTCGACGGCGGCCATCTGTGGGTGATCGGCTCGCAAAGCCGCAAGCGCAAGAAGCCCAAGCCCGGCATGGCGGCGGCCGAGGCGGCGGCGCGCCTGGCGACGTTGAAGCACGACGCCAACCGCTACCTGCTGGCGCGGCTTCCGCTCGGCGAAGACGGCGCGCCGCTGCCGCGCGGCGCCGCGCGGCTGGCCGGCGGCAAGCGCGGCAACCTGCTGACCCAGGCGCTGGCGCGCGATGCGCATCTGGGCGCGTTCATGAAGCTTCCGGGCAAGGACAACGGCCTCGACGTCGAGGGCCTCGTCGCCGACTGCGACCGGCTGCTGCTCGGCCTGCGCGGCCCGGTGCTGCGCGGCTGGGCGGTGGTGGTCGAGATCCGCGTCGTCGAGGGCGCCGGCGCCCGGCTGCGCCTGGGCGCGCCCCCGCGCAAGCACTTCCTCGACCTCGGCGGGCTCGGCATCCGCGACCTGTGCCGCGACGGCGACGACCTGCTGGTGATGGCAGGCCCGACCATGGACCTGCCGGGCCCGTTCGCGGTCCACCGCTGGCACGGCGGCGCGGCCGCCGGCGACGGCGACGACCTGGTGCCGGCCGGGCGGCTGCCGCGGGTGCTGGAATTTCCCTGGAACCGCGGCGCCCAGAAGCCCGAGGGCATGACCCTGCTCGACGCGCCCGGCCTGCCGCCGGGGCTGCTGGTCGTCTACGACGAGCCCGCCGAGCACCGCAAGCCGGCCGCCGGCGAGGTGATCTGCGACCTGTTCCCGAAACCGTAGCCGGGGCCGTTGCCAAATCGCCGGGCGCCGTGCGATACCCGAGCCATGCACCGTCCCAGCGCGCTCGCCGCCGCCGTCCTGATCGCCCTGCTCGTGCAGGTGCTGCTGGTCGCCATCGGCGCCACCCCGGTGCTGCAGGGCCAGCTCATCGACGCCGACGCCTACATGCGCCTCGCCCAGGTGCGCCATCTGTGGACCACCGGCGACTGGTTCGACCATCACCTGCCGCTGAGCAACGCCCCCTACGGCGAGAACATCAACTGGACGCGGCTGTTCGACGCGCTGCTGCTGTCCGGCGCCTGGGTCGGAAGCTGGTTCACCGACTTCGAATCGGCGCTGTACGGCTGGGCCGTGGTGATCAGCCCGGTGCTGCTGCTCGCCACCCTGCTGGCGCTGTCCCTGGCGCTGCGGCCGCTGGTCGGCGACGGCGGCTATCTGCTGGCGGTGATGGTGATGCTGGCGCAGCCGGAGACCAACTGGATCTACCTGTTCGGCCGCCCCGACCATCACAGCCTGATGGGCCTGCTGTTCGTGCTCGGCCTGGCGCTGCTGGTGCGGCTGGTGCTCGACCGCGGCGGGCGCCGGATGGCCTTCGCCGCCGGCCTGCTCGGCAGCCTGGCGCTGTGGGTCAGCGTCGAGTCGCTGCTGGCGCAGCTGTTCTTTCCGCTCGCCCTGATCGTGCTGTGGATCTGGCGGCGCGACGACTACCTGGCCAAGGTCGCGGCCCATCTCGGCGGGCTGGCGCTGGGCCTGACGGCGGTGGTGAGCCTCGAGCACGGACGCGAGTTGTGGCTGCAGCCGATGTATGCCCGCGTCTCGGTCGTGCACTGGCTGCTGGCGGCGGTCTCGGCGCTGCTGTGGACCGGCCTGGTCGCCGCCGACCGCAACCGGCGCGGCCGCTTCGACGCGCCGCGCGCCCGGCTGCTGGCCGCCGCCGGCGCGGCCGCCGCCGCCGGCGTGGTGATGCTGGCGGTGTTCCCGAAATTCTTCGCCGGCCCGCATGCCGAGATCGCCGACATCGTCGTGGCCTGGCAGCGCGACAATCCGGAATACGAGGTGATCTTCCCCCACGACCGCGAATCGCTGGCCGAGTTCGTGTTCCACCTGCTGCCCGGCCTGCTCGGCGGCGCCTACGCCGTGTGGCGGCTGCGCCGCGGCGGCCAGGCCGAGGCGCGGCTGATGGCGGCGCTGCTGGTCGGTCTGGCCGTCTATCTGCCGATCGCGCTCTACGAGATCCGCTGGACCAGCTACGTCCAGTTCCTGGCCGTGGTGCCGTGGACCCTGGCGCTGCTGCGGCTGCTCGAGGCGGCGCGGCGGCGCCGGGCGCTGCTGGCGCGGGTCGCGGCGCAGGCGCTGGTGCTGGTGCTCGGGCTCGGCGGCCACGCCATCGCCGCGGCGGCGCTGCTGCCGGCCGAGGCGCGGCTGCGGGCCGAGGACAGCCCCTATTCGCCGGTCTGCGCCGCCTTCGACGAGCTTGCGCCGGTGCTGGAGGCGCGCTTCGCCGGTTCGCCGATCCTGATGACCTACTACTACCGCGGCGCCGAGATGATCTGGCGCACGCCGCTGCGGGTCGTCGGCTCGCCCTACATGGACGAGGCCGGCCTGCGCGACACCGACGCCTTCTTCTCGGCCCACGACCCGGCGGTGCCGCGCGCCGTCGCGGCGCGACGCGGCATCGAGCTGGTGCTCACCTGCACCTGCTGCAACGACGCCACCACCTATCCCGACCCGCGCTCGTTCCATGCCCGGCTGCAACGCGGCGCGCCGCCGCCGTGGCTGGAGCGCCTGGACCTGCCGCCGCCGCTCGACGGCATGTTCCAGCTCTATCGCGTGCGCTCAGAATAGGTCGGCCGCCGGCGGCACCGCCAGAGTCAGCGCCTCGGTCTCGCCGCCGCCCCGCAGCAGCAGTTCGCCCTGCGTCCACGCCGGCGGCGCCGTCCAGTCCGGCGGCTGCTGCAGCTTCACCGAGCCCTGGTCGTCGCGCGCGCCCGAGACGCGCAGCGGCACCTGCCAGAAGGCGTTGTCGCGCAGCACGGCCGGGGTCTCGGTGAAGTTGAGCACCGCCACCGCGTCCCAGTACTCGTTGGCGAAGGTGTTGCCCTCGACCCGCAGGCTGCCGTCCGGCCACAGCCCGCCCTCGGCGCCGTAGGCGATCAAGGCCGGGTTCTGCGCCCGTTTGCCCTGCACGATGAGGTTGCCCCTGACCAGCCCGCGGCCGCCGTTCGGCAGGTCGATGCTGTACGAGGCGGTGCCGTCGCCGTCGACCAGGCGGCTGCCGGTCACCACCGTCTCGGCGGCGCGGCTCTTGATGTGGTGGCCGACGCGGGTGCCGTGGAACCAGCTGTCGACGACCTCGAGCCGGTCGGCGCGGTTGACGTAGATGCCGTGGGTGTAGCCGCTGCCGTCGCCGTTGTCGGCGAATTCCGACTCGACGACGCGGACGACGGCGCCGGCCCCGGCGCCCGAGAGGATGCCGTTCTCGTTGTCGCGGAACAGGCTGTGCCTCACGGTCAGGTTCCCGGCCTCGTGGCGGATGCCGGCGCCGTTGCGGTCGGGCACCCGCGCGCCCGAGAAGGCCAGGTGCTCGATGACCACGTCGTCGCGGACGACCAGGATCGCCTTGCCGTTGGGGATCGGCCGCGTCGCCTTCAGATGCGCGACGCCGCCGACGCCGACGATGGTCACCGCCGCGTCGACGGTGGCGAAGTCGTTCTCGTAGGTGCCGGCCATCACCGCGACGACGTCGCCGTCGCGGGCGGCGGCGAGGGCGTCCGCGATCCGGGCGTGCGGCTGGCCGGGACCGACGACGAGGCGGGCCATGGGCGGGACCTTTCCTGCAGTCTCGCCCCCAAGCTAGAGCCGGCGCGCCGCGGTGATGAAGCCCGACGGAAGGGATGCGCCCCGCGCCAAAGGCTTAGCACCTGCCCAGGCGTTACCGCTTTGATGGTATGTACGGTGGCCGGACGCGCCGCCTGATCGCCGCGGGATGCCCCGGCCGCGGCGACGTGAGCTCGCCGGGCGCGGCGTCGGCGCGCTAGCCGGTCGCCAGCATCAGGGCCAGGATCGCCGCCAGCCCCCAGGCCAGCCAGTGCGAGGGGATCGCCTTGCGCTGCGGCCTGGTCAGCGCCTTGACGGTGTCGGGGTGCAGCCGCAGGCCGCCATCGGCGACCAGCCCGGCCGCCTGCTCGAGATGGCCGATCAGCCGCGGCAGGCGTTCGAGGATGTCGCGGGCGTCGGTGACGACTTCGCGCACCCGCGCCTCGGGACCCATGTTCGAGATCATCCACTGCTCGATCAGCGGCCGCGCGAGCTGCCACATGTTGACCGTCGGCTCGACGCGGCGACCGACGCCCTCGGCGACCAGCATGCTCTTCTGCAGCAGCAGGAGCTGCGGCTGGGTCTCCATCGCGAACTGCTCGGTGACCTGGAACAGCTGGCCGAGCAGGCGGGCGATCGAGATCTCGTGCAGCGGCAGGCCGAGAATCGGCTCGGCAATCGAGCGGCAGGCCTGGGTGAACAGGTCGACCGACTTGTCGGCCGGCACGTAGCCGGCCTCGAAATGCACCTCGGCGACGCGGCGGTAGTCGCCGGTCAGGAAACCCAGCAGCATCTCGCCGAGATAGCGCCGGGTGCGCTGGTCGATGCGCCCGGTGATGCCGAAATCGACGGCGACCAGATTGCCTTGCGCGTCGACGAACAGGTTGCCGGGATGCATGTCGGCGTGGAAGAAGCCGTCGCGGAACACCTGGTTGAAGAAGGCGTCGGCGGCCTTCTCGAGCACGGCGCGGCGGTCGATGCCGGCGGCGTCGATGCGCTCGACCTCGTCGATCGGGATGCCGCTGACGCGCTCCAGCGTCAGCACCCGGCGCGCGGTGCGCGGCCAGTCGATGGCGGGAATGCTGAAGGTGGGGTCGCCGGCGAAGTTCTCGGCCATCTCGGCGGCGGCCGCCGCCTCGAAGCGGAGATCCATCTCCATCGTCACCGATTCGTGGAAGGCGCGCACCGATTCGACCGGCTTGAGGCGGCGCCAGGCCGGCTGCGCGGTCTCCATCAGCTCGGCCAGCCAGTACATCAGCTCGATGTCGCGGGCGATCGAATCCTCGACGCCCGGCCGCAGCACCTTGACCGCGACCTCGCGGCCGTCGCTGGTGGTGGCGAAATGGACCTGGGCGATCGACGCCGCCGCCACCGGCGTCTCGTCGAAGGACGCGAACAACACCTCGAGCGGGCGCTCCAGCTCGTCGGCGACGATTTTGCGGGCCTGGGCGCCGGGGAACGGCGGCAGCCGGTCCTGCAGGTCCGACAGGTCGGCGGCCACCGGCTCGCTGACCAGATCGGGCCGCGTCGACAGCGCCTGGCCCAGCTTGATGAAGGTCGGGCCCAGCTCCTCCAGCGCCTGCGCCAGCCGCTGGCCCGGCCGCTCGCGGCCGTGGGCCGGCTTGCGGGCGATCAGCCGCAGCAGCACCACGACCGGCCGCACCACCTCGATGCGCTCCAGCAGGAACAGCGCGTCGTGGCGCGCCAGCACCCAGCCGATGTCGAACAGCCGCCAGAGGTTCTTGAAGAAGCGGATCATCGCGGGCGCGGCTACAGCCGCCAGGCCGAGTGGATGGCGGCGATGCCGCCCGAGAGATTGCGCACCTTGACCATGTCCAGCCCGGCCGCCTCGATGCGCCGCGCCAGATCCTCCTGGTTGGGAAACTTGCGGATGCTCTCGACCAGGTACTGGTAGGCGTCGCGATTGCCGGTGACCATCTCGCCGATCGCCGGCAGCACCTTGAACGAGTACTGGTCGTAGACGGCGGCCAGGGCCGGCAGCACGACCTGGCTGAACTCCAGGCACATGAAGCGCCCGCCCGGCTTGAGCACCCGGCGCGCCTCGCGGATGGCCTCGTCGATATGGGTGACGTTGCGCAGGCAGAAGGCGATGGTGTAGGCGTCGACGCTCATGTCGGGCAGCGGCAGGCGCTCGGCGTCGGCGCAGACCCAGTCGAGCCCGGTCAGCATGTTGCGGTCGACGGCGCGGTCGCGGCCGACCTTGAGCATCTCGGCGTTGATGTCGCTGACGATCACCGGGCCGCCGCCGCGCTCGCGGAAGCGGAAGGCGATGTCGCCGGTGCCGCCGCCGACGTCGAGCAGGGTCATGCTCGGCCGCGGATTGAGCCAGGTGACGAACGCGTCCTTCCACAGCCGGTGGATGCCGGCGCTCATCAGGTCGTTCATCAGGTCGTAGCGCGGCGCGACGTCGTCGAAGACGCCGCGCACCAGGCCCGCCTTCTCGTCCTCGCGGACGGTGCGGAAGCCGAAATGGGTGGTGCCGGGCGCGGAGCGGTGGTCGGTCATGGCCGGGAAGATAGCCGAAGGTCCGGGCGCTGGCTATGGGGAAACCCCGGCAGGCCGGGCTTGGCCGTTGTTGTTTTCCCGGTGCTGTCTCGGGTGCTATTCTGGCCCGCGGGCGATTGGAGGCGGAGATGTTCGGATTCATCGGCAAGGCGCTGGCGGGGCTGCTGCTCGACAAGAAGGCGCAGGCGGCGCTGAAGCGGCGCGGCAATCCGGCCGCCGGCCGCGACGCCGCGATCGCCCAGGCGCAGGCCAAGATGAAGGGCGTCATGACGCCCGAACGCGCCGAACTGATTCGCCAGGCGATGCAGGTGCGCAAGGCCAAGCAGACGATCCTCGCCGACCTTTCGGACGAAGAGCGCCAGAAGCTGGTGGCCCTGGCCATGAAGAAGCTGATGAACGAGGGCCGCGAATAAGCCCCCCGCTTGCCGCGTTCGGCGCCGCCGGCTAGAACAGCCGGCGAGGACCGAGCAGGAGAGGCAGCGTGCGCCACGATCCCCGAGAACTCGCCGAAGCCGTCGTCGCCGGCCAGCGCCGCGCCCTGGCGCGGGCGATCACGCTGATCGAATCGACCCGCCCCGACCACCGCGCCGCCGCCGAGGCGCTGCTGGCGCATCTGCTGCCGCATTCCGGCCGCGGCATCCGGCTCGGCATCACCGGCGTGCCGGGCGTCGGCAAGTCGACCTTCATCGAGGCGTTCGGCCTGCACGTCATCGGGCTCGGGCACCGCGTCGCGGTGTTGGCGGTCGATCCGTCCAGCCCGCGCTCGGGCGGCTCGATCCTCGGCGACAAGACCCGCATGGAGGAGCTGTCGCGCGACGAGCGCGCCTTCATCCGCCCGTCGCCGTCGGGCGGCACCCTGGGCGGCGTCGCGCGGCGCACGCGCGAGGCGATGCTGGCCTGCGAGGCGGCCGGCTTCGACGTCGTCATCGTCGAGACCGTCGGCGTCGGCCAGTCCGAGACCGCGGTCGCCGACATGGTCGACATGTTCATGCTGCTGCTGGTGCCCGGCGGCGGCGACGAGCTGCAGGGCATCAAGAAGGGCATCGTCGAGCTCGCCGACCTGATCGTCGTCAACAAGGCCGACGGCGACCTCGCGGCCGCCGCCGAACGCGCGGCCCGCGACTACGCCGGCGCCCTGCACCTGCTGCGCCCGGCGTCGGAGCACTGGTCGCCGCGGGTGCTGCGCGCCTCGGCCCGCACCCGCCTCGGCATCGACGCGGTGTGGGACACCGTCTCGGCCTACCGCGACGCCATGGGCGCCGCCGGCGCCATCGCCGCCCGCCGCGCCGGCCAGGCCGAGGCCTGGATGTGGAACGAGGTCGGCGAATCGCTGATCGCCGCGTTCAGGGCCCATCCGGCGGTGCGCGCGCGGCTGCCGGCGCTGGAACGGCGGGTTCGGGACGGCGCCTGCACGCCGACGACGGCGGCGCAGGAACTGCTGGGGGTGTTTCTTTCCCCGGGCGGGCCGTAAAACCCTTCTCAATGAGTGCCCAAGCGGATAAGCTTGCGACTTCGGTGGAAGAGCTCTGAGACATCGCCCGGGAATGACGCTCCAGAACAACGAAGTGAAGGTGCTCAAGCGCGAGCTTCTGAGCATGTTCGGCCACATCCAGCGCATCCGCAAGGAACTGGCCGCCATCGGTCCGGGCACGACCGACGACGACCATTTCGCGAAGATGGCCGATCAGCTCGACGCGATCGTCGAATCGACCGAGGAAGCCACCAACGACATCATGACCAACATGGAGGAGATCGACGGGCTGGTCTCCGAGGTGAAGGGCAAGGTCAAGGACCCCGAGGCGGCGGCGACGCTCGACAAGATCACCGACAAGGTCAATGCGGTGTTCGAGGCGTGCTCGTTCCAGGACCTCACCGGCCAGCGCGTCACCAAGGTGGTCAAGTCGCTGCAGTTCATCGAGGAGCGGGTCAACACGATCATCCGCACCTGGGGCCGCGAGGAGCTGGAAAAGGTCGTCGTCGAGCTCAACAAGCAGGACGAGGACCCCGACAAGGCCCTGCTCAACGGACCGCAGCGCAAGGGCGCGGGCGTCAGCCAGGACGAGGTCGACAAGCTGTTCGGCGGCGGCGACGCGGCGCCGAAGGTCGAGTTCAATCAGGACGACATCGACAAGCTGTTCGGCTGAATCGGGCGCTCCGCCACATTTCCCCTTGACGTCGCCGGGCGCGCGCCGTAAAAACCGCGCCTCCAGGCTAGGAAACCGAATTTAAGAAGAGGATTGGGCCATGGCGCGACGCTGCGCGATCACCGGCAAGGGCGTTCTGACCGGCAACAACGTCAGCCACGCCAACAACAAGACCCGCCGCCGCTTCCTGCCGAACCTGCAGGACACCTCGGTCCTGTCGGACGCGCTGGGCCGCACCGTGCGCATGCGCGTCTCGTGCAACGGCCTGAAGACCATCGAGCACAACGGCGGCATCGACGCCTTCCTGCTCGGCACCGCCGACACCAAGCTCACCCGCGAGCTGGTGCGCCTGAAGCGCCAGATCGAGAAGGCGCTGGAGCGCAAGAACGCGGCCTGATCGCCGCCGCCACGGTTTCCCGAAGGCCCGCGCCGGCAACGGCGCGGGCCTTCGTCGTTGGCGCGGCCGGAACCCGCGCCGGCGTCAGAAGCTCACCGGCTCCGACGCCGTCGCGATCAGCGGTTTCCAGTCGACCGCCTCGAACACCGTCAGCACGGCGGCGGCGATCTTGAACGGCCGTTCGGCGATGCCCGAGAACACGGCGTCCCAGCCGCGCGGGTCGACCTCGATCACCTTGGTGCCGGCCGGCACCGGCACGCCGTCGCGGGTGATGCCGCGCAGCACGCCGGTCAGCGGCGCCGCCAGCGGCGCTTCGTCGATGCGGGCGATGACGTCGCCGGCGGTGACCCAGTGGCCGACCTCGTAGCGGCTGTGGAAGGTGCCGGCGAACGGGCTGTAGAGGAAGCGCCGGCGGCCGATGCCGACGATCTGCTGCGGCTCGCGGCTCGGCGGCAGGGTGGCACCGCGGGTGAGGATGCGGCCGAGCGATTCCCAGGCGGTCTCGACCGCCACCGTCACCGATTCGCCGGCGATGAAGCCGGGGCCGAGGCCGACGCTCAGCGGCGCCAGCCGAATCTGCGGCTCGGCGCGCGGCAGATTGCGCATGCGGGCGTCGACGATCGCCGCCCAGGGCAGCGCGCCCAGCAG
This sequence comes from uncultured Rhodospirillaceae bacterium, assembly GCA_964545205.1. Classification (GTDB taxonomy): domain Bacteria; phylum Pseudomonadota; class Alphaproteobacteria; order Rhodospirillales; family Magnetospirillaceae; genus CAZJFH01. Next base: position 58,882 of record CAZJFH010000004.1, read on the forward strand.
CGGCACGAACGGGGCCACGGTCACGGGCACGAACCGGCGCCGCGCCAGCATCGGCCCCAGATCGGCGATCGAATCGGCGCGCCGGGCGGTCAGGCCGGCCAGCACCGCCTCGCCGTCGAACACCGCGTCGGTGAAGGCCATCCGCCGCCGCGTCGAGACCGGCGTGGCGATGTCGTGCATCACCACCGGGAATCCGGCCTGGTGCAGTGCGTGGGCGACGCCCGATGCGATCTCGCCCGTGCCGCGCACCAGCGTGTAGCATCGGTTGCGCAAGCTGTCGGTCATCTTCGTCCTCGCGGGTAGCTCCGGACGAATCATAGAAAATCCGCGGCTTTGCGGCCAATCGGACGCTTGGACTGCATCCAATGGCCGATGGCGGCGCGGCAGGTGGCCGGATGCGCTAGGACGTGGCCGCCCGAACCGCGATCACGCCGTCGGGCGGCGGGCTCGCCTCAGACGAAGATCATCGCGCCGTCCTTCGACGCGTCGGCCAGGAAGGTCACGACGCCGCCCTTGGTCACCGGCACGTCCGGGCGCAGGGCGTCGGGATCCATGCCCAGGGCCTTCAGGCCCATCTCGCAGACCATGAACTTGACGCCGAGCAGCACGCAGGCGTCGAGCAGTTCCTCGAACTGCGCCACGCCGCGGGCCTTGAAGTCGGCGTCCATCGCCGCCGCCGTGCCCGGCCCTTCCGAGACCGGCAGCCGGTGCCAGGCCGGGCTGCCGTCGGGCAGCGGCTTCTCCAGCGCGCGGCCGGCCCACATGGTGAAGAACAGCGTCACCGGCGTGTTCGAGGCGATCGCCGCCGAGGCCATGACCAGGGCGTAGTGGACGCGGTCGAAGGCGCCCGAGAACACGACGATCGACAGTTTCTCGGGCTGCTTATCCGCAGGCATTGGCCGTCGGTCCGTGGCCGGACAGGTCGGTGATGGTCGGAGTCGCGCCGCAGAGCGGGCATTCGGGATCGGGGCGCACCTTGACCGTGCGGAAGCTGGTCGCCAGGGCGTCGTAGATCAGCAGGCGGCCGGACATCGAATCGCCGATGCCCAGCACCTCCTTGAGCACCTCGGTGGCCTGCAGGGCGCCCATGGTGCCGGCGATAGCGCCGAGCACGCCGGCCTCGGCGCAGGTCGGGATCTGGCCGGGCGGCGGCGGCTCGCGGAACAGGCAGCGATAGCACGGCCCGCCGTGCCTGTAGGTCGAGAGCTGTCCGTCGAAGCGCAGGATCGCCGCCGAGACCAGCGGCTTGCCGGCCAGCCAGCAGGCGTCGTTGACCAGGAACCGGGTGGCGAAGTTGTCCGAGCCGTCGGCGACGACGTCGTATCGCCCGATCAGTTCGGCGGCGTTGTCCTTGTCGAGGCGCAGCCGGTGCGGCACCAGGCGGACGTCGGGATTGACCTCGGCGGCCATGGCCCGCGCGCTCTCGACCTTGGCCTGGCCGATGCGCCCGGTGGTGTGGACGATCTGGCGCTGCAGGTTCGACAGGTCGACCTCGTCGTCGTCGACGACGCCGATCGTGCCGATGCCGGCGGCGGCCAGATAGAGGATCACCGGCGAGCCGAGCCCGCCGGCGCCGATCACCAGCACCTTGGCCTCGAGCAGCCGCGCCTGCCCGACGCCGCCGACCTCGGGCAGGATGATGTGGCGGGCGTAGCGGCGGATCTGGTCCTCGGTGAAATCCATGGGCTGGTTCCGTCGGGTTTGCCCCTCTCCCGCCTGCGGGAGAGGCATGGTGAGGGTGGCGCGCGGCCCCCACCCCGGCCCTCCCCCGCGGGCGGGAGAGGTAGAATGGTTCACAGCCCGTCGAACAGCGCCGTCGACAGGTAGCGTTCGGCGAAGGACGGCAGGATGACGACGATGGTCTTGCCGGCCATGTCCTCGCGCTGGCCGACCTCGAGCGCCGCGGCCAGGGCGGCGCCCGACGAGATGCCGATCGGCAGGCCTTCCGACTGCGCCGCCTCGCGGGCGATGGCGAAGGCGGTCTCGTTGCTGATCTGCAGGATCTCGTCGACGATCCTGCGGTCGAGGATGCCGGGCACGAAGCCGGCGCCGATGCCCTGGATCTTGTGCGGGCCGGGCGCGCCGCCCGACAGCACCGGGCTGTCCTCGGGCTCGACGGCGATCATGCGCAGGGACGGCTTGCGCTCCTTGAGCACCTGGCCGATGCCGCTGATCGTGCCGCCGGTGCCGACGCCGGAGACGACGGCGTCGACCGCGCCGTCGGTGTCGTTCCAGATCTCCTCGGCGGTGGTCTTGCGGTGAATCTCGGGATTGGCCGGGTTCTCGAACTGCTGCGGCATCACCGCGCCGGGGGTCGCCGCGACCAGTTCCTCGGCCTTCTTGACCGCGCCGGTCATGCCCTTGGCGGCCGGGGTCAGCACCAGTTCGGCGCCGAGCAGCGCCAGCATCTTGCGGCGCTCCATCGACATGCTCTCGGGCATGCACAGGACCAGCTTGTAGCCCTTGGCGGCGCAGACGAAGGCCAGCGCGATGCCGGTGTTGCCCGAGGTCGGCTCGATGATGACGCCGCCCGGCTTGAGTTCGCCGCTGCGCTCGGCGGCCTCGACCATCGCCAGGCCGATGCGGTCCTTGACCGAGGCCAGCGGGTTGAAGAACTCGCACTTGCCGAGGATGACCGCCTTCGAGCCGTGGCTCGCCGCCAGTTTCGGCAGCCGCACCAGCGGCGTCGCGCCGATCGTGTCGACGATGCTGTCGTAGATGCGCCCGCGGAACTCGGCCATGGCTAATTCCCCACGTGAACAATGTTGAACTAAAGATTTTGGTCGTTTATGGGCAGTAGATAGGTACCCTGCCGACACTGTCAAATCATATCGTGAAATCCAGCTTCTGTTGCGCCTCGCTGGCGATGCCGTTCTTGTAGGCGCGCATGCACAGATCGTCGATGGTGATGCCGTCGAGCCGCGTCATGATCTCCTCCTGGAGTTCGCTCCACATCGGACGGATGACCTGGCCGCCGAGTTCCGAGGCCGGCACGTCCTGGAACGGATCCTCGGCCGTCTCCATGGCGCGCACGACGCGGACGATCTCGCCGACCGAGATGCGCCGGCGCTCGCGCGCCAGCCGGTAGCCGCCGCGCGGGCCGCGCACGCCGACCAGGATGCCGCTGCGCACCAGCTGCTGCAGCGTCTGCTCGAGATAGCGCCGCGGGATGCCCTGGCGGCGGGTGATCTCGCGGCTCTGCACCGGCTCGCCGCCGGCGTGATAGGCGATGTCGAGCACCGCCTCGATGGCGAAGAGCATCTTCTTCGACGGTCGCAGCATCTGTCGTCACTCTCCCTGTGTCAGGCCGGTCGAGCCGAAGCCGCCGGCGCCGCGCCCGGTTTCGGGCAGTTGGTGGACCTCGCGCCAATGCACCCGCGCGACCGGCGACACCACCATCTGGGCGATGCGCATGCCGCGGCTGACGGTGAACGGCGCGGGGCCGAGATTGATCAGGATGACGCCGACCTCGCCGCGATAGTCGGCGTCGACGGTGCCGGGGCTGTTGAGCACGGTGACGCCGTGCTTGGCGGCCAGGCCCGAGCGCGGCCGCACCTGGGCCTCCCAGTCGACCGGCAGCGCGATGGCGAGGCCGGTGGGCACGACGGCGCGTCCGCCGGGTTGCAGCACGACGTCGGCGTCGACCGCGGCCAGCAGGTCCATGCCGGCGGCGTGGATGGTCTGGTAGTGCGGCAGCGGCAGGTCGGCGGCGTGCGGCAGGCGGCGGACCGCGACCTCGACGATGGCGCTCATTCGGCCCCTCCCAGGCGTTCGGCGATGCGCGCCGCCAGGCGTTCGGCGACCGCCTGCTTGGACTCGCGCGGCCAGTCCTCGACGCCGGCGTCGGTGATCAGGTGAACGGTGTTCGCATCGCCGCCGAAGGTGCCGGTCGCGGCCGAGACGTCGTTGGCGACGATCCAGTCGCAGCCCTTGCGGGCGCGCTTGGCGAGCGCGTGCTCGACCACCTTCTCGGTCTCGGCGGCGAAGCCGACCACCAGCGCCGGCCGCTCGGCGCCGGCGCCGGCCAGGGTGGCGAGGATGTCGGGATTGGGCACCAGTTCCAGCACCGGCGGCGGCGCCCCCTCCTCCTTCTTGCGCTTCTGCGCCGCCTGGGCGGCGACGCGCCAGTCGGCGACGGCGGCGGCGCAGACGGCGATGTCGGCCGGCAGCGCGGCGCGGCACGCGGCCAGCATCTGCTCGGCGCTCTCGACATGGACGGTGCGCAGGCCGGCCGGGTCGGGCAGGTCCACCGGCCCGGTGACCAGGGTGACCTCGGCGCCGAGCCGCGCCAGGGCGGCGGCGATGGCGTGGCCCTGCTTGCCGGACGAGCGGTTGGCGATGTAGCGCACCGGGTCGATGGCCTCGTGCGTCGGCCCCGAGGTGACGACGGCGCGGCGCCCGGCCAGCGGCCCGCCGGCGCCGAAGAACGCCTCGACGGCGGCCAGGATGTCGGCGACCTCGGCCATGCGGCCCAGGCCCCATTCGCCGCAGGCCATCGCGCCGGCGACCGGGCCGACGAAGGCCACGCCGCGCCGGCGCAGGGTCTCGACATTGGCCCGGGTCGCCGCGTGCTCCCACATGCGCAGGTTCATCGCCGGCGCCGCCATCACCGGCTTGTCGGTGGCCAGCAGCAGCGTGGTGGCGAGGTTGTCGGCCAGCCCGGCGGCCATCTTGGCGAGGATGTCGGCGCTGGCCGGCGCGACCAGCACGAGATCGGCCTCGCGCGACAGCCGGATGTGGCCCATCTCGCTCTCGTCGGTCAGCGAGAAGATGTCCTGGTAGACCTTGTCCTCGGACAGCGCCGCCACCGACAGCGGCGTGACGAACTGCGCGCCGCCTTTGGTCAGCACGCAACGCACGGCGCAGCCGCGCTCGCGCAGCCGGCGGATGAGATCGAGGCTTTTGTACGCGGCGATGCCGCCCGAGATGACGAGAAGAACGCGCCGACCACTCAGCACAGAGAAAAACTCCACATTTCACGGCGGAAGATGTGTGGTTACGGTAGACGCAAACGCGCCCGAGCGCAAGCCCGGACGCCGGCCCCATGATATGCAGTATTCCGGCCTACTCGGCCAGCGGCACGGTGACCGTGAACACCGAGCCCTTGCCCGGCGTGGTGCGCACCTCGACCGGGTGGTCGAGCAGGTCCGACAGGCGCCCGACGATGGCCAGGCCCAGCCCGGCGCCGCCGTCGACGCTGTCCTCGCCGCGATAGAAGGCGTCGAACAGCCGCGGCACGACGTCGCCGGCGATGCCGGGACCGGTGTCCCAGACCTCGATGCGAATGGCGCCGCCGGCACGGCGGCAACCGAGCAGCACCCGGCCGCTCCGGGTGTAGCGGACGGCGTTGGCGAGCAGGTTGCCGACGATGCGCCGCAGCAGCAACGGATCGGTGCGGACGGCGCGCCGCGGCGCCACCAGCCGCAGCTCCAGCCCCTTGCGCGCCGCCGAGGCGCGGTGTTCGTCGGCGAGTTCGCGCAGCAGTTCGTCGATCACCACCGGGCGCGGCTGCGGCTCGAGGCTGCCGCATTCCAGCCGCGACAGGTCGAGCAGGTTACCGAGCAGGTTGGCGGTGGCCTCCAGCGAGGCGCCCAGCCGCTCCGAGGTGCGGCGCTGGACCTCGCTGGTCAGGCTGTTGGACAGCACGTCGTGGAACAGCCGCGCCGCCTGCAGCGGCTGGCGCAGGTCGTGGCTGACGGTGGCGATGAAGCGCGAGCTGGCGGCGACCGCGGCCTCGGCGCGGGTGCGTTCGCGGCGCAGCTCGATGGTGCGCCGCCGCTCGTCCTCGATGTCGAGGGCGCGGCAGACGACCCCGGCGACGTCCCCGCCGCGGTCGTGCAGCGGCTCGATGGAAAGATCGACGGCGCGGCTGGCGTCCGGCGGCGCGTGCAGCCAGCATATCCGCGCGCCGGTCCCGTCCGCCATCACCCGCGCCGACAGCTCCCGCAGCAGCGCGGCGTCGGCCGCGCCCAGCACCTGCTCGGGCGTGCGGCCGAGGATCGCGGCCTCGTCGCCGATCGGGCAGTTGAACACCCAGGTGTGCCGGAAGTCGCGGTCCAGGGACCACAGGACCAGCTTGGTGCGGGCCAGGGCCAGCTCGAACAGCGCCTCGCGGGTCTCGGCGGCCGGGGCCGAGCCGTCGAGGCGTCCCAGGCTGGCCTCGAGCCGCCGGACGCGGGCGTCGACGAGATCGTCCTTCATCCACTCCATCCCGAATTGAACGGGTTGGTGCACATTATACGCGTTTTGCCCCCGGTTTCGAGTTACAACTGCGGCTGGCGGACACGCCGCAATCGCGCTTACGCCGAGTCGGCGCGCCACCGCGGTGTCCGGCCGCCGCTCCGACGGGACGCGGTGCGGCCTCGACCCTAAACCGCCGTTCCGCCCACCGTCAGGCTGCTCAGCAGCAGCGTCGGCTGGCCGACGCCGACCGCGACGCCCTGGCCGTCCTTGCCGCAGGTGCCGATGCCGGGATCGAGCTCGAGGTCGTTGCCGACCATCGTCACCCGCGTCAGCGCGTCGGGTCCGTTGCCGATCAGCGTCGCCCCCTTGACCGCCGGGCCGAGGCGGCCGTCCTCGATCAGATAGGCCTCGGAGGCCGAGAACACGAACTTGCCGCTGGTGATGTCGACCTGGCCGCCGCCGAAATTGGCCGCGTAGATGCCCTTCTTGACCGAGCGGATGATTTCGTCGGGCTCGCGGTCGCCGGCCAGCATGTAGGTGTTGGTCATCCGCGGCAGCGGCGGATGGGCGTAGCTCTGGCGGCGGCCGTTGCCGGTCGGCCGCGTGCCCATCAGCCGGGCGTTCATGCGGTCGAAGATGTAGCCGACCAGCTTGCCGTCGTCGATCAGGGTGGTGCAGCTCGACGGCGTGCCCTCGTCGTCGATGGTCAGCGAGCCGCGACGATCGGCGATGGTGCCGTCGTCGACCACGGTGACGCCCTTCGACGCCACCTGCTGGCCCATCAGCCCGGCGAAGGCCGAGGTCTGCTTGCGGTTGAAATCGCCCTCGAGGCCGTGGCCGATCGCCTCGTGCAGCAGGATGCCGGGCCAGCCGGGCCCCAGCACGACCGGCATTTCGCCGGCCGGCGCGGCGATCGAGCCGAGATTGACCTCGGCCTGGCGCAGCGCCTCGTCGACGGCGCCGCGCCATGTCTCGGGCCGGAACGCCTCGTCGTAGGTGTTGCGGCCGCCGAGGCCGTGGCTGCCGGTCTCCAGCCGCTCGCCCGAGGCCAGCATCACGGTGACGTTGAGGCGGATCAGCGGCCGGATGTCGGCGGCGCGCTGGCCGTCGGCACGCAGGATGTGCACCGCCTGCCACGAGCCGGTCAGCGAGGCGGTGACCTGACGGATGCGCGGGTCCTTGGCGCGGGCGTAGGCCTCGATGTCCTCGAGCAGCTTGACCTTGGCGTCGAACGGGACCAGCGCCAGCGGATTGGCGTCGGTGTAGAGCTGGCGGTTGGTGCCGGGCGGCGCCGCCGCCAGAATCCCGGAATGGCCGTGCTGGACGGCCCGCACGGTCTCGCCGGCCCGCTTGAGCGCCGCCTCGCTGATCTCGGACGAATGGGCGTAGCCGCTGGCCTCGCCGGCGACCGAGCGCAGGCCGAAGCCCTGGGCGGCGTCGAAATTGGCGCTGCGGATGCGGCCGTCGTCCAGAACCAGACTCTCGGACTGGCGGTATTCCAGGAACAGCTCGCCGTCGTCGCTACCGTGCAGCGCATCGGCGACGAGGGCGACGACGCGGTCGCGGTCGAGACCGGCGCGGGCGAAGAACAGGTCCTCCGTGACGGCGATGCTGGACATGCGGACTCCTTTGTCGTGCGGGCGGGGGGATGACGCTTGCAGCCGCGCGGACGCGGCCCCCGACTATATAGGGCGGCGGGGCCGGGCCGGCTACTCGGCCACCACCGCCTCGGGCTCCTCCGGCACCAATCGGGCGGCGGGGAAGGTCACCGTGACGCTGGTGCCGCGGCCGGGCTCGCTGGTCAGCGTCATGCTGCCGCCGTGCAGTTCGGCCAGCGAGCGCGACAGCGGCAGCCCCAGGCCGGTGCCCTCGTGCCGGCGCGCCAGCGCGCTGTCGATCTGGCCGAAGGCCGCCATCGCCTTGGAGACGTCGTCCGGCGCCATGCCGATGCCGGTGTCGCTGACGGTGATCGCCAGGGCGCCGGCGCCGTCGAGCGCGGCGGCGATGCGGACGCGGCCGCCGACCGGCGTGAACTTGATCGCGTTGGACAGCAGGTTGAGCAGGATCTGCTTGACCCGACGCTGATCGGCGCGGAAGAGGGGCAGATCCTCGGGGACGCGGACCTCGAGCACCAGGCCCGCCGAGACGGCGCGCTCGCGGATCAGCCGCACGGTCGATTCGACCAGCCGCGGCGCCGAGACCTCCTCCTCGATCAGCTCCAGACGCCCGGCCTCGATCTTGGAGACGTCGAGGATGTCGTTGATCACCTCCAGCAGGTGGCGCCCGGAATCGTTGATGCTCTTGGCATAGGCGTCGTAGTGCGGGTTGCCGAGCGGCCCGAACACCTCGACCATCATCATCTCGGAGAAGCCGATCACCGCGTTCAGCGGCGTGCGCAGCTCGTGGCTCATGTTGGCGAGGAACTCGCTCTTGGTGCGGTTCGCCAGCTCGGCCTGCTCCTTGGCGGCGCGCAGGTCGTCCTCGACCGCGATGCGGGCGAGCTCGCCGCCGATCCACTGCGCCATCAGCTTGACGATCTCGAGGTCGGTGTCCGTGAAGGGACCGCGGCCGGCGTCCGAGACGAAGCACAGCTTGCCGTAGGCGTCGCCGCCGACCGCGACGCGCGCCGCCAGCGCCGCCTTGACCGGCCCGGCGTCGTCGGCGCCGCGGACGATGCCGACCGGCTCGACGTCGCGCAGCAACCGCCCGCCGCACAGCTCGTCATGGAGCAGGTCCGCCGGATCGATGTCGCCGCGCGCGTGCGCGGCGACGAGGTGGCGGTCCGGGACGAGGCCGACCAGGGCGCCGGCCGGCATGCCGAAACGGACGCAGCCGAGTTCGAGCAGCGCCGCGACCTTCTCGTCGAAGGCCATGTCCTGCGACGCCGTGATCAGATGCAGGTCGCGCAGCCCCGACTGGCTGTCGCGCAGGGCGCGCTCGGCCTGCTTCAGCTCGGTGATGTCCTGCGCGACGGCGATCAGCGCGAAGGCGTCGCCGTCGGCGTCGACCAGCCGGTTGGCGTTCCAGATCACGTCGTGATAGGCGCCCGAGCGACTGTGCAGCCTGGATTCGAGCCCGGTCACCGCCGTGCCGGCGAGCACCCGGTCGATGTCGCCGATCGCGACCTCGCGCACGCGCTCGGTCGGGCACAGGTCGAGGTAGCTGCGGCCGATCACTTCGTCGCGCGACCGGCCGTAGATGCGCTCGGCGGCCGGGTTGAACTCGAGGATGCGCAGGTCGCGGGCGATCACCAGGATCGCGCTGCCGGCGGTGTCGATGAGCTGACGGAACCGCTGCTCGCTGGCCTGCAGCGCGGCCTCGCGCCGCTTGCGCTCGGTGATGTCGGTGTAGGTGCCGACGATCTGGCCGTCGGCGGTTCGCCGCTCGACGATCAGCAGCCAGCGGCCGTCCGCCTTCTGCCGCTCCATCAGCTCGCCGGCGCCGTGGCGCGCCAGCCGGTCGGCGATCCACACCCTGCGGCTGGCCTCGTCGAGTGCGGGATCGCAGGTCAGCTCGATGTAGCGGGAAAACGACAGGCCGGGGACCAGGTGGTCGGCGATCTCGGGGAAGAACTGGCGCAGGGCGTCGTTGCACAGCACCAGCCGGTCCAGGGAGTCCCACAGCGCGAAGCCGTCGGACATGCTGTCGACGGCGACCAGGAGCCGTCGCTGCAGCTCGGCCGCCTTGGCCTCGATCGCCACCTGGTCGGTGATGTCGGAGCCGGTGCCGCGATAGCCGAGGAAACGGCCGTCCTCGTCGAAGATCGGCTTGCCGCTGACCTTGAGGTGGCGCGTATCGCCGTCGGGGGTGACGATGCGGTAGCGCAGGTCGCGGAACGGCCGCCGCGCCTCGAGGTCGCGGATATGCGCCTCGACCGCCGGCAGGTCCTCGGGCCGCGCCAGCTCGCGGCGGGTCTTGCCGATGAAGACCTCGGGCGGGTGTCCGGTGAAGTCCTGGATGCGGGCCGAGAAATAGGTGAAGCGCAGGTCCGGCCCCATCTCCCAGAACCAGTCCGACGCCGCCTCGGCGACGTCGCGAAAGCGCCGCTCGCTCTCGCGCAGCGCCGCCTCCATGTGCCGGCGCTCGACGATCTCGTGCCGCAGCTCGCGGGTGCGCAGCTCGACGGCGGCATGCATCTCCTCGTGGGCGCGGCGCAGCTCCTGCTCGGAGCGATTCTGCTGGGTGATGTCGAGGCCGAGCACGAAGAAGCCCTGCACGATGCCGGCGGCGTCGAGGTGGGGCACGTAGCTGACGCGAAGGTCGCGGCGCTCGCCGTTGGCCCGGGTGACCGTCGCCTCGAGGCTGATGTTGTTGCCGGCCTGCGCCGCCGCGAAACCCTGGCGGGCGCGGTCCATGACCTCGGCGCCGAGCACCTCGACCACCGGCCGGCCGAGGAACCACTCGTCGGGACGGCCGAACCACTCCTCGAAGCGGCGGTTGACGAAGCGGTGGCGCAGGTCGCGGTCGACATAGCTGATCAGCGCCGGCACCGAATCGGTGATCAGCCGCAGCCGCTGCTCGCTCTCGGCCAGCGCCGTCTCGGCGGCCTTGCGCGCGCCGATGTCGGTCTGCACCACCATCCAGGCGTCGAGACTGCCGGCCGCGTCGCGGATCGCGCTGACGCTGATCTCGGCCCACAGCACGCCGCCGTCGCGGCGCCGGCCCATCAGCTCGATCGTGCGCTCCGCCCCCGGGATCGCGGCGGCGGCCTCGCCGTAGACCTGGTCGAGGCCGTGGCCGATCGCCTCGTCGGCCCCGAAGCCGGTCAGCCGCGTGAAGGAGGGATTGGCGAAGGTGACCGGGTGGTCGGGGCGGGTGGCGTCGAGCAGCACGATGCCGGCGGGCGCCCCCTCGATCGCCGCGGTCAGCCGGAGGTTCTGGCGGAGCTGCGCCTTCAGCGCCCGATCGGCGCGGCCGATCAGCAGGAACAGCGCCAGGAACAGCAGCGACAGCGCGCCGCCGGCCAGCAGCGCCGGGCGGGCGGCGTCGGGGTCCGCCGAGCGGACCATCAGGGCAAGCACCGCCACCGCGGCCAGGGTGACGCCGTAACTGCTCAGCGAGAAATACCGAACCCGCTTCGGCATCCTTGGAGACCTCTCAGCATGGCGCCGCCGCCGGCGACGCCTCGCGGTCAGCCGCGGGCGCGGAGCTCATGCAGCACCCACAGCAGGACCGTGAACAGGACCAGCGCCCCGCCCTGGTGCGCCGCGGCCAGCGAGGTCGGCACGACCAGCAGCAGGGTGGAGATGCCGAGCGCGACCTGCAGCAGCGCCGCCACCGGCACCAGATTGGCGGCCAGGCGCGCCCTCGGCGGCAGCTCGATCGCGCGGCCGGCGTACCACACGGCCACGATCGCCACGAACAGGGTAGTTGCCAGCACCCGATGGGTAAACTGTACCGTGGCCATATTATCGAAGAAGTTGATCCACCAGGGCGACTCGTAGAGCACGTCCGGCGGCACCAGGCTGCCGCCCATCAGCGGGAAGGTGTTGTAGATCATGCCGGCGTCGAGGCCGGCGACGAAGGCGCCGGAGACGATGGTCACGCAGGCGAAGACCATCAGCCACAGATGACGCCGGCGCAGCCGCTCGGCATGGCGCAAGCGGGTCTGGGCGCGCGGCCACATCAGGTCGAAGGCGAACCACAGCAGCGCGCCGTAGAGCGCGACCGCCAGGGAGAAGTGCGCCGCCAGCCGGTACTGGCTGACCGCGACGTCCTGCGAGAAGCCGCTGGCGACCATGTACCAGCCCAGCGCCCCCTGCAGCCCGCCGAGCACGAACAGCACGAACAGCTTGCGCGCCAGCGGCTTGTCGACGGCGCCGCGCACCACGAACCACACCAGCGGCACGAAAAAGGCGATGCCGATGATGCGCCCCCACAGGCGGTGGATGTACTCCAGCCAGAAGATGCCCTTGAAGCCGGCCAGCGTCATGTCGGGGAACAGGTTCTTGTACTGGGGAATGGTCTTGTACTGCTCGAACCAGAACAGCCATTCCTCGTCGCTCATCGGCGGCAGGAACTCCAGCGGCTTCCAGTGCATCATCGACAGGCCGGAATCGGTCAGCCGCGTCAGGCCGCCGAGAATGACCATCACGAAGACCATGGTCGCGCAGGTCAGCAGCCAGGCCGCCACCGCACGCGACGACGCGGCGCCGGAAGCGCGCATCCCGATTGCGTATGCCATCTCTTCTCCCCTTCGCATCCCGGCCATGGCTTCCGACCTCCCCCATTCGTCCCGCTGGTCAACCGGCGGGGAGGCTCCTCTAATACCAGACCGGACCGCGTCACCTCCAACTTGATAGCGCAATCCCGGCACAGGCGATAATGATCATGGTCAAATCCTGCGACCTCGGCTTCGGTCTTTCGCTGCCCGACCTCTATGCCCGTGACGGGCTGGCGCGGCTGGACGGCGCGTTCCTGGAGCGGCTCGACGCCGCCTTGCGCGAACGCCTGCTGGCCGCCCGCGCCGCGCCGGAGGCCCTGGAGCCGCGCGCCGAGGCCGAGCTGCTGGTGGCGCTCGGGCCGCATCTCGACGATTTCGTCGCGGCGCTGTTCGGAATCGGCGAAGCGCTGGCGGCGCTGGCCGCCCGCCAGGCCGCGACGGCGCCGCTGCTGACCTGCAAGCGCAAGTTCGTCCAGCGCCGGGCCGTCAAGCGCTACCCGCCGGAGCAGGCCGCCGCCTTCGACGGCGCCGCCCTGGCGGCGGAACTGGAGCGCCGCCTCGGCGGCCCGCCCGACGAGGCCCGCTTCGCGGCGGCGGTGACCGGCTGGATGGCGGCCGAGAAGGACCATGCCGAGGCGCTCGACCTCGCCGCCCGCTACGCCGCCTGGGCGGTGGCGACCGGCCGGCCCGGGGTGCTGTTCGACCTGCCGGGCAGGAACGATCCCATGCGCCTGGTCGAGACCGAGGCGGTGGTCGAGAACGGCCTGGCGATGCTGGCCGCGCCCGAGGCGCGGCTGCGCCGGCGCGACGGCTTCGGCCTGACCGATCCCGGCGCCGACCTGGTCCGGGCGATGGACGAGGTCGACTACTGCATCCTGTGCCACCATCAGGGCAAGGATTCCTGCGCGAAGGGCATGCGCGAGCGCGACACCGGCGCCTTCCAGACCAACCCGCTGCACGTCGTCATGCACGGCTGCCCGCTGGAGGAGCGCATCTCCGAGATGCACGAGCTCAAGGCCAAGGGCGCCGCTGTGGCGGCGCTGGCGGCGGCGGTGGTCGACAATCCGATGGTCGCCGGCACCGGCCACCGCATCTGCAACGACTGCATGACCGCCTGCATCTACCAGAACCAGATGAAGGACCCGGTCGACATCCCCCAGGCCGAGACCCGCATCCTGCGCGACGTGCTCGACCTGCCGTGGGGGTTCGAGGTCTATTCGCTGCTGACGCGCTGGAACCCTTTGAACCTGCGCCGGCCGCTGCCGCGCCCCGACAGCGGCCGCAAGGTGCTGGTGGTCGGGCTCGGCCCCGCCGGCTTCACCCTGGCCCACCACCTGCTCAACGACGGCCACACGGTGGTCGCCATCGACGGCTTGAAGATCGAGCCGCTGCCGCCGGAGCTGTCCGGCGTCGGGCCGCGCGGCGAGCGGGTGGCGTTCGCGCCGGTGGTCGAGGCGGCGAGCCTGTACGAGCGCCTCGACGAGCGGGTGATGGCCGGCTTCGGCGGCGTCGCCGAATACGGCATCACCGTGCGCTGGGACAAGAACTTCCTCAAGGTCATCCGCCTGCTGCTGGAGCGCCGCGCCGGCTTCGCGATGTTCGGCGGCGTGCGCCTGGGCGGCACCATCACGCCCGAGCAGGCCTTCGCGATGGGCTTCGACCACGTCGCGCTGTGCATGGGCGCCGGCCGGCCGACCATCGTGCAGCTGCCGGGCGGCCTCGCCCGCGGCGTGCGCCAGGCCTCGGACTTCCTGATGGCGCTGCAGCTCACCGGCGCGGCGCGGCTGGACACGGTGGCCAACCTGCAGCTGCGGCTGCCGGTGGTGGTGATCGGCGGCGGCCTGACCGCCATCGACACCTGCACCGAGGCGCTGGCCTACTATCCCGTCCAGGTCGAGAAGTTCCTGCGCCGCTACGAGGCGCTGGCAGCCGAGCGCGGCGAGCCGGCGGTGCGCGCCGCCTGGAACGCCGAGGAGGCGGCGATCGCGGGCGAGTTCCTCGCCCACGCCCGCGCCATTCGCGCCGAGAAGCACGCCGCCGCCGCCGAGGGCCGGCCGGCGCGGGTGCTGGAGCTGCTGCGCTCGTGGGGCGGCGCCACCATCGCCTATCGCCGCCACCTGACCGACAGCCCGGCCTATCGCAATCACGAGGAGATCGACAAGGCGCTGCAGGAGGGCATCCGCTTCGCCGAGACGCTGACGCCGCTGGCCGTCGAGGTCGACGCGCACGGCCACGCCTGCGGCCTGCGGGTGCGCGCCGCCGGCGACAACGCCGACCATGTGCTGCCGGCGCGCTCGATCCTGGTCGCCGCCGGCACCGTGCCCAACACGGTGCTGGCCCGCGAGCTCGACGGCTTCGCGCTCGACGGCAAGTATTTCCAGGCCGTCGACGAGGCCGGCCGGCCGGTGCGGCCCGAGCCGATCAGCAAGCCGCGCGAGCCGCAGGTGCTGCTGCGCGCCGACGGCGCCATCAGCTTCTTCGGCGACCAGCACCCGTCCTATGCCGGCAACGTCGTCAGCGCCATGGCCTCGGCCAAGCAGGGCTGGCCGGTCGTGGCGCGGGCGCTGGAGAGGGCGCCGCCGCGCGGGTCCTCGGGCGCCGCGCTGATCGCGCGGCTGAACGCCGAGCTGCGCGCCGAGGTCCATGCCGTCGAGCGGCTGACGCCGACCATCGTCGAGGTCGTCGTGCGCGCCCCGGCGGCGGCGCGGGCCTTCCGCCCCGGCCAGTTCTACCGGCTGCAGAACTTCGAGACCCTGGCGCCGAAGCTCGACGGCACCACCCTGGCGATGGAGGGCGTGGCGCTGACCGGCGCCTGGGTCGACCGCGACGCCGGGCTGGTGTCGCTGATCGTGCTCGAGATGGGCGGCTCGTCGGATCTGTGCGCGCTGCTCGAGCCCGGCGAGCCGGTGGTGCTGATGGGCCCGACCGGCGCGCCGACCGAGATCCCGTCCGGCGAGACCGTTCTGCTGGCCGGCGGCGGTTTGGGAAATGCGGTGCTGTTCTCGATCGGCCAGGCGCTGCGCGCCGCCGGCTCCCGCGTGCTGTACTTCGCGGGATACAAGCATTCCGGCGACCGCTTCAAGGCCGCCGAGATCGAGGCGGCGGCCGACGTGGTGGTGTGGTGCAACGACACCGGAAACGCCTTCGCGCCGAGCCGGCCGCAGGACCGCGCCTTCACCGGCAACATCGTCGCGGCGCTGGAGGCCTACGCCGCCGGCGAGCAGCCGATTCCGCTGCCGGAGGTCGACCGGGTCATCGCCATCGGCTCCGACCGCATGATGGCCGCCGTCGCCGCGGCCCGCCACGGCCGGCTGGCGCGGTTCTTCAAGCCGGGCCACGTCGCCGTCGGCTCGATCAACTCGCCGATGCAGTGCATGATGAAGGAAATCTGCGCCCAGTGCCTGCAGCCGCAGGTCGACCCCGCGACCGGCGAGCGGAGCGTCGTGTTCTCGTGCTTCAACCAGGACCAGCCGCTCGACCGCGTCGACTTCGCCGCCCTGCACGCGCGGCTGGGCCAGAACGCGGTGCAGGAGAAGCTGACGCGGCAGTGGATCGACCGCTGCCTGCGCCGGGCGGGGCTGCGGGGCTAGATCACGCCGCCGCCAGCAGCCGCGGCTTTTCGGACTGGATCACCCCGGCGGCGCGGGTCAGGCGGGCGTGCAGCGAATCGCTGCTGGCGTCGACGGCCAGCGTCGTCAGCCTCAGCGAGCGCAGGCGCTGGGTCGACATCAGCGGCAGGCCGCGGTGGTCGAGCAGGCGGTGGGCCTCGGGATGGCAGGCGCCGACCAGGGCGACGGCGCCGGGCATGTTCGGCGACAGCGGCAGGCCGCATTCGGCGAGGTGCGCGACCTCCTCCAGGCGGCCGGCCTCCTCGCGCTGCGACTGGTCGCCGTAGGTGTGCTGGTCCATCTCGTCGATATGGGCGAGCACGCGGTCGTAGAAGTCCTGGACCTTGGCGGCCAGGGCCCGACCGTCGAGGGCGCCGGCCTTGTAGGGCTTCTGCACCGCGTCGTGCCAGTGGTTCAGGACCTTGACGTGGACGTCCTGGTGCCGGCGCATCAGGTCCGGGCGCAGCATGTTGGCGCGCACCGCCCAGCTCATGCCCTCCTCCTCGCACAGGAAGTGCACGAACAGATAGACCGTCAGCTTGTCCATCAGCCGCTGCGTCACCTGCGGCCGGTGCCGGCGGATCGAGCGCATCAGGTGGTCGAAGGTGATGATGAAGACGGCGTGCTGCCAGTCGTTGTACCAGTGCTCCGTGCGCAGATGCGCCGGCAGCCGCATTTGCGCCTGCGCCGCCTCGACGATCCCGATGCCGTGCCCGATCATGCCCCAGTCTCCCAAAAACCTCGGCCGCTTCCGCACGCGGCCGCTGCCGCTGCCGTATGGATGCCACGGCATGCCCCGCATGCACAGGAAGCGATGGTTTGGGCGGGCTGGAAAAAAGTATTAACGCCGGATTAACACCTATAGTTCGAACAATGAACTATTCTGTACTTGGCCGAGACTTGCCGTCGGCTTTCGATAAAATTTTATGCAAATGTCTGTTCTTGTCCGTGCCCGTCGAGACGCCCGTCGCGGAGCTGGAAGATGCGGTCGAAGCGGTCGAACACCTTCTCGTCGTGGGTGACGACCAGGATCGCCGCCGCCTGCTCGCGCGCCACCTTCTGCATCAGGTCCATGACGATGGCGGCGCGTTGCGAATCGAGGGCCGCCGTCGGCTCGTCGGCGAGGATGATGCGCGGCCGGTTGGCCAGGGCGCGGGCGATGGCGACGCGCTGCGCCTCGCCGCCCGACAGCTTGGCCGGCATGGCGTGGCGGCGATGGCCGACGTCGAGGTATTCGAGCAGCTCGACGGCCCGCGCCTTGGCGGCGGCGGCGCCGGCGCCGGCCAGGCGCAGCACCACGGCGACGTTCTCGACGCAGTCGAGGAACGGCAGCAGGTTGTGGGCCTGGAAGATGAAGCCGACCTTGTCGAGCCGCAGCCGCCGCAGATCGCGCCGGCGCCAGCGGCCGTCGTAGACGGTCTCGCCCTCGAGGCGCATCACCCCGGCCGACGGCTCGGTGATGCAGCCGACGACGTTGAGCAGCGTGCTCTTGCCCGAGCCGCTGGGTCCGAGCAGCCCGACCACCTGCCCCGGATCGACCGACAGCGACACCGACCGCAACGCGTCGACCCGCGCCGGGCCGTCGCCGAAATGCTTGGAGACGTTTTCGAGTTCGACCAGCGCCGTCATCTCAGCCTCCCAGCGCCGTCGCCGGATCGACCTTGAGCGCCAGCCGCACGCCCATGGCGCTGGCCAGCAGGCACACCGCCATCACCACGCCGCCGAGCATCAGCGCGTCGGCCGGCAGCAGCAGCACCCGGCGCGGAAAGCCGTCGGCGACCAGCGCCAGCAGGCCGGCGCCGGCGACGAAGCCGATGCCGCCCATCGCCAGCGCCTGCTGGACGATCAGCCCGACGATGGTGCGGTCGGGGGCGCCGATCAGCTTCAGGGTCGCGATCTCGCGCAGCTTGTCCATGGTCATCGTGTAGACGATCAGCGCGATCACCACCGCCGAGACCGACATCAGGATCACCGTGAACAGGCCGATCTGGCGCCGCGCCTTGTCGACCACCGAGCGCAACAGCAGCTCCTCCTGCCCGGACTCGGTCATCGCGGCGAGGTGCTTCCAGCGCCGCACCGCGTCGACCACCGCCTGCGGCGGCACATGGTCGGAGACCCGGGCGACCACCGCGTTGACGGTGTCGGTGTCGGCGCGGCCGCCGCCGGCCGCCGCCTGGCGCCGCGCCGCCGGCGGCGCCAGCTCGAACTGCAGCTCCTGCGAGTCCTGCAGGCTCATATAGGCCACCGGATCGCCGCCCGAGGCGACCTGGCCGCGCGTCAGGCCGACGACCGCGAAGTCGGTGCTGCCGATGCGCAGCCGCTCGCCCAGGGCGAGGCCCGAGCGGGCATCGGCGACGATCTCGTGGCGGCGCATGATCGGCCGGCCGGCGGCGATGGCGGCCGGCGCGCCGGGGCGGCCGCGCTCGAAGCCGACGACGTAGAGCCGCAGCTTGTGATTGAGCCGCCATGCCTCGACCGACTGGAAGGTCAGCGCCCCGGCGGCCTCGACGCCCTGCAGCCGCGCCACCGCCTCGCGGATGTCGCCGGGCAGGCGCGAGGATTCGGCGAAGGGCCCGAGCGTGCCGGCCTCGACCACCCAGACGTCGGCGTCGGCCGAGCGCACCAGCGCCAGCGCGTCCTCGACCAGGCCGCGATAGATGCCGATCATCGACAGCACGACGCCGAGCAGCAGGCTGAGCCCCAGGCAGGTCAGCAGGAAACGGCCGAGATGATGGCGGATGTCGCGCAGGGCGAGGTTCATGGCGCCCCGCCTCCGGCCACGACCGCGTCCCGGCCGACCGCCGCCCGCGCGGGCACCGCGGCGAGGACCTGGGCGCCTTGCGGCAGGCCGCCCGCGATCTCCAGCCGGCCGTCGAGGGTGCGGCGGCCGAAGGTCACCTCGCGGCGGCGCAGGCGGCCGTCCTCGAGCGTCCAGACGACGCCGGTGTCGCCGCCGTATTCCGCCACCGCGGTCTGCGGCACCAGGACCGCGTCGGCGATGCGCCCGGTTTCGATCACCACCTCGGCCTGCTCGCCGAGATAGAGCTGCGGCGGGCAATCGTCGCAGCGGACATGCACCCGCCGCTCCTCGCTGACCCGGTCGCTTTCGAGGTCGATGCGGGCGACGTGGCCGGCGAACTCGCGCCCTGGCAGCGACCGCAGCCGCACCACCGCCGGCTGGCCCGGCGCCAGGCCGCCGGCCGCGGCCTCGTCGACGAAGGCGCGGATCCAGATGCTGTCGGGATCGACCAGGGTGAACACCGGCTCGCCGGGATTGACCACGGCGCCGGCCTCGCGATGGCGCTCGACGATCTGGGCGTCGTAGGGCGCGGCGAGGCGGTGCTGGTCGAGGATCACCGCCTGGAGGTCGCGTTGCGCCCGGGCGTCGCGCAGCGCGGCCTCGCGGACCGCCACCTCGCCGGCGCCGACGCGGACGTCGGCGGCGGCGACGGCCAGGGCGGCGGCGGCGTCCTCGGCCTTCTCCTCCGACACCGCGGCCTGGCGCAGCAGGGCCTGACGGCGCTGGTGGGTCTGCGCCGCCTGGGCGTGCACCGCCTGGGCGCGGGCCAGCCGCGCCTCGGCGGTGCGCAGGTCGGCCTCGGCGCGGTCGACGGCGGAGTCGGCCATCAGCAGCCGCGCCCGCTGCTCGCGGGCGTCGATTTCGCCCAGCACCGTGCCGGCCGCGACCCGGTCGCCGACATCGGCGCGCAGCGCCACCACCGTGCCCGGCACCTGGAATCCGATCTTCGACAGCACCCGCGCCTCGACGGTGCCGAGCCCGAACACGCGCACCGGGACCGCCTCGGCGCGTTCGGCGACCGTGACCGCCAACGGCTTCTCGTTGCGCAGATACCAGGCGCCCGCGGCGATCGCGAGGCCGAGGACGGCGACGGCGGCGACGGTCAGCGTCTTTCTCATCTCAAGCCTCCGGAGCGGCGAAGCCGCGCGTGAGCATGTCGAGCATCGGGTCGAGTTCGGCCTGGAGATCGAAATCGCGCCCGGTCAGCGACCAGCGCACCACCAGGCCCTGGACGAGGCCGATGATCAGGAAGGCCGCGCGGCCGGGATCGAGATCGGCGCGGAAGCTGCCTTCGTCGCGCCCCTGCTCGATCAGCGCGCTCAGGCGGCCGTGGAAGCGCATCATCAGCATCCGCAGCCCACGGCGGAGCACGTCGTTGCGGGCGTGCAGCTCGCGCGACAGCAGGATGGTCGGAATCGCCGGATTGGCCTGCACCAGCTCGAGATGCCGGCGCAGCAGCCCGCGCAGGCGCTCGGGCGCCGGCGCCTGCTCGACCGCCGCCCAGCGCGCGTCGAGGCGTTCGCCGATCCAGCCGACCACCGCCTCCCAGATCGCCTGCTTGCTGGGAAAGTGGCGGAACACCGCCGCATGCGACAGGCCGATCCGCTCGGCGATGGTGCTGGTGGTCAGTCGGTCGGGCCCGAGTTCGTCGGCGAGCGCCATCACGGTGGCGACGATCTCGGCCCGGCGTTCGTCGCTGCTGCGGCGCATTCCGTGCCCTCATAAGTAAGTGAGCATTCACTTACATCGGACGCGACCGCGAGTCAAGGCGTGCCTGCCATGTCGACCGCTCACTTGACGGACACCGCGGCTCATCCAAAATAGCGAGGTGGCGGTGCCGCAAGGACCGCCGGTTACGGGCGCCGATTTCGGGCCCATGGCCGTTGCTCGCTCCTGAGGAGGACGCATCAGTGACCCGTCTATCCGTCTTCAACAGCCCGCTTCTGCTCGGATTCGACCATTTCGAGCGGGTTCTCGACCGGGTTTCGAAGACCTCGGCGGAAGGCTATCCGCCGTACAACATCGAGCAGCTGGGCGAGAACCGGCTGCGCATCACCCTGGCCGTCGCCGGTTTCGCCATGGCGGACCTGGCGGTTTCGGTCGAGGAGAACCAATTGATCATCCGCGGCCGTCAGAGCGAGGACGACGACGGGCGCGTCTACCTGCACCGGGGCATCGCCTCGCGGCAGTTCCAACGCAGCTTCGTGCTGGCCGAGGGCATCGAAGTACAGGGGGCGACGCTCGACAACGGGCTGTTGCACATCGACCTGGCGCGTCCGCGCCCCGAGGTGCGGGTGCGCACCATCCAGATCGAATCCCCTGCCGGCAATCCCGCCGCTCCGGAACAGGCGAAGATCGCCGGCCGGACGGTCGAAGGAGGTGCGACATGACCGATACGACCGAACGCGGACTGCACGATCTTCGCGGCATGAGCGGCCGGGACTTCGCGCTCTGGGGCATGCAGGACGTCGCCTTCGTCAAGAAGGCGGCATCCGACGACGACGGCGCGGAGAAATGGGCCATCTACGCCGCCGACGGCACCCAGGTCGGCGAAGCGCCGAACCGCGAACTGGCGATGGCCGCCGTGCGCCAGCACGAACTCGAGGCGTTCAGCGTGCATTGATGCCGTTGGGCGTGTGACCGGACGCGTCGCCGTCACGCCGGCGAAGGCCGGCGCCTGCCGTCACGCCGGCGAAGGCCGGCGCCTGCCGTCACGCCGGCGAAAGCCGGCACCCTGCCGTCATGCCGGTGAAGGCCGGCATCCATTTTCCAGAGGCTGCGACGCGGGTCTCCGGCGCGGCGAGCGCCCGGCGGCGTAACCGCCCCTCTCCCGCCCGCCGAGGGCTTTGCAAAACGTCGCCTACAATATCGGGCGTGAGGACTGCCGCTGCGGACCATTCCGAGGCGCTATCCTCGTCGGTGGTTCAGGCGCGTTATCCGGCGTCTCGTCCTGCAGGGAAAGGCCGCAGAAGCGGCGGAAACTGAGGCGGTCGGCCAGCGCGATCTCGAGTTCCGGATCCGACAGGCCGTACCAGTTCTGCAGAAGCAGCACCCTCAGCATCACGAGCGGCGGGTAACCCGGCTGGCCCTGGCGGCGATCGCGCCGAATTGCCATGTCGGCCCCCGTTCTGGTGACGCAGAATCAGAGGCTTGGCCGGAATTCAAGGCGGCCCGGCAACTTCCGGGCGGCGCCACCCCCCTCACCCTACCCTCTCCCCCCGCCGTGCGGGGGGAGAGGGGAGATATGGCAGGCGGGAGAGGGAGAAAAGCGGCGCGCCGTCAGGCGGCGCGGCTAGCCGGCGATTCGGTGAGCAGGGCGTAGAGGCCCTCGGCGCTTTCGGTGCCGCGCAGCTTCTCGCAGACCGAGCGGTCGCGCAGCAGGCGCGAGACGCGGGCCAGGGCCTTCAGGTGGTCGGCGCCGGCGGCCTCGGGGGCCAGCAGCAGGAAAATCAGGTCGACCGGCTGCTCGTCGATGGCCTCGAAGTTGATCGGCCGCTCCAGGCGGGCGAACAGGCCGTACAGGCGATCGAGGCTCGGCAGCTTGCCATGCGGGATGGCGATGCCGTTGCCGACCCCGGTGGTGCCCAGGCGCTCGCGCTCCAGCAGCACATCGAAGACGGCGCGCTCGTGCAGGCCGGTCAGTTCGGCCGCCCGCTTCGCCATCTCCTGCAACGCCTGCTTCTTGCTGGTCGCGCGCAGATTGGGAATGACGCTCAACGGGCTGATCAGGTCAGCAATGTCCATCACGAAACCTCAGTGGTAACGGTCGACGCCGCCTGGGCGGCGCGGTGCGCGGCGGCGGCATGAAGCCGCAAGCCGCAAGCGTGAAGCCGGTTCAGTCCACCTCGTGCCCCTGCGGTCACACCGCCGGTCGGTTCGCGCTCAGGGCGCCATTGCGCCGATCGATGAAGCGCCGGACGATAGTTGGGCCGGCGGGCGCTGTCAAGGCCGGCCCCCTTGCTGCAGCGCGGCATCACGCGCCCAGCGCCTTCTCGCGGCGCCGCTGGACCGACGACGGAATGTGCATCGCCTCGCGGTATTTTGCGACGGTCCGCCGGGCGATGTCGACCCCCTCGGACTTGAGGATGTCGACGATGCGGTCGTCGGACAGCACCTCCGCGCCCTCGGCATCGATCAGCGCCTTGATGCGGTGGCGCACCGACTCGGCGGAATGGGACTCGCCGCCCGCCGATCCGGCGATCGCCTGGGTGAAGAAGTACTTCAGCTCGAAGATGCCTCGCGGCGTCGCCATGTACTTGTTCGCGGTCACGCGGCTCACCGTGCTCTCGTGCATGCCGATGGCCTGGGCGATGTCGCGCAGGACCAGCGGTCGCAGAAACTGGATGCCCTTGTGAAAGAACGCGTCCTGCTGGCGAACGATCTCGGTGGCAACCTTCAGGATGGTCGTTGCCCTCTGGTGGAGGGACTTCACTAGCCAATTCGCCGACTGGAACTGCTCGGACAGGTAGTTGCGGTCGTCCTTGGTGCGCACCGCGCCGGCGACCTGGGAGTAATAGCGGGCGTTGACCAGGACCCGCGGCAGGGTGTCGTTGTTCAGCTCGATCAGCCAGCCGCCGCCCGGCCCCGGCCGCATCAGCACGTCCGGAGTCACCGCCTGGGCGACGTCGTCGTCGAAGAGCAACGCCGGCTTCGGGTTCAGCGCCCGGATCTCGGCGATCATCTCGGCCAGGTCCTCGGAATCGACGCCGCACACCCGGATCAGCCCGGCGAGATCGCGCCGCGCCAGCATTTCGAGGTTGTCGAGCAGGGCCTGAATCGCCGGATCGAGCCGGTTGCGCTCGCGCAGCTGCAGCGCCAGGCATTCGGACAGGCTGCGGGCGAAAATGCCGGCGGGATCGAAGCGCTGGAGACGCTCGAGCACGCTCTCGACCCGGGCCACCCCGCAGCCCAGCAGTTCGGCGATCTCGTCGAGGCCGCCGATCAGGTAGCCGCTCTCGTCGATCATCTCGACCATCTGCGCCGCGATCAGGCGGTCGCCGGCGTCGGGGATGTCGACCGCGACCTGCTCCATCAGATGCTCGCGCAGGGTGATCCCGCGCGAGAGCGTCTGCTCGATGCTGGACTCGTCGTCCGAGAAATCGGCGCGGCCGCCGCGCGAGCCCCAGTCGGTCAGCGACTGGCCGCTGCCGCCGGGGCCTTCCTGCCAGACGTTGTCGACGTCGACGTCGAGCGGCGCCTCGTCCTGCCCCGGCGCGGTGCGTTCCAGCACCGCCTCGTCGCCGGCGCTGCGGTTGTCGAGCACCACCTCGTCGGCCGGCTCGCGCTCGTCGGCGTCCTCGCGCTCGAGCAGCGGGTTGCGTTCGAGCTCCTGCTCGACGAAGGCGGTCAGTTCGATGTTCGAGAGCTGCAGCAGCTTGATCGCCTGCTGCAGCTGCGGCGTCATCACCAGCGACTGGGTCTGGCGGAGGTCGAGACGCGGTGTCAGCGCCATCCGGCTGGCCCCTACAGACTGAACCGCTCGCCGAGGTAGACGCGCCGCACGCCTTCGTGCGCGACGATCTCCGACGGTTCGCCCTGCATCAGAACCATCCCGTCGTGCAGGATGTATGCGCGGTCCACGATCTCCAGCGTCTCGCGGACGTTGTGGTCGGTGATCAGGACGCCGATGCCGCGGTCCTTCAGATGCGAGACCAGGTCGCGGATGTCGCCGACGGCGATCGGATCGATGCCGGCCAGCGGTTCGTCGAGCAGGATGAACTTGGGCTGCAGCGCCAGGGCGCGGGCGATCTCGACCCGCCGCCGCTCGCCGCCCGACAGCGCCAGCGCCGGGGCGCGCCGCAGATGGCTGATCGAGAATTCGGCCAGCAGCCGCTCCAGCATCGCCTCGCGCTTGTCGCGCAGCGGCTCGACGACTTCGAGCACCGCGCGGATGTTGCCCTCGACGCTGAGGCCGCGGAAGATCGAGGCTTCCTGCGGCAGATAGCCGATGCCCAGGCGGGCGCGCCGGTACATCGGCAGATCGGTGATGTCGTGGCCGTCGAGCTTGATCGCGCCGGTGTCGGGGGTGATCAGCCCGGTGACGCAGTAGAAGCAGGTGGTCTTGCCGGCGCCGTTGGGGCCGAGCAGGCCGACCGCCTCGCCGCGCTGGACCGAGATGCTGACGTCGCGCAGCACCGGCCGGCGGCGGTAGCGCTTGCCGAGATTGCTGACCACCAGGCCGGCATTGTCGGCCACCAGGCGCGGCGTGGACACGGCCCCCTCGTCCCGCACGCTCAACGCCCCTCGTCGGCGGCGCCGGCCCGCGGCTTGCTCTCGGGAACGAACAGGCCCTGGACGCGCTGCCTCTTGCCGGCGGTGCCGGGCGCGGCGGCGAAGAGCTTGCTGATGCCGGTCTTGAGATTCACCTGAGCGTAGCCGCCATTCAGTTGGTTGTCGTCGCGGGTGATCTTAACCGAACCGGACAAGGTGGCGATACCGCTTTCGGCGTCATAATGGCCTTCGTCACCGGTCACCACGTCCTGCGCCGTGGTCAGCACGACGTTGCCGCTGGCGTCGGCCTGACCGAGGACCAGACTTCCCTTTCCGTCGTCGACGAAGCGCGCGGTCAGCACGTCGGACCGGATACGCTTGTCGTCGCGGCTGGCCACCGCGTCGCCGCGCGCCACCGCGACGCGGGTGCCTTCGGTGTATTCCAGGCTTTCGCTGGCGGTCACGGTGTCGGTCGGCGTCACCAGGCGCGGCGCGCCCTTCAGCACCATGCGCCCCGAATCGACGTCGTAGGTGGCGCTGGCGCCGGTGGCGGTCTCGGTCGGGGTCCTGATCACGACGTCGCCCTCGGCGTCGAGCCGCCAGATGTCGGTGCGGCCGCCGACCTCGCGGTAATGGGCGGTCAGCACGTCGGCGGTCACGGTGACGCTGGCGCGCGCGGCGGTGGCGTTGCCGCGGGCGATGAACACCCGGCGGTCCTGGTGCCACTCGATGCCGTTGTCGGCGACCACCTCGACCGGGCCGTCGCCGGCCCGCGAGGCGAAGTCGAAGCCCTGGGCGGCGGCCGGCAGCGGCGTCGCGGACAGCAGGACGGCGAGCGCCAGGGCGGCGCGGCGGCGTGCGCTCATCGCTGGTCGTTCCGCGGATAGAGCAGGACCCGGCTGCGGCCGGTCAGCTCGATGATCCGGCCGCGGTCGACCAGGCGGAAGCCCTCGCCGCCGAGCTGGATCGACGGGCCGTGCCCCTCGACCGGATGCTCGCCGGCGGCGCTGCCGGCGGCGACGTCGATGCGCGCCTGCTGTGTGTGCAGCTCGTAGCCCTTGTCGTAGTAGAGGTTGACGTCGCCGCGCAGATCGAGGATCTGGCGCTTCTGGTGATAGGCCCCGGTGCGCGCGTCGAGCAGCACGCCGCTGCCGTCCTCGAGCGTCAGGTCGGCCCGCGGCGTCGCCAGCACCACGGCGCCGTCGCGCTTGCTCTGCTGGGCGCTGTCGGCGACGACGCTGAACGGGCGCCGCTTGCCGTCGAAGCCGTAGAAGCGCGGATTCTCGACCCGCGCCGCCAGCCCGGCGCCGCCGATGTCGACGGCGCTGTACTCGACCTCGACCCGCTCCTCGGGCAGGAGCTGCGGCCAGGCCACGACGATGCCGACCAGCGCCGCCGCCGCCAGCGGCAGCAGCTTGCGCATCGCCGCGACAAAACGGGTGTAGCGCACCGAGACGGCGGCGTCGCGCCGGCCGCCGGCGGTCACGCCGACATTGCCGAGGCCGTCCACCGAATCCCCTGCGACACTCATCGCGCCCCTCTCCCTACGCCAGCCCGGCCCGCAGGCAGTCGTGAACGTGCAGGATGCCGACCGGCCGCCCGTCCTCGACCACGAACAGGCCGGTGATCGAGCAGGCGTTCATGATCGCCAGCGCCTCGGCCGCCAGCATGCTGGGCGTCACGGTCTTGGGCGCGCGGCTCATCACCGCCGCCACCGGCTGGGTCAGCAGGTCGGGGCCGAGATGGCGGCGCAGGTCGCCGTCGGTGACGATGCCGCTCAGCCGCCCGTCGGCGTCGAGCGCGCCGACGCAGCCGAAACTCTTGGCGGTCATCACCAGCAGCGCGTCGCCCATCGCCATGGTCTCGGGCGCCAGCGGCACGGCGTCGCCGCCGTGCATCAGCTCGGCGACCTTGAGCAGCCGCCGCCCGAGCTGGCCGCCGGGATGGAACACCCGGAACTCGGCCGAGGAGAAGCCGCGCCGCTCGAGCAGCGCCACGGCGATCGCGTCGCCCAGCGCCAGCATCATCGTCGTCGACGAGGTCGGGGCCAGGCCCATCGGGCACGCCTCGGCGACGCCGGGCAGGATCAGCGCCGCGTCGGCCGCCTGCGCCAGGCTGCTGCCGGCGCGGCTGGTCATCGCGATCAGCGGGATGCGGAAGCGCCGGGTGTAGGCGACGATGTCGGTCAGCTCGACCGTCTCGCCCGAATTCGACAGCGCCAGCACGGCGTCGTCGGCGGTGACCATGCCGAGGTCGCCGTGGCTGGCCTCGGCGGGATGGACGAAGAAGGCGGGCGTGCCGGTCGAGGCCAGGGTGGCGGCGATCTTGCGGCCGACATGGCCGCTCTTGCCGATGCCGGTGACGATGACGCGGCCGCCGACCCGCGACAGCAGGTCGATGGCGCGGACGAACACCTCGCCCAGGCCGTCGGCCAGATATTCCAGCGCCTGCGCCTCGGTGCGCAGGACCCGCCGCGCCGACGCGACGTCGTCCGTCGCGGGCGCAGCGATTGCCTCGTCCATCTTCATCGGCATGCCTTCGGTACAGACCATTCGGAGCCCCCCGGGAGTATGCGCCGCCGCCCGACGGCAACGCAACCGCCGCGGCCGCGCGCTAATGGGCGAAGATGTCTTCCTGGTCCCAGCCGGCGAGGTCCAGCGCCGCCCGGTCGGGCAGGAAGCGGAAGCACGCCGCCGCCAGCGCCTGCCGGCCCTCGCGGGCCAGCAGCTCGTCCAGCCGCGCCTTCAGCGCGTGCAGGTGCAGCACGTCCGAGGCGGCGTAGGCGACCTGCTCGGGCGACAGCTCGGCGGCGCCCCAGTCGGAGGTCTGCTGCTGCTTCGACATCTCGACGCCGAGCAGGTCGCGGCACAGGTCCTTGAGGCCGTGCCGGTCGGTGTTGGTGCGCGTCAGCCGCGAGGCGATCTTGGTGCAGTAGACCGGCGTGCAGACGACGCCGAGGTCGCGGTGCAGCATCGCCAGGTCGAAGCGCGCGAAGTGGAACAGCTTGGTCACGCCGGGATCCGACAACAGCGCCTTCAGGTTCGGCGCCGAATAGTCGCGGTCGGGAAAATGCACGAGATGGGCGTCGCCGTCGCCCGACGACAGCTGCACGACGCACAGCCGGTCGCGGGTCAGCGACAGGCCCATGGTCTCGGTATCGATCGCCACGACGGCGCCGAAATCCACTCCGGCGGGAAGATCGCCGCGGTGCACGGTGGTCGTCATGTCGCCACTCCGGCCTGGAATGCGACCCCGCGGCGGACCGGGGTCGAGCGAGGGAGGTTGGTGCCCAGGAGAAGACTCGAACTTCCACGACCTTGCGGTCACTAGAACCTGAATCTAGCGCGTCTACCAGTTCCGCCACCTGGGCACCGGCACCACTCGAAGCTCGGCATTGCCGAGGCCCGGAGAGATAGTGCGAGCTCCCCCGGCCTGTCAACGGGTTTTTTCAAGTTGGGGCGGAATGGGCCCGCGAGGCGCGTTGCCAACCGCCCAAAGGTGGTCTAGTTTGCGCCGCAGCAAGCATTCAGCGGGGGTTCAGATGTCGCGACGCCTGGTGACGGTTTTCGGAGGTTCGGGGTTCATCGGCCGGCACCTGGTTCGGCGCCTGGCGGCCGAGGGCTGGACCGTGCGGGTCGCGGTGCGCGACCCCGAGTCGGCGCAGTACCTGATGCCGCTCGGCAACATGAGCCAGATCGTGCCGGTGGCGGCCGACGTCACCCACCGCAAGAGCGTCGAGCTGGCGGTGCACGGCGCCCAGGCGGTGGTCAACCTGGTCGGCATCCTCTACGAGCGCGGCCGCGGCACCTTCCAGGCCGTCCATGTCGAGGGCGCCCGCAACGTCGCCGCCGCGGCCAAGCAGGCCGGCGCGCGGCGGCTGGTGCACGTCTCGGCGCTGGGCGCCGACAGGGGCTCCGAATCGGCCTATGCCCGCAGCAAGGCCGAGGGCGAGGAGGCGGTCACCGCCGCGTTCCCCGAGGCGACCATCCTGCGCCCCAGCGTCGTGTTCGGACCCGAGGACGACTTCTTCAACCGCTTCGCCGTGATGGCCCGCACCTTGCCGGTGCTGCCGGTGTTCACCAACGACGGCCTCCGCACCCGCAGGACCGAGTCCGGCTGGGAGTTCGACCTGTTCGGCAGCGGCGGCCCGCGCTTCCAGGCGGTCTTCGCCGGCGACGTCGCCGAGGCGATCATGGCGGCGATCAAGAGCGCCGATCATGCCGGCAGGACCTACGAACTCGGCGGACCCGGCGTCTACTCGATGAAGCAGGTCATGGAGCTGGTCAAGCGCGAGACCGAGCGCGACCCCGCCCTGGTGCCGCTGCCGATGACGGTGGCGGCGATCAACGCCTTCTTCCTGCAGTTCCTGCCCAAGCCGCCGCTGACCCCCGACCAGGTCAAGCTGCTGAAAAAGGACAACGTGCTGACCGGCGACAAGCCCGGCCTGGAGGCGTTCGGCATCACGCCGACCGCGGCCGAGCTGGTGGTGCCGACCTACCTGAAGCGCCACAAGCCGATCGAGAGCCAGTACACCAGCACCCGGCACCCGCCGGAGGCGTGACGGCCGCCGCGGCTCAGCGTTTTCCGGTCGGGATCGCGCCGGGCCGCCGCCCTTCGCCGCCCTGCACGCGCCCGAACGCCTCGACGATGCGCTCGTAGTCGTCGCGGCCGAGCACGAAGCACGACGCGTCCTCGGCGGCGCGGACGATGCAGCGGTTGGCGCGGTGCTCGATGATCGCCTCGTCGCCGAAATGGTCGCCGGGACCGTAGCCGGCGCCCGCGGCGCCGTCCTGGCCCACGACCTCGTAGCGCCCCGACAGCACCAGATGCACGCCGTCGCCGAGCTGGCCCGGCAGCACGACGACGTCGCCCTTGCGATGGCGCACGAACCGGGTCGGCGGCACCGGCGGCTGCTGGGTCTGCACGATGCTGCGCGGCAGGAAGAAATCGAGGATCTGGTCGGCCGCGACGCGCAGGCGCGTCGACAGCGCCGGCAGCATGCCGACATAGACCAGCCGCCACAGCAGCCAGGCCGGCGTGCCCGAGATGCGCACGCCGTAGATCTGCGCCACCGCCTTGCGCCCGCCCAGCGAGGCCAGCGTGCCCTTGCTCCTGTAGTCGAAGGCGCGCAACGGCCGGCCGTCGAGCGCGGCGAGCAGGTTGTCGGCCAGCAGCCGCGCCTGCTGGCGCGCCGCCTGCGCGGTCGGCGGCGCGAAGCCGCCGCGGGCCAGCGGCACCATGGCGGCGTCGCCGGCCGCCCAGACCCGCTGGCGGCCGACGACCCGCAGATGGGGATCGACGACGATGCGGCCGCGCTGCTTCTCGACGTCGAGATCGGCCAGCAGCGGCGACGGCCCGTTGCCGATGGTCGCGACGATGGTGCGGGTGGGCACGACGCGACCGTCGTCGAGTTCGATGGCGAAGGCCGAGGCCGACTTCACGCCATGGCCGAGGATCAGCTCGACGCCACGGCGGGCCAGGATGCGATGGGCGTAGCGGGCCAGCCCCTCTTCCAGCTCCTGCAGGATGCGTTTCTGGAACTCGACCTGGACCAGGCGCACCTCCTCGCGGCGCAGCCCGGGGAAGAAGCGGATGCCGCGGCTGACCAGTTCCTCGATCTCGCCCATCACCTCGACGCCGGAAAACCCCGCCCCGACCACGACGAAGGTGAGCAGCCGCCGCCGATCGGCCGCGACCCCGGTGTCGGCCGCCTGCTGCAGGCAGCGGATGATCTGGTTGCGGAGCGCGAAGGTGTCGGTCGCCTCCTTGACGGTGAAGGCGTGCTCGGTCATGCCGGGAAAGCGGCCGAGATCGACCTCCTGGCCGAACGCCATCACCAGGTGGTCGTAGGAGACGTCGACCAGGTCGCCCATCTCGCCCTGCAGGACCTGCACCCGGCGGGCGTCGAGATCGATCCGCCGCGCCGCGCCGACGCGCACGCGGGCGCCGCGGAGCATCTGCTGCAGCGGCGTCACGGCGTCGAGCACGTTGACGGCGCCACCCGCGACCTCGGGCAGCAGCGGCTGGAACACGAAGTAGTTTTCGCGGTCGACCAGTTCGACGTCGACCCTGCCGCGGCCCTTGCGCAGCAGCCGCTGCGCGGCGAAGGCCCCGGCGAAGCCGCCGCCGAGGATGACGACGCGGGGCCGTCGGGCGGCGAGCTCTCGGGTGGTCGGCATGGGCATCTCCTCGGCTGTCGAGGAGCTAACCCGCGTCACGCCGCCGCGTTCCCGGCCCGCCAGCACGGCCGCCGGCGAACTCCCGCGCCCCAGGCGAGACCGAGCGCGACCGGCGCCCGGCGCCGCCGCCGATGTCGGCGGCGGCGATCGACGCCTTCTTCCCGCAGCTCCTGCCCAAGCCGCCGCCGAGTCCCGACCAGCTCGGCTGCTGCGCTCCGTGCGTCGGCTGCCGCGCCGGCATGCCGCGCACGGAGCGGCAGCCGACGCTAACGACAGGGGCAGCCGGGCGGCCTCCCCGTGCAGAACGAGACGTAGTTGCAGCAGTTGGCGCCATCGTAGGTAATGCAGCAGCAGCGCTGCGTTTGGCCGAGCTCGCCGGCGGCCGGCTGCTCCATCGCGGCGCAGACCGGCGGCGCCTGGGCACGCACGGCCGCCTGCGGATCGTCCTCCGCAGGCGCAGGCCTCTCGATGGCTGGCGGACGCGGCACCTCGGCGGCAACCGCCGCGTCGAGATGACCGGCCAGCATCAAAATGGCGAAGGCGAGCGCCCATGCATGTCTCATAACGGGTTCTCCATGTCGGAATCGCCGAATTTCGTCCCGGCCAGCATGACCAGGTGAACGAAGAATTCCTTGAGACGGTAGTATTCGAGGTGGTCGGTCTGGTCGGACATCAGCGGCAACAAAGTGTCGCCCCAGAGGGAGAACACCGAGCGCAGGGCATCGCGTAGCAGGAAAAAGCGCTGGTTGTCCTCCACGTACCAGAGGTATCCCTGGCGATACAGCGCCGGCCAAGCGATATCGGGGTATGCCAGCGACTGGTTCACCTTATCCATGTGGTTTTTCACGGGATCGTAGCGGATAGGGTACTTCTCGCCGGCCATCGGCGAGTCGATCACCAGCATCTGCGGGACATCCGGCTGGCCGGCCATGCACTGGTATGCCGCCATGATCCGGATCGACTTCGAGTCGTCGCCTTTCACGAAGGTGTATCCGGAGTATTTTTGGAAGCGATCGGCCGGGACCGTGATCTCGTGCCTCTCGTTGTATTCAGCCGAGCCGCCAAAGGAGAAATCGAACAGGATGTGCTTCGCTTCGACTCCGGCTTCGGCACGAACGCCTTTGGTCACGATCTGGACCTTGGTGACGTCGCACTCCTTGGTCACCCGCCCGACCCCGACGAGGCGCTGGACGACTCCGGGGCGAAGCGACACGAAGCCGCCGGAAAGCCGCCGCGAAAAGTACTGCTCGTACAGGTCGGCGGTAACGATCTTGATGTTTCCGCGCGAACCGTCGCCGTCGCAAAGAGCCAGCGCCCCCCGTTCCTTCACGCCGTTGGCTTCGATACGTTGGCCGCCGGCGCCGTACATGTCGGCCACAACAGGGGGGACGGCCTGCGCCCGACAAGCCCTGAGGCCGCCCAGCCCCAACTCGCCGGTCAGCGAGGACAGAGGAGCCACACCGTAGCGCACGTTTTTGCCGGCCGGGTGCAGCGTCGTGGCGCTCGTGGACCAGTCGCAGTTCCGGTCGTTGACCGGGCAATAGCCGGGGAACGTGGTACCGTCGGCGAAAAAATACGCCTTGTCGGCTTCAATGGGCTTCAAGTGCGCCTTGGGAAGGTAGAAGTGCAGCCCGTATTCGGCTTGGACCAGTGTGAGCGGCTTGCGGCCGATCACCACGTCCTTGATTGGCCGGACCACGAGCCCCGCCGGATAGTACAGCCCATTGGCGCGCGTCGAGGTGCCGTTGTCCCAGCACACCGGCTGCACGCTATAGTCGCTCTTGACCGTGAAGAAGAGACCCTGCTTCTCGGGTGAGGCACCCTCTTGTGGACCGAACAACGCCGTCGCGAGGCTGAGCAGACGCTTGAGTGCGATCGTGCCAAGGTCCTTCCCCTGCGTCGCGGCGCTCCAGCCAGCGATTTGGACGCAGGGCGACGTCTCCGCATGCAGATCCCGCGCCCCGACAAGAGGTAGCACGAGGGTGGTGGCCACGAGAAATATTCGCAACATTGCCTTCCTCCCTTGCCGGCAGTTCGTGTTGCGGGTGTAACAATACAACAATACACGCAAGCATGGGAAGTGCGCATCCGGGTGCGGCCGAGACCGTTAGTACCGAAA
This sequence comes from uncultured Rhodospirillaceae bacterium, assembly GCA_964545205.1. Classification (GTDB taxonomy): domain Bacteria; phylum Pseudomonadota; class Alphaproteobacteria; order Rhodospirillales; family Magnetospirillaceae; genus CAZJFH01. Next base: position 92,144 of record CAZJFH010000004.1, read on the forward strand.
TGAGACCGTTTCATCGGAATCTCCGATCTCACCCATTTGTGCGGTCGAAGGGACTCCACTCCCGGCCCTGAGATTAGTAAACATTCCTGACCTATCCCCGATTTTTCCCTCGATTCTCGTCCGCACCTGGCGTATCTAGGGAGGCCAGACCTGCCCGCACGGGCGGGAGACCGTTCACGGCCCCGGAGAGGACCGATGTCGCGCAAGATGTTGCAGTTCGTTCGGCTCGACCAGCGCTATCCCGACAAGCGCAAGCCGGATGCCCGCCGCACCGACTTCGGCGAGATCTATGCCGATTTCGCCCCCGACGGCGCCGCCGAGCAGTCGTCGCGCTGCGAGCAGTGCGGCATTCCCTACTGCCAGATTCACTGCCCGGTGCAGAACAACATCCCCGACTGGCTGCAGCTCACCGCCGAGGGCCGGCTGGAGGAGGCCTACGCCGTCTCGCAGGGCACCAACAACTTCCCCGAGATCTGCGGCCGCATCTGTCCGCAGGACCGTCTGTGCGAGGGCAACTGCACCCTGGAGCAGTCGCGCCACGGCGCCGTGACGATCGGCTCGGTCGAGCGCTTCATCAACGACACCGCCTGGGAGCGCGGCTGGGTCAAGCCGGTCAAGCCGCTGGCCGAGAGGCCGGAGAGCGTCGGCATCGTCGGCGGCGGCCCCGCCGGCCTCGCCGCCGCCGAGGAACTGCGCCGCAAGGGCTACAAGGTCGACGTCTACGACCGCCACGACCGCATGGGCGGGCTGATGATCTACGGCATCCCGTCGTTCAAGCTGGAGAAGGACGTCGTCGCCCGGCGCACCAATCTGGTCGCCGAGGCCGGCGCCCGCTATCACCTGAACTTCGAGGTCGGCCGCGACGCCAGCCTTGCCGATCTGCGCGCCAGGCACGACGCGGTGCTGATCGCCACCGGCGTCTACAAGGCGCGCGCCCTGGCCCTGCCCGGCGCCGGACTGACCGGCGTGCACAAGGCGCTGGACTACCTGATCGCCTCGAACCGCAAGGGCCTGGGCGATTCCGTGCCGGCCTGGGACGACGGCACCCTGAACGCCGCCGGCAAGAACGTGGTGGTGATCGGCGGCGGCGACACCGCGATGGACTGCGTGCGCACCGCCATCCGCCAGGGCGCCAAGGCGGTCACCTGCCTGTACCGCCGCGACCGCGCCAACATGCCGGGCTCGCAGCGCGAGGTCGCCCATGCCGAGGAAGAAGGCGTGACCTTCGAATGGCTCGCCGCGCCGGAAGCGCTGCTCGGCGACGGCGCCGTCTCGGGCGTGCGCGCCGTGCGCATGCATCTCGGCGCCGCCGACGCCTCGGGCCGCCAGCAGCCGACGCCGATCGAGGGCTCGAGCTTCGTCACCGCGGCCGACATGGTCATCGCGGCGCTGGGCTTCGATCCCGAGGACGTGCCCGGCGCCTTCGGCGCGCCCGAGCTGGAGGTGACCCGCTGGGGCACGCTGAAGGTCGACTTCAAGACCCAGATGACCAGCCTGGACGGCGTCTTCGCCGCCGGCGACATCGCCCGCGGCGCCTCGCTGGTGGTGTGGGCGATCCGCGACGGCCGCGACGCGGCGGCGCAGATCGACGCCTACATCCGGGCGAAGAAGCAGCGCCAGGCGGCGGAATAGGAAAACAGATTCACCACAGAGGCACAGAGACACAAAGAGGCCACAGAGAAGCCTTTTTACTCGGTGCCTTCTCTGTGCCTCTGCGCCTCTGTGGTTAACCCTTCGAAGGGGAACGCATCATGAGCAAGTACGTCGAGGAATACCGCAGCAACGCCGCCCTGCTCGAGGCCGCCGGCATCGACCTGACCGAGCGCGACGCCTGCGGCGTCGGCCTGATCGCGGCGCTGGACGGCAAGCCGCGCCGCCAGGTGGTGGCCGCCGGCATCGACGCGCTCAAGGTGCTGTTCCATCGCGGCGCCGTCGACGCCGACGGCAAGACCGGCGACGGCGCCGGCATCCACGTCGAGATCCCGCAGGACTTCTTCAAGGAGCACATCCGCCACACCGGCCACGAGCCGGTCGCCGGCCGCTTGGCCGTCGGCATGATCTTCCTGCCCAAGACCGACCTCGCCGCCCAGGAGCGCTGCCGCTCGATCGTCGAGACCGAGATCCTGAACTTCGGCTACACGATCTACGGCTGGCGCCAGGTGCCGGTCAACGTCGCGGTGATCGGCGAGAAGGCCAACGCCACCCGGCCCGAGATCGAGCAGATCATGGTCGCCAACTCGAAGCGCACCGAGGAGGCGCAGTTCGAGAACGACCTCTACGTCATCCGCCGGCGCATCGAGAAGCGGGTGCTGGGCGAGCACATCACCGAGTTCTACATCTGCTCGCTGTCGTGCCGCTCGATCATCTACAAGGGCATGTTCCTGGCCGAGCAGCTCGACGTCTTCTATCCCGACCTGACCGACGAGCGCTTCGTCTCGTCCTTCGCGATCTATCACCAGCGCTATTCGACCAACACCTTCCCGACCTGGCGCCTGGCGCAGCCGTTCCGCATGCTCGCCCACAACGGCGAGATCAACACCCTGCCCGGCAACGTCAACTGGATGAAGTCGCACGAGACCCGGATGGGCCACGAGCTGTTCGGCGAGCGCATCGAGGACCTCAAGCCGGTGATCCAGCCCGGCGGCTCGGATTCGGCGGCGCTCGACAACGTCTTCGAGGTGATGTGCCGCGCCGGCCGCTCGGCGCCGATGGTCAAGGCGATGCTGATCCCGGAATCGACCGGCCAGAACGCCACCATGCCGCCGGCGCACCGCGACTTCTTCTCCTACGCCAATTCGGTGATGGAGCCGTGGGACGGCCCGGCGGCGATCTGCGCCACCGACGGCCGCTGGGTGGTCGCCGGCATGGACCGCAACGGCCTGCGGCCGATGCGCTACACCATCACCGCCGACGGGCTGCTGATCGTCGGCTCCGAGGCCGGCATGGTCAAGGTGCCGGACGAGGCGGCGGTCGAGAAGGGCCGGCTCGGCCCGGGCCAGATGATCGCGCTCGACCTCAAGGCGCCGGCCTTCTATCACGACGCCGAGATCAAGGACCTGCTGGCCGGCGGCCGCGACTACGGCAAGTGGGTCGGCCGCATCACCGAGCTCGACAACCTGGTGCGCGCCGACCGCGAGCCGGCCGAGCTGGGCGTCGAGGACCTGCGCCGGCGCCAGCTCGCCTACGGCTGGAGCATGGAGGACCTCGAGCTGATCCTTCACCCGATGGTCGAGGACGGCAAGGAGGCGGTCGGCAGCATGGGCGACGACACGCCGCTGGCGGTGCTGTCGGACCATTATCGCGGCCTGCACCACTTCTTCCGCCAGAGCTTCAGCCAGGTCACCAACCCGCCGATCGATTCCCTGCGCGAATCGCGGGTGATGACCCTGCGCACCCGGCTGGGCAACCTGGGCAACATCCTGGAGGAGGACGAGAGCCAGTGCGACCTGCTGCAGCTCGACTCGCCGGTGCTGTCCAACGCCGAGTTCGAGGCGATGCGCGCCTACATGGGCGACACCGCCGCCGAGATCGACTGCACCTTCGACCCCGACGACGAGCACGGCCTGCGCGACGCGCTGGACCGCATCCGCCGCGAGTCCGAGGACGCGGTGCGCGGCGGCTGCACCCACGTCATCCTGTCGGACAAGGGCGTCGGGCCGGGCCGCGCCGCGATTCCGATGATCCTGGCCGCCGGCGGCGTGCACACGCATCTGGTGCGCCAGCAGCTGCGCACCTTCACCTCGCTGAACGTGCGCGCGGGCGAGTGCCTGGACACCCACTACTTCGCGGTGCTGATCGGCGTCGGCGCCACCACGGTCAATCCGTGGCTGGCCCAGGAATCGATCGCCGATCGCCACCGCCGCGGCCTGTTCGGCGAGAGGTCGCTCGAAGACTGCGTCGCCAGCTACACCCACGCCATCGGCCAGGGCCTGCTGAAGATCATGTCCAAGATGGGCATCAGCGTCATCAGCTCGTATCGCGGCGGCTACAACATGGAGGCGGTCGGGCTGTCGCGCTCGCTGGTCGCCGAGTTCTTCCCCGGCATGTCGAGCCGCATCTCCGGCCTCGGCCTCGGCGGCATCCAGACCCGGGTCAGCGAGCTGTACGAGAAGGCGTTCCAGCCCGGCGTCGTCACCCTGCCGGTCGGCGGCTTGTACCGCTACCGCCGCTCGGGCGAGGTGCACGGCTTCGAGGGCACGTTGATCCACACCCTGCAGCAGGCGGTCAACAACGATTCCTACACCACCTACAAGCGCTACTCCGACGGCCAGCGCAAGCTGCCGCCGATCAACCTGCGCGACCTGCTGGAGATCAAGCCGGCCGGCAATCCGGTGCCGATGGACGAGGTCGAATCGATCACCGAGATCCGCAAGCGCTTCCTGACGCCGGGCATGTCGATGGGCGCCTTGTCGCCGGAGGCGCACGGCACGCTCAACATCGCCATGAACCGCATCGGCGCCAAGTCGGTCTCGGGCGAGGGCGGCGAGGATTCCAACCGCTACAAGCCCTATCCCAACGGCGACAACGCCAATTCGGCGGTCAAGCAGATCGCCTCGGGCCGCTTCGGCGTCACCGCCGAATACCTCAACATGTGCCGCGAGATCGAGATCAAGGTCGCCCAGGGCGCCAAGCCCGGCGAAGGCGGCCAGCTTCCCGGCTTCAAGGTCACCGTCGAGATCGCCAAGCTGCGCCACGCGACGCCCGGCGTCATGCTGATCAGCCCGCCGCCGCACCACGACATCTATTCGATCGAGGACCTGGCCCAGCTCATCTACGACCTCAAGCAGATCAACCCCGAGGCCCGCGTCACCGTCAAGCTGGTGGCGCGCTCGGGCATCGGCACCATCGCCGCCGGCGTCGCCAAGGCCAAGGCCGACATCATCCTGATCTCGGGCCACAACGGCGGCACCGGCGCCAGTCCGCAGACCTCGATCAAATATGCCGGCCTGCCCTGGGAGATGGGCCTGTCCGAGGTCCACCAGGTGCTGACGCTCAACCGCCTGCGCCACAAGGTCAAGCTGCGCACCGACGGCGGCCTGAAGACCGGGCGCGACATCGTCGTCGCCGCGATGCTGGGCGCCGAGGAGTTCGGCATCGGCACCACCAGCCTGGTCGCCCTGGGCTGCATCATGGTGCGCCAGTGCCACTCCAACACCTGCCCCGTCGGCGTCACCACCCAGGACCCGGCGCTGCGCGCCAAGTTCACCGGCACGCCGGAGAAGGTGGTCAACCTGTTCAGCTTCATCGCCGAGGAGGTGCGCGAGATCCTGGCCGAGCTGGGCGTGCGCTCGCTCGACGAGATCGTCGGCCGCTCGGACCTCTTGCACCAGGTCAGCCGCGGCAGCCCGCATCTCGACGACCTCGACCTCAACCCGATCCTGGTGCAGGCCGACACCGGCGGCTTCCCGCGCATCTGCACCCTGGGCGAGAAGGAGCGCAACGAGGTGCCCGAGACGCTCGACGCGCAGATGATCAAGGACGCGCGGCCGGCGCTGGAGGAGGGCGAGAAGATGCAGCTCGCCTACAACGTCCGCAACACCCAGCGCGCCATCGGCACCAAGCTCTCGCACAAGATCGTTCGCCGCTACGGCATGACCGGCCTGGCGCCCGGCCACATCACCGTGCGCCTGCGCGGCACCGCCGGCCAGAGCCTCGGCGCCTGGGCGGTGCAGGGGCTGAAGCTGGAGGTCTCGGGCGACGCCAACGACTATGTCGGCAAGGGCCTGTCGGGCGGCACCATCGTCGTCCGCCCGCCGCTGTCGAGCCCGCGCAGGACCAACGACAACACGATCATCGGCAACACGGTGCTCTACGGCGCCACCGGCGGCAAGCTGTTCGCCGCCGGCCAGGCCGGCGAGCGGTTCTGCGTGCGCAACTCCGGCGCCAAGGCGGTGATCGAGGGCTGCGGCTCGAACGGCTGCGAATACATGACCGGCGGCGCCGCGGTGATCCTGGGCCCGGTCGGCGCCAACTTCGCCGCCGGCATGACCGGCGGCATGGCCTTCGTCTACGACGGCGCCGGCGACTTCGAGGACCGCGTCAACCCCGAGAGCGTGATCTGGCAGCGCGTCGCGACCGAGCATTGGGAGATGGTGCTCAAGGCGCTGATCGCCGAACACGCCATCGAGACCCAGTCCGGCTGGGCGCACGAGCTGCTCAACGACTGGAACCGCGAGAAGGCGCGGTTCTGGCAGGTGGTGCCGAAGGAGATGCTGAGCCGGCTGGAACACCCGCTGCGGGCCGAGGAGGCGGGCAAGGCGACGGCGTGAGGGGAACGCGCCCTGGGAGCACGGGCGTCCCGCCCGCCAGGCGCCTCAGGCGGCCGGGGGTGCGGGCGAGGACGCCCGCGCTCCCAGGGAAGTCAAGCGCTGGAAACGCCTTCCCCGGAATTGGGAGATCCGCGCCCTGCCGCGGGTCGCCCGATGGGGCGAGGAGAACCGGAGCGCCATCGAGGCGTGGAACGTCTAGGCCGATGTCCTGACACCGCTGTCCGGCATATGATGCGCCCCTTGCCGCCGTGCGGACGGCTCGGCTAAATTCCTCGACCATGCGCACCCTGCTCCACTTTCCCTTGTCGCCGGCCTGCCGCAAGGTCCGCATCGTGCTGGCCGAGAAGCGGCTCGACTTCGCGCTCGAGGTCGAGCGGCCGTGGGAGCGGCGCGAGGCGTTCATGGCCGTCAACCCGGCCGGCGAGGTGCCGGTGCTGGTCGAACCGGACGGCCACAGCGTCGCCGACGCCGCCGCGATCTGCGAATACCTCGACGAGATGCATCCCGAGCCGGCGCTGATCGGCGAATTCGCCGGCCAGCGCGCCGAGGTGCGGCGCATCGTCGGCTGGTTCGACCGCCTGTTCGAGCGCGACGTCACCCAGAACCTGGTGCACGAGAAGGCGATCAAGCGCTGCATGGCCGCCGGCCACCCCGACTCGCGCTTCGTGCGCGCCGGCTACGCCAACATCCATCCGCATTTCGAGTACCTGGCCTGGCTGGTCGAGCACCGCAACTGGCTGGCCGGCGACGACTTCTCGCTGGCCGACATCACGGCGGCCGCCCACATCTCATGCGTCGACTACATCGGCGACGTGCCGTGGGACGACCACCCGGCAGTCAAGGACTGGTACGCCCGCGTCAAGTCGCGCCCCAGCTTCCGGCCGCTGCTGGCCGACGTCGTCCAGGGCATCCGGCCGCCGGCGCATTATGCCGATCTGGATTTTTGAGTTCACCACAGAGGCACAGAGACACGGAGAGGGCACAGAGGGGATGTTTTTCTCGGTGACCTCTCGACTCCGTGTCTCTGTGGTTTGACTTCATGCCGGTAGAGCCCGCGATTCTCGGCGCCTTCGTGCTGGCCGCCGCCGCCCTGGTGATCTCGCCGGGACCCGACACCATGCTGATCCTGCGCTACACGATGACCAGCGGCCAGCGCGTCGGGCTGGCGACGGTGGCCGGGGTGCAGCTGGGCCTGGCGGTGCACACGCTGGCGGCGGTGGCGGGTCTGAGCGTGCTGATCGTCTCGATCCCGGCGCTGTTCCAGGCCGTCGCCCTGGCCGGGGCGGCCTATCTCGGCTGGCTGGGGCTGCAGAGCTTCCGCGCCGGGGTGATGGCGGTCTCGGCCGAGGGCGCGCGGGTGGGGGCGGTCAAGGCCTGCCGCGACGCGATGGTCACCAACATCCTCAACCCCAAGGTGATCGTGCTGTTCCTGGCGCTGATGCCGGGCTTCGTGCGGCCGGAGCGGGGCAGCGTGCCGCTGCAGCTCGTCACCCTCGGCATCGCGCTGATCGCGGTCAACGTGGTGTGGCAGGTCGGGCTGGCGCTGCTGGCCGAATGGGCGCGGCGCTGGCTGGCGGACGCGCGGGTGCAGCGCGCCGTGTCATGGGCGACCGGCGCCGTCCTGCTGGTCTTCGCCGCGCTGATGGTCGCCGAGCACGGCACCTGACGGCGCGGGAGGGCCGAACCCTCCCGCGCGCGCCGGGATCACCGGAAACCGGCGGCGGGTTCGCGCGGCAGGTCGGTGAACATGCCTTCCTGCATGCCGTACTTCAGCGGATGCTCGCCCTGGGGCAGCACGGTCGCCTGTTCGCGGTAGACGACCTCGCCGCGCGGATCCTGGGCGTAGCCCATCGGCCACAGGGTGCCGTCGGCCATGCGCCAGTAGCCCGGCACCTCGGCGACGACGGCGTTCGGCGGGTTCGCGGGGCTCTCGACCAGCGCGCGCTCGGTCTCCATGCCCGCGCAGGCCGACAGCGACAGAACGGTAGCCGTCGCGATCAACAGCTTCTTCATAATGACCTCCATGGATCGGTCCGTGCTCCCTGGCAAACGTCCGAACCGCCACGGCTGTTCCCTGCCGCGGCCCGGCGGCCGCCGCGCAAGGGTGGTATCAGCCCTGCCGTTCGAGGAGCCGCGCCACCCAGTCCGGCACGATCGTGCCGGCCGGGCCGTAGTCGGCGTCGTCGAACAGCGTCGCGCCCTCGGACGGCTCGAGGTTGAGCTCGACGGTGCGGATGCCGCGCGAGCGCGCGTGCATCACGAAGCCGGCGGCCGGATAGACGTTGCCCGAGGTGCCGATCGAGACGAAGGTGCCGCAGCGGTCGAGCGCGGCGTAGATCGCCTCCATCGCCAGCGGCATCTCGCCGAACCACACGACATGCGGCCGCATGCCGCCGGCGCGGCGGCAGTTGGCGCAGATGCTGGCCGGCGTCAGGTCGCCGCGGCATTCGACCAGGTCGTCGCAATGGGCGCAGCGCGCCTTGAGCAGCTCGCCGTGCATGTGGATCAGGTTGCGGCTGCCGGCCCGCTCGTGCAGGTCGTCGATGTTCTGGGTGACCAGCAGCACCTCGGCCGGCCAGTCGCGCTCCAGCCGCGCCAGCGCCAGATGCGCCGGATTCGGCCGCACGCCGCCGTCGAGCAGGCCGCTGCGGCGGGCGTTGTAGAAGGCGTGCACGCGCTCGGGATCGCGCTCGAAGGCCTCGGGCGTGGCGACGTCCTCGATGCGCACCGTCGCCCAGATCCCGTCGGCGTCGCGGAAGGTGGACAGGCCGGACTCCTTGGATATCCCGGCCCCGGTGAGAATGACGATGGGTTGCGCAGTCATCTTCCGACCCCGGCGGCAGTGTGGTAATTCAGTCGCAAGCAAACAAGGAGGGGCGTCGTGGTCAAGGTGCTATTCGTGTGCACCGGCAACATCTGTCGGTCGCCGACGGCGGAAGGCGTGTTCCGCGAGCTGGTCAGGCGCGAGGGACTGGCCGATCTGGTCGGCTGCGATTCGGCCGGAACGCACGACTACCACGTCGGCGAGAATCCCGATCCGCGCAGCTGCGGCGCCGCGCGCGAGCGCGGCATCGAGCTCGCCGCGCTGGTCGCCCGCCAGGTGCGCCGCGACGATTTCGAGCGCTTCGACTACGTCCTGGCGATGGACCGCGGCCACTACCTTCAGCTCGAACGGCTGTGCCCGGCGCATCTGCGCCACCGGCTGCGCATGTTCATGAGCTTCGCGCCCGAACTGGGCGCCGACGAGGTTCCCGACCCCTATTACGGCGACGACCACGGCTTCGAGCGGGTGCTCGACCTGTGCGAGGCGGCGGCCGCCGGCCTGCTGGCCGAGATCCGCGCCAACTTCATGGAGCGCTGAGTGCGGCATCCCGCCCTCGGCACCGTCTGCGCGGTGATGATCGCCGAGGACCCGGCGCCGCCCGCCGCCGCGCTGGCGCCGCTGGAAGCCGAGGTCGACCGCGTCGTGGTGATCGACGACGGCGCCGGCGAGGAGGCGCTGGCGGCGCTGCGCCGCTGGGCCGCCGCCGATCCGGGCGCCCGCGCCCTGGTCGAGACCGGCGAGCGCCTGGGCCGGGCGGCGGCGCTGAACGCCGGCTTCGCCTGGGCGGTGTCGCACCGCGCCGACTGGATCCTGCTGCTCGACGCCGACGGCCGCCCGGAACCGGGCATGGTCGCCGCGCTGGCCCGCGCCGAGGCCGACTATCCCGGCCGCTGGGACCTGCTGGCGCCGCGGATCCACGACCTCGACGCCGACAGCTGGGCCGCCTTCGCGATCGCCGACGGCGCCCTGCCCCGCCGCGCCGTGGCGCGGCCGGCGGCGATCCTCGACAACCCGCTGCACGTCGCGGCCTCGGGCAGCCTGATCCGCGCCACCGCGCTGGCCGAGGTCGCCGGCATGCGCGAGGACTTCCAGGCCGCGGCGCTCGACGTCGACTTCTGCCTGCGGCTGCGCGCCGCCGGCCGGCGCATCGGCGTCGTCGGGCCGGCGGTGCTGCACCGCGCCGGCCGCCCCGAGCCGGCCGACGGCTTCGAATCGGCGCGCAACCGCAGCCGGCTGTGGCGCGAATGGCTGCGCCGCGAGCCGGCCTGGGTGCTGCACGACGTCGCCGCGCTGGCGGCGCGGGCGGGCAGGACGGCGCTGTTCGGAACGGAGAGGTCGCGCCGGCTGCGCGAACTCGGCCGCGGCCTGCGCCGCGGCCTGTTCACGCCGCCCGAGCGCTGGGGCGGGCTGCCGGGTCAGGCGGCGCGGCGCTGATCGCGAAGGCGTTCGCGAACGCTGTTCACCAACGCCATCAGCGCCTGCGGATCGATGTTGTCGCGCGCCATGACGCTGCGCATCACCGGGTCGTCGAGCAGTTCGGCGACCTGCGGCTCCTCTCCGGCATCCCACTGGCGCACCGCCGCACCGGCGCCGCGACCGGCACCGTCCTTGGCTGCGAACCTGATTGCGGGCGACTGCTGAAGCGAGCGCATCGATCGACTCCCCACGTACTTTTTCGTTATCACGACTATACCGCTGTCGACGGTCCGGCCGGTACGGTAATCGACCGCCCCTGTGCGTAAGGAATGGCGGTCGGGAACCGCCCCGCCCAATTGGGTAGACCGACGCGACGTCGCGGCTCCCCCTATCTGGGGCCATGCCGGCCGAGGTTCAAGTCCGGCCCGCCCGTCGGCGCCGGCCGTTCGGCCAGCCGGTCAGTGGTCGAGCAGGCCGAGGTAGTGCCAGGCCACCGTGGCGGCGGCCAGGGCGGTGATCTCGGAGTGGTCGTGGGCCGGCAGCACCTCGACGACGTCCATGCCGACCCAGCGCAGGCCGCCGAGGCGCTTGAGCACCGCCGCCACCTGCCAGGTGAACAGCCCGCCGATCTCGGGCGTGCCGGTGCCCGGCGCCTGGGCGGGATCGATGGCGTCGATGTCGAAGGACAGGTAGGCGGCCCGCTCGCCGATCACCCGGCGGATGGTCTCGACCGTCCAGCCGACGCCGTTGGTGTGCACGTCCTCGGCCGTCAGCACGGTGACGCCCTGTTCGAGCGTCCAGTCCCAGACCTCCTTCTGCACCGGCGAGCGGATGCCGATCTGGACCATGTGGCCGGGATCGACGAGGCCCTCGCGGATGGCGTGCCAGAAGACGGAGCCGTGGCCGTAGGTCTGGCCGAAGCAGTCGGGCCAGGTGTCGACATGGGCGTCGAAATGCACCAGCGCCAACGGCCCGCCCTGCCTGGCGGCGCGGGCGCGCAGCAGCGGCAGCGTGATGGTGTGGTCGCCGCCGATGGCGACGAGATGGTCGAAGGCGGCCGCCTGCTTCTCGATCAGCGCCAGGCTTTCGGCGGTCTCGCCCAGGCGCAGCTCGAAATCGCCGACATCGGCCAGCCCCATGTTCGGCGGGTCGCTCCAGTTGCACGGATTGAGGCCGTCGACCAGCATGCGGCTGGCCTGGCGCACCGCCGACGGCCCGAAACGCGAGCCCGACCGGTTGGTGGTGCCGATGTCGAAGGGGATGCCGGCGACGGCGACCCGCGCCGTCGCGGCGTCGCTGCCCGCCCCGAGGAAGGTCGGTCGGATCGAGAAGGTCGGGGTCGTGGCCATGGGCTATCCTGCTTGCGCCGGCGAGTGAACGGGACGGCGATATCTAGGCGATCGGGCGGTGAAAAAAAAGGTTCATCACCGAATTCCGGGAAAGGCGTTTCCAGCGCTTGGCTGCCCTGGAGCGCGGGCGTCCTCGCCCGCATGGTCGGCCGCCTGAGGCGGTTGGCGGGTGGGACGCCCGCGCTCCCAGGGCATTTGCCGCTTGGCAGTACCGCGTCCCCGGAGTTCGGCGATGAACCAAAAAAAGTTCATCACCGAATTCCGGGGAGAGCCACGGGCGGTTCCTCCTCTCCCTCTCCCGCCTGCGGGAGAGGGACGGGGTGAGGGTGTCTTACGGCCGAAGGCCGGATGTGAGTCAGGCGCCGCTCCCCTCACCCTCCCAGCCTTCGGCTGGGCCCCTCCCTCTCCCGCAGGCGGGAGAGGGGCGGTTGCGCAGACGGCCGCGACCGGGCGACTCCGGCCTAGACCGTCACCAGCCGCTCGCCGTCGGGGCCGTGCAGGACGACGCGGTTGCGGCCGCTCTGCTTGGCGGCGTACAGCGCCTGGTCGGCGTCGGTGATCTGGCAGTCCAGCGAGGCGCCGGGCACCAGCGAGACGCCGATCGACGAGGTCACCGGGATGCGCGCGCCCTTGTAGAGGATGTCGAGCGACGCGATGCGCCGGCGCAGGTCCTCGAACATCTCGTCGGCGATGGCCTTGTCGTCGGGGATCAGCAGGCAGAATTCCTCGCCGCCGACGCGGGCCGCCAGGCCGGCCTCGCCGACCTGGTCGCGAATGGTCGCGGCCACCGTCTTGATCACCTCGTCGCCGGCGTCGTGGCCGTAGGTGTCGTTGATCTTCTTGAAGAAGTCGATGTCGGCCATGCCGACCACCGGCACCCGGCCGGTGGACAGCATGCGATCGCGCATGCGCGTGCCCTCGGCGAACAGGTGGCGGCGGTTGTAGAGGCCGGACAGGTAGTCGGTGACCGCCGCCAGCCGGATGGCGGCGATGTTGTCGATCATCTCGACCGCGTTGCAGACGCGGCAGTAGAATTCCTCGTCGGTGAACGGCTTCTTGAAGATGTCGTTGGCGCCGGCCTTGAGCATCTTCGGCAGCACGTCGATGTCGTCGAAGCTGCCGCAGCCGACGATCGCCAGTTCCTCCTTGGGATGCTGGACGCGCAGCCGCTTGGTCAGCTCGACGCCGGTCATCCCCGACATGCGGCACTCGATCACCGCCAGGCTGATCTTCGGGATCTCGCGGATGCATTCCAGGGCATGGGCGCCGTCGGCGGCCTCGAGCACGTTGAACTGGTAGCGTTCGAGCAGCTTGGCCATCAGCCGGCGGTGCGCCGCCTGGGGGTCGACGACCAGGGCGGTGTGGTGGCGGTTGCGCAGCAGGCGGTCGACGGTGGTGACCAGGTATTCCAGGCTGGACGGCCCGTCCTTCTGGATGACGTCGATGACCTTCATGCCGAACAGCGCGTTGCGCTGCTGGGCGCCGGCCGAGCCGCAATAGGCCAGGGTGGGAACGCGCGATTGCGCCAGGTGCTGGATCACCTCGCCGCGCTCGGCGCCGGGCACGCCGACGTCGCAGATCGCCAGGTCGAGGCGGCGCCAATGGCGGGCGATCGCGCGCCGCGCCTCCTCGGCGTCATGGGCGATGTGATAGGTGCCCTCGAGCTCCTTGCGCAGGGCCTTGACGACGATGCGCGCGAGCACGTCGTCCTGGTCGACGACCAGAATCTCGACCGGCTCGACGATGCCGACCCCCAGCATGTCACCCCCCACAGGATCCGAAGCGGCAGTGTAGCCTAGCCCGCGGACGGTGGGTAGGCTTTGATCTGGACCAAAGAAAGGCTTGGTCACCGAATTCCGGGGACGGCGTTTCCGGCGCCCCGGGAGCGCGGGCGTCCGCGCCCGCAGCCTCGGCCGCCTGGGGCGCCTGGCGGGCGGGACGCCCGCGCTCCCAGGGGCATGACGGGGCGGCGCACGAACGAAAAACGGCCGGGACGAGCCCGGCCGTTCCTCACGCGGGCGAGGCCGCGCCGCTTAGTAGCGGTAGGCGTCGGTCTTGAACGGACCGCTGACCGGCACGCCGATGTACTTGGCCTGCTTCTCGGTCAGCTTGTCGAGGTGGGCGCCGATCTTGGCGAGGTGCAGGGCGGCGACCTTCTCGTCGAGGTGCTTGGGCAGGACGTAGACCTGCTTCTCGTACTTCTCGGCGTTCTTCCACAGCTCGATCTGCGCCAGCACCTGGTTGGTGAAGCTGGCCGACATCACGAAGCTGGGGTGGCCGGTGGCGCAGCCCAGGTTCACCAGCCGGCCCTCGGCCAGCAGGATGATGCGCTTGCCGTCGGGGAACTCGATCTCGTCGACCTGCGGCTTGATGTTGTCCCACTTGAAGTTCTTCAGGCCGGCGACCTGGATCTCGTTGTCGAAGTGGCCGATGTTGCAGACGATCGCCCGGTCCTTCATCGCCCGCATGTGGTCGACGGTGATGACGTCGATGTTGCCGGTGCAGGTGACGAAGATGTCGCCGCGCGACGCCGCCTGGTCCATGGTGGCGACCTCGTAGCCCTCCATCGCCGCCTGCAGCGCGCAGATCGGGTCGACCTCGGTGACGATGACGCGGCAGCCGGCGTGGCGCAGCGACTCGGCCGAGCCCTTGCCGACGTCGCCGAAGCCGACGACGACCGCGACCTTGCCGGCCATCATCACGTCGGTGGCGCGGCGGATGCCGTCGACCAGGCTCTCGCGGCAGCCGTACTTGTTGTCGAACTTCGACTTGGTGACCGAGTCGTTGACGTTGATCGCCGGCACCAGCAGCTTGCCGTCACGGGCCATCTCGTAGAGACGGTGCACGCCGGTGGTGGTCTCCTCGGAGATGCCGCGGCACTGGCGCATCAGGTCCGGATACTTCTCGTGCAGGATCTGGGTCAGGTCGCCGCCGTCGTCGAGCACCATGTTCGGGGTCCAGCCGTCGGGGCCCTTGATGGTCTGCTCGATGCACCACCAGAACTCCTCCTCGGTCTCGCCCTTCCAGGCGAAGACGGGGATCTCGGCGGCGGCGATCGCGGCGGCGGCGTGGTCCTGGGTCGAGAAGATGTTGCACGACGACCAGCGCACGCTGGCGCCCAGGGCGGTCAGGGTCTCGATCAGCACCGCGGTCTGGATGGTCATGTGCAGACAGCCGGCGATGCGGGCGCCGGCCAGCGGCTTGGACTCGCCGTACTCCTCGCGCAGGGCCATCAGACCCGGCATCTCGGTCTCGGCGATGTTGATCTCCTTGCGGCCCCAGCCGGCCTGCGAGATGTCCTTGACCTTGTAGTCGGTGAAGCTCATGAGGCCCCTTCCTTCGATTCATATGGAGATATAAAGATGCCTTTATATATCCGGATCGGAGCCGAAGGGCAAGGCCCGCGCGCCGAATGCCCGCGGCACCCCGGCATAGGCGGATTGGCGAGGTGGCCGCCGCCGGCGCCGAAGCGCATAATCGGGCGATAACGTCGAGGAGACCACCATGCCGAAGCTGATCGCCATGCTGCTCCTGGTCTTCGGGGTCGCCGGCGCCGTCGCCGGCTGCGCCATCGAACCGCGGGAGCTGTCGACCTACGAGTACAAGGACGCCGGCGGCGACTGACGCCGCCCGGCCTCAGGTTCCCGGTACCGGCACCGCCACCCGCACGGTCTGGCCGCTCATGCCGGGGAAGTTCTCGAACAGCGCCGCCGCCAGGTAGGGCATCACCTGCGGCAGCGAGGCGCTGGAGCCCTCGCTGATCGCGCGGCCCTCGAAGACGTGGACGGGCTTGCCGGCCCGCAGCGCCCCGGCGTCGAGCATCTCGACCTCGAGCCAGCGGTCGTACCTGGTGACCGCGTAGGTCTCGTAGGGACCGAACGGCCCGAACGGAAAGCCGACGCCGAGGCCGTAGCCCCAGCGGTCGCGATGGCGCCGGCTGCCGAAGCCGTAGCCGAAACTGCCGTAGAACGGCGACGGCCGCGTGCCGACGATCGTGCGCGGCGGGCCGATGCCGTAATCGAGATAGACGACGTAATCCGCCTTCTCCGAGGCCGGGACCGGCGTCAGGCCGCGCGCCTGAAGCTGGGCCGCGACGAGATCGGCGTAGCTCTGGAACTCCAGGCTGCCGACCTGGCCCTGCTCGGGCAGGATGGTGAAGCTCTCGCCGGCGAAGCCCGGCGGCAGGGCGTGGAAGCGGGTGACCTGCGAGGTCACCATGCGCGGCCCGCAGGCGGCGAGCAGCGAGACGACGAGCAGGGCGAGAAGGGCACGGGCGGGGCGCATGTCACAACCCTCGGGCAGGAACTGGTCTGACCTTCGATATGGCGCGCGATTGCGGCGGAATCAAAACGCGATTGTGGCGGAGTTCAGGCCGACAGCGGCCGCCGCGCCCTGAGCGCGGCGGTCAGCGTGCCCTCGTCGAGATAGTCGAGCTCGCCGCCGACCGGCACGCCATGGGCCAGCCCGGTGACGGCGACGTCGCAGCCGGCCAGGCGCTCGGCGATGTAATGGGCGGTGGTCTGGCCGTCGACGGTGGCGCCGGTCGCCAGGACGACCTCGCGCACCGCCGGACCGGCGGCGCGGGCCACGAGCTGGTCGACGCGCAGGTCCTCCGGGCCGATGCCGTCGAGCGCCGACAGCACGCCGCCGAGCACGTGATAGCCGCCGCGGAACGCCCCGGTGCGCTCGATCGCCCACAGGCCGGAGACGTCCTCGACGACGCAGATCGAAGCGGCCTCGCGCGCCGGGTCGGCGCAGACGGCGCAGGGATCGCGGGTGTCGAGATTGCCGCAGACCGAGCACGGCCGGATGGTCTCGGCCGCCGCCCGCAGCGCGTCGAGCAGCGGCAGCAGCGCCGTCTCGCGGCGCTTGAGCAGGTGCAGCGCCGCGCGCCGGCCCGAGCGCGGGCCCATGCCGGGCAGCTTGCCCAGGAGCTGGATCAGGCGGTCGAGTTCGGGACCGGTCATCGGGGTGGCGCTCGTCACTGCCGGAGGGCGCTCGCATCGGCGCCCCGGGAGCGCGGGTCTCCGGACCCGCAGCGTTCCCCCGGCCGAAGAACCGCGCGTCTGGAGACGCGCGCTCCGCGAAAAGCGCGGCGAGGCGCGCGCATCAGAACGGCAGCTTGAAGCCCGGCGGCAGGTTGAGGCCGCCGGTCAGCTTGCCCATTTCTTCCTGCATCATCGTCTCGGACTTCGACTTGGCGTCGTTGAAGGCGGCGACGATCAGGTCCTCGAGCACCTCGACGTCCTCGGGATCGACCGCCTTGGGGTCGATCTTGACCTTGCGCAGGTCGCCCTTGCCGGTCAGCGTCACCTGGACCATGCCGCCGCCGGCGGCGCCGGTGACCTCGAGGTCGTTGAGGCGGCCCTGCATCTCGGCGAGCTTTTCCTGCATCTGCTGCGCCTGCTTCATCATCTGTCCGAGATTCTTCATTCGTCGTCGTCTCCGGTCGTCGTTTCGCCATCGGCGGCCGCCAGCGGCGGCTCGCCCTCGTCGATCAGTTCGCGCACCGCCTCGATCGTCGCGCCGGGAAAGGCGCCGAGAACCGCCTGGACCAGCGGATGCGCGGCGGCGTCGTCGCGCCGGCGCTGCTCGTCGGCCAGGCCCTGGTCGCGCAAGGTCGGCGCGCCCGCCTCGGTCGAGGTCTCGACCGACCAGCGCCGGCCGGTCCATTCGGTCAGCAGCCGCCCCACCTGCTGCGCCAGGTCGCGCGGCATGTGCGGTTGCGGCCGCAACGCGATTCGCCCCGGCTCGAAATGCACCAGATGCACGGCGGTGCGCAGATGCGTCGCCAGGATGCTCTCGCGCTTCTCGGCGAACAGCGCCGCCACCTTGGCGAAGCTGTCGGGCATGCCCGGCATCGCCAGCACCGGCGCCGGCTCGACGGCGGGGGCCGGCGCGATGTTCATCTGCGGCCCCGGCGTCGGCATCCGCTCCATGACGCGCGCCGCGGCGCTGACGCCGCCACCGCCGCCGCCGCTCGGCGCCGGCGCGCCGCCGCCGCCGGAGCCGCCGCCGTCGCGCATCTTCTGCAGCGCCTCGGCCGGGGTCGGCAGGTCGGCGGCATAGGCCAGCCGCACCAGCACCATCTCGGCCGCCTGCAGCGGCGACGGCGCCATGCGCGCCTCGCCCAGGCCCTTGAGCAGCATCTGCCACGACCGCGTCAGCACCGCCATCGACAGCCCGTCGGCCATCCGGCGGCCGCGCACCCGCTCGGTCTCGGACGCCGCCGCCAGCAGGTCGGGCTGGTCGGGCGCCACCTTGAGCCGCGTCAGCCAGTGGGTCAGCTCGAGCATGTCCTGCAGCACGATCACCGGATCGGCGCCGACCGCGTACTGCTCGGCGATCTGGCGCAGCGCCGCGGCGACGTCGCCCTTCATCACCGAATCGAACAGGTCGAACACCCGCGCCCGATCGGCGAGGCCGAGCATGTCGCG
Source organism: uncultured Rhodospirillaceae bacterium (assembly GCA_964545205.1). GTDB lineage: Bacteria > Pseudomonadota > Alphaproteobacteria > Rhodospirillales > Magnetospirillaceae > CAZJFH01. Next base: position 110,439 of record CAZJFH010000004.1, read on the forward strand.
CACCTGCTCCTCGCCCACCTCGCCGGCGCAGTGGGCGATCGCCTGGTCGAGCAGCGACAGGCCGTCGCGCACCGAGCCGTCGGCGGCGCGGGCGATCATCGCCAGGGCCGGCGGCGCGATGCGCGCGCCCTCCTGCTCGGCGATGGCGGCGAAGTGGCGTTCCAGCACCTCCATCTCGACCCGGCGCAGGTCGAAGCGCTGGCAGCGCGACAGCACGGTGACCGGAATCTTGCGGATCTCGGTGGTGGCGAACACGAACTTCACGTGCTCGGGCGGCTCCTCCAGCGTCTTCAGCAGCGCGTTGAACGCCGCCGTCGACAGCATGTGGACCTCGTCGATGATGTAGATCTTGTAGCGCGCCGAGGTCGGCCGGTAGCGCACGCCCTCGATCAGCTCGCGGATGTCGCCGACGCCGGTGCGGCTGGCGGCGTCCATCTCGAGCACGTCGACGTGGCGGTCCTCGGCGATGGCGCGGCAGTGCTCGCAGGTGCCGCAGGGCGCCACCGTCGGGCCGCCGCTGCCGTCGGGGCCGACGCAGTTGAGCGCGCGGGCGATGATGCGGGCGGTGGTGGTCTTGCCGACGCCGCGCACGCCGGTCAGCACGAAGGCGTGGGCGAGGCGGCCGGACTGGATGGCGTTGGTCAGGGTGCGGACGAGCGCGTCCTGGCCGATCAGCCCCGAGAAGTCGGTCGGCCGGTACTTGCGGGCGAGAACCCGATAGGCGTTGGGCTTTTCTTCGGTCATCGCGCCCGCGGCTGTCGGCGCACGGCCGTGGTGGAAGCGAGGTGGGAGACCGGACGGCGACCCGGACCGGAAATCGTTACGGCTGCTTCCTTCCGGACCTGACCGGGTTCGCGACGGGTCCGCCCGCCGCCGATCTCCCGAGGGCAGTATATCGACTCCCCGAGCACGAAAAGCAAGGTCCAATCCATCTGGAATTCATAACGCGTTGCGTTATATCAGGGGAGGCGTCATGATCGGCCATGATCGTTTCGTTCCGCTGCCGGGAAACCGCGGCCATTTGGGCAGGCAGGCGCAGCCGCCGCCTGCCTGCCGACATCCAGGCGGCCGCCCTGCGCAAGCTGCGCATCCTGCACGCCGCGCGGCGGATCGAGGATTTGCGGGTGCCGCCGGGAAACCGACTGGAGGCGTTGCGCGGCGACCGGGCCGGGCACCACAGCATCCGCATCAACGACCAGTGGCGCGTCTGCTTCGCGTGGACAGAAGGAGGACCGGCAGATGTCGAAATCGTCGACTACCACTGAGAACCTGCCCAACCCGCATCCCGGCGAGATCCTGCTCGAGGAATTCCTGCGCCCGATGGCCCTGTCTCAAAACGCGCTGGCGCGGGCGATCAACGTGCCGCCGCGGCGCATCAACGAGATCGTGCTGGGCCAGCGCGCGATCACGGCCGATACCGATCTGCGGCTGGCCCGCTATTTCGGCGTTTCGGACGGCTTCTTCATCGCCCTGCAGACGGAATACGACCTGATGGAGCGCCGCCGCCAGATCGCGGGCGAGTTGGCGCGGATCGCACCGCGCGCGGCCTGAGAAAGCTCAATGCCCGCCGGCGTCGGCGCCGGCGGGGCGGACCTTGCGCACCAGCGGCATGAACGACAGCGCCACCGCGAACACCGCGCCGACCATCAGGAACAAATCGGCGAAGGTCAGCACCATCGCCTCGCGGGTCACCAGCCCGTGCATCAGCTTCAGCGCCGCGGCCTCGGCGTCGAGGCCGAGCAGCGGCTCCAGCCGCGCCGTCAGCCCCTCGAAGGCGCCGGACACCGCGATGCGGGCGCCGTTGACGCGCTCGGCGAGATGCGCCAGGTGCATGTCGAAGCGCGACGCGAGCTGGGTGTTGATCACCGCCAGGCCGATGGCGCCGCCGAGATTGCGCATCAGGTTGTACAGGCCCGAGGCGTTCTGGAGCTGCTCGTGCGGCAGCAGGCCGAGGGCGATGTTGTTGATCGGCACGAAGCACAGCATCAAGGACAGCCCGCGCACCGCCTGCGGCACGAACAGCTCCCAGTAGCCCCATTCGGCGGTGACGCCGGCGTTGAGGTACAGCCCGAGCCCGAACAGCCCCAGCCCGATCGCCAGCATCAGCCGCAGGTCGATCTTCCTGGCCAGCATGCCGGCCAGCGGCGCCGACAGGAACTGGAACATGCCGGTGACCATCATGGTCACGCCGATCTCGTAGGCGTCGTAGCCGCGCACCTGGCCGAGATAGAGCGGCATCAGGTAGACCGAACCGTACAGCCCGACGCCGATGACGAAGCTGAAGGCGCAGCCGATGGCGAAGTTGCGGTTCACGAAGGCGCGCAGCTCGATCACCGGATGGGCGATGGTCAGCTCGCGCCAGAAGAACAGCACCGCGCCGGCCGCCGAGATCGCCGAGATCGCCAGGATGTGGCGGTTGGCGAACCAGTCCTCGCCGGGCCCCTCCTCCAGCACGTACTGCAGGCAGCCGAGGAAGATCGCGACCAGGGCGATGCCCGGCAGGTCGACCTTCTTCAGGAGCCCGAGATCGGGCCGGTCGACGCGCACGAACAGCAGCACGAGGACGCTGACGATCACGCCGGGCACCACGTTGATCAGGAACAGCCAGTGCCAGGACGCCGTCTGGGTGATCCAGCCGCCCAGCGTCGGCCCCAGCGTCGGCGCCATCGTCGCCACCAGGCCGATCAGCACGCTGACCCCGGCCTGGCGCTCGCGCGGGAACAGCCGGAAGCTGGTCGCGAACACGGTCGGGATCATCGCGCCGCCGAGAAAGCCCTGCAGCGCCCGGAACACGATCATCGATTCCAGGCTCCAGGCGAAGGCGCAGGCGACCGAGGCGGCGGTGAAGGTGACGCAGGAGACGAAGAACAGCCAGCGCGTCGAGAACACCCGCGCCAGCCAGCCCGACAGCGGGATCATGATGACCTCGGCGATCAGGTACGAGGTCTGGACCCAGCCGATCTCCTCGATGCTGGCGCCGATGCCGGCCTGGATCTCGGCCAGCGAGCTGGCGACGATCTGGATGTCGAGGATCGCCATGAACATGCCGACGACCAGGGCCATGAAGCCGGCCCATTCGCGGGCGCCGACGCGCTTCGCGGCCTGGGGCGGCGCGACCTCGGTGACGGCGCTCATCTGGTGGCGACGGCGCCGCCGGCGGGCACGTCGCGGGTGTCGACGGAGACGACCGCCGACATGCCGGGCCGCAGCAGGCCGGCCAGCGGATTGTCGCGCGGCAGGGCGATGCGGACCGGGATGCGCTGCACGACCTTGGTGAAATTGCCGGAGGCGTTCTCGGGCGGCAGCAGGCTGAACTGGGCGCCGCTGGCCGGGGCGAAGCTGTCGATGCGCCCGGTGACCGGCCAGCCGGGAAAGGCGTCGATCGCCACCGACACCGCCTGCCCGGCCGCCAGCCGCCCGATCTGGGTTTCCTTGAAATTGGCCTCGATCCACACGCCGTGCAGCGGCACCACCGCCATCAGCACGGCGCCGGGGCGCACGAACTGGCCGACCCGGACGCCGCGATTGCCGACGACGCCGTCGACCGGGGCGCGCACGACCGTGCCCTCGAGATCGACCTCGGCGGCGGCCAGCGCCGCCTCGGCGCGCCACAGCCCGGCCTCGGCGACCGCGCGCTCGGCGCGCAGCACCTCGATCTGCCCGATGGCGGCGTCGCGGGCGGCGGCGGCGGCGCGCTCGGCCGCCGCCGCCTTGGCCACCGCCGCCTGGTCGGCGTCGAGCCGCTGGCGGCTGGCGTAGTCGTCGCGCACCAGCCGCTGGGCGCGGGTCAGCTCCTGACGGGCGCGCACCGCCTCGGCGGCCGCCGCCTCGAGCTGCGCCTCGGCGCCGGCGATCACCGAGTTCTGCACCGTCAGGCGGGTGTCGATGTTGGCCAGCGCCGCCTTGGCCCCGGCGACGGCGGCCCGCGCCTGCTCGAGCCGCGCCCGGTAGTCGCGGTCGTCGATCCGCAGCAGCACCTGCCCGGCCGCGACCTGCTGGTTGTCGGCGATCTCGACGGCGACGACATGGCCGGCGACCTTGGGGCTGATCGGGGTGACGTCGCTGTGGACATAGGCGTTGTCGGTGCCTTCCGCGAATCGCCACTGCGTCCACCACTGCCATCCCGCCCATCCGCCCGCCGCCACGAGGCCGAGCAAAAGAGACGGCAGAACCAGACGCTTGATCATGGCATTATCCCGGCGACGACTGTGGGCTTGCGTGACTGAACTGAACGGTTTAGTTCTTATCGCGCCAACATGAAGAGGTCAACACGGCATGGCGCCGAGCAAAGCGAATCCGGTGAAGACGAAGGGGCATCCGGGCAAGCGCGAAGCGATCCTGACGGCGGCGCTGGACGTGTTCCTGGACTGCGGCTACGCCGCCGCCAGCGTCGACGCGATCGCGGCGCGGGCCGGCGTGTCGAAGGCCACGATCTACGCCCATTTCGCCGGCAAGGAGGCGCTGTTCGGCACCTTGATCGCCGACCGCTGCGACGCCTGCTTCGGCCGCATCGAGCAGCCGGCGCTTGACGAGACCGGACTGCGCGCCGCGCTGACCAAGCTGGCCCGCGACTTCTTCGACCTGGTCACCGCGCCGGAGGCGCTGGCGATGTTCCGCGTCGTCGTCGCCGAAGCGGCGCGCTTCCCCGAGGTCGGCCGCGCCTTCTACGCCGCCGGGCCGGCGCCGGGCCTGGAGGCCATCACCCGCTTCTTCGCCGAGATCGACCGCCGCGGCCTGCTCGACATACCCGACCCGCGCCTGGCCGCCGAGTACCTGGTCGGCATGCTGCGCTCCGACACCTATCTGAGCATGCTGCTCGGCCTGTCCGGGCCGAAGCGGCCGGTCGAGGCGATGATCGACGGCGCCGTCGACCTGATCATGCGCGGCTACGCGCCGCGCAAGCCGCGGCCCGGCTCCGGGGCCGCCGCATCCTGACGGCGACGCCGCCCGTGCTGTTTCGTCTGGCCGAAGCCGACGAATTTGCTATCTTGCCGGCCCATGACAGCCAACACCGCCCTCTTCTCCGGACACGGCCTGACCTGCATTCGCGGCGAGCGCATGGTGTTCTCGGATCTCGACTTCGCGCTGGAGGCCGGTGACGCGCTGGTGCTGCTGGGCCCCAACGGGTCCGGCAAGTCCAGCCTGTTGCGGCTGATGGCCGGGCTGCTGCGGGCGGCCGACGGCCGGCTGTGCTGGCAGGGCGAGGCGGTGACCGAGGACCGCGAGGCCCATGCCGGGCGCACCCATTACGTCGGCCACCACGACGCGGTCAAGCCGGTGCTGTCGGTGCTCGAGAACGTGCTGTTCTGGGCCCGGCTGCACGACGCCCACGCCGGGCCCGCCAACGCCGCCAAGGCGCTGGAGCGCTTCGGGCTGTCGCATCTGGAGGGCATGCCGGGCAAGCTGCTGTCGGCCGGCCAGAAAAGGCGCGTCAACCTGTCGCGGCTGCTGGCCGCGCCGTCGCCGCTGTGGCTGCTCGACGAGCCGACGGTGGCGCTCGACCGGGGCTCGGTGAAGGTGCTGGAACAGGTGATCGCCGAGCACCGGGCCGGCGGCGGCATGGTGGTGGTCTCGACGCATCTCGACATCGACATGCCGGGCGGGCGCGAGCTGCACATGGACGAATTCGGCGCCCCGGCGTCCTGGGCCGAGGGGATGTGGGTGTGAGCGCCTTTTTCGAGATCGTCCGCCGCGAGCTGCGCCTGGCCCTGCGCCAGGGCACCGACAGCATCATGGTCGTCGCCTTCTTCGTGCTGACGGTGGTGCTGTTCCCGTTCGGCATCGGCCCCGAGCTCAACATCCTCGAGCGGGTCTCGGCCGGCGTGCTGTGGGTCACCGCGCTGCTGGCCTCGATGCTGTCGCTCGACCGGCTGTTCCAGAACGACTACGAGGACGGCGCGCTGGAACTGCTGACCCTGACCCCGGCGCCGGTGCCGATCGTCGTGCTGGCCAAGGTGGCGGCGCACTGGCTGACCACGGGCCTGCCGCTGATCGCGGCGGCGCCGCTGCTGGCCGTGCTGCTCAACATGAACGCCGACGGATTCGGCGTGCTGCTGCTGGCGATGCTGCTCGGCACGCCGTCGCTCAGCCTGATCGGCGCCATGGGCGCCGCGCTGGTGCTGGGGGCGCGGCGCGGCGGCGTTCTCGTATCACTTCTGATCTTGCCTTTGTACGTTCCGGTCCTCATCTTCGGCGTCGGCGCCGTGGATGCCGCCATCCACGGCTTCAGCCCGCAGGCACAGCTGCTGGTGCTCGGCGCGATCCTGCTCGCGGCGCTGCCACTTGCCCCTTTGGCTACCTCCGCGGCGCTCCGGCAGGCTATCGAGTGACCAATTTGGGATAGTCCGATCCGGTTAGGCTTCCATATGGCGGCAGGGGGCTGTAGAAGACGCTGATGCACAAATACGCCAATCCCGCGCGCTTCCTGCGCATCGCCAACGCGGTTCTGCCCTGGGTCGCCGGCCTGACGGCCGTGCTGATCGGGCTCGGGCTGTATTACGGGCTGTTCGCCTCGCCGGCCGACTACCAGCAGGGCGAGACGGTGCGGATCATGTACGTGCACGTGCCCGCGGCCTGGATGGGGCTGTTCGTCTACACCAACATCGCCATCGCCAGCGCCGTGGCGCTGATCTGGAAGCATCCCTTGGCCGACGTGATCGCCAAGGCGTCGTCGCCGGTGGGCGCCGGCTTCACCTTCGTCTGCCTGGTCACCGGCGCCCTGTGGGGCAAGCCGATGTGGGGGACGTGGTGGGCCTGGGACGCCCGGCTGACCAGCATGCTGATCCTGCTGTTCCTGTATTTCGGCCACATGGCGCTGATCAACGCCTTCGACGACCCGACCCGCGGCGCCCGCGCCGCCGCCATCCTGGCGCTGGCCGGCTTCGTCAACGTGCCGATCATCAAGTTTTCCGTCGACTGGTGGAACACCCTGCACCAGCCGGCCAGCGTCGTGAAGATGGACGGCCCGGCGATCGACCCGTCGATGATGCTGCCGCTATTGCTTATGGGGGTAGGTTTTACCACCTACTTCGTGACGATCCTGATCCTTCGGGTCAGGGCGGAGATCGCCGGTACCAAGATCCGCGCGATCCGGCTGATGCAGGTGCACGGCCAGGGCTAGTTCGAGCTTAAGGAAGTCCGATGGCTTCGTTTTTCGACATGGGCGGCTACGGGGGCTACGTCTGGCCTTCGTATGTCGTGGCGGCGATCGTGATGATCGGCCTGCTGGTGGCGAGCCTGCGCGGCATGCGCGCCAGCGAAAAGCAGCTCAAGGTGTTGCAGGAAAGTCGCCCCAACCCCCGCCGCGCGGCGCGGACGGCGAAGGCGCGCGAGGAGGCGAGTCGTGCAGACGCGTAAGAAGAGACGGCTTTATTTCGTGCTGCTGGGCATGCTGGCCCTCGGCGGCGCCACCGCGCTGGTGCTGACCGCCTTCAACGACAACATGGTCTACTTCTACAGCCCGACCGAGCTGAAGGCCCGCAACGACATCACGCCGGAGCGCCGGCTGCGCATCGGCGGCCTGGTCGAGGAGGGCAGCATCGTCAAGAGCGGCGAAACCGTGAACTTCCGCGTCACCGACACCGCCGAGGCGGTGGCCGTGACCTATGTCGGGCTGCTGCCGGACCTGTTCCGCGAGGGCCAGGGCGTCGTCGCCGAGGGCCGCCTCGGCAACGACGGCGTGTTCCAGGCCCAGGAAGTGCTGGCCAAGCACGACGAGAACTACATGCCCAAGGAAGTCCAGGACGCCCTGAAGGAACAGGGCTACTGGCAGCATGACAAAGAGATGAAATGATCGTCGAGATCGGGCATTTCGCCCTCATCCTGGCCCTGTTCGTGGCGCTGGTCCAGGCCAGCGTC
>CAZJFH010000005.1:0-105517 GCA_964545205.1 uncultured Rhodospirillaceae bacterium
GGGGGGGGGGGGGAGGGTGATCCATCCGCCCGCTCAGGCGGCGACACCCCCTCACCCCGGCCCTCTCCCCCGTTGGGGAGAGGGGGAAAACACTTACCAGCTCGTCACGTCGTCGAGCGACGGGGTCGACAGCGGCGGACGCGGCAGTTCGCCTTCCTTCTTGAGCGGGTTGTCGGCGCGAACCAGCTCGTCCTCGTGGATGCGGATCTTGGTCTTGCGCCGCGGCAGGTAGTGGTTGGCCGGCCGCGTGCCCCATTCCGGCATGAGCTGGAAGCCGGCGTTGTCGCGGATCGCCACCGAGACCTCGGAGTCCGGATCCTTGATGTCGCCGAACAGCCGCGCACTGGTCGGGCAGGCCAGCACGCAGGCCGGCTTGCGCCGGTCGGGCGGCAGGCCGGGGTCGTAAATGCGGTCGACGCACAGGGTGCATTTCTTCATCACCCCCTGCACCTCGTCGAACTCGCGGGCGCCGTAGGGGCACGACCACGAGCAGTACTTGCAGCCGATGCACTTGTCGTAGTCCACCAGCACGATGCCGTCTTCTTCGCGCTTGTAGCTGGCTCCCGTGGGGCACACCGGCACGCAGGGCGGGTCCTCGCAATGCAGGCAGGATTTCGGGAAATGCACGGTCTCGACATGCGGATAGGTGCCGCATTCGAAGGTCTGGACGCGGTTGAAGAACACGCCCGAGGGATCGGCGCCGTAGGGGTCCTGGTCGGTCATCGGCCCGGCCTCGCCCGAGGTGTTCCACTCCTTGCACGAGGTCACGCAGGCGTGGCAGCCGACGCAGACGTTGAGGTCGATGACCAGGGCGAGCTGCTTGTTAGCCATGACGCGCGCCCCCCTTGCCGGCGAAGAAGGCGCGGATGCGGCCCGTGAACCCGGTCTGGCCCGGCAATTGCGGCATCGGCGCGAATTGCGGCAGGCTGTGATCGGCGCCGGGCTCGGCCTTGACGACCCGCACGCGGACGTCGAACCACGCCGCCTGTCCGGTCACCGGATCGGCGTTGGCGAAGCCGTCGGGCAGTTCCTCGGCGATGACGTGGTTGAGCAGGAAGCCGAGGCGCGATTCGTTGGCGTCGGGCGACAGGCCCCAGGCGCCCGAGGCCTTGCCGATGGCGTTCCAGGTCCACACCGTGCCCGGCTCGACCGCCTCGGAGAAGCGGGCGCGGCAGCGCACGCGGCCCCACGGGCTCTCGACCCACACCCAGTCGCCGTCGGCGAAGTGGTTGGCGGCGCCGAGCGACGGATGGACCATCAGCGCGTTGTCGGTGTGGATCTGGCGCAGCCAGGCGTTCTGCGAATCCCACGAATGGTACATCGCCATCGGCCGCTGGGTGATGGCGGTCAGCGGGTACTGCAGCGGATCGGTGCAGCTCCATTCCAGCGGCGGCGCGTAGAACGGCAGCGGGTCGAACCAGGTCCGCACGCGCTCGCGCAGGTGCTCCGGCGGCTGCTTGCCGGGGCGCTTGCCCTCGGCGGCGAGCCGGAACTTCTGCAGCACCTCGGAATAGACCTGGATCAGGATCGGCTCGGCGAAGCGCACCAGCCGGTGATGGCGCGCCCACTGCAGATAGCCCTGGTTCCAGTTGCGCATGTACTGGTAGGACTTCGGCAGCTCGTAGTGGAAGAAGTTGTCGTGGCGGGCGTACATCTCCCACTGCCGCGGGTTGGCCTCGCCGGTCATGAACTTCTCGCCGCCCTTGCCGCGCCAGCCGGCGAGGAAGCCGATGCCCGAGCCGGGCTCGGTCTCGTAGTTGACGATGAAGTCGGGATAGTCGCGGTACTTGCGCTTGCCGGCGCCGTCGACGAAGGCCGGCAGGCCGAGCCGCGAGCCGAGCTCGATGAGCACCTCCTGGAACGGCTTGCACTCGCCGAGCGGCGGCACCACCGGCGTGCGCACCGCGTCGACCGGGCCCTCGAATTCCGAGATCGGCCGGTCGAGCAGGCTCATGACGTCGTGGCGCTCGAGATAGGTGGTGTCGGGCAGCACCAGGTCGGCGAAGGCCACCGTCTCGGACTGGAAGGCGTCGCAGACGACGATGAACGGGATCTTGTACTCGCCGGTCTCCGGGTCCTTGTCGGTCAGCATCTCGCGGACCGAGGCGGTGTTCATCGTCGAGTTCCAGGCCATGTTGGCCATGAACAGGAACAGGGTGTCGAGGCGGTAGGGATCGCCCTTCCAGGCGTTGGTGATGACGCTGTGCATCAGTCCGTGGACCGACAGCGGGTACTCCCACGAGAAGCCCTTGTCGATGCGCACCGGCCGGCCGGCGGCGTCGACGAACAGGTCGTCGGGATCGGCCGGCCAGCCGAGCGGCATGCCGTCGAGCGGCGTCTCCGGCTTGACCGCCTCGGGGCCCTTGGGCGGCTTGGCGCAGGGCGGGATCGGACGCGGGAACGGCGCCCGATGGCGGAAGCCGCCGGGCCGGTCGATGGTCCCCAGCAGGGTCATCAGGATGCCCAGCGCCCGGATGGCGTGGAAGCCGTTGGAGTGCGCCGCCAGGCCGCGCATGGCGTGGAAGGCGACCGGGCTTCCCGTGACCGTCTCGTGGTCGTTGCCCCAGCAGTCGGTCCAGGCGATCGGCAGCTCGATCTTCTGGTCGCGGGCGGTGACGCCCATCTCGTGGGCGAGCTGGCGGATGCGGTCGGCCGGGATGCCGGTGATGCGCGCCGCCCAATCCGGGGTGTAGGGCTTGACCCGCTCCTTGAGAAGCTGGAACGCCGGCTTGACGCGGGTGCCGTCGTCGAGCGCGTACTCGCCCATCAAGCGGCCGTCGCTGCCGGCGGCGCGGGTCGCGGTGGGCCGGTTGGAGTGGCGGTCCCACCACATCTTGTTCTGCGGCTCGAAACAGCCCTCCTCGACCGGGGCGTCGGTGCGCACGAACAGCCCGTACTCGGGGCTGTCCGGGTCCAGGTTCACCAGTTCGGGCGAGTTGGTGTAATGGACCAGGAAGTCGCGGTCGAACAGGCCGAGCTCGATGATCTCGTGGACCAGCGCCAGCAGCAGGGCGCCGTCGGTGCCGGGGCGGATCGGGATCCAGTCGTCGGCGATGGCGGCGTAGCCGGTGCGCACCGGGTTGATGGCGATGAAGCGGCCGCCGTCGCGCTTGAACTTCGACAGCGCGATCTTCATCGGGTTGGAGTGGTGGTCCTCGGCGGTGCCGATCATCACGAACAGCTTGGCGCGTTCGAGGTCGGGGCCGCCGAACTCCCAGAACGAGCCGCCGATCGTGTAGATCATCCCGGCGGCCATGTTGACCGAGCAGAAACCGCCATGGGCGGCGTAGTTGGGGGTGCCGAACTGCTTGGCGAACAGGCCGGTCAGCGCCTGCATCTGGTCGCGGCCGGTGAAGATGCCGAGCTTCTTGGGATCGGAGGCGCGGATCGCCGCCAGCCGCTCGGCCAGGATGCCGAAGGCCTCGTCCCAGCCGATCGCCTCGAACTGCGCCGCGCCGCGCTCGGCGCCGGCCCGGCGCTTCAGCGGTTTCGTCAGCCGCGCCGGCGAATACTGCTTCATGATGCCCGACGCACCCTTGGCGCAGATCACGCCCTTGTTCAGCGGGTGGTTGGGATTGCCCTCGATGTAGCGGACCTCGCCGCCGCGCAGATGCACGCGGATGCCGCAACGGCACGCGCACATGTAGCACGTCGTGGTCTTGATCTCGGTCTGGCCGGAGGCGGCGTCCGCCGCGCGCGGCAAATCGGTCGGGGGAGCGTGTCGCATCTCCCCACTATACATGAGAGGATGCTAATCTTTTCAAGAGGCAATTGGAAACAAGTGCGACATTTCGCCGCGTCGGCGGCGTTGAACGGCGCGGCCTTCCCCCTCCCCCGCTTGCGGGGGAGGGACATACGTCAGGACGGCTTCTTCTTCTTCTCGTGTTCCGGCTCGCCGGAATGGGTGATCGGCGTGTGCGACGGCGGGTCGCTGGCCGGGAACGAGTCTTCGGACGCCTCGTCGACCTCGTCGTCGCGCGGCGAGGACAGATGCTCCTTCTCGCCGCCGACCTGCGGCTGCGCCGGATGCTGCTTGTCCGGCTTGGCCGGCTCGTGCTGCTTGGCCATGGGAGGGTCCCTCCGTTCGTGCCTGCGCTCCCCGGGATTTGGGAGGCGAAGGCGCGAACGGCAAGGAGTCGACGACGTTGGCCCGGCGCATCCTTCGAGACGGCGCCTGCCGGCGCCTCCTCAGGATGAGCCTGATCCCTCATGCCGAGGAGCGCCCCAGAGGGGCGCGTCTCGAAGCATGTCCCCCCTCAGTGCTGTTCGCGCGTCGCGCTGAACCGGATGTCGGGATAGTCCTGCTGCGCCCGGCCGAGGGTCCAGGCGTTGCGGGCCAGGAACACCAGGGCGCCGTCGCGGTCCTCGGCGACCGCCGAGGGGTTTGCTTCGACGAAGCGCTTGATCAGCGCCTTGTCGTCGGCGTGGATCCAGCGCGCGGTGTCGTAGGGCGCCTCCTCGAATCCGGCCTTGATGCCGTATTCGGCCTCGATGCGCGTCGTCAGCACGTCGAACTGGAGCTGGCCGACGACGCCGACGATCCAGGTGGCGCCGTTGAGCGGCTTGAACACCTGGCTGACGCCCTCCTCGGCGAGGTCCTCGAGCGCGCGGCGGAGCTGCTTGGCCTTCAAGGGATCGTCGAGGCGGATGCGGCGCAGCAGTTCGGGGGCGAAGCTGGGGATGCCGGTGAACTTCAGCTCCTCGCCCTCGGTCAGCGTGTCGCCGATGCGCAGCGCGCCGTGGTTGGGGATGCCGATGATGTCGCCGGCGAAGGCCTCGTCGGCGAGTTCGCGGTCGCGGGCCAGGAACAGCACCGGATTGACCACCGCCAGGATCTTGCCGGCGCGCACGTGCCTGAGCTTCATGCCGCGGCGGAAGCGGCCCGAGACCAGGCGGGTGAAGGCGATGCGGTCGCGGTGGTTGGGGTCCATGTTGGCCTGGACCTTGAACACGAAGCCGGTGACCTTGTCCTCTTCGGGGCCGACGGCGCGCGGCTGGGCCGGCGCCGGCTGCGGCGGCGGCGCCAGGCGGCCGACGCCGGACAGGAGCTCGCGGACCCCGAAATTGCGCAATGCCGAGCCGAAGAACACCGGCGTCATGTGGCCGGCGCGGAAATCCTCGAGCGAGAACTCCTTGCAGGCGCCGCGCACCAGCTCGACCTCCTCGCGCAGCTTGTCGGCGGCGGCCGCGCCGACGAGATCGTCGAGGCGCGGATCCTCGAGCGGCATGTGGATGCCCTCGACGATGACGTCGCCGCGCGCCTGCTCGAACAGCAGCACCTCGTCCGAGGTCAGGTCGTAGACGCCCTTGAGGTCGCGGCCCATGCCGATCGGCCAGGTCACCGGCACGGCGTCGAGGGCCAGGGTCTGCTCGATCTCGTCGATCAGCTCGAACGGCTCGCGCGCCTCGCGGTCGACCTTGTTGATGAAGGTGACGATCGGCACGTCGCGCAGGCGGCAGACCTCGAACAGCTTGCGGGTCTGGGTCTCGATGCCCTTGGCGGCGTCGAGCACCATCACCGCCGAATCGACGGCGGTCAGCGTCCGGTAGGTGTCCTCGGAGAAGTCCTCGTGGCCCGGCGTGTCGAGCAGGTTGAAGGTCAGCCCGCCGTGCTCGAAGGTCATCACCGAGGCGCTGACCGAAATGCCGCGCTGGCGCTCGATCGCCATCCAGTCCGAGCGGGCGCGCCGCTGCTCGCCGCGGGCGCGCACCGCGCCGGCGAGCTGGATCGCGCCTCCGAACAGCAGCAGCTTCTCGGTCAGGGTGGTCTTGCCGGCGTCCGGGTGCGAGATGATCGCGAAGGTCCGGCGCGCGGCGATCGAATCGGCGATGACGGTCATGGCCGGTCTTTAGGGCATCGGCGCCGAGCTGGTCAAGTCCGGCGACAAGCATCCCATCGGGGGGATTTCTCGGCGCACTTGATCTGTGACAAATTGAATCGAAAGCGAGGGGTCGCGCAATGCAAAAAACCAGCGGCGAGGCAAGAGGTGAAATCGAGGTAGCCGGCCGGCCATCGGTCCGATCCTTAAGCAGACCGTCAATATGCCCATGGTATGTGAAAGCCTTTTTGAACCAGAAGCGTGTTGGCATTCCCCAATCGGGGTTATATTTTCGCTGATGAGTTCGATGCCATTCTTGGATGGGTGGCTCATCCACCGCCCAGGTGAGGAAGTACGATGCAAGACGCGTCCATTCAGACCGCCATTCACCCCGAAAAGAAGACGATGAAGATTCTCATCGCCGACGACCACGAGCTGTTCCGCGACGGCCTGCGCCACGTTCTGGAGCAGCTGGACAACGGCGTTTCGGTGGTCGAAGCCAGCGACTACAAGCAGGCCCTGGAGGTGGCCGCGCGCGAGCAGGACATCGATATCGTGCTGCTCGACCTCAACATGCCCGGCATGCCGTGGGGCGAAGGCCTGCAGGCCCTGCGCGAGGGACTGCCGACCTCGGTGCCGCTGATCGTGCTGTCGGCCTCCGACGACCGCCGTCACGTGCTGCAGGCGGTCAATCTCGGTGCCGCCGGCTTCATCCCGAAGACCTCGAGCAGCCGCGTCATGCTCAGCGCGCTCAAGCTGGTGCTGTCGGGCGGCGTCTATCTGCCGCCGGCGCTGCTGGATCAGGGCACGGGCAACCAGACGCTGGCCGATTCGCCCGGCGCGCCGTTCGGCGCCGAGAACGCGGCCTCGTTCCTGACGCCGCGTCAGCGCGAGGTGCTGGCGCTGCTCGGCCAGGGCAAGTCCAACAAGGAGATCGCCCGCGTGCTGCAGCTCGCCGAAGGCACCGTCAAGCTGCACGTCACGGCGATTCTCAAGGCGCTCAACGTCAACAACCGCACCCGCGCGGTGGTCGCCGCCTCGCAGCTCGGCCTGACGGCGGCGACCGACAGCAGCAGCTTCGGCCACTGATCCCGAGCCGCGGACGGCGCATGTCCGTGGGCATGCGCCGTCGTCGTTCCCGCCGACCGGTCGGTCCTTAGCGGGTCTGCCCTGCTCCCGCGGGAGCCTGCGGCTGCGGCTCGCGCTCGGCCGGCGGCTGGGCCGGCATGCCCTGGCCCTGCTGCGGCTGCGGGGTCTGCGCCGTCTGCTGGTTGGGATCCTCCCAGGCCTGCGCCTGCTCGAGCTCCTCCTTGGTCGCCGGCGAGATCAGGTTCTCCTGGGCGAGCTGCATCTCCTGCCAGGGCAGCGCGACCTGCTTCTCGCCGATGCCGAGGAAGCCGCCGACCGACACCACGACGCCGTCGATCTTGCCGCTCTGGGGATCGATGATCAGCTGTTCGACGTCGCCGATCTCCTCGCCCTGCGGCCCCTGCACCTTCATGTCGAGCAGCCGCTCCGAGGTCAGGACGCTCGCCTGCTGCTGACCCTGCATCTGGTCCTGCTGCCCCTGCATCTGGCCCTGCTGGCCCTGCATCTGCTCCTGCGGAAGCTGCTGAGCCTGGCCCTCCTGCTGGCCGGAAGGCGTCATCTTGGCGCCCTCCGACTGCTGCCCGGCGGCCATGGCGCCGCCCGACAGCACCAGAGCCAGCGCCGTCGCGCCCATGATGTGCTTGATCATGCCTCGTCCTCCAATTGCGTCTGCGCGCGGCGCGATGGCCGCGTCACCCGAGCGGAATAACGGCGGCCGCGCGACGGAGTTCCGCCGCGTGGCAAAGGGATTACGGGTGAGGCTTCCGGGAATGCGCGCCACGATTTCGGGCGGAATCAGCCGACGATTCGGTAGATGCTGGCCTCGCGCAGCGCGCGGTCCTCGAGCTCCATCGAGCACGGCACGGCGTGGGTCGCCAGTCGCTGCAGGCCGTGTTTCGGCAGATAGCTGCGGCCGGGGTCGGCCATCAGCACCTCGACCCCGTCGGCGGCCAGCCGGCGGAACCAGGCGAACACCCGTTCGGCCATCGGCCGCTCGTAGCAGACGTCGCCGGCCACCACCAGCTCCCAGCCACGGTTCGGGCCGCCGACGACGTCGTCGGTGATCACGCCGACCGCCAGGTGGTTGGCGGCGGCGTTGAGGCGGATGGCGGCGATCGAGAAACCGTCGATCTCGGCCGCCTCGGCCGAGGCGGCGCCGGCCTTCGCCGCCGCCAGCGCCGACATGCCGCAGCCGGCGGCGAAGTCGAGCACGCGCCGGCCGCGAACGTGTTCGGGATGGTCGAGCAGCCAGCGCGACAGCGCCTGCCCGCCCGGCCAGGCGAAGGCCCAGTAGGGCGGCGGCAGGTTGTTGCTCTCGAGGAAGCCCTCGGTCGCCTGCCACAGCGGCGTGACCTCGGTGGCGAGGTGCAGCCGCAGTTCGGGCACGATCGGCGGGCTGGCCAGCGCCGTATGCCGGCGGATGAAGTCCTCGGGGCTCAAATCAGCTTGCCGGCCACGATCGCCGCCAGCAGGATCCAGCCGAAATAGCGGTTCGACTTGAATTTCGACAGGCAGTCGGCCGCGTCGTCGGCCCGCAGCGTCGCGACCTGCCAGCCGAGCTGGGCCGCCGCCAGCCCCAGGCCGGCGTAGAAGGCCCAGGACAGGCCGGCGGCGAAGCCGGCCGCCGCGATCAGCGCCGTGGCGACGGCGTAGAAGGTCCACAACGCCGGCACGGTGCGGTCGCCGAGCGCCAGCGCGGTCGACTTGACGCCGACCAGCACGTCGTCCTCCTTGTCCTGGTGGGCGTAGATGGTGTCGTAGCCCAGCGTCCAGAACAGGCCGGCGGCGTAGAGCAGCAGCGCCGGCGTTCCCAGGCTTCCCGTCACCGCCGCCCAGCCCAGCAGCGCGCCCCAGTTGAAGGTCAGGCCCAGCCAGGCCTGCGGCCAATAGGTGATGCGCTTCATGAACGGATAGGGCACGACCAGCAGCAGCGATCCGACGCCCAGCGCGATGGCGAAGGGATCGAGCTGCAGCAGCACCAGCAGCCCGGTGAGCAGTTGCAGCCCGAGGAAGGCGAAGGCGCGGCCGATGCTGACCTCGCCGCTGGGGATCGGCCGCGCCGCCGTGCGCGCCACCCGGGCGTCGAAGTCGCGGTCGGCGATGTCGTTGATGGTGCAGCCGGCGCCGCGCATCACCACCGCGCCGAGCCCGAACAGCGCCATCAGCCACAGGTCGGGAATCCCGTCCCCGGCCAGCGCGATGCTCCACCAGCACGGCAGCAGCAGCAGCCAGGTGCCGATCGGCCGGTCGAGACGCATCAGCCGCGCGTAGGGGCGCAGCCGCGGCGGCAGCCAGCGGTCGACCCAATTGCCGATGGGAATGTCGCCGCGCAGGGTTTCGGTGTGTTGCATGCCGCGATACATTACGGCCCCCGATGGCTCCACTCAAGCACCGCAACGGATGGGCGACGCACCGAAACTCAGGCTCCACACCGCCGCCGACCTCGGCCCCGGCGCCCGCGTCGCCGCCACCCCGGCGCAGAGCCACTACCTGCTGCGGGTCATGCGCGCCGGGCCGGGCACGCCGGTCGCGCTGTTCAACGGCCGCGACGGCGAATGGCTGGCCGAGATCGCGGCCGCCGGCAAGCGCGACTGCACGCTGGCGGTCGGCGCGCGGCTGCGCGCGCAGCGCCCCGAGCCCGATCTGTGGCTGCTGTTCGCGCCGCTCAAGGGGCCGCGCCTCGATTTCGTCGTCGAGAAGGCGACCGAGCTCGGCGTCTCGGCGCTGTGGCCGGTCTTCACCCGCCGCACCGTGGTCACCCGCGTCAATCCCGAGCGCATGACCGCCAACGTCGTCGAGGCCGCCGAGCAGTGCGAGCGGCTCACGCTGCCGCGGCTGATCGAGGCGGCGCCGCTGGAGCGCGCGCTGGCGGACTGGCCGCAGGGCCGGCGGCTGCTGGTCCTCGACGAGACCGGCACCGGCACGCCCATCGCCGAGGCCGCCACTACACTTTCGGCAGAGCCGTGCGCCGTGCTGAGCGGACCTGAAGGAGGTTTCGCAGAATCGGAACTTGACGCTCTGCGGCGTCTGCCGTTTGTTAGCCTGATCGGACTGGGCCCCCGCATCCTGCGCGCCGACACCGCCGCCCTGGCGGCGCTGGCATGCTGGCAGGCGTGGCGCGGCGACTGGCGCCAGCCGCCCGCGTTCCGGTCCGGTGCCTGACCCATTTCCGAGGTCTTCATGTCCGCATATGCGCAGCCGGCCGGCGAGCCGATCACCAGCAAGACCCAGCTGGTGGAATACCTGGAGTCGGGCTGCAAGCCGCGCGACACCTGGTTGATCGGCACCGAGCACGAGAAGTTCTGCTACACGCTCGACGACGCCAAGCCGCTGCCCTACGACGGCCCGCGCGGCATCCGCGCCGTGCTCGAGGCGCTGACCGGCTTCGGCTGGCGGCCGATCTTCGAGGGCGGCAACATCATCGCCCTGGTCGACGACACCGGCGCCAACATCAGCCTGGAGCCCGGCGGCCAGCTGGAACTGTCGGGCGCGCCGCTGTCCGACATCCACCAGACCTGCCGCGAGGTCACCAAGCATCTGCGCCAGTGCAAGCAGATCGGATCGTCCCTCGACATCGCCTTCCTCGGCATGGGCTTCACCCCGAAATGGTCGCGCGACGAGATGCCGTGGATGCCCAAGGGCCGCTACGGCATCATGCGCGACTACATGCCCAAGCGCGGCCAGCTCGGCCTCGACATGATGCTGCGCACCTGCACCGTGCAGGTGAACCTCGACTTCGGCTCCGAAGCCGACATGGTGCGCAAGTTCCGGGTCTCGCTGGCGCTGCAGCCGCTGGCCACCGCGCTGTGGGCGTCGTCGCCGTTCGTCGAGGGCAAGCCGTCAGGATTTTTGTCCTATCGGAGCCACATCTGGACCGACACCGACCCCGACCGCTGCGGCGTGCCGGGCTTCGTGTTCGAGGACGGCATGGGCTTCGAGCGCTACGTCGACTACGCGCTCGACGTGCCGATGTACTTCGTCTACCGCGACGGCCGCTACATCGACGCCTCGGGCCAGTCGTTCCGCGATTTCATGGACGGCCGCCTGCCGGCGCTGCCCGGCGAGCGCCCGAGCATCGGCGACTGGGCCGACCACCTGACGACGCTATTTCCCGAGGTGCGCATGAAGCGCTATCTCGAGATGCGCGGCGCCGACGGCGGGCCGTGGCGCCGGCTGTGCGCGCTGCCGGCGTTCTGGGCCGGGCTGCTCTACGACGGCCCGACGCTCGACGCCGCCTGGGACATGGTCAAGGACTGGACGACCGAGGAGCATCTGCGGCTGCGCGCCGAGGTGCCGCGGCTGGGCCTGCGCACGCCGTTCCGCGACGGCACCGTGCAGGACGTCGCCCGGCGGGTGCTGGCGCTGGCCCGCGAGGGGCTGGCGGCGCGCGACCGGCTCAACGACCAGGGCCGCGACGAGCGCATCTTCCTGGACACCCTGTGCCACGCCGCCGAGACCGGCGTCACCCCGGCCGACGAGCTGCTGCAGGCCTATCACGGCCGCTGGAACGGCTCGGTCGACCCGATCTTCCGCGAATACGCCTACTGAACCGAGGAAATCATGATCGACTGCCGCAGCATCGACGAGGTCCGCGAGCACATCGACCGCATCGATTCGCGGATCGTGCAGCTGCTCGCCGAGCGCGCCTTCTACGTCGAGCAGGCCGCCAAGTTCAAGACCGACAAGCACGCCGTCCTGGTGCCCGAGCGCATGGAGCAGATCGTGCTCCGGGTGCGCCACCTGGCCGTCGAAGAAGGAATGGACCCCGACGTGGCCGAAAAGATATATCGCACAATCCTCGACGCCTTCGTCATGCACGAGACAAAGGTATGGGATAAGGTGCACGACAAAAAGTGATGGGCTTTATTACCGTCCGACCCAAAGACACGTAAGGCAACTTTTACGCCCGCCCACAGAATACGGCCAGAACCCGCCCAATTCCGGGAATGGCACACCTGTTGCTGAGGTCAGATCGCTCGATCGAAGGAGCGGATTTAACCAGTGCAACAGGAGAGTCTCATGAATAGCGTCACCAAGGGCATTGCCGTCGCCGCCATCGCCATCGCCGCCCAGGCCGGCGTCGCCCACGCCGCGCCGTTCACCCTCGACAGCGATGCCGAATTCGGCACCTGGGCTGCGGACAACAGCTTCAGCAAGC
This sequence comes from uncultured Rhodospirillaceae bacterium, assembly GCA_964545205.1. Lineage (GTDB taxonomy): Bacteria > Pseudomonadota > Alphaproteobacteria > Rhodospirillales > Magnetospirillaceae > CAZJFH01. The sequence goes on from CAZJFH010000005.1 coordinate 12,067, forward strand.
TGTTCGGCGGCAATGTGCGTTGGGGCAACGGCGCCGAGAACGGCGACTGGGAATTCTCGGTCGTCGACGGCAGCGACATGCCGGTCGACCAGCAGCAGCACGCCTGGGGCGAGGGCGACAACGAGCACACCTCGAGCTTCTACTTCAACGCCAACACCGGCGACGCCACCCTGTCGCTGGGCGGCATCGGCCAGTCGGACGGCAACTTCTTCGAGGCGATGCCGAACACCCTGTTCCTGCGCGCCGCCGAGAACATGGACCAGACGGCGGCGATGCTCGACAACATCCTGATCGAGTTCGCCGACGACACCGCGATCAACCTGGGCAGCCTGATCGGCGACTCCGACGCCCAGTGGATCGGCTACGTCGATCCGCGCCTGGCGATGGGCTTCTCGGTCACCACCCAGTCGGCGCTGATCGACGGCGGCAAGACCGGCAGGGGCTCGCGTCCGATGTACCAGTACAAGGTCGGCATCTCCGAGGTCACCGATGTTCCCGAGCCGGCCTCGATCGGCCTGATGGCCGCCGGCCTGATCGGCGCCGGCGTGCTGCGCCGCCGCGCCCGCAAGGCGTGATCAGCGCTCGGTTCGATCCGCGAAGGGGGAAGCCGTCGGGCGGCGGCTTCCCCCAGCCGCGTCAGCCAAGCACCCGACGGATCCAGTCCACCGCCTCGGCGACGGCCTCGGCCGTCTCGCCCGGCTGCGGCGGCGGCCGGCGGATCATCAGCACCGGAATGTTGCGCGCGCGCGCCGCCAGCAGCTTGGCGACGGTGGCGCGCCCGCCGCTGGCCTTGGTCACCAGCACGTCGATGTCGTGCGCCCGCATCAGGTCGGCCTCGTCCTCGACCGTGAACGGCCCGCGCCCGAGCACGACCGCGTGCGCCGGCAGCGCCAGCGGCCCCGGCGGCGGCTCGACCAGCCGCACCAGGAACCACGGGCCGAAACAGGTGGCGAACGGCGCCAGACTGCCGGCGCCGACGGTCAGGAAGGCGCGGCGCCCCAGGGCCGGCAGCCATGCCGCGGCGGCCGCCGCGTCCCCGGTCTCGATCCAGTTGTCGCCCGGCTGCGCCCGCCACTCCGGCCGCAGCAGCTGCAGGCGCGGCACGCCGGCCTCGGCGCAGGCGGCGCGCGCGTTGGCCGAGATCGCGGTGGCGAACGGATGCGTGGCGTCGACCAGCGCGGCGATCTCGCGCTCGCGCAGATAGGCCGCGAGGCCGGCGGCGCCGCCGAAGCCGCCGACGCGGTCGCCCCTGGCGGCGCTGGTGCGTCCGGCCACCGAGACCACGATGTCCAGTTCCGGCAGCGCCGCGCCGGCGGCGGCCGAGAGCGCGGCGGCGTCGCCGGTGCCGCCGAGAATGAGCACGCGCCTAGGCATGGCCGATCAGCCGTCCCGAGCGGTCGAACACGGCGACGTCGATCGCCACGTCGCCGGCGGCCACCGCCCGCGCCGCCTCGCGCGCCCGCCGCGCCACCGCGTCGCCCAGCGGCAGTTCGCCGGCCAGGGCCAGCACCTGGGCCGCCGAGCCGGCGTCTTGCGCCCGCGCCACGGTGTCGGCCGGCGCCCCCAGCTCCGCCAGCAGCCCGGCCAGGAAGCCGGCGTCGACCGACGAGCGCGACGAATGCAGGTCCAGCGCGCCGGCGGCCAGCTTGGTCAGCTTGGCGAAGCCGCCGGCGATGGTCAGCCGCGGCACGGGATGCGACCGCATGTACTTGAGCAGCGCCCCGGCCATGTCGCCCATGTCGATCAGCGCCGTCTCCGGCAGATGGTGCAGCCGCCGCACGGCCGCCTCGGAGGTCTTGCCGGTGGCGCCGGCGAGGTGCGTCAGCCCGGCGGCCCGGGCGACGTCGACGCCGCGATGGATCGAATGCACCCAGGCGGCGCAGGAATACGGAATGACGACGCCGGTGGTGCCGAGCACCGACAGGCCGCCGCGAATGCCCAGGCGCGGATTCATCGTTCGCGCCGCCAGCGCCGCGCCGCCGGGGATCGAGACGGTCACCGTGACGTCGGCGGCGCGCCCGTGGCGGGCGGCCACGGCGGCGAGGTTGTCGGCGATCATCGCCCGCGGCGCCGGGTTGATGGCCGGCTCGCCGACGGGCAGCGGCAGCCCCGGCAGGGTCACGGTGCCGACGCCCTCGCCGGCGCGGAACCCGACGCCGGAGCCGGCGGCCGCCCACGCCACCGCGGCGAGAATCTCGGCGCCGTGGGTGATGTCGGGGTCGTCGCCGGCATCCTTGACGACGCCGGCGGTGGCGACGCCGTGCGCGATCTCGGCCCGCGACAGCGCGAAGGCGGGCGACAGCCCGCGCGGCAGCGCGATCGTGACCGGGTCGGGGAAGCGGCCGGTCAGCAACGCCTCGAACGCCGCCGCGGCGGCGGCGGTCGCGCACGCGCCGGTGGTCCATCCGTGGCGCAAGTTCCTTTCCGTCATGCGGCCAATGTAGCGGCAGCCTTGCCCGCCCGCTATAGTGCGCCGCGATGAACGACGACACGATCCAAATGCCCGATTTCGCCGCCGGCTCGGTGTGGCTGGTCGGCGCCGGCCCCGGCGACCCCGCCCTGCTGACCCTGCTCGCCGCGCACGCCCTGCGCCACGCCGACGCCATCGTCGCCGACGCGCTGGTCGATCCGCGCATCAAGGCGCTGGCCCGGCCCGACGCGCGGATCGAGGAGATGGGCAAGCGCGGCGGCCGGCCGTCGCCCAAACAGCCCGAGATCACGGCGCGGCTGATCGCGCTGGCGCGGCAGGGGCTGCGGGTGCTGCGGCTGAAGGGCGGCGACCCGTTCGTGTTCGGCCGCGGCGCCGAGGAGGCGCTGGCGCTGGCCGACGCCGGCGTCGCGTTCCGGATCGTGCCCGGCATCTCGTCCGGCGTCGGCGGCCTGGCCTATGCCGGCATTCCGGTCACCACGCGCGACACCAACGCGGCGGTGACCTTCCTGACCGGGCACGACGCCAGCGGCAAGGCGCCCGCGCACGACTGGGCGGCGCTGGCGCGCATGCCGGTGCTGGTGTTCTACATGGCGCTGCGCCAGCTCGAGACGGTGGCGCGCGAACTGCTCGCCCACGGCCGGCCGGCCGACGAGCCGGTCGCCCTGGTCAGCCGCGCCGCGACCGACCACCAGCACGTCTTCGAGACCACGCTGGGCCGGCTGGCCGCCGACGCCGGGACCGCCTGCGTCGAACCGCCGGCGCTGCTGGTCATCGGCGCCGTGGTGCCGCTGCGCCACCGGCTGGACTGGCTGGCGGCGGCGGTCACGCCGCCGGAATCCGGGGCGCCCTGACGGCGCGCGGCGGCAGGCCGCGGCGGGGGTGACATAGACCGGGCCGGCGTCGCGACACGCCCCCGGCCGCCCGTTCCGATGGCCGCGGCGCCGCGCGTAATGTCGGTCATTCCCGCAAAATGCCTTCTAATCGCGATCCGGGTTTGGTACGGTCCGGGGACTGGCTTGACAAATCGATGCCGCGCAGCCGCCGAATCCATGGCAAGTCGGCTTGGATCGGTGCTGCGTGCGTGTCGTCGACGATTTGGAGCGAATACAGGTGTCGGAGCAAGGCGCCAGCAGCAAGTAATGTCCCTCCCGCGTGATCCACATCGCCATGCCGCCGAGAGCCTTGGCGAGTCGTTTCCACTCCACGCCGCGCCTCGCTCCCTGTCCACCGATTCCCGCCGCCGCGGCCGCCGGCCCGGCGGCTGAAACCGTCCGAGGAAGGCATGGCCGCGAAAATAACCACCAACGGCGTCACCAAGATCTTCGGACCGCATCCCGACAAGGCGCTGCGAATGCTGGAGGACGGGCTGGGCAAGGACGAGATCTTCGCCAAGACCGGCACCACCGTCGGCGTCCAGGGCGCCAGCTTCGAGGTCGAGAACGGCGAGGTGTTCGTGGTGATGGGCCTGTCGGGCTCGGGCAAGTCGACCCTGATCCGGCTGCTCAACCGGCTGATCGAACCGACCGCCGGCGAGATCCTGATCGACGGCCGCGACATCACCCGGCTGTCGCAGCGCGAGCTGATCGCGCTGCGCCGGCGCGACCTCGGCATGGTGTTCCAGTCCTTCGCCCTGATGCCGCATCTGAAGGTGTGGGAGAACGCGGCCTTCGGGCTCGACGTCGCCGGAGTCGACCTGCGCACGCGCCGCGACAAGGCGCAGGCGGCGCTGGAGGCGGTCGGTCTCGGCGCCCACGCCGAGAGCCGGCCGGACGAGCTCTCGGGGGGCATGCAGCAGCGCGTCGGCCTGGCCCGGGCGCTGGCCAACGAACCGTCGGTGCTGCTGATGGACGAGGCGTTCTCGGCGCTCGACCCCCTGATCCGCACCGAGATGCAGGACGAACTGCTGCGGCTGCAGGCCGAGCACCAGCGCACCATCGTCTTCATCAGCCACGACCTCGACGAGGCGATCCGCATCGGCGACCGCCTGGCGATCATGGAGGGCGGGCGCATCGTCCAGGTCGGCCGCCCCGACGAGATCCTCAAGCACCCGGCCAACGACTACGTGCGCTCGTTCTTCCGCAACATCGACGTCACCAAGATCCTCACCGCCGGCGACATCGCGCGGCGCGACCAGGTGACGCTGATCCGCCACACCGGCGAAGGGCCGCGCGCCGCCGTGCGGGCGCTGCGCGAGCGCGACCGCGAGTTCGGCTACGTCCAGGACGCGCGCAAGCGCTTCCACGGCGTCGTCTCGGTCGACACGCTGCTGGCCTCGATCGATCGCGGCAACGGCGGCGCCTCGCTCGACGACGCGCTGATCCCGGACGTGCAGCCGATCGCCGCCGAGCTGCCGATGGACGAGGTGCTGGCCCGCGTCGCGGCGGCGCCCTATCCGCTGCCGGTCGTCGACGGCGAGGGCCGCTATCTGGGCGCGATCTCGAAGACCGCCTATCTCGAAACCCTGGGACGGACCCGCTGAGATGAAATTCGAGCTTCCGCTGGGCGACTGGATCGAGTGGCTGGTCGAGTTCCTGCTCGACAACGCGCAATGGCTGTTCGACGGCATCGACGCGGCGATCGGCGCCCTGACCGACGGCACCGAGGTGGCGCTGACCTCGGTGCCGGGCCTGGCGCTGGGGGCGCTGTTCGTGCTGATCGGGCTGTGGCGGGTCGGCTGGCGCTTCGCCGTCTTCACGGCGGCGTCGCTGGTGGTCGTCGCCGGCCTCGGGCTGTGGGACCCGACGGTCGAGACCCTGGCCCTGGTGATCAGCGCCACCGCCGTCGCGCTGATGATCGGCATCCCGCTGGGCATCTGGGCGGCGCGCAACGACCGCGTCGAGCAGGTGGTGCGGCCGGTGCTCGACCTGATGCAGACGATGCCGGCCTTCGTCTACCTGATTCCGGCGGCGATGTTCTTCGGATTGGGCCGGGTTCCCGGCGCCATCGCCACGATCATCTTCGCGATGCCGCCGGCGGTGCGGCTGACCAACCTGGGCATCCGCCAGGTGCCGCGCGAGCTGGTCGAGGCCGGACTGGCCTTCGGCTGCACCAGCCGCCAGCTGCTGTTCAAGGTCCAGATGCCGACCGCGCTGCCGTCGATCATGGCCGGCATCAACCAGACCATCATGCTGTCGCTGTCGATGGTGGTGATCGCCTCGATGATCGGCGCCGGCGGCCTCGGCGACCAGGTGCTGCGGGGCATCCAGCGCCTCGACGTCGGCCTCGGCTTCGAGGGCGGCCTGGCGGTGGTGATCCTGGCGATCCTGCTCGACCGGCTGACCCAGAGCTTCGGCGCGCCGCGGCCGCGGGGGCGCCTGCGCGACCTGATCGGCCGCTGGCGCGGCGAAACCCGCCCGGCCGCCGGGGCGGAAGGCGATTCCGGCGCCGCGCGGCCCGCCGAGGCGAAGTGATTCACCCAGCCGTCATTGTTTCAGTCGAGAAAGGAAACCCCCGATGAGACGAGACTTCCTGAAGATGCTGATGGCCGGTGCCCTGCTGGCCGGCTCCGCGCTGGCCGTGCACCCGGCCGCCGCCGCCGACAAGCCGGTCCGCATCGGCTGGACCGCCTGGTCCGACGCCGAGGCGGTGACCAGGATCGCCCAGCGGATCATCGAGGAGCGGCTGAACCAGCCGGTCGAGCTGGTGCTGGCCGATATCGGCCTGCAGTACCAGGGCCTGGCCAAGGGCGATCTCGATTTCATGATGATGTCCTGGCAGCCGATGACCCACGGCAACTACCTGGAGAAGGTCGGCGACGAGATGGTGTCGCTGGGCATCCTCTACACCCGCGCCCGCCTCGGCTGGGTGGTGCCGGCCTACGTGCCGGAGGACCAGGTCAAGACCATCGCCGACCTCGCCAAGCCCGAGGTCCGCGACAAGCTCGACGGCAAGATCCAGGGCATCGATCCCGGCGCCGGCCTGATGCAGGCCTCCGAGACGGCGATCGACGCCTACGGGCTCGACGACTATCAGCTCGTCTCGGCCAGCGGCGCGGCGATGACGGCGGCGCTCAGCCGGGCGATCAAGCGCGACGAGTGGATCGTCGTCACCGGCTGGAGCCCGCACTGGAAGTTCGCCAAGTGGGACCTGCGCTACCTCGAGGATCCCAAGGGCGTGCTCGGCGGCCTGGAGCGCATCCACGTCATGGCGCGCAAGGATTTCTACCAGGACCATCCCAGGGTCGCCGAGTTCCTGACCCGCATGTACATCCCGCTGGAGGACCTCGAGGCGGTGATGTTCGAGGCCACCAACAGCTCCTACGAGGAGGCGGTCGAGGCCTACATCAAGAACAACCAGGACCGCATCGACTACTGGGTCACCGGCGAGATGCCGACGTCGTAAGAGCCGCGCGGGGCGCACGACACAGGCAGGCAAGCGGACTGGGAGCGCGGGCGTCCCGCCCGCCACGACGCCCGCGCTCCCAGGAAAGCCAATCCCTTTCGCTTGCGGGAGGGGCCTAGGGTCTCCAGACCCGCTTAGCCCAGGAACCGCTCCAGCTCGGCGACGAAGGCCTCGGGCTTTTCGGCGTGCGGCCAGTGGCCGGCGCCGGCGATGGTGCGGATTTCGGCGCGCGGGAACAGCGCGGCGATCCGCCCGTGGTGTTCGGGCCGGACATAGTCCGAGGCCTCGCCGGCCAGGAACAGGGTCGGCCCGTCGTAGCGGCGCCCGTCGCAGGCCGCGGGCCAGCCCATGATCGCCTCCATGTTGGCGCCGAGCGCGTCGAGGTTGATCCGCCAGCGCAGGCCGGCCTCGTCGCTGACGACGTTCTGCAGCAGGAACGCCCGCAGCGACGGGTCGGGCACGCCGGCGCGAAGCTGCTCCTCGACCTCGGCGCGGCGCTCGACCCGCGCGAAGTCGACCGCCTTCATGGCCCGGATGTAGTCGCCGTGGCTGCGTCCGGAATAGGCCACCGGCGCGATGTCGACGACGACCAGCCGCTCGACCAGGCCGGGATAGAGCAGCGCCAGCGTCATCGCCGCCTTGCCGCCCATGCTGTGGCCGAGCACGCCGCAGCGGCCGAGCGGCGCGACCGCCTCGCGCAGGTCGGCGGCCATCGCCTCGTAGTCCATCTCGGCCGTCCACGGCGAGCCGCCATGGTTGCGCAGGTCGAGCGCGATGGCGCGGCGGTCCTCGCCGAGACGGCGCGCCACCGTGGCCCAGTTGCGGGCCGAGCCGAACAGCCCGTGCAGGATCACCAGCGGCCGGCCGGCCCCGAATTCCAGCGATGCCAGAGCAACCATCGTCACCTCCTTTGGCGGCGATCATGGTCATCCTCGGCCCCGCGGGCAAGTCGCGCCGACGATTGACTCCGCTCCCGAGCCGCTCCACGCTGCCGGCATGGACCCGATCCGCATCCATGCCACCTGCATCCGCATCGGCACGCACGGCGTGCTGCTGCGCGGCGCCTCGGCCAGCGGCAAGTCCGATCTGGCGCTGCGGCTGATCGACGGCGGCGCGGCGCTGGTCGCCGACGACCAGACCGAGCTGACCGCCGCCGGGGGCGTGCTGACGGCGCGGCCGCCGCAGGCGCTGGCCGGGCTGATGGAGGTGCGCGGGCTCGGCATCCTGCGCGTCGGCAACGCCGAGTCGGCGCAGGTGCGGCTGGTGATCGATCTGGTGCCGCCGGAGGCCTGCGAGCGGATGCCAAAACCGGGCCGTTGCGAGTTGTGCGGCGTCAGTCTGCCGCTCGTCGCGCTGGCGCCGTTCGAGGCCTCGGCGCCGGCCAAGGTTCGCCTTGCGGTTCGGCTCGCGACGGGCGATATAATCACCGCCCATGGATGACCGCGACCACCCCGCCGCTCGCTTCGCCCCGGACGCCGGCTCGGCACCCGGCGGCGGCGGCATGGTCGCCCAGGGCTGCACGGTGGTCATCGTCACCGGCATGTCCGGCGCCGGGCGGACCATGGCGCTCAAGGCCTTCGAGGACCTCGGCTACGAGACGGTCGACAACCTGCCGCTGTCGCTGCTCGGCAGCCTGGTCGGCGGCGGCGCCGTCGGCCGGCCGCTGGCGATCGGCATCGACATCCGCACCCGCGACTTCGGCGTCGATCCGGTGCTCAACGAGATCGACCAGCTCGTGGCGCAGTGCGGCCAGCCGGTGCAGATGCTGTTCATCGACTGCGACGACGACGTGCTGTGCCGGCGCTACACCGAGACCCGCCACCGCCACCCGCTGGCCGGCGACCGGCCGCTGCTCGACGGCATCCAGCACGAGCGCCGGCTGATCGCGCCCCTGCGGCTGCGGGCCGACGTCGTCATCGACACGTCCAGCCTGCCGCCGGGCCAGCTCAAGCGCCTGATCGAGGGGCATTTCGGCGGCCGCAGCGACGGGCGGCTGGTGGTGTTCGTCACCTCCTTCGCCTACCGGCGCGGGCTGCCGCGCGAGGCCGACCTGGTGTTCGACGCCCGTTTCCTGCGCAATCCGCATTACGACGCCGCGCTGCGGCCCTATACCGGCCGCGACGCCGCGGTCGCCGAATACGTCGCCGGCGATCCCGATTTCGCCGACTTCTTCGGCCATGTGACGGCGCTGCTGGAACCGCTGCTGCCGCGCTACGCCGCCGAGGGCAAGAGCTATCTGACCATCGCCGTCGGCTGCACCGGCGGGCGGCATCGATCGGTGTTCATCACCGAGAAGCTGGCCGCATGGCTGCGCGACAAGGGACAGAGGGTGGACCTCCGGCACCGCGAACTGGAGGAGGGGGGCACGGAGGTGAAGGCTTCGCAATGATAGGACTGGTATTGGTCACCCACGGCCGGCTGGCCGAGGAGCTGGTCGCGGCGCTGGAGCACGTCGTCGGGCCGCAGCCCAATGTCGCGACCGTGTGCATCGGCCCCGACGACGACATGGAGCGGCGGCGGATCGACATCCTCGAGCGCGTCTCGCAGGTCGACGACGGCAGCGGCGTCGTCGTGCTCACCGACATGTTCGGCGGCACGCCGTCGAACCTGGCGATCTCGATCATGGACAAGGCCAAGGTCGAGGTGATCGCCGGCGTCAACCTGCCGATGCTGATCAAGCTGGCCAGCGTGCGCAACAACGAGCCGCTGGACACCGCGGTCTCCAGCGCGCAGGAGGCCGGCCGCAAGTACATCAACGTCGCCTCGCGGCTGCTGACCCAGGACGGGGCATGACCGAGGAGAAGCAGAACGCGGGCCTGCAGCGCTCGGCGCTGATCCAGAACCGCCGCGGCCTGCACGCTCGCGCCGCCGCCAAGTTCGTCAAGCTGGCCGGCCAGTTCGACGCCCAGGTCATGGTGTCGAAGAAGGGCATGGAGGTTTCGGGCCTGTCGATCATGGGGCTGATGATGCTGGCGGCCGGCCCAGGCTGCACGATCGACCTGCGGGCCGAAGGGCCGCAGGCCGAGGAGGCTTTGGGCGCGCTGACCGATCTGATCAACAGCAAGTTCGATGAAGACTAGGGCGCGCGACCCGCGACCGGCCGACGCCTGCGCGGCGGCCGAGCGCGTGTACGAGGGCCTGGGCGTCGGCCCGGGCATCGCCATCGGCGTCGCCCATCTCCACGACGCCGGCATCGTCGAAGTCCCCGAATACCGCATTCCGTCCGGCCGGATCGAGACCGAGCGCCAGCGCTTCGCCGAGGCGGTCGCCCATGCCAGCCGCCAGGTCTCGAAGCTGCAGGCCAAGGCGCGCCAGCTCCCCGGCGCCGCCGCCGAGGAACTCAACTACCTGCTGGAAGCCTACCAGCACATGCTCAAGGGCTCGCGCCTGGTGCGCGGCGTCGACCGCCGCATCGGCGAGCAGCGGATCAACGCCGAGGCGGCGATCCAGCACGAGATCGCCGAGATCGTCCAGGGCTTCCAGGCGATGGACGACGCCTATCTCGCCGCCCGCGTCGAGGACGTGCGCGAGGTCGGCCAGCGCCTGGTGCGCAATCTCGTCCGCGCCCCCTACCGGCCGTTCTCGCAGCTTCCGCGCAACGCGGTGATCCTGTCCGAGGAGCTGACCCCGGCCGACACCGCCCTGCTCGACCCGGCCAGCGTCGCCGGCTTCGCCACCGTGCTCGGCGGCGCCCACAGCCACACGGCGATCATGGCCCGCTCGCTGGGGCTGCCGGCGGTGGTGGCGGTCACCGGGCTGGTGGCGCGGGTGCGCCCGGGCATGGCGGTGATCGTCGACGGCTCCGGCGGCCGGGTGATCACCGATCCGACGCCGCAGACGCTGGCGCGCTATCGCGTGCTGCGCGCCCAGTTCCTGCGCCAGCGCCGCAGCCTCGGCCGGCTCGCCAAGCTGCCGGCGGTGACCAGGGACGGCGCCGCCGTCAGCCTGCAGGCCAATGTCGAACTGCCGAGCGAGATCGATTCCGTCCTCGCCGCCGGCGCCGAGGGCATCGGCCTGCTGCGCAGCGAATTCCTGTTCATGAATCGCGACGACGTGCCCGGCGAGGACGAGCAGTACGCCTTCCTGCGCGACGTCGTCGAGAGGATGAACGGCCGCCCGGTCACCATCCGCACCCTCGACGCCGGCAGCGACAAGCTCGCGCCGGCCCTGCGCATGGGCGCGTCGAGCAACCCGGCGCTGGGCCTGCGGGCGATCCGGCTGTCGCTGTCGCGGCCCGAGCTTCTCGAGGCGCAGCTCGCGGCCATCCTGCGCGCCGGCGTCCACGGCCCGGTGCGCATATTGCTGCCGATGGTCACCGCCGTCTCGGAAATCCGGTCGGTGCGCACGGCGCTGGCCGATGTCGTCAGGCGGCTGAAGCGTGCCGGCACGCCGATCGCCGATCCGCTGCCGCCGCTCGGCGTGATGATCGAGGTGCCCGGCGCGGCGCTCGGCGCCGACGCCCTGGCCTGGCATTCCGACTTCTTCTCGATCGGCACCAACGACCTGACCCAGTACACGCTGGCGATCGATCGCGCCGACGAATCGGTGGCGCATCTCTACGATCCGCTGCACGCAGCGGTGCTGCGGCTGATCCAGTTCGCCGCCGAGGCGGCGCTCAGGGCGCGCATTCCCGTCTCGCTGTGCGGCGAGATGGCCGGCGATCCGCGCTTCTCGGCGCTGCTGCTGGGCCTGGGCATCCGCGACCTGTCGATGTCGGCGACCAACATCGCCCGCGTCAAGCGCCGCATCCGCGCGCTGGACCTCGTCGCGGCGACGCGCCGCGCGCGGGTGATCATGGATCAGTTCGACTCGGCCCGCATCGGCCAGCTTCTCGACGACTTCAACGACACCGAGGGCGGCTGAGGATCAGGCCGCCGGCTCGGCCGTGCTCTCGGCCGGCGCGACCCGAAGCACGGTGCCGTCGGCGCCGACCACGGCGACGCGGGTGCCGGCCGGGCAGTCGGGGCCCGACACCTTCCAGGTGCCGTCGCCGACCCGCAGCCGCCCCGAGCCGCCGACGATCGGGCCATCGAGAAGGAAGGTCTGGCCGACATACTGCTGGGCGCGGCGGTTGAGCAGCGGGTGGTCGGATTCGGCGACGCCGCGGGCGGCGTAGACGCGCCGCCCGATCAGGGCCGCGACCATCGCCAGGCCGGCGAAGGCCAGCACCTGGCCCTCCCAGGCCAGATCGGGCAGCGCCAGGACCAGGAAACCGGCGACGGCGGCGGCGGCGCCGATCCAGATCAGGAACATGCCGGGCAGCAGCATCTCGGCGATCGCCAGCGCCGCGGCGATGATCCACCAGTGCCAGTGATTGAGGGGCGAGAGCAGGTCCATGGCGTCAGCCCGGCACCTTGGACTTGCCCAGCGCCTCCCTGGCGAGCTCGCCGATGCCGCCGATGGCGCCGATGACGTTGGCCGCCTCCAGCGGCATCATCACCAGCTTCTGGTTCGGGGCCTTGGCGATCTCCTCGAGCGCGTCGACATAGCGCACGGCGACGAAGTAGTTGACCGCCTGCACCGAGCCCTTGGCGATGGCTTCCGAAACCAGCGTCGTCGCCTTGGCCTCGGCCTCGGCCTCGCGCTCGCGGGCCTCGGCGTCGCGCCAGGCGGCCTCGCGGCGGCCCTCGGCGGCGAGGATGGTCGCCTGCTTCTCGCCCTCGGCCTTCAGCACCGCGGCCTGGCGCAGGCCCTCGGCCTCGAGGATGGCGGCGCGCTTCTCGCGCTCGGCCTTCATCTGGCGGGCCATCGATTCGACCAGGTCGCGCGGCGGCTCGATGTCCTTGATCTCGACGCGGGTGATCTTGACGCCCCACGAGCCGGTGGCCTCGTCGACGACCAGCAGGAGCTGGGTGTTGATCTTGTCGCGCTGGCTCAACAGCTCGTCGAGGTCCATGCCGCCCATCACCGTGCGCACGTTGGTCATGGTCAGGTTGAGGATCGCCAGTTCGAGGTCGCGGACCTCGTAGGCGGCGCGGGCGGCGTCGAGCACCTGGAAGAACACGACGCCGTCGACCGAGACCATCGCGTTGTCGCGGGTGATGATCTCCTGCGTCGGCACGTCGAGCACCTGCTCCATGACGTTCAGCTTGGCGCCGACGCGGTCGACCAGCGGCATGATGACGTGCAGGCCCGGCGGCAAGGTGGTGGTGTACTTGCCGAAGCGTTCGACCGTGTATTCCCAGCCCTGCGGCACCACCTTGACGCCCATCGCGACGATGACGACGGCGAGGACCGCGAAGACGATGACGAAAATGGCCAACAGATCCATGCGCGGCCCCCTGTTCAGGCTGTGCGAGCCGCACCATGATAGCCGAAGCCGCCGATCCGCGACAGGAGATGTCATGCGCGTCCTCATCACCGCCCTCGCCGTGGCGCTGACCGCCGCCGCGACCGCCGCCGCCCAGGAGGCGCCGACGATCCTCGCGGTCCCCGACGCCCCGCGCGAGCTGTCGCTGACCATCCACAACGGCGGCACCGCGATGGTGCGCGACCGCCGGCCGGTGACCCTGCGCCCCGGCGCCAACCGCCTGGTGTTCGACGCCATCGCCGACACCATCGTCCCCGAGAGCGTGGTCCTGCGGCCGGCCGGCGTGGCCGCCCCGCTGCCGGTCGTCGAGAGCGTCTTCCGGCCGGGGCGGCTGACCCCGCGCAACCTGCTGGCCGAATCGGTCGGCGACGCGGTCTGGGTGGCGCGGACCAATCCGGCGACCGGCGAGGTCGAGCGCCGGCGCGGCCGGCTGCTGGCCTTCGAGGACGGCATCGTGGTCGAGGTCGACGGCCGGATCGAGATGGTGCCGCCGGAGGCCGTCGCCGTCGACGCCGTGCCGGCCGGCCTGCAGGCGGCGCCGGCGCTCTCGATCACCGTCGAGGCCGGTGCCGCGGCGGTGCGCGCCGTCGAGCTGGCCTATCTCGCCGGCGGCCTCGACTGGCGGGCCGACTACGTCCTCGAGCTGCGGCCCGGCGCCGACGCCGACCTGCGCGCCCAGGTGACGGTGACCAACGAGACCGACACGTCATGGCCCGACGCGCGGCTGTCCTTCGCCGCCGGCGAGGTCAACCGCGTCGAGCCGCCGCCGCCGCCGCCGCCGCGCCCGGCGGCGATGGCGATGCGGGCGATCGCCGAGTCGGCGCCGGCCAAGGACCTGGAGCCCGAGGCGATGGCGGCGGCGCATCTGTACCGGCTCGACCGGCCGACCGATCTCGGCGCCCGTCAGACCAAGCAGATCGCGCTGCTGTCGCGGGCCGGCGTGCCCGTCGAGCGCGAATACGTCGCCCGCGCCCCGAGCTTCGGCTTCCACGGCCGCGTGCCGCAGCCGCAGGAAAGCAACGCGGCGCTGGAGCTGGTGTTGCGGAACACCGATCAGGCCCGGCTGGGCGTGCCGCTGCCGGCGGGCGTGGTGCGGGTCTACCGGCGCGATTCGGCCGGCGAGCTGCAGTTCCAGGGCGAGGACCGCATCGGCCACACCGCGGCCGGCGGCGAGGTGCGGCTGACGGTCGGCCGCGACTTCGACCTGCCGGTCGAGCGCCGCCAGACGGCGTTCGAGCGCATCGGCCAGAGCGCGCACGAGAGCGCCTACGAAGTCGAACTGCGCAACGCCAAGCCCGAGCCGGTGACCGTGCTGGTCGAGGAGCGCATGCCCGGCGACTGGACGGTCGTCGAGGAAAGCCTGCCGCACGACAAGAAGACCGCCCAGACGGCGGTCTGGGCGGTGCCGGTGCCGGCCGGCGGCACCGCGACCCTGCGCTACCGGGTGCGGGTCGAGGGGTTCTGACCGCGCGCGCGGGAAATTCGCCCAGCCAGCAATTTGCGTTGCGGGCGGCCCGCGATTGCGCTAGGTTGCGCGCCGCCCCCAATGGGGGTAAGCGGAGGGGTGCCAGAGCGGTCGATTGGGCCGGTCTCGAAAACCGGTGTACCCGCAAGGGTACCGTGGGTTCGAATCCCACCCCCTCCGCCAATTTCCTTTCGAACTCAATTCTCCGCTTGTGGGCGCTACGGTAAAACCCTGGCGTTCTGTGCCATTCAGCGGCAAAGCCGTTGACCGAGTGAGGCGCCGGAGAGCGATTTCGCCCCCAGCATCCGTTCTTTCGTCTGCGATGTTCTCTGCAGGCTGTTGACCTTGAACCTGATTAAGGTACGGGTTTGTGGGGCGGGCACTGGTGCACTCTCACCGGAAACCCGGTGACAGAATCCCCGTTGCTGCAGCCAGTGAGGCTTGGCCGCCGGGGTGCCCCACATAGAATAAGATTTCCGGGCCACCTTGAGGTCGTCGCAACATGTTCGAACTCCCCCCATATCGAGACTGCCCCACCTGCGGGGAAAAGGGGGGCAAGGAGTGCTGAAGGTTTATGACGGGTACTACGTCCGGCGCTGCCGTAAATGCCGGGCGAAGACGGAGCACATGCTGAATGACGTCGACAAGAAGGTCGTCTACCTCGATCAGTTCGCGCTCAGCGAAATCGTTAAGGCCAAACAGGCGAACGCCAATTCTCCACTGAAAAACTACTGGCTCGCGCTCGATGATCAGATTCGGCGGCTGGTGCTGTACCAAGCCGCAATTTTTCCCGACTCAAACGTTCATCAGGATGAATCGCTTCTCGCGCGCGCCTATGAGGAGTTGCGTGCTCTGTACGAATCAATCAACGGAGAGGTTTCTCTTTACAGCGACTCTGATATCATACGGACACAAGTCCTTGCCTTTGCGCGTGCCTGGCTTAGAGATGGCACGGCGCCAGCGTATGCCTGTAACGTCGACGACATCCTGCGTGGGAAACGCAATGCGTGGCTGAGCCCTATGCAGATTTCAGCGAAGGTGGACTACTCGCAGTTCATTGATCAGATCCGGGCTGCACGCGACGCAGTCCACGATGAATTTGCGAGCCTCTTCATGACGTGGGTCAGCGAGAAGCCTTCGTACGAAGTGGTGCTAGACCGCGAGTTGTGCGGCTTCGGCCAAGGCACAATTGATATCATCATCGATACGCCGAGGCGAGTGGCAGCAGCACTGCAAACCCCCGACCCGCTAGCTATTATCGAAGCGACAGGTCACAACGCATGCGTCTTGTTCCGCATCCTCCAAAATCTGTTCGTCCAGCACGGAATTTCCACAGACGACGTAATTAAGAAGGTTGGCGAATTTCTTCGCTGGCGCGGCCTCGACACCATGCCGTCAAATGCCATCGGCGCCCACCTATTCGCAGCGATCTCACGGAAGGCCGCAGCAGGCCAGAAGCGCCTGCCTAGCCGCGGTATGATGAACGACATCAAGGTCATTTCAAGCTACGCGCCATATGTCGACGCTATGTTTATAGACAGCGAATGCGCGTCTTACTTGGCGGAAGAGCCATTGCGAAGTAAAGCGAATTTGCCTGTCAGGGCAAAAATATTCTCGCCGATCACGAGGGACGCATTTTTGATCTACCTTCAGGACCTCGAGCGGCAAGTTTCGTCTGAGGTGAAGAAACAGGCGGCCGATGTTTATGGTATCGGTGAATAATTCGCAACCTAGTTTCTTAGTTTTTGGTGCCGTTTTCTGGCTCGCCCTCAACACCACCCCCTCCGCCATCCCCGCCCGAAGGGGACCGGGATCAAACCTTCCCTCACGCTCCCTTGCCTCGCCTCCGCCGGAGGCTTAGGTTACATGTAACCGCAATGGGGGGCTCGAGCGACCGGCCAGGGATTGCGCCCGGCCTGCTTTCTCTTCTCTTCTCTTCTCTTCTCTGTGACGACGGCCGGCTGCCGGCCGCGCGCGAACGGGGCATGGCCTGATCGCGCCGTGGTGCCCCGGGCGCCGCCGGTCCGTCAGCCGCTTGGATCGGAGCCCATGCGGATGGGGATGCGACTTTTGGCCGAATGCCGCCGTCCGATATGCGTGATGATCGCGAAATATGCGAAATAGCCATGGCGAACGGCAGGGCGACGCGCCCAAATTGTCTGGCAGTGGACGCGCATCCCGCCCAGTGCGTGTCTCCGCCCACCTCGTGATTTGGAGGGTCAGAGCCATGCAGGGCTGTGAAGGATGCGCCGTTCGGGAGGCGACGCTGTGCGCCGCGGTCGAAGGCGACTTCGATGTCCTCGAACATCTGCGGGACGGCGGTCGCCGGATCGCCGCCGGCGCGGATCTGTTCTCGCAGGGGCGGGTCGCCAACCGGTTCTACGTGGTCGTGGAAGGCTGGCTGTGCACCTACGAGTTGATGGAGGACGGCCGCCGGCAGGTGCTGGGCTTCGCCCTGCCGGGCGACATCGTCGGCCTGCCCTGCGACGCGCCCCTGGCCTTCGCCGCCATGGCGGTCACCGAGGCGGCGGTCTGCGCCATCCCGCTCGACAGGTTCCGGAACGCCTGCCACGCGCGCCCCGAACTGGCGCTGGCCCTGAGCCGTCTGCTGAGCAGCGACCGCCAGCTCGCCTACGGCCACATGACCAGCCTGGGCCGGCGCAGCGCCCAGGAACGCGTCGCGCACCTGCTGCTGGAGCTGTTCTGGCGTTTGCGCAGCCGCATGCCGACGATCGCCGGAGACCGCATCGGGCTGCCCCTGACCCAGGCGCTGATCGCCGATGCGCTCGGCCTGACGCCGGTGCACACCAACCGCATGCTGCAGCAGCTGCGCAAGGACGGGATCGTGCGGTTGAGCCGGGGGCTGCTGCATGTGACCGATCCCGACCGGCTGGTGGTCGCGGCGGGGCTGGAAGCGGGCTGTATGGCCGCCGCCCCGCCATTCGGCCCGGGAGTGCTCGGCCCGCCGGAGGCCGGGCGGGCGATGCCGATGGGCCGGGCGGTCTGAACCGCCGGCCTATTGCGGCGGCGCGCCCACGCCCAGGTCGCTGCTCGTGCCCATGGAGCCCGGTTGCTTGACCGTGCCGGTCATGTAGCGCTCCATCAGCACGTCCGCCCGCCGCCCGGGGATGTCGGCCGGCGTGCCCATCGCCGAGGACGGCGGCAGCGGCAGGACGTGCACGGCCATGTTGTGGCGCACCGCCTCGCCCAGGGTCTCGGGCGGCTGGGTCGTGCTCTCGGGGGAGCAGGCGGCGACGGCCAAGGCGGTCCCCAGCAGCAGCGTCATTCGTTTCGCGACCATCCTGCACCTCACCTGATCACGTAGCCAACATTGCCGGCCAGTCCCGCCCCCGGGGGCATCGAGGCGCCGATGGTGGTGGTCTCGCCGGGGAGCGGCACCAGGTCGGAGCGACCGGCGAGGAACAGTTCGGCCTGGTTCGGCGGCCGGAAGCCGTCGGTCGGAAGCCGGAGCTGCCCGGGCAGGGCCGGCCGCACGAGGTATGGCGTCACGATGATCACCAGTTCGGTCTCCTCGCGCTGGAACGCCGTGCTCCGGAACAGGCTGCCCAACAACGGGATGTCGCCGAGACCGGGAAACTGCTCGATGTCGTCCGAGAAGCTGCTGCGGATCAGGCCGGCGATCGCGAAGCTCTCGCCGTGGCGCAGGTCGACCGTGGTGTGGGCGCGGCGCACCGTCAGGCCCGGGATCACCAGCCCCTCGATGGTGATGCCGTTGGCGCGGTCGATGGCGCTGACCTCGGGCTGCACCACGAGGTTTATGACCTCGCCGTCGACCACCGTCGGCGTGAACGCCAGCTTCACGCCGAATTCCTTGAACTCGATGGTGATCGTGTCGCCGTCGTCGTCATCGTCGCGACCGACCGGGATCGGGAACTCGCCGCCGGCCAGGAAGCTCGCCGTCTCGCCGGACATCGCGATCAGGTTCGGCTCGGCCAGAACCCGCATCACGCCTTTCTCCTCGAGCGCGTCGATGAGCAGGTCGATTGTCCAGTTGCCGGTGGTCAGCAGCCCGGCGGCGCTGGCGAAGGGCGCCAGCGACGGCACGACGCCGGTCGCGAGCGCCAGCAGATCCTCGCCGTTGAACCACGTCGCGTCCGACGAGACGCCGATCTCCTTGGCGACCGAGCGCTGGACCTCGGCGAAGCGCACCGCCAGCATCACCTGCTGGGCGCCGGACAGCACCATCATGTTGGTGACCTTGCCGGGGGCGAAGTTCTCGGCCATCGCCAGCGCCTTCTTGAGCTGCGCCGCGCTGGTGACGCGGCCGCTCAGCACCACGGCCTCGTTGGCGGGCCTGACCTCGATGCGCTCGCTGGGCATCACCTCGGCAAGGCGCTGCCGCAAGGTGGGCAGGTCCGGCGTGATGGTCAGGTTGAGCACCGAGATCAGGCTCTTCTCGGGGCCGTACAGCGCCAGGCTGGTCGAGCCGAGCTTGCGGCCGAGCAGATAGATCGAGCGGTCGGACAGCGCGATCACCTCGGCGACTTCGGGACTGGCCAGCAGAACCTCCGAGACCGGCCGGTCGACGCGGATCACCTTGCCGGTGTTGACCGGGAGCTGGATCTCCCGGCCGAGGGCCGGTCCCGCGGGATCGATGCGGATGCGCGGGTCCGCGGCCTCGGCGCGGGTGACACTCAGCACGGCGAGCAGAAGGGCTGCGATGGTGGCTGTTCTCATGGCCGTCTCAGTGCTTGAGTTCGGGCGGGGTCAGCCGGGTCGGCCCGGCGGCCGGAGCCGGCTCCGGCACGACCCAGGCCGCGTTTTGTTCCGGCTGCGCGGCCGCCTTGAGGTAATTCAGCCAGCGCAGGTTCTCGCGTGCCGAGGGGAAGTGGCGCGGACTGCTCTGCAGCGCCCGCGACAGGAAGTCCTCGGCGGCGGCGTAGTCGCCGCGCAGCAGCGCGGCGAAGCCGACGTTGTTCAGGGCGACCGGCAGCCCGTCCGCCGGGGACGCGGCCAGGGCGGCCTCGTAGTTGCCGGTCAAGGCGCGTGCCAGCGTCAGGTTGCCCTTCGCCGCCTCCAGCGTCGGCGACAGTTCGAGCGCCTTGCGCAGATGGTTGATGGCCTGGGCGTCCTCGCCGCGCTGCAGCAGCGAATAGCCCCAGTTGTTGTGGATCGCCGCCGCCGACGGCGCCGCCTCGGCCGCCATGCGGTAGGCGCGGTCGGCCTCGCCCCAGCGGCCCTGGCCGTCGTGGATCAGCCCGAGGCCGTTCCAGGCCCGCCACAGCGTCGGGTCCGCGGCGACCGCCTTGGCGAGAAGCGGCTCGGCCCCGGAATCGTCGCCGGTGAGCAGATGGGCGATGCCGCGGCCCTGAAGCGCGGCCGGCTGTTCGGCTTCGGCCGAAGGCAGGGCGGCGTAGACGACCAGGGCGCGCTCGCCGTCGCCCTCGGCCAGATACGTCTCGGCGAGGCCGGCCCGCGCCGAGACGTTGGCGGGCCGGGCCTTCAGGACGGTGTCGAAGCCCTTCCGCGCCGCCTCGATCCGGCCCTCGGCCAGATCGGCGTGCGCCTGGGCCAGCCGGGTCCGGACGTCCTCGTCCGAGGCCTTGGGCGCGATCGCCTCCTGCTGGACGGCCGGCGGCTGCGGAGCGGCGCAGGCCCCAAGCGCGAGAGTCGTCGCGACCGCGATTTGCGCCCATGCCGTCTTCATCGATAGGTCCTCTCTCCTGCCGCGGAAGAGAATCGGAAGTGATCCCGCGAGAAAGAAACCGCAGGTGGTCGCGGAGGGTCAATCGACCGTAGGTCGTCGTCCGGCTTGCCGGTCCCGGCTATGACCGGGCGGCGGTCGATCCGCCTTCGGGCCGGGGACGGGTCGGTGCATAAGCAGGAACGGCAGGTGCGCCGGCGATCGCCACGCCCTAAGGGACGGGTCGATGGCTCAGCCGCCGAGGGCCGGGACGATGGCGCGTCCGATCCGGATCGCCGACGGGGCGACGATCATGATCAGGAAGGCCGGCATCACCATGCCGCCCAGCGGCATCACCATGCGCACGGGCAGCTTGTTGGCGTGCTCCTCGGCCCGCAGCAGCCGCTTCTGGCGCATGTCCGCGGCATAGGCGCGCAGCGTGTTGGCGACGCTGACGCCCATCGCCTCCGACTGCACCAGCAGGGTGACCAGGGCGGAGACCTCCTCGATGCCGACGCGCTCGCTCAGGTTGCGCAGCGCCGTCTCGCGGCTGGAGCCGGCCTGCATCTCCAGCGCGACCAGCCGGAAGTGGTGGCAGATCAGCGGGCTGGCATCGCGGAGTTCCTGCGACACCCGCACCATCGCCGCGTTGAGGCCGAGACCCGCCTCGACGCAGACCAGCAGCAGGTCGAGCGTGTCGGGGAAGGCCTCGCGGACCAGGCGCTGACGGGTGGCGATGCGCTTGCGCAGCAGGTAGGCGGGCGCCAGGAATCCGAACGCCACCGCCGTCATGCTCGCCGTGTACATGCTCTCGATCGACTGCGTTCCGGCGGCCAGCGGCAGGGTCAGCAGCAGGACCACCGGCAGCAGAAGGGCCAGGCCGCTCCGCAGCGCGTAATAGACGGTGACGGCGTGCGGCCCGTAGAAGCCGGCCTGCACGAGCTGGCGGCGCACGGCGGTGCGCTTGCGTCCCTCCTGCGGCGCCAGCGAGCGTTCGAGCCGCCGCAGCATCGAGCGCGACTGGCGGTCGCCGTAGCTCAGCGAGGCGCCGGCCTTGCGGCGCTTCTCGTCCGACAGGCCCAGGCGCTGTTCCATCGTCCGCGCACCCGGCATCGCCACCGAGACGATGCCGAACACCAGCGAGGTCACGGCGCCGAAAACCATGATCAGCATCGCGGTTTCGGACCCCGTCACCATCGCGGCGACCTGTTGCAGGGCGGAGTTCATGAGCGGCCTCCCATCAGATTCGGAACTGCAGCAGCCGGTAGACGACGTACAAGCCGCCGCCCCACAGCAGCACGGCCGTGATGGCCGCCGGTTGGAAGATCGGGTCGTGCATGACTTCCCGGAAATACTCCGGCGCCAGGAAATTCACCGCCGCCAGCGTCAGCAGCGGCGTCAGCGCCACCACCCACGCGCTGGAGCGGCCCTGGGCGGTGATGGTCTTGATCTTCATCTTCATGGTCGCGCGGTCGCGGATGACCCGCGCCAGATTGTCCAGGATCTCCGCCAGGTTGCCGCCCGTCTGGCTCTGGATCTGCACGGCGACGACGAAGAAGCCCAGATCCTGATGCGGCATCCGGCCGATCATGTTGCGCAGCGCGGTGCCGAGGTCGAACCCGTAGGTCATCTCGTCGACGACGATGCCGAATTCCGAGCCCGCGGGATCGTTCAGCTCGCTGGCCACCATGCTCAGCGCCGAGGGGATCGGGTGTCCGGCGCGCAGACTGCGCACCATCATCTCGAGCGCTTCCGGCAGTTGCTGGCCGAACTCCTCCATCCGCTTCGCTCGCCGCCGCTTCAGCCACAGCGCCGGCGCCACCGCGCCGGGCACCAGGCCGAACACCAGCGCCAGTTCCGGCGGCAGCGGCGTGGCAATGACGATGGACGCGGCGATCATCAGCGCGAATCCGGCGCCGACCAGCACCAGCCGCAACGGCGTGATGGTCAGGCCGGCCTCGCGGATCAGCCGCGGCAGCCCCGGCAACAGGCGGGCGATCACGGTCGAGCCGGCGTCGAGATCGGCGCGGCGCAGGCGCGCCAGGACGGCTTCGCGGTCCTTGCCGGCGGCGATCAGCCGCATGCGGCGGTTGGCGGTTCCGGGGCCGTCGTAGCGGTCGCGCATCAGATAGTACACGCCCTCGACGAAGAACAGCGTGGCGCCGAACAGCAGCAGGTAGGCGGCGTGGATTTCGGACAGGACGATGCTGGACATGCCGCGCTCCTCACACCGACTGGCGGTCGGTCTTGAACAGATTGGGCGGGACCTGCTGGCCCGAGGCGAGCAGCCGCTCGAAGAAGCTGGGCCGCACGCCGGTGGCGCGCAGCTCGCCGCGCACGCTGCCGTCGGCGTCGACGCCGGTCTGCTCGAAACGGAATATCTCCTGCATCGTGACCACCTCGCCTTCCATTCCGGTGATCTCGCTCAGGCTGGTCAGCCGGCGCCGGCCGTCGGAAAACCGGCGTATCTGAACCACCACCTGGACCGCCGAGGCGATCTGCTGGCGCATCGAGCGCGTCGGCAGGTCCATGCCGTTCATGCCGATCATCTGTTCGAGCCTGCTCAGCGCGTCGCGCGGCGAATTGGCGTGGATGGTGGTCATCGAACCGTCATGGCCGGTGTTCATCGCCTGCAGCATGTCGAAGGCCTCGCCGCCGCGCACCTCGCCGACGATGATGCGGTCGGGGCGCATGCGCAGGGCGTTCTTGACCAGCTCGCGCTGCATGATCGCGCCCTTGCCCTCGATGTTCGGCGGCCGGGTCTCCAGCCGCGAGACGTGGATCTGCTGCAGCTGCAGCTCGGCGGCGTCCTCGATGGTGACGATGCGTTCGCGCGGATCGATGAAGCTCGACAACGCGTTGAGCATCGTCGTCTTGCCCGAGCCGGTGCCGCCCGAGATCAGCACGTTCAGGCGCGCGCCGACGATGGCCCTGAGCAGTTCCGAGATTTCCTGGGTGATGCTGCCGATGGCGACCATCTTCTGCATGTTGATGGGGATGCGCGCGAATTTGCGGATCGACAGCTGCGAGCCGTCGATCGCCACCGGCGGGATGACCGCGTTGACGCGTGATCCGTCGGCGAGCCGCGCGTCGACGGTCGGCTGCGACTCGTCGATGCGGCGGCCGACGCGGGCGACGATCCGCTCGATGATGCGGCGCAGATGCGCCTCGTCGCGGAACTTGGCGGTGGTCAGTTCCAGGGTGCCGCGGCGCTCGACGAAGACCAGGCCGGCGGTGTTGACCAGGATGTCGGAGATGGTCGGGTCCTTCAGCAGCGGCTCGAGCGGCCCCAGGCCCAGCAGCTCGTCGACGATGTCGGCGGTCAGGCGCGCCCGTTCCAGCGTGTTCAGGGCTTCCTTCTCGCCCTCCAGCAGGTCCTTGAGCAGGTCGTCGACGTCGCGGACCACGTCCTCGCGCGCCATTTTCTCGATCGCGCCCAGATTCATGATCTCGAGCAGCTTGCGGTGCAGCAGCATCTTCAGGTCGAGATAGCGCTCGGTGTGCTCGAAGCGCGCCTGCTCGGCCTTGGGCTTCTCGGCCGCGGCCGGGGACGGCATCGGCACGACGTTTCCCACCCCCATGCCGGCGGCCGGCGCCTGTTCCTTGAATCGCCCGAACATCGCCGCCTCCTCACTCCGCCGCCTGCTGCGGCATCGGCCCGCGCACGACCGGCGCCGCCGCCGCCGAGCTGGCGATCGCCGGCTTCGGCTTGGCCGCCGCGGCCGCGGTCGCGATCAGCGCCCGCTCGACCAGGCGCCGCACGTCCTTCTCGATCACGCCGTTGCGCTTGACGGCCCGCATCGGCCGGCCGGTCTCGCGCGCGGCCTCGGCCGTGGAATCGTCGCGGCGGACGACGATCTCGATTTCGTGTTCGAGGGCCGTCGCCGCTTCGCGCAGCCGCCGCCGCCAGCCGTTGAACAGCCGTTTTTCGACGCGGTTGGCGACGAGCATCTTGGGCGCCGACTCGAGCTGCTCCTCGGCCATCAGCTTCAGGTGGTCGCGCGCCCGCCGGACGCCGGTGACGCCGGGTTGCAGCACCAGGAAGCTCATGGCCGCGGTTTCGAGCACGGCCGAGGTCCAGTCGGTCCAGGCATGCGGCAGGTCGACGATGACGAAGTCGTATTGCGCCCGGGCCAGGGCGACGATCCGGCGCACCAGATCGGGCGAGACGATGTCGAACGGCACGATCTCCGGCGGGGCGGTCAGGACGTGCAGTCCGCCGTCGTGGCGGGCCATCGCCGAGCTGAGGAACTCCTCGTCCAGCCGGTCCGCGCCCTCGATGATCTGGCCCAGGCCGGCGTTGTCGACAAGGTCAAGCGCCAGCCCGGCGTTGCCGAACTGAAGGTCGAAATCGATGAGGCACACCTTCGGCTTGTGGCGCTTGCCGCCCCGGCGGATCAGCTCGTGGCCCATCTGCAGCGCCAGGGTGGTGGCGCCGGCGCCGCCGCAGCTGCGCATGAACGCGAACACGCGACCTTGCGGCACCGCCTGCAGTTGCGCGCGCGCGCGGTCGAGGGCGTCGGCGAGTTCGGCGGCCAGCACCGGGCGCGGCAGCACGTCGAGCACGCCGAGATGCATCAGGGCGCGCATCTCCTGCGCCGTGGGCTCCTGCACGACCGCGACGACCGGGCCGGCATGGGCCCGCGCCAGCCGGCTCAGTTGCCGCCGGTCCTCGGCCGCGCCGCCGCGGCACTCGACCACCAGCACCCGGTCGCCGGCACGCGCCGCGAGGCCGTCGATGTCGCCGGAGGCGGGTTCGACTTCCAGCCGCACGCCCGGGGCCTCCGCGCAGGCGGCCCGCAGCTCTTCGGCGCAGTCCTGGGTCAGAACCACCCCGAGAACCGAAACAAGGCGGGTCATCGTTCTTCTCCTTGCGATGTCATGATTGCAGGTCCTCGCCGGTCATCGTCGCCCGGAACTCGGGCAGGGTGAGGCTGTCGTCGGCGGTCGCCCCGAACCAGCCCCGGGCGAGCGCGCTGAGGACGACGTAGTCGAAGGTCAGGCCGGTCAGCCGCACGCTGACGTTGGGAACCGGCGAGCCGCGGCCGACGAAGCCCAGGCCCGAGCCGGAATACTCGACGACGACGTTGGCCGGCGTGATGCGGCCGTAGACGCTTTGCATGCGCTGGACGATCGCGTCGAAGGCCGCGGCGCTGCAGTCGCCGCTCGACGACGTGCAGGTGCGGATCCACGTATCCGAGCCGGCGACGAGCCGGCACGGCGTTCCCATGGTCGCCGTGGTGTCGACGCCGCAGTCGGGAACGCCGGTCGCGGCGATGTCGCTGGTCACCGCGAAGCGCACGCCCATTTCGGTCGCCTTCTCGGCCAGGACCATCTGCGCGAACAGGTTTCCGATCTCCAGCACGGCGAGCATCAGGAAAAAGGCGACCGGGAACATGATCGCCGATTCGACCATCGCCGTGCCGGCCTCGTCGCGTCGCAGCGAATGGCGGGGCATCGTCACCTCCTATTCGCCGATGTGGAGTTGCTGGTGCTGCGCCCGCATCCGGAACGGCGCGACGCCGAGCGCGTCGATGAAGCCGAGGTCCTGATAGGGCACGTCGCCGGTGATGGTGATGAGCTGGACCTCGCGGCCGGACCAGGTGTCGCAGGTCGGGTCGGCGATCGCGAACGAGGCCGCGGTCCAGCCGTCGATCAGCGGCGTGCCGCCGCTGAGCTGCCCGGTCAGGGCCAGGTTCTGCGCCGCCGCCTTCGCCGCCGCCCAGTCGGGGTCGGCGGTGGCGGGGCAGTCGAGATAGACGCGCGCCAGGTAGCGGCCGGCGTCGCGCACCGCCTTGGTCAGGGCGTGATGCTGCTGCAGCGCGCGGCCGATCTCGATGATGCCGAACAGCAGCAGCACGACCACCGGCAGCACGATGGCCGATTCGAGAAAGGCCGTGCCGCGCTCGTCGCGGAACAAGGAGGGCGAAGGTCTGGATCCAGCCATGGCGGTCACCGGTAGAGCTGCACGATTTCGTGCAGGACGCCGTCGTCGTCGCCGGGCCGCACCACGTCGAGGAACTCCATGTAGACCTCGTCGAGCGGCGGCTCGGCCACCGGCTCGGTGAGGAAGCCCTTGCCGAAGGCGGCGATCGGAACGTCGTCGCGATTGCCGTTGAGCTCGTGCTGCAGGCAGTTGACCATCGCGAAGTAGACGATCCGGCGATCGGGGTCGGGCTGGATCGGGGTCGGCCCGGCATAGCATTGGGGCGCGCCGCCCGGCGGCAGCGTCGGCGTGTCGATCTCGTGCCGGTACAGGTCGTAGCGGGTGATCTTCGAGACGGCGGCGCAGCCGGTGGGGCGCGGGTCGCCGACGGTGTCGGGATGATTGGCGTCCCAGTAGTCGGCGCAGTTCCAGTTGCCGTCGCCCATGCGCGCCGCCGGATCGGCGACCAGGTTGGAATCGCGCGGCATCTGCCGCTCGGGCGTCGGGGTGGTCTGGTTGGCGCTGCAGGCCGGCGTGTCGAACTCGAACCCCTTGGCGACGTTCAGCGCCGGGCGGTACTGGGGATCGCGGTTGTCGACATGCGGCGACTGATAGATGTCGAAGCGCGTGTTGAGGCCGTCGACGGTCGGGTTGGCCCGGCCCGGGCGCAGGTCGGCGCCGTCGGACTGGAAGCAGGCGTTGGGCGCCGCCGTGGCCATCACCTGGGTGATGTCGCGCACGCTTTGGCCCCACAGCCCGTCGAGCAGCCCGAAATTGCCCGGGCTCCAGGCCGAGCCGGGATTGGCCGCGCGCATCCGGATCTGGCGGCCGTAATAGTCCTCCGGCACCAGCACGCTGCCGGCGCCGTTTTCCTCGGCCGGGTTGCAGATCCACATCGGCGGCACCTGGCACATCACCTGCTTGAACCCGGCGATGGCGACGGCGCTGCTCGACGCCGTGGCGCCGCCGCCGACCGCCGCCATGAAGGCGTTGTTCTGGGTCAGCACTTCGGTGGTGACCTCGACGAAATGCGCCGACCAGGGATCGCCGGTGACGTAGGCGTCGACCGGATCGGTATCGGCGCCGCCGTCGAGCTCGGGCAGCCCGGTCAGCAGCCGGATGCGCACGATGTCGACCTGGCCGCCGGTGCTGGTCGCGCCGTCGCCGGCCGATACCGTCGCGAATTGCTGGTCGTTGCTGACGCCGGTCCGCGCGGCGGTCCACATCGCGTCGATCACCGGCTGCGGGTCGTCGGGATCGGCCCCCGGCGCGCGCACCGCCGAGGCCATCACCGTCGCGGCGGCCAGCGCCGCGGCGTCGGCCGCCGCCTTGGCCTGGCTGTTGGTGGTCACGAACCGGCCGACGTCGATCGACAGGCCGGCCATGCCCACCATCACCGCCGCCATGATCGTGAAGTGGACGAAGATGTGGCCGCGCTCGTCGCGCCCCAGCTCCGCGAGGCGCTCGCGCAGGCGATGAAACAGCGAGGGGCGTCGCATGATCGGCTCCCGTTCCGGATCAGTTGGCCCAGGACACGCGCGCCGGGGCGCCGGGCGTCGCGGGCGTGGGCTCGGGCTCGGTCAGGGCGGGCTTCGGCGCGGGCCTGGCGAGCGGCGGCACGACGGCGCCCTCGGGGGACACCGCCTCGACGGTGACGCTGGTGCCGCGGACGATGCGCATGTCGTGGGTGGCCGGCAGCACCGGCGCCGGCTCGTCGATCTCGACCGGTTCGGTCGAGGCGACCTGAAGCTGGGGCCGCGACATCAGGCTGCCGACGGTGACGGTGCCGGCATTGGCGTAGCTGGCGTTGCCGAAGCTGCGCAGGGCCAGCGACAGCGAGCCGACCTGCGAGGCCAGGGTCAGCTTCTGGGCGTCCTCGGTCGAGACCTCGACCGTCACCGCCTTGGCGACCACCGGCTGGTTCTTCAGGTTGTCGGCGACCTGGTCGACGGCCAGGACCTTGAGGTTCTGCAGCAGCACGTCGGTGACCGGGGCGCCGTTGGCGCGCCGCGCGCCGCCGACATCCTGCGGACGGGTGAACATCACGTCGACGCGGTCGCCGGGCAGCACGAATCCGGCCACGCCCTGAACTTCGTTCACGCGAATCGTCACCGCGCGCATGTCGGATTCCAACAGCGCCGACAGTGTCGCGCGGCCGCCGAATCCGGAGACGCGGCTTTGCAGGATCAGTTCGTTGACCGCGACGTCGCGCAGGGCGACCCGGCGTTCCTCGCCCTCCAGGATGGCGTCGATCGAATTGAAGGTGCCGTCCGGCACCGATTCGGCCGGCCATTCGACGACGCGAAGGTTGTCGCGGTTGAGCTCGTCGCCGAAGCGCAGCGGCAGCTTGGCGACCACGACCGAGCTCATCTTCTGCGGCGCGGTCTCGGGCTGGACCGCCGCCACCGGCGCAGGCACCTGGCGCGCCAGCCAGCCCCGGGCGAGGAACACCGCCGTCACGCCCATGATGGCAGCCAACAGCAGCATCAGGATGGCTCTGTTTCGCATGGCAACTCTCCGGGTTGGGGCGCTGGGGGGCGGAAGCGGCGGCAGCGCGCCGCCGCCGCCGCCCGGCGCGGGAATCAGCCGCCAGTCGTGGTGGTGGTGGTGCCCATGTTGCTATTGACGGCTTCGGCGACGCCCTGGAGCGTGCTGCTGATCGGGTCCCTCATGGCGACGATGGCGCCGATCGCCGCGGCGGTGATGACGCCGAGCCAGATCGCGGTTTCGACGAGCTGGGTGCCGTCCTCGTTCTTGCGGAGGCTGGCCAGGCGGCGGACGAAGCGGGAAATCGAAATCATCATGTTCTTCCTCCTTGGCTTCCTTGCGGGAGAAGCTGTGGTTATTTGGTTCGGTCGTGTCATTGGCATGTGAGGAACGACAACTGCCCAATAGTTCACATGCGCTCCTAGGCTGGCGGACTTTGCTCGTCCGGCGCAGCGGTGGGACGACAATTCTCCAGAACGCGGGCTTGCTTCCTTAACTTGGGTTTAGCAACCGATCTCCAGACCCGAATGCGTGCCTGTTCCGACCTTCAGCATAGGCGTAACAGCCGGTCGGGCGCCGCCGCCCATCCATGCGCGGTGCCCTCCGAATGCGCCGGCGCTGGTTGATCCCGATCAACGTTCCGGCTGCTTGCCGGCATCACCATGCCCGGGCAACAAGAGGCGGATTCATGGGCCGAACGGCATTTCTCGTCGACAGGATGGAGGAGGCGGCGCGCGTGTCGCCGTTTTTCGCCAAGGCGCGCTGGCTGGTGGTGCACGAGAACAGCGGCGACCTGCTGACCTGGCGCCGCGTTCGGGCGAACGGCGGCGGCGATCTGGTGCTGAGCATCCTGTGCTGCGCGCCGGACTACCTGGTCTGCGGCTGGATCGACGACGTGGCCCTGGCCGAGCTGCTGAAGGCCGGCGTCAGCGTGCGGCTGGCGCCGTGCACCGCGGCCGCGTTCGATCTCGCCGGCACGGTCGAGGACCTGCCGCCCGCCCGGTTCCGCACGCGGCCGCACGCGTCATGAACGATGTTCGTAAAGACCAGCTCCACACGGGGAGATCCGGCATGCCGGGCTGCAGCGACTGCGAAATCCGCGACGGCACCCTCTGCGGCGCCGTTCCGCCCGCCGCCATGAACGAGCTCCGCGAGGGCGGGCGCCGCCTGGCGGCCGGCGACGAACTGGTGCGCCAGGGCGAGGTGTCGGACCGCATCCACGTGGTGGTCGGCGGCTGGCTTTGCGTCTACGAACTGATGGACGACGGGCGCCGCCAGGTCCTGCGCTTCGCGGCGCCCGGAGACCTGATCGGCTTCGCCGCGCGGGGAAGCCCGGCGCCGTTCGCGGCGATGGCGATGATGCCGTCGCGGGTCTGCGCGATTCCTCTCGACCGCTTCGAGGCGATGGCGCGGCGGCGGCCGGAGCTGGGCCTGCGCCTGAGCGCGATGCTGATCGCCGAGCGCGGCGTCGTCTACGGCCACCTTACCGCGCTGGGGCGCCGCACGGCGCAGCAGCGCGTCGCCTTCGTGCTGCTCGAGCTGTTCTGCCGCAGCCGCGCCCGCGACGGCGCGACCGACGGCGGCCGCCTGGCGCTGCCGATCACCCAGGCCTTGCTCGCCGACGCGCTCGGGCTGACGCCGGTCCACACCAACCGCATGCTCCAGCAGTTGCGCAGGACCGCGGTGATCGAGCTGGGCCGGCGCAGCTTCAGGGTGCTCGATCCCGACCGCCTCGCGGTGGCGGCCGGGCTCGAGCCGCACGTGCTTCCGGCCTGAGCGGGAGGGCGGCCATGCCGATGCCCGCCGTCGCCCGCCGCTGGACCGGCATCCTGGCCCTGGCGGTGCTCGCGATCGCCGGGGGCGGTCGCGCGGCGGCCGCGATCGAGGTGCCGCCGGCGATCGAGGTCCAGGCCCGGTCCGCGGCGGCGCGGCACGGGCTCGACCCCGCGCTGGTGCTGCGGGTCATCCAGGTCGAATCGGGGTTCCGCAAGGACGCGGTCTCGCCCAAAGGCGCGATGGGCCTGATGCAGTTGATGCCGGCCACCGCCCGCCGCTTCGGGGTCGCCGATCCGTTCGATCCGGCGCAGAATCTGCGCGGCGGCTGCCGCTATCTCGCCTGGCTGCTGCGCCGCTATCGGGGCGACGTCGAACTGGCGCTGGCGGCCTACAATGCCGGCGAGGGCGCCGTCGACCGCCACGGCGGCGTTCCGCCGTTCCCCGAGACACGCGCCTATGTCGCCAAGATCACCGGTCGCGACGCGGCGTTCGACGCCGGCCCGAAGGTGCTGCGGCTGGCCGGTCGCGTCGTCGCGTGGAGGCAGCGGCAGGCCGGCGTCACCATCATCCGGCCCGCGACGGGTGCGGCGCCGGCAGACCGGGTTTCGGCGATGCGTATTCGCGTGAAGTGAACGGGAAGGGGCGGCGCGATGGCGAAGGGTCCGGCCTCCTACGCCCGCCTCGGCGCCGCGGTCTCCGTCGCCTGGTTCGGCGCGGCGGCGCTGTGGTTCGGACCGGACCCGACGGATGCGCTGGTCGAGCGGGCGCTCGATCGGATTGGGGCGCCCGGCGCGGTCGTCGCGTTCGGAATGCCCGGACGGATGCCGGAGCTGCGCGCCTACGGACTGGCCGATCCGGCGGCCGGCGTTCCGATGACCGTCACCGACCGGTTCAAGATCGCCAGCCTGTCCAAGCCGATCACGGCCGCGGCGATTCTCGAACTGGTCCGTCGGCGGCGACTGAGCCTCGACACCGCGCTGGTGGACATCCTGCCGGCGGGCGCCGGCGATCCTCGCACGGCGGCGATCACCCTCCGCCATCTGCTGCAGCACAGCGCGGGCTGGGACAGCGCGCAGGCGTTCGACCCCTTTTTCCTGGGCCGCGACGACGCCGCGGCGCTGATCGGAGCGGACCTCGAAGCCGCCGCCGACTGCGCCCCCGTCGCGGACGCGATGATCGGCCGGCCGCTCCAGTTCGATCCCGGCCGGCGCTACGCCTATTCCAACCTCGGCTATTGCTGGCTGGGCCGCGTTCTGGCGCGGGTGCGCGGCGACGACTACGCGACGGCGGTTCACGAGTTGGTGCCCGAGACGGCGCCGATGAGCCTCGATGCGTCGAGCGTCACCGTCACGCACGCGCTCCGGCCCCGGGAAGAGGCTTTTCTGGTGAACCGCCCGGAGGTGATCGCGGCGGCCGGCGGCTGGATCGCCAGTGCCCTCGACTATTTCCGCTTCGCGTCGCGACCGGTCGATCCGGTGGTCGTCGATCGCCCCGGCTACGCGTCGGGCGTTCAGCATTACGGGCTCGGCTGGCGGGTGTGGAATCTGGAGCACGGCACCGTGCTCACCCATTACGGCGCGATGCCGGGGGCGTTCGCCGTGGTCGTCAAGAAGATCGACGGTCCCGTTTTCGTGGC
Organism: uncultured Rhodospirillaceae bacterium; assembly: GCA_964545205.1. Taxonomy (GTDB): domain Bacteria; phylum Pseudomonadota; class Alphaproteobacteria; order Rhodospirillales; family Magnetospirillaceae; genus CAZJFH01. Next base: position 44,083 of record CAZJFH010000005.1, read on the forward strand.
GCTGTTCAACGGCCGCCCGGCCGACGAACGAGAGGCGTTCCTCGGCCTATTCGGCGGCGTCCTCGACCTTCCGTTTTGGCGCGAGTAGCAGCCGGTTCCTGACGGCGGACGACAGTCTCTCCAGCAGACCGTTGTCGGCGATCCAGGCGCAGTAGGCCCGATAGCGCGGATCCGCCATCAGGTGGCGTTCCTCGGTCTTCGCCCGGGCGTAGTAGATGGCGTTGACGAGCAGAAGGATGAGGCAGTTGCGCACCGCCTCGCCACCCCCTGCGGTACTCAGGAACGGCACGTGCACCATCCACCACATCAGGTTCTTCGACAGATAGGCGGGATGCCGCGAGAAGCGGTACGGGCCCGTCGTGATGATCCCGCGGTGGGTCAGGTTGGAGAAACGCATGCCGAAGACGACGGTCGCCCAGGCATAGATCACGGCCAGGATCAGGATCGCCGATCCCCAGACGATCAGCAGCGCCGGCTGACCCTCCAGCCAGACCGACCATTCCTGGGTGCCGCTGCGATAGTCCAGCGGGCCGCCCGTTCCCATCAGCGTGAACGGCGGATAGCAGGCCAGCGCCGCGACCCAGGCGAACAGGTACGGATTTGCCGAGCGGATGTGCGAATCGAGCACACGCAAGGTCAGGACGTAGCCGATCGTTCCGAAACAGACGTCGAACAGGAAGGCCAGCCGCACCAGCGAGGTGATGGTCTGAACCGGATCCTCCAGCACCGTCGCCGAACCGAAGCGAAGGGGGGCGGCCAGGGATCCGGGCAGGATCGACACCATGAACGCCAGGAAGAACGCCTTGATCGCCCATCCCAGCATGTAATCCGTGATCTTGGCCCGATCGACGCTCGCGAAGTCCAGGCACACGAGCCTGCCGAACTGCCAGAGCCCGTCGCGGGGCTCGATCATGTGCCGGGTCGTGAAGCCGACATAGATCGGCGCGATCAGCAGGACCAGCGGCAGGAACAGCATCAGGAGTTCGAGGTAGGCCGCGTAATGCGGCGGCGCGTGCGTCTCGGCCGCGAAATAGGCGCACCAGATCAGCCCGAACGTCGCCCCCAGGCCGATCATCTTCGTCCGGGTGATGGCGATGACCTCGGCCAGCGGGTGCCGCAGCGAGAAATCCAGTCCGGTCGTCGGGTTGCGATGGACGCGCTCGACCAGCACCGCCCAAAGCGCCATCGACAGCGCCGTCCCGCCGAGGAGCAGGAAGGCGGCGGAAACCGGCGAGAGATCGAACCGCGCCGCGAGGATCAGCAGGCCGGTGAGCGCCAGAACGCCGACCAGGCCGGTGGCGTCGCTCACCTCCGATGCCGGTCTGGTCCCGCTCGTCGTCGACGGATCGGCGGGCGACGGCGTCTCGGCGGGTGGCGCGCGGTCGACCTGACCTTCCGGGCGCTCGAGGCTGGGGCCCATGATCCATCTCCCAATGAAGCGGTTTTACGCTACCGCTCCGCCGTCGATGGCTTCAATGGTTCTATCGGAGCATCCAAATGACGTGCAATCGCGCCATGTGATTTCGGGTGCCGTCGAATGACGAACGCGCCCTATCCACAAGTACAATCAAAGCAGCGGTCTTGGTTTTTGCCTCGACAATACGCTCGGTCGGCGATCAGGGGATGGCGGCGCGGGGTCGCGGCGCCCGGGAGGCGATTGCGTCACGAAACTTTAAACCAGGCGTCAAAAATCCGTCACCGGCGCCGGCTAAGTTGTGGCGACGCCGCCGACCGCAGGGCTGGTCGGCCGGATTGTTCCCGCCCGTTCGTTTGGAGATTGCAATGATCAGGAAGACCCTTCTGCTGGCCGCGGTCGCGACCGTCGCGCTTGCCGGCACCGCCCAGGCCCGCGACCAGATCCGCATCGTCGGCTCGTCGACCGTGTATCCGTTCTCGACGACGGTCGCCGAGCAGTTCGGCAAGACGACCAGCTTCAAGACCCCGGTCGTCGAGAGCACCGGCTCCGGCGGCGGCCTGAAGCTGTTCTGCTCGGGCGTCGGCGTCGCGCATCCCGACATCACCAACGCCTCGCGCCGGATCAAGAAGACCGAGGTCGAGACCTGCGCCAAGAACGGCGTCACCGACATCACCGAGGTCAAGGTCGGCTACGACGGCATCGCCTTCGCCAATTCGAAGAAGGCCGAGCCGATCAGCCTGAGCCGCCAGCAGATCTACCTGGCCCTGGCCAAGCAGGTGCCGGTCGACGGCAAGCTGGTCGACAATCCGTTCCAGACCTGGAAGCAGATCGATCCCAGCCTGCCCGACGTCAAGATCGAGGTCCTCGGCCCGCCGCCGACCTCGGGCACCCGCGACGCCTTCGCCGAACTGGTCCTCGAAGCCGGCTGCAAGAAGTACGACTTCATCGCCGCCATGAAGAAGAAGGACAAGAAGGCGTACAAGGCCGTCTGCCACAGCATCCGCGAGGACGGCGCCTATGTCGAGGCCGGCGAGAACGACAACCTGATCGTCCAGAAGCTCGACGCCAACCCGAACGCCTTCGGCGTCTTCGGCTACAGCTTCCTCGACCAGAACTCGGACAAGGTCCAGGGCGCGGTCATCGAGGGCGCCGAGCCGACCTTCGAGAACATCGCCGAAGGCAAGTACCCGGTGTCGCGGCCGCTGTTCTTCTACGTCAAGAAGGCGCACGCCGACATGGTGCCCGGCGTCAAGGAGTTCGTCGCCGAGTTCGCCAGCGAGAAGGCGTGGGGTCCGGAGGGCTATCTGGCCGACAAGGGCCTGATCCCGATGCCCGACGCCGAGCGCAAGCAGATGCAGGAGCAGGCCACCGGCCTCGCCAACCTGAAGATGTGATCCGCGCACGGGCGGCGGCCGGCCGCCGCCCGACCCGGACGCGCCGAAGCGGCCCGGCGGGCCGTTTCGGCCCTCCAGGCTCGCGATGGCCTGCGACGAAGCATCGCGCCAGGCCCGTTCAGCGGGTATTCGGCGGCGCGGCGACGGAAAACCAGCGCCACTGGTGCGGTGCCCGGACCCGGGCAACCCTCGCCTCGACCGGCGCGGGACGCGGTGCGTCCTCGACCAATGCCGGCGCCGGCGACGCCTCCAGTCGCGGCACCCGGCAGTTCTCGCACCAGGACAGGGCGATGGTGTCCGAAACCGTGATCCGTTTGTGCTCGGACCGGACCCGGCACTGCGGGCACAGGTCCTTGCGACGGGGAGCGGGTTGGGTCATCGCCGGTTCCTCCTGGGCGAAATGACCGCGAGGGACGCCGAAGCGCCCCTCGCGGCTGCGAAGCGAAGGCCGGCTCACGCGGTGCGGAGATCGCTCGCCGACAGTTTGCCGTCGCGCCCGGTCTCCACCTCGAACGAGAGCTTCTGGCCCTCGTCGAGGCCGCCGAGGCCGGCGCGCTGCACCGCCGAGATATGCACGAAGACGTCGCTGGAGCCGTCATCCGGCTGAATGAAGCCGTAGCCTTTAGCGCTGTTGAACCATTTCACTGTGCCAGTGGACATTGTCACTCTCCCGATTGGCTTTGCTCTACACGAGGATTCGTGAAAGCCTCAAACCACAATAGGGAAGTCAACGTCGGGTCGATCGACCACGGGCAATCCCACTGCGAATTCGATGATCACAATCTGGGCATCGGGTCCGGCGTGCGCAACTGGCTGCGATTTTTATTTGCGAGCAAGCCGAAATCATTTCCGCGGCCTTGCCCCGCCGCCCCTCGCGGCTATCCCGCCGTCCCGCCTCCCGGGCCCGAAAGCCGCTCGATGTCGTCGAGGACGTCGGCGATGATCCGCCCGTATCGCGGCTCCTGGCCCTCGTAGGTCGCGGCCAGCAGGCAGAGCAGATAGCGCATCTTCTCTCCGAGTTCCGGCCAGTCGGCGGCGGGGCCCGAGAACAGCGCCTTCTCCAGTTCGTCCCGGTTGTGCCGGAGAACGGCCTGGTCGGCCTCGACGCCGGCATCATGGCGGCGGGCTTCCGTCTCCTTCTGCGCGGCCATGCCGCGGTGGCTGTCGAGGTCTACGGGCTTTTCCGTCATTCGCTGCGCTCCATCACGTCTCGTGCCGCCGCCGCGCCGCCCCGAATTCGATCGGGTACGCGTGCGCGGCGAAGGGGCCGCGGCCGACCATGTCCTCCACCCTTGTCGAATTAGGGACCGATCTCGCGGCGTTCGCAATCACGATAACGCCCATATGCGCGAATTCGCCATCCGGCGGAAACCTGGCGCGCGCCAGCGGTGTTCGACTGTTTTGCGGCGGGCGTCGTGCAGGATTCCTGCGCGCCCCCATCTCGGGGGGGAGCCCAGGCCGTGACGCTTGCGGCAATTCCCCGGTGGCCAGACGCGCGATGATCGAGCGACTCCGCCATTATGGCGAGATATTGCGGGCCAGTCTGTGGCTGGTCCCGGCGCTGATGGGGGTGGCGGCCGTTGCGATCGCCATCGGCCTTCTCACGCTGGGCACCGGCATTCCCGACGGCCTGGCCGCGTACTGGCTGCTCTATTCCGGCGACCCGCAGGTCGCCCGCGAGCTGCTCTCGGCGCTCCTGTCGGGCATGATCACGATGACCTCGCTGGTGGTGTCGATCACGATGGTCGTCCTGACGCTGGCGGCCGGCCAGATCGGCCCCCGGCTGATCCGCAATTTCATCCGCGACCGCACGACCCAGGTGGTGCTCGGGCTGTTCCTGTCGGACATTCTCTACCTGCTCGTGGTGCTGAGGAACATCGACGGCGGCAAGGACGGCGTTCCGCACCTGGCGGTGTCCGCGGGCACGGCGCTGACGGTGGTGTGCCTGTTCACGCTGCTGTTCTACGTCCACAAGCTCGCCCGCTCGATCATCTACGACACCGTGATCAGCAGTGTCGCGGCCGATCTGCGCGGCACCGTGCAGCGCCTGCTTCCCGAAAAGCGGGACGTCGTGCCGCCGCACGCGGCGCCGAGCGGCGAGGCCGCCTGGATCGAGCTCGGGCGCGACGGCTATGTGCAGACCGTCGACCTGGACGCGCTGGTCGAGACCGCGCGGCAGGCCGATGCGGTGGTGCGCCTCGAGATCGGCCCCGGCCATTTCGTCATCGCCGCGGGCCGGCATGTGGCGGTGCATCCGGCCGGGGCCTGCTCGCCGGAGATGCGCGCGCGCGTCCGCGCCGCCTTCATCATCGGCTCCGAACGGACGCCCGGCCAGGACATCGAGTACGGGATCCACCAGATGGTCGAGATCGCGACGCGCGCCCTGTCGCCGGGGCTGAACGACATCTTCACCGCCCTGGCCGTGATCGACAATCTGAGCGCCTCGCTGGCCCATCTGTTCGCGCGCGGACTGGAGCCGTCGGTCCACCGCGATCGGGACGGCGCCGTGCGCGTCGTGCGGAAGGTGGCCGACTACCGCGGCCTCGTCGGCGCCGCCTTCGACCAGATCCGCCAGGCCGGCGCCGGCCATCCCGCGGTGCTCATCCGGCTGCTGGACGCGATCGGCCGCCTGGCGCCGTGCGCGCCGGCCGCCGACATCCGCGAGCCGCTGGTGGCGCAGGTCGACATGATCCGCGAGGCCGCACGCAACCTCGCCGTGCGGCACGACGTCGAAGCCGTCGAGCGGCGCTGGCGTCAGGCGCGCGCGCGGCTCGCCGACGGCCCCGGCGTAGGCGGCCCCGCGCCGTGAACCGGGCGCGATCAGGATACCGCCGATGCCATCTCCGCCGGTCGGATGAACGGTGGCGGCGGCGGCGCGGGCCACCAATCTGCTGGGGATGAAGGCCGAGCCGGGACGCGGGGGTTCGGGCGACCATCCGCGAATCGCGAATCGAGGCCGGGAATGACCGTCAGCCGACTGCTCTACTGCGTCATCGACGTCGGCACCCTCTGGCGCCAGCGCTGGATGGTTCGTTGCGAGGGCGTCAGCGCCGGGCCGTTCCCCAGCCTGGGCGCGGCCTCGGCGTGGGCGGCGGCGGAAGCCGAGGCCGCCAACCGCCTGGGCTTCGCCGCGACCGTGCGCGTCAGAGTCCGGTGGCTGCAACATCGGTCCAGGGAGGCGTCCGTCATGCCCGCCGACGACATCGTCGACGACATCGTCGACGACGACATCGCCGGCGCGTTGCACGCCGTCGCGGCCGGGCTGGTCGGACATGCGCATCCCTTCACCTGGGAGCGGGCCGACGCGGCCCGCCACGTCGACCCGCGCACGCTCCAGCGCGCTTTGCAGAAAAACCTGATCGCGGTGGAGACGAACGCCGACCGCACCCTGCGCCTGGCGACGCTCACGGGCGCCGGCCTGGCGCGCCTCGGGCGCCGCCGGCCCCCCGCGGCGGTCTCGCGACCCGCGGTTCGGGAAACCTGACGGCACTTCAGACCAGGAGAGAACGATGCCCACGATGAGAACGCCGTCGGCCGACGAACTGGCGCACGCGCTGGACGGGCACCGGATCTGGGTCGCCAGCGACGGAAGCCACGGCGCGCGCGCGGATCTGCGCGACTGCGACCTGGTCGGACGGTCGTTCTGGCGGGCCGATCTGCGCGGCGCCCGCCTCGACGGCAGCGATCTCGCCGCCGCCAACCTCGACCACGCCGATCTGCGCGGCGCCTCGCTGCGGCGCGCCCGGCTGCGCGGCGCGTCGCTTTGGGAGGCCAGGCTCGGCGAGAGCGACCTTCGCGGCGCCGACATGCGGGATGCGAAGCTCGATCATGCCGACCTGCGCGGCGCCGACCGGGCCGGCGCCGATCTGCGCGGCGCCTCGCTCGTCTCGGCGCGGATGGACGCCGACGGCCCGCGACGCCGAAGCGCGGCGGGCGACGGCGGTCGCCGCCAGCGGGGCGGCTGACCCGGCGGGCGTTCGGCATGCTGGGGAAAATTTGGTGCGCCCGGCAGGATTCGAACCTGCGACCCCAGGATTAGGAATCCTGTGCTCTATCCTACTGAGCTACGGGCGCGTCGCCTGAGGCGGCGGGACCCATAAGATGCGCGTCGCGGCGGTCCGGGGCAAGCCCGGCGTCGCGCATCCGGGAGATTTGGCGGCGGCACGCTATGTCGCCGCGCGCATCCGCTGGGTCGCGGCGACCAGCGCCGCGCGCACGCCGGGTTCCATCGCCGAATGCCCGGCGTCGGGCACCACGACGTATTCCGCCGCCGGCCACGACAGCGCCAGTTCGTGCGCGCTGGCGATCGGGCAGACGACGTCGTAGCGGCCCTGGACGATCACCGCCGGATGACGGTGCAGCACCGGCAGGCGTTTCAGCAGTTCGTTGTCTTCGAGGAAGCCGCCGTGGACCATGTAATGGGCTTCGATGCGCGCCATCGCCAGCGCGCCCGGCGAGGCGCGGCCCTCGCCGTGCGGCGCCCGCGGCACCAGGCGCGAGCACGCCTCCTCGTAGCCGCACCAGACGTCGGCCGCCGGGCCGTGCACCGCCGGGTCGGGCGAGGTCAGGCGGCGGTAATAGGCGCCGAGCAGGTCCGAGCGCTCGCGCTCGGGGATGTAGCCGGCGAAACGGCTCCAGGCCTCGGGGAAGAAGCGGCCCATCTCGTGGATGAACCAGTGCACCTCGACCGGGCGGAACAGGAACACCCCGCGCAGCACGAATCCCAGGCAGCGGCCGGGGTGCGCCTGGCCGTAGGCCAGCGCCAGCGTGCTGCCCCACGAGCCGCCGAAGACCAGCCAGCGCTCGATGCCGAGATGGCGGCGCAGCGCCTCGATGTCGTCGATGAGATGGCCGGTGGTGTTGTCGGTGATGTCGGCGGTCGGCTGCGAGCGCCCGGCGCCGCGCTGGTCGAACAGCACGATGCGGTAGTGGCGCGGGTCGAAGAAGCGGCGATAGGCCGGCGCGGTGCCGGCGCCCGGGCCGCCGTGCAGGAACAGCACCGCGACGCCGGCGGGGTTGCCCGACTGCTCCCAGTACAGCGTGTGGCGGCCGTCGACCGGCAGCATTCCGGTCGCGAAGGGCTCGATCGGGGGGAACAGGTCGGTTAGCACGTCCTTGCTGGTCACCGGCGGGACCTTCCTTCCTTGCGGGTGGGCCGCCGGAAGCGGCGCCTCTTGATATCCCTTCCGAGGTTACCGAAGCATTGATCTAAGCCAAACGAGGCATTTCGCGCGGCGTCAGCAGCGCCGCCGCCAGCGCCGCGACGGCGCAGCCGGCGATCACCGAGGTCATCGCCACGCTGGAGCCGTCGTGCAGGCGCCCGACCACATAGCCGGCCAGCGCGCCGGTGCCCATCTGCAGGAAGCCGAGCATCGCCGAGGCGCTGCCCGCCATGGTCGGGAACGGCGCGATGGCGGCCGCGGTTCCGTTCGGCAGCACCAGGCCGACCGACAGGAAGAACAGGCTCATCGGCGCGATCACCGCGGCCAGGCTCTGGACGCCGCTCCAGGCCAGCCCCGCCATGGCGACGCCGAACACCACGCCCAGCACGGCGCCGGCCCGGATCAGGCGCGCGGTGCCGATGCGCGCGCCCAGCCGGCCCGAGGCGAAGGTGCCGGCGATGTAGCCGACGACGACGCAGGCGAAGGCGAAGCCGAACATCGTCGGATCGATGCCGAGCACGTCGATCAGCACGAAGGACGAACCCGAGATGAACGAGAACAGGCCGCCGAAGGCGAAGGCCACCGTCATGGTGTTGCCGAGGAACCGGCCATCGCGCAGCAGCCGGCCGTAATTGCCCAGCATGCGGCCGGGCCTCAGCGCGGAACGGTCGTGGTGGCGGTGGGTCTCGTCGAGCATCGTCCAGGTCAGCGCCATCAGCGCGACGCCGAACAGGGTCAGCAGCACGAAATTGGCCCGCCAGCCGAACAGGCTGAACACCCAGCCGCCGAGGAGCGGCGCCACCAGCGGCATCAGCGCCATCGCCGAGGCCATGTAGGACAGCACCCGCGCCGCCAGTTCGCGGGGATAGACGTCGCGCACCACCGCGCGTCCCAGCACCGGCCCCGAGCAGGCGCCGAGCGCCTGCAGGACCCGGCCGACGAGCAGCGCCTCGATGGTGGGCGCGAAGACGCAGAACACCGAGGCGGCGACATAGGTGGCGATGCCGCCCAGCAGCACCGGCCGGCGGCCGAAGCGGTCGGACAGCGGCCCGTAGATCAGCTGGCAGACGGCGAAGCTGGCGACGAACAGCGACAGGGTGAGCTGCACCAGGCTGACGTCGGCGTCGAAGGCGCGGGTCATCGCCGGCAGCGACGGCAGGTAGAGGTCGGTGGTGACCGGGCCGAACGCGACCAGCGCCGTCAGCAGCGCCGCCACGGGCAGCGAATCGGGGCGCGGCCGGGCCACGCCGCTCAGCCGCCGCGGAAGTGGTCGGCCAGCGTCCACGCGCCGATGACGATGAAGCCGGTGCCGGCGATGGCCTTGAGCGGAAGCGACTGCAGGTGCTTGGCGCCCAGGCTGCCCAGGGCGACGGCCACGGCGGTCGACAGCACCAGCGCCGCGGCGGCGGCGGCGAACACGCCCAGCGGCGAGCGGTCGCCGTCGGCGGCGAACAGCACGGTGGCGAGTTGCGTCTTGTCGCCGAGTTCGGCGACGAAGACCGCAAGGAAGATCGGAGCGAAGTGCAGCATGGCGCGCTTATACGCCGGATTCGCGCCCGAGGCGAGACCCGGCGCGGCGGCGCCGGGCGGCGGCTACTTGTTGTCGGGGCGCGGCTTGCCGGACAGCGCGTCGAGCTGCTGCTGCATCGCGTTCAGGCGCGCCTGCAGGTCGTCGAGGGCGCCCTGGGCCGAGCCCGGCGTCGCCTCGTTGCCGTTCTTGTCGTAGAAGGGGGTGAACATCTTCATCGCGTTCTCGAAGAAGGCGACGTTCTGCTTGCCCATCTCCTCGAACGGATTGAACGGGAACATGCCCTCGATGGCGTTCTGCATGTAGTGGCGCATCTGCTCCTGGTTCCGCGCGAAGGACTGCATGGAATATTCCAGGTAGCGCGGCACCAGGCCGCCGAGCGAATCGCCGTAGAAGCCGATGAGCTGGCGCAGGAAGCTGATCGGCAGCAGGTTCTGGCCGCCCTTCTGCTCCTCCTCGACGATGATCTGCGTCAGCACCGAGCGGGTGATGTCCTCGCCGGTCTTGGCGTCGTAGACCACGAAATCGACTCCGTCCTTGACCATCTGACACAGGTGGTCGAGCGTGACGTAGCTGCTCGTCGCCGTGTTGTAGAGGCGCCGGTTGGCGTATTTCTTGATGGTGACGGGCGTCTGGGTGGTCTCTTTGGTCTTGGACATCTGAATCTGCCGGCCAATCGATCTGGGGACGTTTGCTCTTATAGTGGATTTTTGCGGTATATCGCTCGCCGCAGCAAGATGTTTTCGCAGCGCGGAAAAGGCGGCCGCGCGGCGGAGCGACGATCGGGCCGCCCAAGGCGGCGTCCGGCGCCCGAGAAAGATCGGATCGCCGACGCCCTGGAACCGCCGCGGCGGCTCCGATATGATCCGCCCATGTCGGACGCACCCGATCTCCAGACGCTGGCGCGGCGCTACCTCGATCTCTGGCAGGACCAGATGGCGGCGGTGGCGGCCGACCCGGCCCTGGCCGAGGCGATGGCCGCGAGCCTGGCGGCGATGAGCCGCCACGCCGCCGCCTTCGCCGGCGCTGGCGCGACCGACGAATCCGACGAGTCCAATGCGGGGCGGGAGCCGGGGGATGGGCCAGGAAAGCCGTCGCAGCGGGCCGCGGCCGCTGCCGCTGCATCTGCTGACCGAGGCGGCGACCTTGATGACCTCCGGCGCCGGATTGGCGCTCTTGAGGAGCGGATCGCCGTTCTGGAGGCCGAGCTTGCGGCAACGCGCCGCCGAACTGGCGGCCGAGGCGGCAGGCGTCGCGCCTGAGGCGCTGGCCGCCGCGGTCGAGGCCGAGGCGCGGCGGCGGTTCGACGGCTTCCTCGGCGGGGTCGAGGGCTACCGCCGCCATCCCTACCGCCGCGGCCTGGACGAGCCGCCGACGGTCTGGCGGGCCGGCACGACGCGGCTGCTCGACTTCGGCCGCGATCCCGCCGCGCCGCCGGTGCTGGTGGTTCCGTCGCTGATCAACCGCTATTACGTGCTCGACCTGACGCCGCGGCGCTCGCTGGCGCGCTATCTCGCCGGCAAGGGGCTGCGGCCGCTGGTCGTCGACTGGGGCGCGCCGGGCCCGGACGAGGCCGCGTTCGGGGTCGCCGACTACGTCGCCCGGCTCGAGGCGATGCTCGACGTCGCCGGCCGCCGCGCGGCGGTGCTGGGCTACTGCATGGGCGGGCTGCTGGCGCTGGCGCTGGCGGCGCGACGGCCCGACCGCGTCGCGGCGCTGGCGCTGCTGGCGACGCCGTGGGACTTCCACGCCCCCGATCCCGGCCCGGCCCGCGCCCTGGCGGCGGCGGAGCCGGTGCTGGGGCCGGCGCTCGACGCCGCCGGCGGCATGCCGGTCGACGGGCTGCAGGCGATGTTCGCCGCGGTCGATCCGCGCCTGGTCGGCGGCAAGTTCCGGCGCCTCGCGGCGCTGCGGCCGCGCTCGGCGGCGGCGCGCGACTTCGTGGCGCTGGAGGACTGGGCCAACGACGGCGTGCCGCTGGTCGCGCCGGTGGCGCGCGAGTGCCTGTTCGACTGGTACGGCCGCAACGGCCCGGCCGCGGGGGAATGGCGCCTCGGCGGCGCCGTGGTGCGGCCGCAGGAGTTGCGGATGCCGGCGATGGCGATGGTGCCGCTGCGCGACCGCATCGTGCCGCCGGACTCCGCCCTCGCCCTGGCGGCGGCCGTGCCGCGCTGCCGCATCCGCCGCGTCGACGCCGGCCATGTCGGAATGATCATCGGCCGAATGGCTAAGACGAAGGTCTATCACCCCCTGTCCAAATGGATGAATGCTGCAATGCAACAAGTGCTTGCGGGCGGGTAGTGCTTCCTTTAAGACACAAGCAGAATAGCGATAGACGTTCTCATCGCTGAGATTCCGGCACGCCTCTCAGGAGACAGCACCCATGACCGACATCGTCATCGTCGCCGCCGCCCGCACGCCGATCGGCGCCTTCAACGGCAGCCTGAGCGGCCTCTCCGCCGCCGATCTCGGCAAGGTGGTGATCTCGGAAGTCCTGCGCCGCGGCCAGGTCGACGGGCGCGAGGTCGACGAGGTCGTGATGGGCCAGGTGCTGACCGCCGGCACCGGCCAGAACCCGGCCCGCCAGGCGGCCATCGCCGCCGGCCTGCCGATCGAGACCACCGCCTACGTCATCAACCAGGTCTGCGGCTCGGGCCTGCGCACGGTCGCGCTCGGCTACCAGGCGATCAAGACCGGCGACGCCAGGATCGTCGTCGCCGGCGGCCAGGAGAGCATGTCCAACAGCCCGCACTGCATGTATCTGCGCGGCGGCGTCAAGATGGGCAACGCCGAGATGGTCGACACGATGATCAAGGACGGCCTGTGGGACGCCTTCAACGGCTACCACATGGGCAACACCGCCGAGAACGTCGCCGAGAAGTGGCAGATCGGCCGCGACGAGCAGGACGCCTTCGCCGCCGCCTCGCAGCAGAAGGCGGTCGCCGCCATCGAGGCCGGCAGGTTCAAGGACGAGATCGTCCCGGTCGAGATCAAGGTGAAGAAGGAGGTCAAGCTCTTCGACACCGACGAGTATCCGCGCGCCGGCACCACCGCCGACAGCCTGGGCAAGCTGCGCCCGGCCTTCCCGAACGGCAAGTCGGTGACCGCCGGCAACGCGTCGGGAATCAACGACGGCGCCTCGGCCGTGCTGTTGATGAGCGCCGACGAGGCCAACCGCCGCGGCCTGACGCCGATCGCCCGCATCGCCTCGTGGGCGACCGCCGGCGTCGATCCGGCGGTGATGGGCTCCGGCCCGATCCCGGCCTCGCGCAAGGCGCTGGAGAAGGCCGGCTGGAAGGCCGCCGACCTCGATCTGATCGAGGCCAACGAGGCCTTCGCCGCCCAGGCCTGCGCGGTGAACAAGGACATGGGCTGGGACACCGCCCGGGTGAACGTCAACGGCGGCGCCATCGCGCTCGGCCATCCGATCGGCGCCTCGGGCAACCGCGTGCTGGTCACCCTGCTGCACGAGATGCTCAAGCGCGACGCCAAGAAGGGTCTGACGACGCTGTGCATCGGCGGCGGCATGGGCATCGCGCTCTGCGTCGAGCGCTGAGCCAACAACACGAGGGGCCGCCTCCGCGGAGCGCGGCCCCCGCGATTTCGATGGGGAAGGGGACCGGGGCAGCCGGCCCCGCAGACGAGGAAGGAGCTTAGGGAATGGGTCGCGTAGCAGTCGTCACCGGCGGCACCCGGGGTATCGGCAAGGCGATTTCGGTCGGTCTCAAGAATGCCGGCTATTCGGTGGTCGCCAACTATTTCGGCAATGACGAAGCCGCCAAGCAGTTCACCGCCGAGACCGGCATCCCCGCCTACAAGTGGGACGTCTCGAAGTTCGACGACTGCAAGGCCGCCGTCGAGAAGATCGCCAAGGAGATCGGCCCGATCGACGTCGTCGTCAACAACGCCGGCATCACCCGCGACGCCACCCTGCACCGCATGACGCCGGAGCAGTGGAACGACGTCGTCGCCACCAACCTGACCTCGTGCTTCAACATGTGCCGCAACGTCATCGACGGCATGCGCGAGCGCGGCTTCGGGCGCATCGTCAACATCGGCTCGATCAACGGCCAGGCCGGCCAGTACGGCCAGGTCAACTACGCCGCCGCCAAGTCGGGCATCCACGGCTTCACCAAGGCCCTGGCCCAGGAAGGCGCCGCCAAGGGCATCACCGTCAACGCGATCGCCCCGGGCTACGTCGACACCGACATGGTCCGCGCCGTGCCGGCGGCGGTGCTCGAGAAGATCATCGCCAAGATCCCGGCCGGCCGCCTCGGCCGCGCCGAGGACATCGCCCGCGGGGTGCTGTTCCTGGTCGCCGACGACGCCGACTTCATCACCGGCTCGACGATGTCGATCAACGGCGGCCAGCACATGTACTGAGGCATCCGCCTCGGGAGTTGCTGCGGCGGCGCGGGGCAACCCGCGCCGCCGTTTCGTTTTCGGGGCGGCGTCTCAGGTCCTTGCGCCGCCCTGCCGTCTTGCCGCGTGGACTATCGAGGGATGTCGACTCGGCGGCGCGTTTCCACTACAGATGGATGGAGGGGCGGTCCTCTGGTCCGGATGGGGAGCGGCGGCATGGACGACGGAATGGCGCGGCGGCTGGGTTTTTTGGTCTGCGGTTGTGTCGGGCTGCTCGGCGTGGTCGGGCTCGCACTGGCCGTCGTCGGCCTGTCGATTCCGCCCTTCACCGATGTCGGCGCCGCCGAGTCGATGCTGAACGGCGGCGACATTCCCGACGACAAGGAGCAATGGTGGGCGACCCTCGAGTCGCTTCGCACGGCGCGCTGGCAGTATCTCGATCCCGGCCTCGGCCTGCTGATCGTCGCCGCCTGCCTCGCGCTTGCCCTCGTCCGGGTCGACGCGCGCGATGTCCGCAACCTGGCGCGCTGGCGCGGACCCCGTTCGGCCTGGATGTTCATGCTCCTGTCCGTCGCCTGCTGGTGCCTGCCGCTCGCCGTCAGCGTGCACGGCATGGAGGTCGATTACGATCGCGGAAACCTGGTGTGGTGGGCCGATTCCGGCGCGGCACTGAATGTCGCCATTCATTTCGTCATGACGCAGTGGGGCCTGCCGGTCGTCTTGGTCCTGGCGTGGCTTCTTTGCGTCTGGCGCTGCCCGCGCGGGGTGTCGCTCTTCCATTGGGACCCGGATCGCCCCGGCCACGGCATTTTCTGGACCGTGGTCTTCCTGCCGCCGATCGCGTTCGCGGGCTTTTTTCTGATCGTGTTCGTGCTTCAGGGGCCGTGGAGCGGGGTGCTCGTGGAACTGCTGACCCTATACGTGCTGCTGGCCGGTCGTGCGGCGGCGAGCGCTCGCCAGCTTCGACCGGCGATCGCGACGCTGCCCGGGAAGTCGCCGGGCTAGGAGCGCCAACTCCCCTATCGCGCCCCTTGCCAGCCCCCGCCGCCGCTGTTACGCCGTGGCGATGACCGAATCCTCCTCACGCGCCACCGCGATCGGCTTTACGGCCGTGCTGATGTGGGCGACGCTGGCGCCGCTGACCGCCGAGAGCGGCGCGGTGCCGCCGTTCCAGCTCGTCGCCATGGCGTTCGCGGTCGCCGCCGCGACCTCGGCGGTGTTCTGGAAGGCCCGCGGCAAGTCGCCGCTCGCGGTGCTGCGCCAGCCGGCCGGCGCCTGGGCGCTGGGGGTCGGCGGGCTGTTCGGCTACCATTTCTTCTACTTCCTCGCCCTGCGCAACGCCCCGCCGCTGCCGGCCAACCTGATCAACTATCTGTGGCCGCTGCTGATCGTGCTGTTCTCGGCGCTGCTGCCGGGCGAGCGGCTGCGGCCGCGCCATGTCGTGGCGGCGCTGCTCGGCTTCGCCGGCGCGGCGCTGCTGGTCGCCCGCGAGGGCGCCGCCGGGCTGTCCGGCGGCCATGCCCTGGGCTACGCCGCCGCGGTGGCGTGCGCCCTGACCTGGAGCGGCTATTCGGTCGCCAACCGCCGCTACCGCGGCGTGCCGACCGATGCCGTCGGCGGCTTCTGCGCCGTCACCGCGGTGCTGGCGGCGATCTGCCACGTCGCCTTCGAGAGCACCGTGTGGCCGGCCGGCCTTGGCGAATGGGCGGCCGTGGTCGGGCTGGGGCTCGGCCCGGTCGGGGCCGCCTTCTTCGTCTGGGACTACGGCTGCAAGCACGGCGACGTGCGGCTGCTCGGAATTCTGGCCTATGCCGCGCCGCTGATGTCGACGGCGCTGCTGATCGCCATCGGCCGCGGCGCGCTGACCGTCACGGTGGCGGTCGCGGCGGCGCTGATCGTCGGCGGCGCGGCGGTGGGCACGCTCGGCGGCGCGCGCCGGCGCCGGCGCATCGTCGGGACCTGATCGGCCGGACGGGGTGTTGCGTCGCGGCCGGAAATCCCATATTCCCACCCATCCACGCAACCGGAAAGCTAGGATCACCATGGCCGATCGCGGCACCAAGCGGAAGTGTCAGGCCTGTGGGGCCGCCTATTACGACCTCAACCGCAATCCCATCCTGTGCCCGAAATGCGGCGCGCGGTACGAGCATGTCGCACCGGTGCGCGCGCCGAAGGTGCGCCCGGCGCCGCCGGTCCGCCCCGAGCCCGTGGAGCCGGAGGCCGAGGTCGAAGGTGCCGAGGGCGGCGACGAAGAGTTCGAGGAGGCCGAGGACCTGCCCAGCGACGACGAGAACTTCGTGGCGCCGGAGAACGAGGACGAGGAGCGTTGAACAGGCCGCCCGCTCCCCCGCGAGCGGGGGAGCGGGCAGGTCTCAATCCCGCTTGATCAGCGTGCCGGCGCCGTGCGGGGTGAAGATTTCCAGCAGCAGCGCGTGCGGCACGCGGCCGTCGAGGATGACGGCGGCCTCGGTGCCCATGTCGACGGCCTGCAGGCAGGTCTCGACCTTGGGGATCATGCCGCCCGAGATGGTGCCGTCGGCGATGAGCTGGCGGGCCTGGCTCGCCGTCATCTCCTCGATCAGGTTGCCCTGCTTGTCGAGCACGCCGACGACGTCGGTCAGCATGAACAGCCGCGCGGCGCCGACCGCGCCGGCGACCGCGCCGGCGGCGGTGTCGGCGTTGATGTTGTAGGTCTCGCCGTTGGGGCCGGCGCCGACCGGGGCGATCACCGGGATGACGTCCGATTCGCGGAAGTAGTCGAGGATGTGCGGCGTGATCTCGCTCGGCTCGCCGACGAAGCCGAGGTCGAGGATCTTCTCGATGTTGGAATCCGGATCCTTCTTCGAGCGCCGCAGCTTGCGCGCCCGGATCAGGTGGCCGTCCTTGCCCGACAGGCCGACCGCGAAGCCGCCGGCCTCGTTGATCGCCGAGACGATCTGCTTGTTGATGGCGCCCGACAGCACCATCTCGACGATCTCGACCGTGGCCTGGTCGGTGACCCTGAGCCCGTCGATGAACTGGCTCTGGATCTGCAGCTTCTTGAGCATGGCGCCGATCTGCGGCCCGCCGCCGTGGACGACGACCGGATTGACCCCGACCTGGCGCAGCAGCACGACGTCGCGGGCGAACAGATGCGCGAGATCGGCGTTCTCCATCGCGTGGCCGCCGTACTTGATCACGAAGGTCTCGCCGTTGTACTGGCGCATGTAGGGCAGCGCCTCGGACAGCGTCTTGGCCTTCTGCAACCAGACTTCGCGTTCCTCGGGGGTGGCGGTCATGACCCTTGCTCCTGCGGATGGGGGACGGCGAGCGCGGCGAGGGCGGCGCGCAGTTCGGGAATTCCTGTGCCCTCGCGGGAACTGGTGACGGCGATCTCGGGATGGGCGGCCGGACGCCGGGCGATGGCGCCGGCGACCGCGGCGCGCACGCGCTCGAGCTCGGCGGCCTTGATCTTGTCGGCCTTGGTCAGCACCACCTGGTAGACGACGGCGGCGGTGTCGAGCATCGCCATCGCCTCGCGGTCGACGTCCTTCAGCCCGTGGCGCGAATCGATCAGGATGCACACCCGGCGCAGGCCGGGGCGGCCGCGCAGGTAGTCGTTGACCAGCCCCGTCCACTGCTTGACCAGATGCTTGGGCGCCTGGGCGTAGCCGTAGCCCGGCAGGTCGACCAGCATCAGCCGCCCGCCGAGGTCGAAGAAGTTGATCTGCTGCGTCCGCCCCGGCGTCACCGAGGTGCGCGCCAGGGTGTTGCGGCCGGTCAGCGCGTTGATCAGGCTCGACTTGCCGACGTTGGAGCGGCCGGCGAAGGCGACCTCGGGCAGCGCCTCGGGCGGCAGCCGGTCGAGGGTGGCGGTGCCGGCGACGAACCGGCACTCCTGCGCGAACAGCAGACGGCCCGCCTCCAGGAGCCGGGCCGCTGCCGCCGATTCGTCGAGATGTTCGGAATCCTGCGTCAGAACTTGACCCCTTCCTTCTTCATGATCACCCACTGCTGAAGGATCGACAGGGTGTTCGACCACGCCCAGTAGATCACCAGACCGGCCGGGAAGGTGGCCAGCAGGAACGTGAACACGATCGGCAGGAAGGTGAACATCTTCGCCTGGATCGGGTCCGTCGGCTGCGGGTTCAGCTTCTGCTGCAGGAACATGGTCGCGCCCATGATCAGCGGCCAGATGCCGATCATCAGGAAGGACGGCGGATCCCACGGGATCAGGCCGAACAGGTTGAAGATGCTGGTCGGGTCGGGCGCCGACAGGTCGTTGATCCAGCCGTAGAAGGGCGCGTGGCGCATCTCGATGGTGACGAACAGCACCTTGTAGAGCGCGAAGAAGATCGGAATCTGGATCAGGATCGGCAGGCAGCCGGCGACCGGGTTGGCCTTCTCGCGCTTGTAGAGCGCCATCAGCTCCTGGTTCAGCCGCATGCGGTCGTCGCCGAAGCGCTCCTGCAGCTTCTGCACCTCGGGCTGCAGCTTCTTCATCTTGCTCATCGCCTTGTACGACTTGTTCGCCAGCGGGAACAGAGCGAGCTTGACGATGACGGTCAGCGCCAGGATGGCGAGTCCGAAATTGCCGAACCAGGCGTTGAAGGTCTTCAGGATGTAGAAGAACGGCTTGGTCATGAAATAGAACCAGCCGAAGTCGATCGCCAGGTCGAAGCGCTGGATGCCGAACTGTTCGCCGTACTGGTCGAGCAGCTCGAGCTTCTTGGCGCCGGCGAACAGGCGCGTGGTGTCCTCGGCGCTGGCGCCGGGGGCGACGGTGACGACCGGGCCCAGGAAGTCGGTCTGGTACTTCGGGGCGGCGCCGGTCGCGCCGGCGCCGCCGTAGGTCATGCGCATCGACACCGGCGCCGCCTGGCCGGGGGCGAGGGCGGTGAGCCAGTACTTGTCGGTGATGCCGATCCAGCCGCCGGTGCTCTGGCGCTGGATGGTGCCCTCTTCCTCGAGCTCGGAGTAGTCGACCTCGTTGAGCGTCGAGTCGAACACGCCCAGCGGCCCCTCGTGCAGGATGTACATGTCCTGCAGGTCGGTCGGCTTGCCGGTGCGCGAGATCAGGGCGTAGGGGTGCAGGCTGACCGGCTGGCCGGTCTGGTTCTCGACCCGCTGGCTGACGGTGAACAGGTAGTTCTGGTCGACGGTGATGGTGCGCACGAAGCGCAGCCCCTGGCCGTTGTCCCACGCCAGCACCACCGGCTTGCCCGGGGTCAGCGGCCCGCCCTCGACATGCTCCCAGACGGTGTCGGGGCCGGGCACGGCGACGGTCTGGCCGGGCGCCGGCACCCAGCCGAATTCGGCGTAATAGGGATTGGGCGCGCCGGGCGGCGACAGCAGCACGATCTCCGGGCTTCGCGGGTCGGGCTCGAGGTGGTAGTCGACCAGCGTCAGGTCGTCGATGCGGCCGCCCTGCAGCGCGATCGAGCCGTGCAGGCTGGGGGTGTCGATGCGGATGCGCTCGACCGCCTTCAGCGCCTCGGCGCGGGTCGCCGCCCGCGGCGCGCCGGGCGCCGCGACGCCGGGCGCCTGCGCCGGCTGGCCGGGCGCCGGCGCGCCCGCCTGCTGCTGGGTCTGGTCCGTCGGCGCCACCGGCTCGGGGGCGAAGATGAACTGGAAACCGAGGAGGATGACGACCGAAAGGACGATCGCCAGAATCAGATTGCGTTGTTCGCTTTTGTCGCTCATGTCCGGCTTCGCCCGGTTGTCGTTCTAGTGAGGGCGCGGGTGGTGATGCCCGCAGCCGCAGCCGTCGCGCGGCGGCACCGGGTCGAACCCGGAGCCGCCCCAGGGATGGCAGCGCAGGATGCGGCGCAGGCCGAGCCAGCCGCCCTTCAGCGGTCCGTGCACGGCGATCGCCTCGGCGGCGTAGGACGAGCAGGTCGGCAGGTAGCGGCAGCTCATCGGCAACAGCGGCGAGATCGCCAGCTGGTAGCCGCGGATCGCCAGCCGCATGACCACACTCAACGGATTCATGCCCTCTCGCCTCCGCCTTCGCCGTCGCGCCACGCCTTGACCCGCTTGAGCGCCGTTTCCAGGTCCCTCACCAGCAACGAAAAGGGACGGGCGACGGTTTCCTGACGTCCGATCAGCACGTAGTCGAGCCCAGGCGCCGCGTGCTGCGGCAGGACCTGTTCGGCCACGGCGCGCAGGCGCCGGCGGGCGCGGTTGCGCGCCACGGCGTTGCCGACCTTCTTGCTGCAGGTGAACCCGACGCGGACGGGCGGGGCGCCCTGGTCCTCCGCCGGCGTTCCGTCGGCCGGCGACGTCGGCGCCGCCTGCAGCACGAGTCCGGGCGCGGCCCATTTGCGCCGCAGGGCGGCGACGCGGAGAAACTCCGCCCGCCGCTTCAGGCGCGCCAGGGCCACCGGCTCGTCTTTAGGCCGACAGGCGCTTGCGGCCCTTGCCGCGACGGTCGTTGATGACGCGGCGGCCGCCGACGGTGGCCATGCGCGCGCGGAAGCCGTGGCGCCGGGCGCGGACGAGCTTGCTGGGCTGATAGGTACGCTTCACGTTAGCTACTCCGGATTCGGCTCGTGAACTGAGGTCCCGCTGTATAAGGGCTGATGCGGTCACGAGTCAATCCGATGCATGCGGATTTGCCCCGTTCACCAGGAGTTTACTGGCCAGGACCGGCTTTCGTCGCCAGCTTGAGGGCATGAACGAACTCGAGACACCCCCGTCCGACCGCCGCCGACGCATCCTGCGCTGGGTCCTGCTCGCCGTGCTGGTCGCCACCGCGGCGGCCGGCCTGGCCGTCGATCCCGAGGCGGCGTTCCGCGAGATTCACCGCCAGCGCTTCGCCCTGCTGGACTGGGTCGGCCAGAATCGGCTGCTGGCCGTCGGCCTCTACATGGGCGTCTACGTCGTCGGCGTGGCGCTGTCGCTGCCCGGCGCGGTGTGGATGACCATCCTGGGCGGCTTCGTGTTCGGCACGGTGGCCGGCACCTTCTATACGGTGATCGCCGCCACGATCGGCGCCACCGCTGTTTTCCTTGCCGCCAAGTTCATCATGGGCGATGCTCTGCGCCGGCGCGTCGGCGGCTTTCTCGGCCGGCTGGAGCAGGGATTCCGCCGGCACGCCTTCAACTACCTGATCGTGCTGCGCATGCTGCCGCTGTTTCCGTTCTGGGTCGTCAATCTGGTGCCGGCGCTGGTCGGGATGCCGCTGCGCGTCTACGTCCTCGGCACGCTGATCGGCATCATCCCCGGCTCGCTGGTCTTCGCCAGCCTCGGCGCCGGGCTGTCCGAGGTGCTCGACCGCCAGACGCCGCCCGACATCTCGGTGCTGGCGACGCCGGAACTGCTGCTGCCGCTGCTCGGGCTCAGCCTGCTGGCGCTGGCGCCGGTGGCCTGGGCGCACTGGAGGCAGCGCCGGAGCGACGCCGATGCCTGACGTGCTCGCCCCCGACCTGTGCGTGATCGGCGGCGGCTCGGGCGGGCTGGTCGTCGCCGCCGGCGCCTCGCAGATGGGCGCCGCGGTGGTGCTGGTCGAGGCCGGCGCCATGGGCGGCGACTGCCTCAATTCCGGCTGCGTGCCGTCCAAGACCCTGCTGGCGGCGGCGCACGAGGCGAAGGCCCGCGGCGGGGCGCCCGACTTCGCGGCGGCGATGGCGCGGGTGCGGCGGGTGATCGCCGGGATCGCGCCCAACGATTCGGTCGAGCGCTTCGAAGGCCTCGGCGTCACGGTGATCCAGGCGCGTGCCCGCTTCATCGCGCCCGACGCGGTCGAGGCCGGCGGCACGGTGATCCGCGCCCGCCGCTTCGTGATCGCCACCGGCGCCCGGCCGCTGGTGCCCGGCATCCCCGGCCTGCGCGAGGCGCCCCACCTGACCTACGAGACGGTCTGGTCGCTGGCCGCGGCGCCCGAGCATCTGCTGGTGCTCGGCGGCGGTCCGGTCGGCGTCGAGCTGGCCCAGGCCTTCCGCCGCCTGGGCAGCGCGGTCACCGTGGTCGAGGCCGGCCGCCTGCTGCCGCGCGAGGATCCCGAACTGGTCGAGCCGGTGCGCCTGCAGCTGCGCCGCGACGGCGTGACCTTGCGCGAGGGCGCCGCGGTGACGGCGGTCGAGGGCGGGGGCGGGGGCGTCCGGCTGCGGCTCGGCGCCGAGGTCGTCGCGGGTTCGCACCTGCTGGTCGCGGTCGGGCGCCGGCCGGCGGTCGACGGGCTCGACCTCGACGCCGCCAAGATCGCCCATTCGCCGCAGGGCATCGCGGTCGACAAGGGCCTGCGCACCACCAATCGCCGGGTCTACGCCATCGGCGACGTCACCGGCGGGCCGCAGTTCACCCATCTCGCCGGCCACCAGGCCGGGCTGGTGCTGCGCAGCGCCCTGTTCCGGCTGCCGGTGCGCAACGACCTGAAGGCGCTGCCGGCGGTGACCTACACCGCGCCCGAGCTGGCCCGGGTCGGCCCGACCGAGGACGAGGCCCGCGCCGCCCACGGCGCCGTCGAGGTGCTGCGCTGGCCGTTCTCCGAGATCGACCGGGCGCGGACCGACGGCGCGATCGACGGGCTCGCCAAGGTGGTGCTCGACCGCCGCGGCCGCATCCTCGGCGCCGCCATCGTCGGCGCCCGGGCCGGCGAGCTCATCCAGCCCTGGGTGCTGGCGATCGGGCAGGGGCTCAGGATCGGGGCCCTGGCCGGGATGATGGCGCCCTATCCGACCCTGGGCGAGATCAACAAGCGCGTCGCCGGCAGCCATTTCATGCCGCGGCTGTTCGGCGACCGGGTCAAGACGCTGGTGCGGCTGCTGGCGCGGCTGCCTTGAGCCCGGGCGCCCGGCAGCCGCCGTTCCACCGCAGCCTGTCGGCGCGGCTGCTGGCGTTGACCGTGCTGTTCGTGATGCTGGCCGAGGTGCTGATCTACGCGCCGTCGATCGGCCGCTACCGCAAGGCCTGGCTCGAGGAGCGTCTCGACGACGCGCATCTCGCGATCCTGGCGCTCGAGGCCACGCCCGACGGCATGGTCGACGCCGCGCTGCAGTCGCGGCTGCTGGCCCATGCCGGCACCAGCGGCATCTATCTCTACCGGTCCGACGGCACCAGCCTGATGCTCGGCCCGGACATGCCGCAGCCGGCCGCGGCGGTCTACGACCTGCGCGAGACCGGGTTTTTCGGCTTCATCGCCGACGCCTTCAAGACCCTGGCCGGCGGCGACGGCCGGCGGCTGATCAAGGTCGTCGGCCGCTCGTCGCACGACGGCCGCCCGGTCATCGAGGTGCTGGTGCCGGAGGCGCCGCTGCGCGAGGACATGATCGGCTATTCCGGCCGCATCCTGGCGCTCAGCCTGGTGATCTCGGTGATCACCGCGGCGCTGGTCTATGCCAGCCTGCACCGGCTGCTGGTGCGGCCGATGCGGCGGCTGACCGAGGCGATGCTGGCCTTCCGCGAGGCGCCCGAGGACGCGCGGCGGACGATCGAGCCCGGCGAGCGCCTCGACGAGGTCGGCACGGCCGAACGCGCCCTGTCGGAGATGCAGCGCGACCTCCGCGCCGCCCTGACCCAGAAGGCGCGACTGGCGGCGCTCGGCAGCGCGGTCGCCAAGATCAGCCACGACCTGCGCGCCATCCTGTCCTCGGCGATGGTGGTCTCCGAGCGGCTGGAGGCCAGCGCCGATCCCGAGGTCCGCCGGCTGGCGCCGACGGTGGTCAAGTCCGTCGACCGCGCGGTCGAGCTGTGCTCGCACACGCTGCGCTACGTCCGCGAAGGCTCGCCCACGGTGCGGCTCGGGCCGGTGGCGCTCGCCGGGGTGATCGACGAGGCGGCGGCGGCGGTGCAGTCGGAATTCCCGAACACCGTGTGGCGCTGCGCGGTGCCGCCGGACCTGTCGGTCGTCGCCGACCGCGACCTGCTGTTCCGCATTCTCGCCAATCTCGGCCGCAATGCCGCCGAGGCCGGCGCCGCGACGTTGCGGATCGAGGCGGTGCCCGGTCCCGATCGCCTCGAGCTGCTGATCGCCGACGACGGCACCGGCCTGCCTCCGGTGGCGCGCCAGAACCTGTTCCGCCCCTTCGCCGGTTCGGCGCGGCCCGGCGGCGCCGGCCTGGGGCTCGCGATCGCGCGCGAACTGGCCGCCGCGCAGGGCGGCGGGCTCGATCTCGACGGCAGTGGTCCCGGCGGGACGACGTTCCGCCTCGCGCTGCCCTGGCGCTGATCTCTACCGCAGGTATGAATCATGGCGGAAGGCCATAATCGCCCACGATCATGGCTCTACGACGCCCTAGCCAGTGTGTAGAGTTACAGTTGCGCCGACTCGGCCGCTGTCCCTAAGTACCAGGGAGATCAAGAAAACACGGCCACGGATCAATCGCGGCGATATGGAACATCCGGAGGAAATGCAGGCGCTGTTGCGGGCGGAAACCGCACAGGTTTCCGCGACGATTGCGGCAACTGCCGAATCGGTGGGCGCGTGCTTCTTTTGTCATTTCCGTCCATTCGACAGATCTTCCGCCGAGTTCCCTCAGATCATTACAAATTTCCCCGAGCGTTGGGTCCGCGGTCAGCTCGACAACAAGCGCTTCCGCAACGACCCGGTCCTGCGCACCAGCCTGGCCAGCAACCTCCTGAGCTGGTGGCGCAAGGACGACGACCTCGGCCTCGATCCCGCCGCGAGCAGGGTCATCGCCGAGCGCTTCGCCCAGGGCTGCTCGATCGGCGTCAGCATTCCCGTGCGCGGCCGCAGCGGCCAGTTCTCGGTTCTGTCGCTGTGGTCCGACGACGAGCGCCGCTTCGTCGACGGCGTCAGCCGCGGCTTCGATCGGCTGCACACCTTCGCGCTCTATCTGCACGACCGGCTGTTCCGCGAGGGCGCGAACGGCCACTGCCTCAGCGAGATCGAGCTCGAATGCCTGAAATGGACATCCTTCGGCAAGACCGCCTGGGAAATCTCGGTTCTGCTGTCGCTGCCCGAGCGCACGGTGCACTACCACCTCGCCGAGGCGTCGAAGAAACTGGGCGCGCCCAACAAGACCGCCGCCGTGTGCACCGCCCTCAAGGCCGGGCTGATGGCCTGAGCGGTTGTCAAAGTTACAGTCCACGTCCGCGCGAAAGTTGATCTATCGTCCTGGGTTTTCGGGCATTGGACGGAGGGGCGCTTGTTCATCGGCCGATTCGAAGTGGTGGTCGACGGCGGCCTGGTTCGCCTGCCCTCCCAAATCGTCGAGGTGCTCGGCGACGCCGAGCTTCAGGTCGAGCTGGTCCCCGGCGAGCCGCCGGTCCTGATGGCCGTGCCCCTGGCCTCGCTGGCCGTTCCCATCCCGCCGCGCATACGCTGTCCGATCGACCGCGACGGCGGCATGCGGCTGCCCGATCCCCTCGTCCGGGCCGTCCGCCTGGACGGGCGCGCCTGCATCGAGGGCATGGGCGAATATCTGTTCATCCGGCCGCTGCCGGCTCCAGAGACTTGATCTTCGGCCCGCAACCTGCCACCACTTGAGCTGCTCCGGTGCGCGAAAAGGGGGGTGGCGGGTGCAGTACGAGGTCAACCGGGACGCCGCGACGGTGGTCCTCCATCTCCGCCATCATCTCGCCTTCGCCGATCGACGCGAATTCCTGGAACTCGTGCCGACGCTGATCGAGGACGGCGTCGAGCGGGTCGTCGTCGACCTCAAGGAGCTGCGGTTCCTCGATTCGGCCGGGCTCGGGATGCTGCTGTCGCTGAAGGACGCGGCCGAGAAGCAGGGCGTGGCGGTGTCGCTGCGCGACCCGGTCGCCGGCGTCAAGACGCTCCTGAAGCTGTCGCAGTTCGAGACCGTGCTGCCGATCGAGCACGTCTGATGCGCTGGCGCCCCTCGGAGTACGAGGGTTTCGCCGACCAGCGTCTGCGGCCGGCCCTCGACCTGATCGCGCGCGTGCCGCTGGACCAGGCCGCCGGCGTCTGGGACCTGGGCTGCGGCCCCGGGCGCGCCACCCGCCTGCTGGCGCGGCGCTGGCCCGCGGCCCGGGTGGTCGGCGTCGATTCCTCGGCCGACATGCTGGACGCCGCCCGCGCCGCCGCGGACGGCGGCGCCGTCGAATGGCGCCAGGCCGACATCGCCGGCTGGAGCCCGGAAGGTCCCGCCGACCTGATCTTCTCGAACGCCGCCCTGCATTGGCTCGACGACCACCCGGTCCTGTTCCGGCGCCTGTTCGCGACCCTGGCGCCCGGCGGCGTGCTGGCGGTGCAGATGCCGCGCAACCATGCCGCGCCGACCCACGCGGCGATCGCCGAACTCGCCGCCGATCCGCGCTGGCGCGACCGGCTGCTGCCGCTGGTGCGCCCGGCCCCGGTCGCCGCGCCGGCCGCCTATTGGGAGATTCTGGCCGATCGGGCGGCCAGCCTCGACGTCTGGGAGACGGAGTATCTGCACGCGCTGACCGGCGACGCGCCGGTGGTGCGCTGGGTCCGCGGCACGGTGCTGGCGCCGCTGCTCGACGCCCTCGACGAGACCGAGCGCGGGGCGTTCCTGGCCGAGTACGGCGCCCGCATGGACGCGGCCTATCCCCGCCGCGGCGAGGTCGTTCTGCTGCCGTTCCGGCGGCTGTTCGTGGTGGCTCAGCGTCCGGGGCGGCGGTCGTAGCCCTTGGCGGCCATGCAGCTCGCCGTCAGCGCCTGCTGCTCGCGGCGCATCGAGCTGCGTTCGGCCGCGGTCAGGGTCGCGGCGTCGGCGGTGTGGCCGGGGTCGATCTGGTCGTCGGCCCAGCGCCGGCAGGCGCGCAGGTCGGCGCGCGCCTGATCGGCCGAGACGCCCGGCTGCGCCCAGCCGACGCTGCCCGGCGCGCATCCCGCCAAGGCGGCCAGGGCCGCCGCGACCAACAGTCGTCGCATGGTTCCTCCTCGAATCGACGCGGGCGAGCTTACGGGCCCGTCGGCAAATGGCAAGCGGTCACGGCGCGCGCCCCTTCCACGGGATCACCGCCGGCACCTTGCGGCGGTAGTCGGCATAGGCGTCGCCGTACAGCCGCAGCAGCTTGCGCTCCTCGAAACGCGTCCCGATCGCCAGGTACAGGCTGCCCCAGACCGCCGTCGCCAGGCCGAACTCGGTCTGCGCCGCGCCCCACAGGATCAGGTAGGCGCCGAGATACAGCGGGTGGCGCACCCAGCGGTGCGGCCCGTCGAGGCGCAGCGGCTCGTCCTCGGGCTCGGCCACGCCGGCGCGGGCCAGCCGGATCTGGGTCAGGCCGCCGAACCGGCCGAGATCGTACCAGCGCGCCGAGGCCAGCAGCACCGCCCAGCCGAGCAGGTGGACGGCGCTCAGGACGACGTGGCTCCAGGCCGGCAGCCCCAGCCCGGCATCGCCGATCAGCAGGCGGCCGGCGGCGACGACCAGCGCGAAATGCAGCACGGCGACGGCGTTGTAGGCCAGGCGCAGCCACGGCCCGAGCAGCGGCCGCAGCCGCGCCTTGACGCCCTCGGCGGCCAGCAGCGAATGCCCGGCGCCGAAGGACAGCCAGGCCAGGGCGTACAGGGCGTGCGCGGCGGGCGGGCTCATTGCGGCGTCCTTTATGCTTTATACACTTTCGAGGGGGATGCTATTTCTAGAGCGGATCGCGTCCGGAGAAGCGCGCACGTCATGAACCTTACCATGCGCCCGTCCAGCGGGCCGGAGCTGGTGACCCAGGAAAGTCTGCTGCTGCAGGCCGCCGAGCGGATCGGCCGCATCCGCGAGGGGCGGACGGCGGTGCATCTGCACCTGTCGCAGCTCCGCCCGCACCACCGCACCGACGCCCATCTGCGGGTGGCGGTGCGCATGCTCGACCCGCTGGTCCAGGTCTACCGGGCGCAGATGTTCCTGCTCGAGAACTCCGACGTGGTGATCCTGTGCAAGGACATCCGCCCGACCGAACTCGACAACCTTATCTACCGGCTGCGCGGGCTGTTCGGCAAGGATCCGCTGACCTATGCCGATTCGGGCGACGGCCGCGACCGCTTCTACGACTGGTACGACCTCGAGCTGCAGTACGACGAGTTCCTGGAAATGTGCCAGCGCCTCGAGGCCGACGCCAAGCGCCTGCAGCGCGAGCGTCAGGCCGCCGTGGCGCTGCCGCCGCTGGAGCCGCGCGGTCTCGACGACGTGCTCGAACGCATGGCGCGCATCGACATCGCGCCGCTGGTGCGCCGGCAGTCGGCGGTGGCGCTGACCGAGCGCAACCGCGCCGAGGTGCTGTTCCAGGAATTCTACGTCTCGGTGCCCGACCTGCAGAAGGCGGTCTCGCCGGAGGCGATGCTGACCGGCAACCGCTGGCTGTTCCAGCATCTCAGCCAGACCCTCGACCAGCGGGTGCTGACGGCGGTCATCGACAACGAGCTGCGGCGCCTGCCGCCGGCGCTCAGCCTCAACCTCAATCTGGCGACCGTTTTCGCCGCGCCGTTCCGGCGGTTCGAGAAGGCGATGGCCGACGCCGGGGTCGGGATCGTGGTCGAGGCGCAGATCATCGACGTCTTCGCCGATCTCGGCAGCTTCTTCTACGCCCGCGACATGCTGCGCGAGCGCGGCCACACGGTGGTCCTCGACGGCATCGGCGGCATGACGCTGGAATTCATGGACCTGGGCCACTACGAGGCCGACCGCATCAAGCTGTTCTGGAGCCCCGACTTCCTCGACCGCGTCACCGGCGCCGACGTCCGCCGCAGCTTCGGCGCGATCGGCCTGGAACGCGTCATCCTGGCCCGCTGCGATTCCGAGGCGGCGATCCAGTGGGGGCTCGATGCCGGCATCGCCTGCTTCCAGGGCCGCTACGTCGACGCCATGCAGTCGGCGATGGCGATGGCCGGCTGTCCCAAGGCGGCGCAGTGCACGCTGTCGCAATGCATCGCCCGCCACGGCGTCGTCGCCGGCCGCCTTCGCGGCGAATGCCACGACCTCGAGGTGCTCGATTCCTTCCCGGCGCTGATGGCGCCGCGGCGGCGGCCCCGCGCGGAGCAGGACGCATGAACAAGCAGCTGATCCAGAGCCGCCTGCCGAGCCAGGAAAACCTGCTGCTGGACTACGTGCGGCGGCTGGAGAAGCACAAGACCGGCCGGCGCGCCGTGCACGTGCATCTGTCCAGCCTGCTGCCGTCCAACCGGCGCGAGCACCACATCCGCATCGCCGCCAACACCTTCGAGAGCCTGGTCAAGAAGCTGCAGGGCCAGATCTTCGTCCTCACCAACACCGACCTGATGTTCATCTTCAAGGACGCCAGTCTCGAGGAGGTCGAGGCGGCGATCATCAAGCTGCGCTTCCTGTTCTCGGACGATCCCTTGCTGTCGGACGACGAGGCGGCCAAGCCCGGCGCCTTCGCGACCTGGTACCGGCTCGAGCGCGACTACGACAAGCTGCTGCAGCTCGCCCAGAGGCTGGTCGCCGAGGAGCAGGACCGCCGCGCCGTCGAACTCGCCCAGGACAAGGCCGAGGTGGAGAAGGCCAAGGCCCCGGCCGGCGAGCCGCTGACGCCCTTGCTGCTGGCGCGCATGGAGGAGGTGCTGAGCCAGGCCGACCTCGCCAACCTGCTGCGCCGCCAGGCGGTGTGCGCGGTGGTCGGCAAGGCGGCGCCGCAGCCGGTGTTCAACGAGGTCTTCGTCTCGATCAACGACCTGCGCCAGACCGTGCTGCCCAAGGGCAACCTGTTCGGCAGCCCGTGGCTGTTCCAGCACCTGACCGAGACGCTGGACCGCCGCGTGCTGGCGATGCTCAACAAGCACGACGACGCGACGCTGTTCGGCGACATCAGCATCAACCTCAACGTCGCGACGCTGCTGTCGCCCGAATTCCTGGTGTTCGACGACAATCTCAAGGCGGGGATGCGCGGCACCATCGTGCTCGAGCTGCAGAAGGTCGACATCTTCGCCGATCTCGGCGCCTATCTGTTCGCCCGCGACTTCGCCCATGACCGCGGCTACCGCATCTGCGTCGACGGCCTGAACCACCTGACCATGCCCTTCGTCGATCGCGACCGCCTCGGCGCCGATCTGGTCAAGCTGACCTGGGATTCCGACATGGCCTCGGGCCCGCATGCGCCGGCGCTGGCGGACGCGGTGCGCCACTGCAATCCGGCGCGGGTGATCCTGTGCCGCTGCGACAGCCGCCAGAGCATCGAACTGGGCCAGAGCCTGGGCATCACCCTGTTCCAGGGCCGCTTCGTCGAGGCGCTGCTGACCGAGGAGAACCGCCGCCGCGGGGCCTACACCACCCGGCGGCGGTAGCGTCCTCGCGCCCGCGGCCCTATATTGAGCCGCATGACTCCGCCCGCCATCCAGGTTGAGAACCTCGTCAAGCGCTTCGACGGCGTGGTTGCGGTCGACGGCATCTCCTTCGCGGTGCCGCCGGGCGCCACCTACGGGCTGCTCGGCGGCAACGGCGCCGGCAAGACGACCACGATCTCGATGCTGCTCGGCCTGCTGCTGCCGACCTCCGGCAGCGTGCGCATGCTCGGCTGCGACATGCGCAGCGAGCGCCACAAGGTGCTGCCCAGGGTCAATTTCTCCAGCCCCTACGTCGACCTGCCGCACCGCCTGACGGTGCGCGAGAACCTGACCGTCTACGCCAATCTCTACGGCCTGCGCGACGTCGCCGGGCGCATCAAGGCGCTGGCCCGCGACCTCGATCTCGGCGAACTGATGACGCGCTCGGCCGGCAAGCTGTCGGCGGGCCAGAAGACCCGCGTCGCCCTGGCCAAGGCGCTCTTGAACGAGCCCGAGCTGTTGCTGCTCGACGAGCCGACCGCCTCGCTCGATCCCGACAGCGCCGACTGGATGCGGACCTATTTCGAGGCCTACCAGAAACGCACCGGCGCCACGATCCTGCTCGCCTCGCACAACATGGCCGAGGTCGAGCGTCTGTGCGGCCATATTCTGATGATGAAGAAGGGCCAGATCGTCGACGACGGCGCGCCTGAGGCGCTGATCCGCCGCTACGGCCGGCGCAATCTCGAAGAGGTGTTCCTCGACATCGCGCGGCGCCCCGCCGGCCTGCCCGAGGAGGCGGCGCAGTGATCGCCCAGGTCCAGTCCACCTTCACCCGCTTCTCGGTCCGCCGGGTGTGGGCGATGATGCTGCGCTATCTCTACCTGATGCGCTCGTCCTGGCCGCGGCTGCTCGAACTCGCCTACTGGCCGATCGTGCAGATGGTGCTGTGGGGCTTCATCACCCAGTTCCTGCAGGGCAATTCCAGCGTCGTCGCCCAGGCCGGCGGCATCTTCCTCGGCGCGGTGCTGCTGTGGGACGTGCTGTTCCGCGGCAATCTCGGCTTCTCGCTGTCGTTCCTGGAAGAGATGTGGTCGCGCAATCTCGGCCATCTCTCGGTCAGCCCGCTGCGGCCGGTCGAGCTGGTGGTGGCGCTGGTGTCGATGAGCTTCATCCGCACGCTGGTCGGCGTGCTGCCGGCGACCTTCCTGGCGATCCCATTCTTCGGCTATTCGATCTACGGCCTGGGGCCGGCTTTGGTCGCCTTCTTCATGCTGCTGATGATGACCGGCTGGGTCGTCGGCATGACCGTCTCGGCCCTGGTGCTCCGCTTCGGCCTCGGCGCCGAGAGCCTGGCCTGGGTGATGGTCTTCGCCCTGGCGCCGATCTCGGGCATCTACTATCCGGTGTCGGTGATGCCGGAATGGGTGCAGTGGGTCGCCTACGCCTTCCCGCCGGCGCACGTGTTCGAGGGCATGCGCTCGATCATGTTCGGCCACGGCTTCGACTGGGGCCACTTCGCCGCCGCCACCGGCCTGGTGGCGCTGTACCTGACCGCCGCCGCCAGCTTCTTCCTCTACGTCTTCCACGTCGCCCGGGTGAAGGGCCTGCTGCTCAACATGGGCGAGTGAAGCGCCGGCCGCTCGGACCGCACTCTTTCCGTCATGGCCGGGCTTGTCCCGGCCATCCACGTGTTTCCGCGTATCGACAGTTCGGCCCCAGCTTCAGCAACCGTACCGCGACAGCGTGCGCTCGACCGCGCCGACGTAGCCGCCGCCGAAAAGGCGCACATGCACCAGCAGCGGATAGAGGTTGTAGAGGTCGCGGCGCTCCTCGAAGAAGCCGGGGCGCAGCGGCCGCAGCTCCTGGTAGCGGCGGAAGAAGGTGGTGCCGAAGGTCGAGAACAGGGTGCCGAAGGCCAGCTCGATCTCGGGATCGGCGAAGTGGATGGCCGGGTCGATGAAGGCGGTCACGCGGCCGCCCCGGCTCAGGATGTTGCCGCCCCAGGCGTCGCCGTGGATCAGCCCCGGGCGGTCCGGCTCCTCGAGCCAGGTGCCCAGCCGTCCGGCCAGCGCCTCGACGCGGCGCATCAGCGGCCCCGGCAGGCGCCCGGCGCGCCGCGCCTCCGCGGCCATGTACAGCAGGCGCCGGTCGCGGAAGAAGTCGATCCAGGACGGCGTCCACGGATTGGGCTGGCGCAGGCCGCCGATCAGCGTGTCGCGTTCGAAACCGAACGAAGGCGCCGTGATGCCGTGCAACTCGGCCAGCAGTTCGGCGGCGTGGTCCTCGGCGAGGCCGTCGCTGCCCTCGACGAAGTCCATCAGCAGCAGGTCGTCGTCGCCATATTGGACGGCCGGGACGGGCAGGCGGGAGTTTTCGGCGAGATAGCGCAGCATGAAGCCTTCCGGCTCCAGGCCGGGGCCGATCTTGGCGACCAGGCGGCGGCCGTCGGCCAGATCGACCCGCCGCACCTCGCCGACGCAGCCGCCCGACAGCGGCGCCACCGAAACCACGGCCGAGCCGAGGACGCGTTCGATTTGGGATCGAAGCGCGTCCGCCATCGGCTCAGTCGCTCATCTTCAGCGCCGCCAGGAAGGCCGACTGCGGGATCTCGACCTTGCCGAACTGGCGCATCCGCTTCTTGCCTTCCTTCTGCTTCTCCAGGAGCTTGCGCTTGCGGCTGACGTCGCCGCCGTAGCACTTGGCGAGCACGTCCTTGCGCAGCGCGCTGACCG
The DNA here is from genome assembly GCA_964545205.1 of uncultured Rhodospirillaceae bacterium. Lineage (GTDB taxonomy): Bacteria > Pseudomonadota > Alphaproteobacteria > Rhodospirillales > Magnetospirillaceae > CAZJFH01. Next base: position 76,816 of record CAZJFH010000005.1, read on the forward strand.
TCTCGCGGGCGATGACCCGGCCGCCGATCGCCGCCTGGATGGCGATCTGGAACATCTGGCGCGGGATCAGCTCCTTGAGCCGGGTGCAGATGGCGCGGCCGCGCGCTTCGGCGTTCGAGCGGTGGACGATGAAGGCCAGGGCGTCGACCGGCTCCTGGTTGACCAGGATGCTGACCTTGACCAGCTCGCTGTCGGAATATTCCGAGATCTCGTAGTCGAAGCTGGCATAGCCGCGGCTGACCGACTTCAGGCGGTCGTAGAAGTCGAACACGATCTCGTTCAGCGGCAGCTTGTAGACCACCATGGCGCGGTTGCCGACATAGGTCAGGTCGAGCTGCTGGCCGCGGCGTTCGGTGCACAGCGCCAGCACCGGGCCGAGGAACTCGTCGGGCACCATGATCGTGGCCTTGATCCACGGCTCCTCGATGTGGTCGATGCGCGCCTGGTCGGGCATGTCGGCCGGATTGTGCAGCTCCAGCAGCTCGCCGTTGGTCATGTGGACGCGGTAGACGACCGACGGCGCCGTGGTGATCAGGTCGAGGTTGAACTCGCGGTCGAGGCGCTCCTGGATGATCTCGAGGTGCAGCAGGCCGAGGAAGCCGCAGCGGAATCCGAAGCCCAGCGCGGCCGAGGTCTCGGGCTCGTACTCGAAGCTGGCGTCGTTGAGCCGCAGCTTGGCCAGCGATTCGCGCAGGTCCTCGTAATCGGCGGCGTCGACCGGGAACAGGCCGCAGAACACCACCGGGACGCTCGGCTTGAAGCCGGGCAGGGGCTCGGTGGCCGGGCGCTTGTCGTCGGTGATGGTGTCGCCGACATTGGTGTCGGCGACCGTCTTGATGCCGGCGGTGATGAAGCCCATCTCGCCCGGCCCGAGCTGGTCGCACTTGACCATCTTCGGCGTGAAGAAGCCGACCGTGTCGACCTCGTAGGCGGCGTTGGTCGCCATCATGCGCATCTTCATGCCGCGCTTGAGCACGCCTTCGCGCACCCGTACCAGGCAGATGACGCCGAGATAGGGGTCGTACCACGAATCGACCAGCATCGCCTTCAGCGGCTTGGCGGCGTCGCCCTTCGGCGGCGGCAGGCGGGTGACGATCGCCTCCAGCACGTCCTCGATGCCGATGCCGGTCTTGGCCGAGATCATCAGCGCGTCCGCGGCGTCGAGGCCGATCACGTCCTCGATCTGCTCCTTGACCCGGTCGGGCTCGGCGGCCGGCAGGTCGATCTTGTTGAGGACCGGGACGATCTCGTGGTTGTTGTCGATGGCCTGGTAGACGTTGGCCAGGGTCTGCGCCTCGACGCCCTGGCTGGCGTCGACGACCAGCAGCGAGCCCTCGCAGGCGGCCAGCGAGCGGCTGACCTCGTAGGCGAAGTCGACGTGGCCGGGCGTGTCCATCAGATTGAGCTGATAGGTCTCGCCGTCGGCGGCGGTGTATTCCAGCCGCACCGTCTGGGCCTTGATGGTGATGCCGCGCTCGCGCTCGATGTCCATCGAGTCGAGCAGCTGCTCGCGCATCTCGCGCTCTTCGATGCCGCCGCACTTCTGGATCAGCCGGTCGGCCAGGGTCGACTTGCCGTGATCGATGTGGGCGATGATGGCGAAGTTGCGGATGTGCTTGAGGTTGGTCATCTGGCTTTCCTGATTTGTGCCGGGAAAATAGGGCGAATCCCGGCGGCGAGCAATGGTCAGGCAGGCCGTCCCGACGAATTGCGTCTTTCTCCGGACGGACTCCGGCACTAGATTCAGGGGCAGGGCTGAAGGAGGCGCGTCGATGACGCACGAGAACGGGCATCCGCGCGAGGCGGATCAGCAGGAGTTCGAGTTCATGGTCGCCGACCGCCGCGGCAAGATGGCCGGGCTGTGGGCGGCCGAGCTGATGGGGCTGATCGGCCAGACCGCGCACGACTACGCGCGCAAGTTCCGCCGCGGCGGACCGAAGCACGGCGACGAGGACGAGATGGTCGCCGAGCTCGCGAAGGATCTCGACGGCCGGCTGTCGGCCCGGGAGATCAGGGAGAAGCTGCACCACCTGCTCGACGACGCGCGCCGGCAGATGAATCGTGAACGGAGCAAGGGCGACTAGCTACTCGACCGGCGCCAGGCAGCGGTTGACGGCGTCGGTCAAGTCGCGGGTCGAGAACGGCTTGGTCAGGGTGGCGTCGGCGCCGACATTCATGGCGATCTTCAAAAAGTCCATGTTCTTCATGCGTCCGCCGCCCGAGATCGCGATGATCTTGAGCTGCGGGCTCTTGCGGCGGAGCTGCACGATCGTCTCGATGCCCTCCTGGTCCGGCATGATGATGTCGGTCAGCACCAGGTCGACCGGGGATTCGAGCTGCAGGGCGACGCCGTCGCGGCCGTTCGCGGCCTCGAGCACCTCGTGGCCGTCGGCTTCGAGCATCTGACGCAGGGTCATCCGCACCAGGTCCTCGTCGTCCACCACCAGAATTCGCGCCATCCCCTCCTCGCATGAAAGTGGCACCGGCTTCATGCTAGCGGGTTCGTTTACCGCTGGCGAGTCCCATCACGCTTCTGGATAATGGCGATCCCACCAGAGGTATGAGGGATGACGGAGCTTCAATACCTGCTGTTTCACACGCTGGCCGAACTCTTCGCGGTCGTCGTGGCGTTCGGGGTGTTCGTCGTCGCCTGGAACACCCGCCGCTACGCGCGCGCGAGCTTCTTCCTGGTGGCCGGGCTCGGCTTCGCGGTGGTCGGCGGCCTCGACCTGCTGCACACCCTGGCCTACAAGGGCATGGGCCTGTTCCCGGGCGACGATGCCGACCTGCCGACCCAGCTCTGGATCGCCGCGCGCTACACCGAGGTGACCAGCGTGCTGGTGGGCGTGGCGCTGGCGCGCCGCGCCGTGTCGCCGGACCGCGCCGCCGGCCTCGCGCTCCTGTGGGCGGCCGTGCTGGGGGCGGCGATCTTCTGGTGGGACGTCTTTCCGGTCTGCTACGCCGAGGGCCAGGGCCTGACGCCGTTCAAGATCGGCAGCGAGTACCTGATCATCGCGCTCAAGGCGGCGACCGCGGCGCTGCTGCTGCTGCGGCCCGAGGCGTTCGACGCCGCCGTGCGGCGGACGCTGATCGGCTATCTGGCGATCAGCGCCCTCTCGGAGATGGCCTTCACCAGCTATATCGGCGTCTACGACGGCGTGAACCAGCTCGGGCACGTGCTGAAGGTCGTCGCCTACGCATTCCTCTACAAGGCCACCGTGCGGGCGGCGCTGGTCACGCCCTATGCCGTGCTGTTCCGCGACCTGCAGGCGGCGCGCGACAACCTCGAGGCGACGGTCGCCGAGCGCACGGCGGCGCTGGCCTCGGCCAACCGCACGCTCGACGCGCTGTTCGCGGCCTCGCCGCTGGCGATCATGGCGATGGACCTCGAGGGCCGCGTGACGCTGTGGAACCCGGCGGCCGAGCGCCTATTCGGCTGGACCGCGGCCGAGGTGGTCGGCGGCCGGCTGCCGACCGCCGATTCGTCCGAGCGGCCGTACCAGTCGGCCACCTTCGCCCGGGTGCTTGGCGGCCAGGCGCATATGGGGCTCGAGCTGGAGCGGCGGCGCAAGGACGGCTCGACGGTGGCGGTGCGGTCGTTCAGCGCGCCGCTCTACGGCGAGGACGGCGTGGTCTGCGGCCTGATGTCGATGGTCGCCGACATCTCGGCCGAGCACGAGGCCCAGCGGGCCGTGCGCTCGCGCGAGGAGCGGCTGCGCGGCGTCATGGACAACGTCCCCGACGCCATCCTGACCGTCTCCGAGCAGGGGGTGATCGAGACCTGCAACCGCGCCGCCGAACATCTGTTCGGCTACCAGGCCGGGGAACTGATCGGGCGCCGGGTCGAGACGCTGATGCCCGCCGACATGGCCGAGGACCATCGCCGCTACATGCGCGAATACGTCGCCGGCGGCCCGCCGCGGCTGATCGGGCGCGGCCCGCGCGAGGTCACGGCGGTGCGCAAGGACGGCGGCGTCATCGTCGTCGACCTGGGCCTCAACCAGATGACGGTCGACGGCCGGCGCCTGTTCATCGGCGTGCTGCGCGACGTCGGCGAGCGGGTCAGGGCGCGCCAGCAGCACGAGGCGATGCAGCTCGAGCTTCAGCGCAGCCAGCGCATGGAGGCGCTGGGCAACCTCGCCGGCGGCATCGCCCACGAGGTCAACAACATGCTGATGCCGGTCCTCGGCCTGACCGAGGTGGCGATGCGGCGCCTGCCGGACGACAGTCCGGCGCGGGCCAACCTCGAGATGGTGGCCGAGGCGGCGACGCGCGCCAGCGCGATCCTGCGCCAGATCCTGACCTTCAGCCGCGTCGAGAAGCTGTCGCCGACGCCGATGCCGCTCGCCAACGTCCTCGGCGACGCCTGCGCGCTGCTGCGCGCCTCGGCGCCGGCCTCGGTGACGATCCGGCTCGACCAGCCGGCGGAGCCGCTGGCGGTGATGGGGACGCCGCTGGAGATGCACCAGGTCATCATGAACCTGGGCAACAACGCCGTGCACGCGCTCGAAGGCCGCGGCGGAACCGTCGCCATCCGCTTTCGACGTTGCGGACCCGGCGACCGGCCGCCGGACGCGGCGCCGGACCGGGCGCCGGACCGGGCGACGGACTGGGCTGTGGTCGAGGTCGTCGACGACGGCGTCGGCATGGATCCGGCCGAACTCGACCGCATCTTCCAGCCGTTCTACACCACCAAGCCGGTCGGGGTCGGCAGCGGCATGGGGCTGGCGGTCGTGCACGGGATCGTCGCCGGCTGGAACGGCGGCATCGCGGTCGAGAGCGCGCCCGGCCAGGGCACGACCTTCCGCATCTTCCTGCCGCTGGCCGAAGGCGCGGATGGCGGCCGCCCCGTCGAGGCGACCGCCGGCGCATCGGCGTGACCGGGCCGGATCAGCGCACCACGAACCGCTGTTCCTCGGACAGGAACTGGACCACGACCAGATCGGCGGGGGCGATCGACACCGTCTCCTCCTGCACGTAGTCGAAGCCTTCGCTGCGAATGCTGTCGCGCATGCGGATGCTCAGGACGTGCTCGCCGGCCGGAATCCGGTAGCGGTGGTAGAAGGTGGTGCGGCCGTCCTTCGACAGGCCGGTCGGGCTTTCGGTCTCGCGCATCAGCGGCTGGCCGTCGAGGTCGACCTCGAGCACCACCGGCGAGCGCTCGCGCGAGCAGTTCTGCGCCACCCGCATGTTGGGCGGCAGCTTGGCCATTTCCTCGGGCGTGCGCCTGACGCAGGCTTCCTTGCGCTGGCTGGCGTGGCTGATCGACACCTTGAGCATGGCGCCGCTGGGGTCGAAGTACTCGTAGGCCGGCGAATGGGCGCTGCCGAAATAGCCCAGGAAGGCCATCAGGGCGGCGGTGGGGACGATCGAGACAAGCAGCTTCGGGTTCATTCCGCACCTCCCGCGACGGACTGCGCCGCCGGCGCCGCGGCATGGGCCTGCGCCTGGGTCGCCTCGGTCGCCTTGAGCCGGGCGAGATCGTCGCGGAACGCGGCGATCTCGGTCTTGAGCATCTTGAGATCGGTCAGCGCCGCCCACGAGATCAGGATGCGGTCGCGCGGCACGCGGTCGCGCAGCGCCGGATCGCGCTCGCCGGTCAGCCGCTCCTCGGTCCAGCGCACGCCGAGCCGGTGGAAGCACTCGCCCTCGGGGCAGCCGGTCATCACCACGCCGTCGATGCCGGCGCGGGTGAAGGCGTAGTCGAGGAAGCTGGGCGACAGATGGCTGGCGCAGCGCAGCTCGAGCACCGCGACCTCGTCGGTGCGCAGCTTGTCGGTCTCAGCACCCCACTCGCAGCCGAACAGCAGGATCCTGACCGGCCCCTTGAGGGCGGCGACGGCCTCGTCCAGCCTGGCGCGCATGGTCAAAAGGTCGTAGTCGGGCAGCATGATGCCGGCCTTGACCTCGCCCTTGCTGCGGAACGGCGACGTCGTCGGGCAGGCGCCCATGCAGGTGCCGCAGCGCGTGCACATGTCGGGATCGACCTTGGGCTCCTTCTCGAACGGCCGCTGGTCGGTGCGCGGCTGCATGGTGATGGCGCCGAACGGGCAATCGTTGAAGCAGCGTTCGCAGCCGTTGCAGTTGGCGAGGTCGACCTCGGCGTGCGGCCGCTTCTTCTCGCGGTGCACGAAGGGCAGGATGCTGACCAGGGCACTGGCGCCGACCACCAGCGCCCACAGCGCCGCCGGGCCCCACTCCTCGTAGAGCGGGAACAGGCCGAGATAGAACCAGTCGAGGTGCAGGGTCGTCGGCACCTTGGCGAGGTCGGCGGGGCCGTGGCTGGTCGCCGGGACCACCAGCGACAGCACCAGCAGCGCCACCACCGTGCCGATCGCCAGGTTGCGCGGCGGATTGGTCTCGGCGCGCGACAGCCGCAGCAGGTGGATCCACATCACGAACAGCATGATGATCGGCACGAAGATGTGGATGTAGACCAGCAGCGAGAAGAAGCGGTCGGACAGCGCGCCGGGCAGCAGGAAGTTGTTGGCCAGGGGCTCCGAGAACAGGCCGAGCCAGTCGAGCCACTCGGTGCCGGCGATCGCGACGTACTGCGCCAGCATGTCCCAGACCAGCCAGTAGCCGGAGACGCCCGAGAAGAACAGGAACCACACCAGCGGGATGCCGGTGAACCAGGCGAACCAACGCACGCCGTGATAGCGGTCCATGGCGAATTCGCGCAACAGATGGACCATCGCCAGGACGACGAACAGGTCGGAGCCGTAGCGGTGCAGGCTGCGCATCACGCCGGCCAGATACCACTGGTCGTGCGTGATGTACTCGACCGACGTGTAGGCGTTCTCGACGCTGGTGTCGAAGAAGACGTAGATGTAGATGCCGCTGATCGACACCAGCCAGTACATGAGCCAGCCGAGCGAACCCAGGTGGTACATGGGGTTGTAGCGTGGCGTGAAGATCGCGTCGCCCCAGCCCTCGACCTTGAGGAGGGCGACGCGCAGCGGATGTTGCAGAGCCTTGAGCACGTGCGGAATCCCCGACTGTTGCGCGGGGGGACTCTAGCGCCGCCCCCGACCAGCAACCTTGATCATCGTCAATCGCTAATATTGCGAATTGTCAATATCTAATGTAACGGACGCTGATTCAGCCGGACGCGGCCGGCCCGGGCGAGGCGACGCCAGGCGTTGCGGAACAGGAACCACAGCACCGGGGTCAGCACGGTGATGCCGGCGAAGATTTCGACGAAGAACGTGTAGTCGAACACGTACTTGCCGGCGCGCGGGTCGTAGATGGTGCAGAACAGGCGCACGCGTTCCGCCAGGCTGACGCCGCCGGCGATAGGGCTGCCGATCAGGATCGACTTCATCGGCTCCATGAAGTCGCGGATCTCGAAATCGTCGCCGTAGACCTGGGCGCGCACCACGCCCTCGGCGTCGATCAGGGTGATCTGGGCCATGTGGTCGAAGCCCTTGGGCGAATCGAAGAACACGAAGCCGGTTTCGTCGGCCAGGGCGGCGATCTCGGGCAGCTCGCCCGACAGCCAGTACCAGCCGCGGTTCTTCAGCCCCCGGTTGGCGGCGAACATCCGCATCGCCTCGGGCGTGTCGGCCGGGGCGTTGAAGCCGACGGTGACGACGTGGAACTTGTCCTTGCCGAGCGCCTGCCAGCCCTTCTCGGCGGCCTCGGCCAGCGTCTCGGTGATGGTCGGGCAGGTGTCGGCGCAGCTGGTGTAGATGAACGACAACGCCACCGGCTTGCCGCGCAGGTCCGCCAGCCGGAGCGTGCGGCCGTCGTGGTTCTTGAAGCTGTAGTCGCCGATGCTGCGGCCGATCGCCGCCTGGCTGACCGCCAGCGCCGAATCGGCGTCGCGGGCCGTCTGCTGGGCGGCGGCGCCGCCGGCGTGAAGGAGGAATACCGCCAGGAGCGCGGCGGCGAGCCGCCGCGTCCAGGTTACGCGACCGGCCGCCCTAGTAGGGCAGCTGAACATCGATGATGGCACCGAACAACACCGCTCCGAGTTGCGCCAGCGAGGCGAAGAAGGCCGCCATGGCCGCCTTCTCGGTCGGATTGCGGACCAGCTGGGCGCATTTGTGCATGAAGAACAATCCGCCCGCCAGCGCGAAGGTGGCATAGAGCGGGCCGAGGCCGAAAAAGCCCGGCAGCAGCGACGCCGCCACCAGGGCGAAGGCGTGAATGAAGATGACCCAGGCCGCTTCCTTCGGCGGCAGCACCGCCGTCAGCATGGGCACGCCGGCGCGCTGGTATTCCTCGCGCCGCGCGAAGGACAGCGCCCAGAAATGCGGCGGCGTCCACAGGAACAGGACGACGGCGAACAGCAGCGGCAGCGTGTCGAGCTGCGCGCCGGTCATCGCCGCGCCGGCCATCACCGCCAGGCTGCCGGAGGCGCCGCCGACGACGATGTTCATCCAGGTCCGGCGCTTCAGCCACACCGTGTAGACCACCGCGTAGACGAAGGCGCCGGCGAAGACGAACAGCGCCGACAGCCAGTTGGCGGCGACGGCGGCCAGCAGCGAGGCCGACAGCGTCAGCCCGACGATGGCCACCAGCCAGCCCAGGCCGGCGGAATAGGTTCCGTTGATGAACGGGCGGTTGCTGGTCCGCGTCATCAGCACGTCGATGTCGCGTTCCACGAATTGGTTGAATGCCCCGGCGCCGGCCGCGGACAGAAACACGGCGACGGCCAGCAGCGCCACCTGCCATGCCTCGGGCGCCGGCCCCGGCGCCACGGCGACGCCGGCCACCGCGCTCAGCGCGATGGCGATGCCGATGCGCATCTTGAACAGAACCGCGATATTTCGCAGCTGCGTCAACATTGCAGGCCCCTCATTTCCCCCCGAGAGACGAAAAGGGGAGGCGGCGAACCGCCTCCCCTTCCTACGCACGAACTTACTTCAGGATCCAGACTTCGCCGAGGTACTTCCAGTTGACCCAGTAGTACAAGGCGAACACGGTGAAGAAGATCATGACCAGCACGAAGGTGCCGGGAACCTCGCCCAGGGCGCCGGACGAGCCGGTGTGGGCGATGGTGCCGGCGCCGGACGGCTGCGCGGCCGGAGCCGGCGCGGCGCCCTTCTTCGGGCTGAGCAGGAGGGTGCCGACCATGTTGACCACCCAGATCAGACCGCCGACGGCGGCGATCAGGGCGAACAGGCCGTTGAGCTCCATCATCATCGTGCCGGCCGCCTGGAACTGGTAGGTCATACCGGTGTTGGCGGCGGCGTCGGCGAACGAGATGTCCCAGTGACGGCGCGGGATGCCCAGGGTGCCGGCGCCCATCTGGAACAGCGACACGCCGGCCATGCCGAGACCGAACAGGTACGGCTGCAGCTTGGCCAGGCCCGGGGCGAACAGCTCACGCTGCCACAGGGTGGGAACCAGCCAGTAGGACAGCGCCATGAACGCCAGCGTGGTGCCGAGCGCGACGGTGCCGTGGAAGTGGCCGGGGACGTAGATGGTGTTGTGGATGATGATGTTGATCTGCTCGACGCCCATGGTGACGCCGGTGATGCCGCCCAGGAAGCCGAAGCCGATCAGCGACAGGAACATGCCGGAGAACACCGGATTGCCCCACGGCGCCTTGCGCAGCCACTCGAACAGGCCCTTGTTGTAGCCCTTCTTGCGCTGCGCCGCCTCGATCGCGCCCGGAACCGTCAGGCCGTGGATCATCGAACCCAGGACCGCCAGGTACATGGCGTAGGAGGTGTTCCAGATCTTGAACTCGGACGACACGCCCGGCTCGACGAGCAGGTGGTGGGCCGAGGCGATCTGGAGGAAGGCGATGTAGAACAGGAAGGCGGTGCGGCTGACCTTCTCGGACAGCGGCTTGGCGCCGAACAGGATCGCGGCGATCGCGTACCACACCGAGATGTGGGCGGCGACGTTGATCTGCTGCGACGAGTGGCCCATGCCCCACCAGATCACCTTGTACATCAGCGGGTCGATGTAGCTGATGTAGTCCAGGGACCAAAGCAGGGTCGGCACCAGGATGATGGCGCCCGAGGCGATGGTGTAGACGGCGATGATCGCGGCGGTCATGGCGCCGAAGGTCACCAGCGGCAGCGAGCCCTGGTAGGTCTTCTCGTTCTTGGCGACGATCAGGGTGCCGAAGAACACCACGGTACCCAGCAGCGCGCCCACGGCGAAGATGATCAGGCCGAGGTAGAACAGCGGGTGCGCCGGCATCGGCACGTACGAGGTGAACATCACGCTCGCCTCGCCGATGATGACGGTGTAGTTCGCCATCGCGGCGCCGATGACCATCAGCCAGTACTGCGCCCAGCCGACCTTCGGAACCGCCAGGCGGCAGTTCAGCAGGACCGCTGAGGCGAAGTACAGGATCGCCATCTCGAAGAAAATCAGGAACACGACCAGGATGTCGGCGCCGTGTGCCGTCAGCGCGAGGTAGAACAGGTCGGCGTCGAGAAGGTGGACCGACGGCCAGCGGGTCAGCGCCACCAGCAGTCCGAACAGGCCGCCGACCAGGAAGACGACGACGCCGGTGACGGCGTTCCACTTGATCAGCTTCTCGGCGTTCAAGTCGATCTTGAAGCCGGTATCCGGGCAGACCCGGTAATTGTGCGGAATGGGCATCGATCCCCCCTTACTTCACGTAGATCTTGCCCAGCATGGTGTGATGGCCGACGCCGCAGAACTCGTTACAGACGATGGCGTGCTCGCCCTTCGTCGTCGGAGTCACGGTGATGACCATCTCGTAGCCGGGGTGGATCTGGAGGTTGATGTTGGTCGGCTGCAGCGAGAAGCCGTGCTGCCAGTCCATCGAGGACATGCGCAGGCGGTATTCCTTGCCCTGCTCCAGCTCGAGGATCGGCCACCATTCCCAGAGACGTCCGATCAGGTAGACGTCGCTGCCCGGCGGCGGAGCGACCACCGGAATCCCGGCGGGCCCTTCCTCACGCACCTTGTACTTCTCGACCATGGCCTCCGTCTTCTCCGCGAACTTCTCGGGCGAAATACGGTAGGCTTCGTTGCTCAGGTTCTGCTGCCCCGTCATGTGCCAGAACGGCATCATGAGGAACATGAACAGGCACCAGATGAAGGCGATGGCAACCCAGAGGATTTCAGCCCTCTCGACGGGTTCCTTCCACCAGATCCGTTGCTCCGGCGGAAAAATGCTCATGGTGTCCCCTCCCCTATCGGAAGATCAATTGGCGATGGGGATGGAGACGACCTCCATTACCCCCCAAAGGGTATACGAAACCGTGGGAACCACGACCCCGACCAGCAGCAGGAACATCGGATTGTCCAGGATTTTCTGCATGAGCGGGATGTCGGATTCCGCAACCTCTTGGCTGGCCTCAGGGCCGGTGTTGGTTGCCATGGTGTTCTCCAAAACTGTCGTGATGGCTCCCGGAAGAAGAGGCAAAAGGGTCCCCCGAAAGACCTCTCCTCCTTGTGCTAACGAGACCACTGACCTCGCCGCTGGGGCATTGACTTTGGTCAAGGGGGTCGGTGGCCGCGCGATTCAGCCCGGGGCGTATTCGTTCAGGGCCCCGAAGACCACGACCGCGAGTACGAGAAGGATCCCGAAGAACACGAGCGAACGGTATTGCAGCCGCCGTCCCAGCCGTTGTTCGATCCGGTCCAGGATGAAATCGGCGGCGACGTACAGGACGATGGCGGCGATTGTGAAATAGACGATTTCCACGGCGTCCTCCCCCACTGAGTGGCGCGATCCTGCCCCGGCGGCGGCCGCTCCACCTTGACCGCCATCAAGCGGCCCGGCTCCGACAACCATCGGGCGTTCGGGCGGCGGCTTAATGTTTTATTATCTTTCAAACTGGCATGGTACCGGGTGGCGTCGTGATACACAAAGTGGCCGGGAGGCGTGCGAGATGTTGCAAGATCGGCGAATCGGGATCCGGATTCTGTTGGCGATGGCCATACCGGTGCTCGGCCTGCTCGCCTTCTCCGGCTGGCTGGTGGCGGAGAAGTGGCAGGTGCGCCGCGACGTGGTGCGCCTCGAGCAGCTCGCCGCCTTCGCCGGCGACGTCAGCGCGCTGGTGCACGAACTCCAGCGCGAGCGCGGCGCCTCGGCCCTGTTCCTCGGCTCGAAGGGCCAGCAGTTCGGCGCCGAGCTCGGCCAGCAGCGCCGCCGGACCGACGCCGCCCTGGCCGGCTTCACCGCCGCCGCCGCCGATCTGACCGCCGACGGCGCGGTCGGGGCGGGACTCGCGGCGGCGCGCAAGGATCTCGGCGCCCTGGCCGCCCAGCGCGGCAAGGTCGACGACCTGTCGGCGGTCCTCAAGGACACCGTCGGCTTCTACACCGGCACCATCTCGCATCTGCTCGAGATCGTCAGCGAACTGGCGCGGGTCAGCCCCGACACCGGCGTCAGCGGCATGATCTCGGCCTACGTCAATCTGATGCAGGGCAAGGAGCGCGCCGGCATCGAGCGCGCGGTCGGATCGGCCGGCTTCGCCGCCGGACGCTTCGAGCCCGAGCTGTACCGGCGCTTCGTGGCGCTGGCCGCCGAGCAGCAGGCGTTCTTCGCGGTGTTCCGCAGCTTCGCCGACCGCGGCCAGGTCGAGTTCTTCGCCGCCGCGATGGCCGGGCCGGCCTCGGAGGGCGTCGCCCGGATGCGCAAGGCGGCCTACGACAGCATCGCCAGCGGCGACACCGGCGGCGTGGCCGCCCCGGACTGGTTCGCCACCAGCACCAAGCGAATCGACGCGATGAAGACGGTCGAGGACCGGGTCGCCCAGGATCTGCGCGCGCTCGCCGCCAAGGTCGGCGCCGCGGCGAATCAGGCGCTGTGGACCGCGGTGGGCGCGGTCGCGGTGCTGCTGCTGGTCGCGGTCGCGCTCGGCCGCGCCATCGTCCGCGGCATCACGGTGCCGATCGAGCGGCTGACGGAGGTGATGGAGCATCTCGCCCAGGGCGACGCCTCGATCGAGGTCGTCGGCACCGGGCGCGGCGACGAGATCGGCGCGATGTCGCGCTCGGTCGAGGTCTTCAGGGAAAACAAGCTGCGCGCCGACGCGATGGCCGAGGAACGCCGGCAGGAGGAAGAGGCCAAGGAGCGCCGGCGGATCGAAGTCGAGCGGCTGGTGCAGCAGTTCGACGCCGGCGTCTCGGGCGTGCTCGAGGGGCTGGCCGCGGCGGCCGGCCAGATGCGCGCCACCGCCGAGGGCATGTCGGCCACCGCCGAGGAGACGTCGCGCCAGGCGACCGCCGTCGCGGCCGCCGCCGACCAGGCGTCGAGCAACGTCCAGACGGTCGCGTCGGCGGCCGAGGAGCTGTCGGCCTCGATCAACGAGATCGGCATCCAGGTCACCCGCTCGGCGGAGATGTCGCAGCACGCCGTCGGCCAGGCCGAGGCGACCAACGAGACGGTCGGCGGCCTCGCCACCGCGACCCAGCGCATCGGCGAGATCGTCACCCTGATCACCGACATCGCCAGCCAGACCAACCTGCTGGCGCTCAACGCCACCATCGAGGCGGCCCGCGCCGGCGAGGCCGGCAAGGGCTTCGCGGTGGTCGCCAACGAGGTCAAGAACCTGGCCAACCAGACCGCGCGCGCCACCGAGGAGATCGCGACCCAGATCGGCGCCGTGCAGTCGGCGACCGGCGACGCCGTCGACGCGATCCAGGGCATCACCGGCACCATCCGCCAGATCAGCCAGATCGCCTCGACGATCGCCGCGGCGGTCGAGGAGCAGACCGCCGCGACGCAGGAGATCGCCCGCAACGTCCAGCAGGCGGCGACCGGCACCCACGAGGTCACCGGCAACATCGCCGGCGTGACCGAGGCCGCCGGCGAGGCCGGCCGCGCCGCCGACCAGGTGCTCGAGTCCTCGACCACCCTGGCCAGCCAGGCCGAGACGCTGCGCGGCACCGTCGGAGCGTTCCTGCACGGAATCCGCCAGAACTGACGCCGGTGCGACGGAATGTCGCACCCCCTCCGCGCGCCGTCGTCGCGGCGCGACGGGCGGAAAGCTCGCCAAATAATCGTCCCGGCCTGACGGGGCGCCGGCAAGTCGCTTGCAGTCGTATTCGCCCGGAATCCTGACGCCAGGCAGGAGACCGGGCGATTCCATTTTCCGCAGCGCCAAGTCCTTTCGCGCCGGAAGCCGGCCGAAGTACCGCGCGCCCCACGATGAATTCCTTTGCTGGTCGAAAACGAGACGGCGTTGCTGTCCGACATCGATCCGACTGCTGGCGCCGAAGTTGATCAAAGTCAAGGTGGGGCCGGCTGGGCCGGCGCTAGATGATCCCGACCATGAACAGGGCCCGCCTTGCATGCGGACCCGCGGCTGCGTCGAGGGGCGGGGCCGGGCCGCGAGGCGGGTCGAGAGGGAAGAGTTCGCAATTCTGGTTATGGCAAAGACGCCGGGCGGCAAGTGCCGGCGGGAGGGGAGTCTTTATGGCTGGAAAGAGCCTGTTCAAGCGGCTGATGAGCATGAGGATTCTGGGCGCCTCGATCGGCGGCGCCGCGGTGATCTTCGTCGGCGGCATCGTCGCGTGGGGTGGCTTCAACACCGCGATGGAAGCCACCAACACGATGGAGTTCTGCATCTCCTGTCACGAGATGGAAGACACCGTCTACCAGGAGTACAAGCAGACGGTGCACTACGAGAACCGCACCGGCGTGCGGGCGACGTGCCCGGACTGCCATGTGCCGGATCCGTGGGTGCACAAGATCGTCCGCAAGATCAAGGCCAGCAAGGAGCTCTGGCACAAGGCCCTGGGAACCATCAGCACGCCCGAGAAGTTCGAGGCCAAGCGCGCGATCCTCGCCAACAACGAGTGGGAGCGCATGAAGGCGACCAACTCGCGCGAGTGCCGCAACTGCCATAGCTTCACGGCGATGAAGGGCGACGCCCAGAAGCGCCGCGCCGCCAAGCAGCACGAGACCGCGATCGCCGACGGCCAGACCTGCATCGACTGCCACAAGGGCATCGCCCACCGCAAGCCGAACGAGGACGGAACGCCGCTGCCGACCTGGGCCGAGCACCAGAAGCAGGAACGCGAGCGCCTCGCCGCGCTGGCCGCCGCCAAGGCCGCCGCCGAGAAGGCCGAGGCCGAAGCCGCCGCGGCGGCCGCGAAGGCCAAGGCCGTGCAGGCTTCGCTGACCACCGCCGCTCCGGCCGCCGCCGGCCCCGCCGCCGCCGCGGGCGCCCCGGCGATCGACTGGGACGCCATCGAAGGCCGCGAGGTCAAGCTGCTCTATCCCGGCCACACCTCGTACGAATGGGTCCAGAACGGCCCGCAGCACGGGGGCGCCCGCGCCTACAAGAAGGGCGAGCCCTGCTCGGGCTGCCACGAGGGCGAGCAGTTCGACATGGGCAAGAAGATGGTCACCGGCGAGAAGGCCGAGAACCAGCCGATCCCCGGCAAGGCGCCCGGCGTGCCGCTGACCGTCAAGGCCGCCCATGACGGCACCAACCTGTACATGCGCTTCGCCTGGCCGGTCGGCGCCCACGTGCCGGTGCCCTTCGCCGAGGGCGGCAAGATGGACGCCGAGAACGAGGCCAAGCTGGCGCTGATGATCGACGGCGGCAAGGTCGAGCGGGCCGATCTGTCGGGCTGCTGGCAGACCTGCCACTCCGACGCCCGCTCGATGCCCGACGCGCCCGACGCCGAGAAGATGAAGGCGCTGGCCGACCGCCTCGACGTCAGCCAGGGCGTCACCAAGTACCTGCCCTCGACCCGCACCGAGATCGAGATCTCGGGCAACCCGCAGGGCGGCTGGGACAAGCTGAAGCCGCAGGCCGAACTCGACCAGGCGTTCAAGGACGGCGTGTTCCTCGACCTGCTGCGCTGGAAGTCCGGCAACGGCGGCGTCTCCGAGGACGGCTACGTCGCGGCCCAGCGCGTCATGGACGGCGGCCAGGGCGTCAGCTTCGTCGGCACCAAGCAGGGCGACCAGTGGGTCGTCACCATGACCCGCAAGCTGCAGTCGGACGCGCCCGGCGACGTCTCGATCGCGCCCGGCCAGACCTACACCGTCGGCTTCGCGGTTCACGACGACTTCTCCGACGCCCGCTTCCACCACGTCTCGATCGACTACCGCCTGGCGCTCGACAATCCCGACGTCGAGATCAACGCGGTCAAGATCGACGCCCCGGCCGCCGCGGCGGCCCCGGCCCAGACCGGCGCGGTGACCGCCACCCCGGCGGCCGCCACCGCCGCCGCCGCTCCGGCGGCCGGCGGCTCGGTGGACTGGAGCAAGGCCAGCGAGAAGGAGGTCGCGCTCCTCTATCCCGGCCAGACCTCCTACGAATGGGTGCTGGAAGGCACCGACCACGGCGGCGCCCGCGCCTACGCCAAGAAGGGCGAGCTGTGCTCGGGCTGCCACGAGGGCGAGCAGGCCGACATGGGCAACCGCATGGTCACCGGCGAGAAGGCCGAGGAGACCCCGATCCCCGGCAAGCCCGGCGGCCTGCCGATGACCGTGCGCGCCACCCACGACGCCGAGAACCTGTACATGCGGTTCGAGTTCCCGGCCAATCCGCACGTGCCGGTGCCCTTCGCCGAGGGCGGCAAGATGGATCCCGAGAACGAGGTCAAGCTGGCGCTGATGATCGACGGCGGCAACGTGCCCGACGCCGACCGCTCGGCATGCTGGCAGAGCTGCCACCACGACGCCCGCTCGATGCCGCATGCCCCGGCCGACCCGTCGGCTCTCAAGGACCGTCTGAACGTCGCCGACGGCGTCACCAAGTACCTGCCCGGCACCCGCACCGAGATCGCCGTCGACAATTCGGCGAATCCGCGCGGCGGCTGGGACAAGCTGAAGCCGGCCGAGGAGATCGAGAAGATGTTCGGCGAGGGCTACTTCCTCGACCTGCTGCGCTGGAAGTCCGGCAACGGCGGCGTCTCGGAAGACGGCTACGTCGCGGCCGAGCGCGTCATGGACGGCGGCCAGGGCGTCACCTTCTCGGGCGAGAAGCAGGGCGACAAGTGGGTGGTCACGATGACGCGCAAGCTGAAGTCGGACGCGCCCGGCGACGTCTCGATCGAGCCCGGCAAGACCTACACCGTCGGTTTCGCCGTGCACGACGATCACAGCGACGCCCGGTTCCACCACGTGTCGCTGGACTACACCCTGGCGCTCGACAACCCCGACGCGGCGATCAACGCCCCCGCCCAGTAACGGCGGCGCCGGTCCCGCACTTGACGCCCCGCACGGCCCGCCGGCCGTGCGGGGTATGTCTTTTCCGGGGCTGCGTCCGGCGGCCCTGCTTGATATACGTCAAGGTGCCGGCCGGTGCGCGAAGACGATAATCGTTCCATGGAAAAGCGCGGATTTCCTGGGGAGGGAGCCGCGGATGCGAGGGGGAGGCTGCAGCATGACCGGGTGCGTTTACCTCGTCGGCGCCGGTCCGGGAGATCCGGAACTGTTGACGGTCAAGGCGGTGCGCCTGCTGCGCCAGGCCGAGGTGGTGGTCTACGACCGCCTGGTCTCCGACGAGGTGCTGGATCTGGTGCCGCGCGGCGCCGCCCGGCTGTTCGTCGGCAAGTCGACCGGACGCCACACCCTGCCGCAGAACGAGATCAACCAGTTGCTGGTCGACGTCGCCCGCTCGGGCAAGCGCGTGGTGCGGCTCAAGGGCGGCGATCCGTTCGTCTTCGGCCGCGGCTCGGAAGAGGCGCAGCATCTGGCGGCGCACGGCATCCGCTTCGAGGTGGTGCCCGGCGTCACCGCGGCCTCGGGCTGCACGGCGGCGGCCAACATCCCGCTGACCCATCGCGGGGTCGCCACCAGCGTGCGCTACGTCACCGGCCATGCCCGCGAGGACGGGGCGCTGAACCTGGACTGGCGCGGCTTGGCCGATCCCGACACCACGCTGGTCGTCTACATGGGTCTCGGCATGCTGCCGCACATCTGCGGCAAGCTGATCGAGGCCGGCCTGCCCGGCGACACGCCGGTCGCCGCCATCGCCGAGGGCACGACGCCGCGCCAGCGCACCGTCGTCGCCAAGCTGTCGGACGTCTGTGCCGCGGTCGAGGACGCGCGGCTCGAGGCGCCGGTGCTGTTCGTGATCGGCCGCGTCGTCGACCTCGCCGCCGTGCTGGCGCCCGCGCGCAGCAAGTCCGCACCCGTCAAGGTGCGTCTCGAGGAGTATGTGGTCGGTGTTTAGGACACTCTCTGCCGTCGCCGCCGTGCTGGCGGTCGGCGGCGCGACGGTGGCCGGCGCGGCGTTGGCCGACCCGGCACCGGAACGCCAGAAGCAACTGCTGTATCTTCTGGTCCAGGACTGCGGTTCGTGCCACGGTCTGACGCTGAAGGGCGGGCTCGGCCCGGCGCTGCTGCCGAAGACCCTGGCCGACAAGCCCGACGACATGCTGGTCGACACCATCCTGTACGGCCGTCCCGGCACGCCGATGCCGCCCTGGGAATTCTCGATCTCGCCGGCCGAGGCGCAGTGGCTGGTCGATCGTCTGCGGAGTGGAAACGTTCATGGTTCGTAGGTCCCTGGCCGCCGCCGCCCTGGCGCTGCCCCTTCTGGTCCCCGCCGCCGCCGCCGCCGAATGCGGCGGCTTGCGCGGCACCGGCGATCTCGGCGTGATCATCGAGCGCGCCGACGGCGCCGTGCAGATCGTCGACACCTCGGCCAAGGCGCGGCTGTGCACGGTCGAGGGCCTGGGCGACCTGTCGCATGCCACGATGGTGTTCTCGCGCGACGGCCGCTACGCTTACGTGTTCGGCCGCGACGGCGGCCTGACCAAGGTCGACCTGCTCACCGGCACCATCGTCAAGCGCGTCATCCAGGGCGGCAACGCCATCGGCGGCGCCATCTCGCAGGACGGCCGCTGGGTGGCGGTGTCGAACTACGAGCCCGGCGGGGTGCGGGTGTTCGATTCGAAGACCCTCGAGATGGTCGCCGACATTCCGGCGGTCGGCGCCGACGGCGTCCAGGGCAAGGTCGTCGGCCTGGTCGACGCGCCCGGCGTCGGCTTCGTGTTCTCGCTCTACGATTCCGGCGAGATCTGGGTCGCCGAGATGAGCGACCCCAAGGCGCCGAAGATCCGCAAATATCCCGACATCGGCCGGCTGCCCTACGACGGCATGATCACGCCGGACGGCCGCTACTACGCCTCGGCGCTGTTCGGCGAGGACGGCGTCGCGCTGCTCGACCTGTGGAACCTCGACGCCGGCGTCAGGCGCATCCTCGACGGCTACGGCAAGGGCGAGCAGCCGCTGCCGGTCTACAAGATGCCGCATCTCGAAGGCTGGGCCAGCATGGGCGACCTCGCCTACGTGCCGGCCGTCGGCCGCCACGAGGTGCTGATCCTCGACCAGAAGACCTGGACCGAGGTCGGCCGCATCCCGGTGCACGCCCAGCCGGTGTTCGTCATCGCGCGGCCCGACGGCCGCCAGGTGTGGGTCAACTTCGCCCACCCGAACAACGACACCGTCCAGGTCATCGACGTGCCGTCGCGCACGGTGGTGCATACCTTCAAGCCGGGTCCCGCGGTGCTGCACATCGAGTTCACGCCGCGCGGCGAGCACGCCTGGGTCTCGGTGCGCGACACCGATTCCGTCGAGGTCTACGACACCCGCAGCTTCGAGAAGCTGGCGACCCTGCCGGCGCGCAAGCCCTCGGGCATCTTCTTCACCGACCGTGCCAATCGGGTGGGCTACTGAGCATGGGCACGGCGGCCTGCGCGCTGGCGATCGAAGGCAGCGGACTCGGCGAGATCGAGCGCCGCCTGATCGACCGCTTCCAGCACGGCGTGCCGCTCACGCCCAGGCCCTACGCCGCGATGGCCGCCGAACTCGGCGTCGACGAGGCGGCGGTGATCCAGGCGCTGGCGAACCTCGCCGCCGACGGCACGCTCAGCCGCATCGGCCCGGTCTTCGCGCCCAACCGGATCGGCGCCAGCACGCTGGCGGCGATGGCGGTGCCGGCCGAGCGGCTCGACGCGGTCGCCGAGCTGGTCAGCGGCTATCCCGAGGTCAACCACAACTACGAGCGCGAGCACGAGCTGACGCTGTGGTTCGTGGTCACGGCCCCGGACCGCGCCCGTCTCGACGGCGTGCTGGCCGACATCGCCGAGCGCACCGGCATCGCGGTGCTCGACCTGCCGCTGGAGGCCGAATACCACATCGATCTCGGATTCCCGATCGCATGGAGCTGACCGCCCTCGACCGCCGGCTGATCGCCGCCGTGCAGGACGGCCTGCCGCTGACCGAGCGGCCGTTCGCCGCCGTCGCCGCCGTCGCCGGCTGCGGCGAGGACGAGGCCATCGAACGGCTGCAGGCGATGCGGGATTCCGGCGTCATCAAGCGCTTCGGCATCGTCGTGCGCCATCACGAGCTCGGCTACCGCGCCAACGCGATGACCGTGTGGGACGTGCCCGACGACCGCGTCGCCGCCGTCGGCCGCGCGATGGCGGCGCAGCCCTGCGTGACCTTGTGCTACCAGCGGCCGCGCCGCCTGCCGGACTGGCGCTACAACCTGTTCGCCATGGTCCATGGCCGCGACCGCGACCTCGTCGTCGAGCAGGTGGCGCGCATGGCCGAGGCCCTGGACATCGCCGATCTGCCGCGCGAGCTGCTGTTCAGCCGCCGCCGCTTCAAGCAGCGCGGCGCCCGCTACGGCGCGGCCGTCTGATGGCGCGCGGCGAGCGCCAGGCGCCGGTCGCGCTCGACGACGCCGACCGGCGCGTCGTCAACGCGCTGCAGGGCGGCTTTCCGGTCTGCGAGCGGCCCTTCGCCGAGGCCGCCGCCGCGCTCGGCCTGGCCGAGGACGACCTGATCGCCCGCCTGAAACGCCTGCGCGCCGAGGGCGTGCTGACCCGCTTCGGGCCGATGTACCAGATCGAGCGCATGGGCGGCGCCTTCTGCCTGGCGGCGCTGGCGGCGCCGGAGGAGCGCTTCGACGAGGTCGCCGAGATCGTCAACGGCTTCCCCGAGGTGGCGCACAACTACGCCCGCACGCACGCCTGGAACATGTGGTTCGTGATCGCCACCGAGCGCCCCGAGCGGGTCGCCGAGGTCGTCGCCGAGATCGAGGCCGCGACCGGCCTGCGGGTGCTCGCGGTCCCCAAGCTCGAGGAATTCCACGTCGACCTGAGGTTCGAGGCATGAGCGGCGACGATCTCGACCGCCGCATCGTGCTGGCGACCCAGGCCGGCCTGCCGCTGGACCCGCGGCCCTACGCCGTCGTCGCCGAACAGGTCGGCGCCTCGGAAGCCGAGGTCATCGAACGCGTCCGGGCGATGCTGGCCGCCGGCGTCATCCGCCGCATCGGCGCCGTGCCCAACCACTACGCGCTCGGCTACGCCTTCAACGGCATGACGGTGTGGGACGTCGACGACGCCCTGATCGCCGAGAAGGGCCGGGCGCTGGCGGCGCTCGACTACGTCTCGCACTGCTACCACCGCCCGCGCCATCCCGGCTGGCCCTACAACCTGTTCGCCATGGTCCACGCCAAGACCCGCGACGCGGTCGAGGCCCGCCGCGCCGAGATGGCCGACCTGCTCGGCCCCGCCTGCCGCGGCCACGACGTGCTCTACTCGACGAAGATCCTCAAGAAGACCGGCCTGCGCATCGGCGGGTGATGCTCACCACAGAGGCACAGAGACACCGAGAAGCCACAGAGAAAAACACTTTGATCTTGCGGAGCGCGCGTCTCCAGACGCGCAGTTCTTTGGCGGGGCGGGGAAGCATTGCGGGTCTGGAGGGCGCCCCTCCGTGCCCTCTCTGTGCCTCTGTGTCTCTGTGGTTCGAATTGGCGTCGATGATCCGACCCGACCGGCCTGCGCATCGGCGGGTGACGCTCACCACAGAGGCACAGAGACACCGAGAAGCCACAGAGAAAAACACTCCGATCCTGCGGAGCGCGCGTCTCCAGACGCGCAGTTCTTTGGCGGGGCGGGGAAGCGCTGCGGGTCTGGAGGGCGCCACTCCGTGCCCTCTCTGTGCCTCTGTGTCTCTGTGGTTCGAATTTGCGCCAATGATCCGACCCGACCGGCCTCCGCATCGGCTGAATGTCCCTCTCCCTTGAGGGGAGAGGGAGGGGCCCGGCCCGCAGGGCTGGGAGGGTGAGGGTGATCCCTCCGCCCGATCAGGCGCCGACACCCCCTCACCCCGGCCCTCTCCCCCGAGGGGAGAGGGGGAAACACGCACCTGCGGGTCTGGAGGGCGCCCCTCCGTGCCCTCTCTGCGCTGTGTCTCTGTGGTTCGAAATGACCCTAGTGATCCGACCCGTGCAGGATCTTGTCGCGCAGGCCGGTGTCGTAGGCGACGCCGTCTTTCGTCAGCGTCACCGCATGCGGGAAGGCGCCGCGGATCAGGCCCTTGCGCTCCAGCGCCGCCCAGGCGGCGGGGTTCTGCAGGCCGGTGGCGTCCGCCGTCATCACCACGCGCGCGCCGACATGGAAGTGGTTGCCGTGCGGCCGCGGCAGGCGGGTGATGATCACCTCGCCGGTTTCGGGATCGGCCGACGAGGTCTCGGGATGGCGGGCGAGTTCCTGCAGCAGCGTCAGCGTCTTGAGCTGCAGCGGGTTGAGCTTCAAAGGGTTGTTCTTCGGCGGCATCCTTGTCTTTCCCTGCGGCGGCCGGCATGATCCTCGGCCTCGAAGCCCCGAAGTCTGCCGCCTCGATGCCCCGCGCGCTACCATTCCTTTCGGCCTGCCTGGCGTTGCTGGTCTCGTTCGCCGCCGCCGCCGCCGAACTGACCCTGGTCTACGACGCCCATGCCGGCGGCTTCCACGTCGGCACCGTCACCGTGCGCGTGGCGCGCGACGGGGCGGACTACCGCATGCGCAGCCTGATCGAGACCACCGGACTGA
This sequence comes from uncultured Rhodospirillaceae bacterium, assembly GCA_964545205.1. Classification (GTDB taxonomy): domain Bacteria; phylum Pseudomonadota; class Alphaproteobacteria; order Rhodospirillales; family Magnetospirillaceae; genus CAZJFH01. The sequence continues at coordinate 99,559 of CAZJFH010000005.1, forward strand.
TCGGCTACGTCACCGAGTTCCGCTCGCGGGCCGAGACCACCGGGGCGCTGGTCGACGGCCGGCCGCGGCCGGAGGCGCACCGCGTCGACAACGTCTGGCGCGGCCGCGAGCGCCGGGTGCGCGGCACCTATCCCGCTGCCGGGCCGCCGCGTTTCGCGGTCGAGCCCGAGGCCGCCGCGGACGATCGCGAGCCGGTGCCGCCGGCGCTGGCCGCCGGCAGCGTCGATCCGCTGACCGCCGGCCTCGCCCTGGCGCTGGCCAGCGAAGACGGCGAGGGCAGGGTCGTGCCGGTGTTCGACGGCCGCCGCCGCTACGACGTCGCGGTCGTGCGACTGGCCGCGGCCGAGCTCTCCGAGCCGCTGTATTCCGGGCCGGCGACCAGGGTCGTGGTCCGGCTGCGACCGCTGGCCGGCGGCGCCAAGCCGCGCTGGTACACGCCGCGGCCGACCACCAACACCGCCGAGCTCTGGTTCGCGCCGCCGAGGCCCGAGACGCTGGGCCTGCCGCTGCCGGTCCGCGCCGAGATCGGCAGCTCGTTCGGCGCCGCGGTGGTGCGGCTGGTCGACGTGCGCCTGACGCCGTCGCCGGAACCTTGCTCCTTCATCAGCACTTGCTAAACTAACGCTCCCGACCGCATGAACACGAGGGGGCTCCATGCTGCCGTCAGGGCCGCGCCAGGTCGTCACGCCGTTTCGACCGATCCCGCTGACGGTGCCCGAGGGGCTGTCGGCCAACGAGTTCTTCAACAGCACCGAGAACCTCGAGGACCTCACCAGCAACAACGGCCTGCTGCGCAACCCCGAGGGGCTGCTGCTGTACCGCAAGGCGCTGGGGCATTCCAACCTGTTCGACACCTCGATCATCTACGACACGTCGAAGACGATCCTCGACCCGCTCGGCCGTCCGGTGCGGCGGACTCAGGTGCCCGAGGCGGTCAGGGCGGTGTGGAACCGCATGAACCAGGTGATCCTCGACTACATGCTGGAGCAGTTTCCCGACCCCGAGCGCCACCTGGTGCTGGCCGGCGAGGCCAGCCTCGACGCCACCTGGCCGCTGAGCTCGCCGGGGGTGCCCAGCATCCGCATGCTGCACAACCACTTCATCGTCTTCGACAAGGACGAACTGCGCGCCGCGCCGCTGGCGGATCCGGACAATCCCAACCTGACCGACGGCGGCCAGCACTCGCTGTTCCAGGCGCACATGCGCGAGGTCTACCGGCGCTTCTTCGCCGGCCTCGACCTGAAGATCCTGCGCCCGTGCGAGAAGGGCGAGTGCCGCCTGGCGCTGACCGGCTACCCGCAGGGCCTGCCCAGCTGGGAGGTCGAGGGCGGCGCCGAGGCGCTGAAGGACATCCGCTTCTGGCAGGAATACGACGACATCCTCAAGGGCTTCATCGACTTCTACCGCACCTTCTTCGGCCAGGTCTCGACCCGCAACTCGCCGATGCCGCCGGGCATCCACTTCCCCGACCTGGTGCGCCGCCGCCTGCTGCACGACAACGACTTCCTGAAGACCGCCAAGATGGTGCGCGACCGCTGCATCACCGACGCGAAATACGCCAACGCCATCCGCTGGCAGCCGGCCTTCAAGCAGCTCGTCTACCGCAACGACGCCGGCGCGCTGATCGTCACCATCTCGCAGAATTCGATCGGCAACGCCATCACCGAGCTGCTGGGCGTGGTGGTGGCGCGCCGACCCGACGCCGAGGCCTACGGCCGCGCCGAGCCGGCCCTGCTCGAAAGGCTGATGGAGGTGCGCCGCCGCCTGGCGGAGGTCGATCTGGGCAGCGGCATCGCCACGCCGTCCTGGCCCGCCGCCTGACCGGCCTGCGGCCGGCCGGGGCGGCTATCCGGGATAGCACCGCCGCGTGGCTTGCGCGCGCGCCGGCGGCGTTCTACCGTCGGCGCATGTTCACGCTGCCGCTGTGGGACGACAACCCGACCGACCGCACGCCGTTCCTGACCTGGGCCTTCATCGCGGCCTGCGTCGCCGTGTTCCTGTGGCAGCTGTCGCTGCCCGAGGGCCTCGAGCGGGCGGCGGTGTTCTCGCTCGGCGTCATCCCGGCGGTGCTGTTCGGCCATGCCGAGCTGCCGACCGAGCTCTATCTGGTGCCGGGCTGGGCCAGCGTCTTCACCTCGATGTTCCTGCACGGCGGCTGGATGCATCTGGCCGGCAACATGCTGTTCCTGTGGATCTTCGGCAACAACGTCGAGGATTCGATGGGCCACGGCCGCTTTCTCGTCTTCTACCTGCTGTGCGGCGCGGCGGCGGCGCTGGTCCAGTCGGCGGCGGCGCCGCTGGCGACGATCCCGATGATCGGCGCCTCGGGCGCCATCGGCGGCGTGCTCGGCGCCTACATCCTGCTGCATCCGAAGGCGAACGTGCGGGTGCTGCTGGTCATCTTTCTCTATATACGTCTGCTCAACGTGCCGGCGATGATCGTGCTCGGCATCTGGTTCGTGATGCAGTTCGTCAGCGGCTGGTCGGCGGCCGCCGACCAGGGCGGCGTCGCCTTCTGGGCGCATGTCGGCGGCTTCGTCGCCGGCGCGGCGCTGATCCCGTTCTTCAAGCGCCGCGAGGTGCGGCTGTTCGACCGCCCGCATTCGCGCCCGTTCGAGGTGCTGCCGCCCGGATCGGTCCGGCGGCGCGGCGGCAGCGTGCCGACCACCCGGCCGCGCCGCGACGACGACCGCCGCGGCCCGTGGGGCTGATCCCGATCCGGACATGCGGCATATCGTCGCGCGGCATGCCTGGCGGCCCGGCGTCGCCGCGATCGGCCGATAAACGCCGGGGTTGCGTCCCCGACCCCGGGATGCGGCAGCATTCCTGACGTTTTCCGCCGACGAGCCTCGGGCAACCGCCGGTTTCCGCGCCTCCTCCCCGATCGGATGGGGGGCGCCTATCCGCTCCGCGAAGCCAAATCTTTCCGATTAGGAAAAGCTTGGCAATGGATACGCAACCTTGTTATCCAAGACTCCTTTTGAGCGGAGCCTGGCTCCCCTTCGGTGTTCACAAGGAAAGTTTTTGCAGATGAGCGGATCTGGTTTTCCTCCGAGCCAGGGTCTCTACGACCCGCGGAACGAACATGATGCGTGCGGGGTCGGCTTCGTCGCCGACATCAAGAACCGCAAATCGCACGACATCGTCCGCAAAGGCCTGGAAATCCTGGTCAACCTGACTCATCGCGGGGCGGTGGGCGCGGATCCGCTGGCCGGCGACGGCGCCGGCATCCTGCTGCAGATCCCGGACGCGTTCCTGCGCGCCGTCTGCGGCGATGCCGGCATCGCGCTGCCGGCCGAGGGCGAATACGGCGTCGGCATGCTGTTCCTGCCGCAGGACGCCGCCGTGCGCGCGCGCTGCGAGGCCGCCGTCGAGGCCGTGGTCGCCGAGGAAGGCCAGGTCGCGCTCGGCTGGCGCGACGTGCCGGTCGACAATTCCGGCCTCGGCGAGTCGGTGCTGCCGACCGAGCCGGTGGTGCGCCAGCTCTTCATCGGCCGCGGCGCCGCCTGCAAGGACCAGGACGCCTTCGAGCGCAAGCTGTTCGTGATCCGCAAGCGCGCCGAGCTGGCCGTCGCCGGATTCGGCCCCGAGGCCGAGGACTTCTACGTCCCCTCCTGCTCCAGCCGCACCATCGTCTACAAGGGCATGCTGCTGGCCGACCAGGTCGGCGCCTACTACCGCGACCTCGACGACGCGCGCATGGTCTCGGCGCTGGCGCTGGTCCACCAGCGCTTCTCGACCAACACCTTCCCGAAATGGAGCCTGGCGCATCCGTTCCGGATGATCTGCCACAACGGCGAGATCAACACGCTGCGCGGCAACGTCAACTGGATGGCGGCGCGGCGCGAGTCGATGAAGTCCGACCTGCTCGGCGACGACCTCGCCAAGCTGTGGCCGCTGATCCCCGAGGGCCAGTCGGATTCGGCCTGCTTCGACAACGCGCTGGAGCTGCTGGTCGCCGGCGGCTACTCGCTGGCCCACGCGATGATGATGCTGGTGCCCGAGGCCTGGGCCGGCAACCCGCTGATGGACGAGAGCCGCCGCGCCTTCTACGAGTACCACGCCGCGCTGATGGAGCCGTGGGACGGCCCGGCGGCGGTGTGCTTCACCGACGGCCGCCAGATCGGCGCCACCCTCGACCGCAACGGCCTGCGCCCGGCGCGCTACTACATCACCGAGGACGACATGGTGGTGATGGCGTCCGAGATGGGCGTGCTGGTGCCGGACGAGGCCAAGGTCGTCAAGAAGTGGCGCCTGCAGCCCGGCAAGATGCTGCTGATCGACCTCGAGCAGGGCCGCATCATCGACGACGCCGAGATCAAGGCCGAGCTGTGCGGCGCCAAGCCCTACGCCAACTGGCTGGCGCGCACCCAGATCGTGCTCGAGGAGCTGCCGCCGATCAAGGACGGCCACCCGCTCGACACCGACACCCTGCTCGACCGCCAGCAGGCCTTCGGCTACACCCAGGAGGAGCTGAAGTTCCTGCTCACCCCGATGGCCGTCACCGGCCAGGAGGCGGTCGGCTCGATGGGCTGCGACACGCCGATCGCGGTGCTGTCGTCGAAGTCCAAGCTGCTCTACGGCTATTTCAAGCAGTGCTTCGCCCAGGTCACCAACCCGCCGATCGATTCGATCCGCGAGGAGCTGGTGATGAGCCTGGTGTCGCTGATCGGCCCGCGGCCCAACCTGCTGGGGCTGAACGAGGGCGGCAACCGCATGCGGCTCGAGGTGCGCCAGCCGATCCTCACCAACGAGGACCTCGAGAAGGTGCGCGGCATCGGCGAGATGAAGGACAATCCGTTCCGCTCGCTGACCGTCGACTGCACCTGGTGCGCCTCGGAAGGCGCCGGCGGGCTGGCGCCGCGGCTCGACGCGATCTGCGCCGAGGCCGAGCGCGCGGTGCGCCAGGGCTACAACATCCTGATCCTGTCCGACCGCGCCGTCTCGGCCAGCCGGGTGCCGGTGCCGGCGCTGCTGGCGACCTCGGCCGTGCATCACCACCTGGTCGACACCGGCCTGCGCACCGAGGTCGGCCTGGTCGTGGAGACCGGCGAGGCGCGCGAGGTGCATCACTTCTGCACCCTGGCCGGCTACGGCGCCGAGGCGGTGAATCCCTACCTCGCCTTCGAGACGCTGGAGCACATGCGGCCGACCCTGCCCGAGCAGCTCTCGACCTACGAGGTCCAGAAGCGCTTCATCAAGGCGATCGACAAGGCCATCCTCAAGGTGATGGCCAAGATGGGCATCTCGACCTACCAGTCCTATTGCGGCGCCCAGATCTTCGACGCGGTCGGCCTGTCGCGCGGCTTCGTCGACAAGTACTTCGCCGGCACCGCGACCACGGTCGAGGGCGTCGGCCTCGACGAGATCGCCGAGGAGTCGGTGCGCCGGCACGCGCTGGCCTACGGCGACGCGCCGATCTATCGCAACATGCTCGACGTCGGCGGCGAATACGCCCTGCGCCTGCGCGGCGAGGACCACGCCTGGACCTCGGACTCGATCGCCGCCATCCAGCACGCCGTGCGCGGCAACAGCCGCGAGCGCTACCGCGAGTTCGCGCGCCTGATCAACGAGCAGAACGAGCGCCTGCTGACCCTGCGCGGCCTGTTCGACTTCAGGCTCGCCGCCGAGCCGGTGCCGCTCGACGAGGTCGAGCCGGCCAGCGAGATCGTCAAGCGCTTCGCCACCGGCGCGATGTCGTTCGGCTCGATCAGCCGCGAGGCCCACAGCACGCTGGCGGTGGCGATGAACCGCCTCGGCGGCAAGTCGAACACCGGCGAGGGCGGCGAGGAGCCCGAGCGCTTCAAGCCGCTGCCCAACGGCGATTCGATGCGCTCGGCGATCAAGCAGGTCGCCTCGGGCCGCTTCGGCGTCACCACCGAGTACCTGGTCAACGCCGACGACATCCAGATCAAGATGGCCCAGGGCGCCAAGCCCGGCGAGGGCGGCCAGCTGCCCG